>JALCSU010000034.1 GCA_022653735.1 Bacteroidales bacterium
GCAAGGCACGAGATGGAAGATTTTTTCCAAAAAAAAGTTTACCTTACCGTGTTCGTAAAAGTTGATCCGGATTGGAGGGAAGATAAGAAAGAGCTGAGGAAATTCGGTTACGAGGAATAAGTTATATTAATATATTATATTAAAGGACAGAGGTTTAGGAATATGGCAACTGACGAGTGGGACGACATGCAGCAGCAAGAGGATGATGAATTGAACGAGGAACCGCTAGATGATTCTGCCGGAACGTCTGGCAAATACGACAAGCTTCTAGGCTCGGACAGCAAGAAATATAAGTTATCTGGAATGTTCAAGGATTGGTTCTTGGACTATTCTTCTTATGTAATCTTGCAAAGGGCCGTTCCTCATATAGTAGACGGACTGAAGCCGGTTCAGAGAAGGGTGCTACATGCAATGTACAAGATGGACGATGGCAGTTACACGAAGGTGGCGAACATCGTCGGTCAGGCCATGCAGTACCACCCGCATGGAGATGCCTCTATTCTCGGAGCACTGGTGCAGCTTGGCCAGAAAGGTTTATTGATTGACTGCCAAGGAAACTGGGGCAATATATTGACAGGCGACTCCAACGCCGCTCCTCGTTACATAGAAGCACGCCTGAGCAAATTCGCGAAGGAAGTGGTCTTCGACCCGAAAATCACCAACTGGATGACCTCCTACGACGGTCGCAATCAGGAGCCGACCGAGCTTCCGGTTCGATTTCCTCTTCTCCTAGCTCAAGGCACGGAAGGAATTGCCGTGGGAATGGCATCCAAAATATTGCCTCACAATTTCAATGAACTCCTTGATGCCTCTATAGACATTCTCCAAGGCAAGGATTTCGCGATTTATCCTGACTTCCCTACCGGAGGCTATGCCGATTGCAGCAATTACAAGGACGGAGCCAGAGGCGGAAGCGTGAAAGTCCGCGCCAAAATCGATAAAATCGACAAGAATACTGTCGCCATAACGGAAATCCCTTATGGGAAGACCTCTGAGATGATCAAAGACTCCATCCTGAAGGCAAAGGACAAGGGGAAAATCAAGGTCAAGAAAATCGAAGACATGACCACCGATAAGGTGGACATCATAATCCACCTCCCGAACGACGTGTCTCCGGACAAGACCATAGATGCTCTTTACGCATTCACCGACTGCGAATGCAACATCGCCCCGAATGCTTGCGTCATCGTGGACAACAAGCCGCAGTTCCTTTCGGTCAAGGACATACTCATCTACGACACCAACCACACCAGAGACCTTCTGAAGAGACAGCTGGAAATCCGGCTCGGTGAACTTGAAGACGAATGGCATTACGACTCTCTGGAAAGGATATTCTTCGAGAATCGAGTCTATAAAATCCTTGAGCAGGATCAGAAATCGTGGGAAGAGCAGCTGCAAGACGTGTTCGAGCAAATGAAGACCTTTCAAGACCTGCTCCGTCGCGAGATTGTCATGGACGACATCTTTAAGCTGGTAGAGAAACCTGTGCGCAAAATCTCCAAGTTCGACACTAAGGCGATGGACGAGCGCATTGCTACCATCGAGGACGAGATGGAGAAGGTGAAAGACAACATCGAGCACATCACTGAATACACCATCGACTGGTTCAGAATGCTGAAAGAGAAGTATGGCAAACCTTTCAAGAGGCAAACCGAAATAACAGCCTTCGAGAGCATCGCCGTGACGAAAGTCGTCAGCAACAATGCCAAGCTTTACGCCAACTACGAAGAGGGCTTCGTGGGAATAGGCATGAAGAAGGACGACAACGGAGTGTACGTATGCGACTGCTCGGATCTTTCGGAGATCATCGTCATCGGAAGGGATGGAAAATACCGCATCACGAAAGTTACCGACAAGGCATTTTTCGAAAAAGACCTGTTGTACGTGGGTGTGTTCAATAGAGGCGACACCAGAACCATTTACAACGTGATTTACCGCTCAGGCAAAAGTTCCATCTCATATGCCAAGAGGTTCGCAATAACGTCTGTCACGAGGGATAAGGAATATGACATCACGACCGGTGAGGAAGGTTCTAAGATTCTCTGGTTCACCGTCAACCACAATGGCGAGGCCGAGACTGTAAGAATATATCTCCGTCCGAGGCCGAAGCTGAAGAAGACTCAGCTTGAATATGATTTCTCTGCCTTGGCCATCAAGGGAAAGGGTTCCAGAGGCAATCTTGTCACGAAAAATCCTATCTCCAAGATTCAGCTGAAGGCCAAAGGCGTTTCCACGATTGGTGGCAAAGAAATATGGTACGATGCTGACATTCAAAAACTTAATGACGAAGGCCGTGGCATAAGCCTCGGTGAGTTCGGCCCTGAAGACAAGGTTCTGGCAATATTCAAGGACGGGACGTTCTACACCACATCCTTCGACGTGTCGAACCGTTATCAGGGAGATGTGCTGAAAATCGAGAAATTCGACCCTGACAAGACTTACACGGCGCTCTATTACGATGCCAAGGCTAAGGCATATTACGTGAAGAGGTTCAGCTTCATCGAAAGCGACAACACTCCGGCGCTATTCATCGCTGAGGGGCAGAAGTCTCGTTTGGTAGATTTATCCGACGACAAGCATCCTCAGTTCCAGATTACATTCGGCGGCAAACAGGAGCATAAGGATCCAGAGAATGTCGATGCCGAGGAGTTCATTGGCAAGAAGGGCTATCAAGCCAAGGGCAAGAAGTGCAGCTCCTTCGACATCAAGAAAGTCGTGTTTATCGAGCCTCTGCACAAGCCAGAAGACGACATTCCAGAGAATGATGGCGGCGAAGACGAGCCTTCGGCCGAGACAGAGCAGGCAACAGGAGATGAACCTATAGACATCATAGACACGGGAAAGGCGAAATTACCTGACATCAAAGATTTGCCAGACATCGGGGAAATCGACGAGCCTACGCTGTTCTAATCATGAATATTCCAATGAATATTGCCCTGACGGGTTTCATGGGGTGCGGCAAGACGAGCGTCGGCAAGGCTCTCGCAGAGCTGCTCCCAGAATATGTCCGTATCGATTTGGATGAATATATTGAATCAATGACCGGCAGGCGCATCCCCGACATATTCAAAGAAGACGGCGAGCAGGCATTTCGCACCCTCGAAGCCCAAGCGCTCGGCAAAATACTCATGAGACAAGCATCCCATATCATTTCTCTCGGCGGAGGCACCATAACCACGGAGCCTTGCCGCAAGCTGATTCATGAACATTCCGTCTGCTTCTACCTCAAAGCCAACAGCGACACGCTGGTCGCGAATCTGCTGAACGATTCCAACGTCAGGCCGCTCCTGAGCCCAGACGGCAGCCACCTGGCAGAACCCCAGCTCCGTGCTCGCATCGAGCAGCTCATGAGCGAACGCACTCATCTGTACGAGTCCGCCGCCGACCATATCATCTCCACCGACGGCCTCACATACGAGCAAGCCGCCGCTCATATCATTTCACTGCTCTGAATCTAGATGAATTCCTCGCGTTCCTTGATGTCGCGGATGCGTAGCTGAAGAGTGGAATTGCCGCGATAGAAGTTCTCGACTATCGAGTAGCAGACATCAAAAGGATTGCCGCCTTTGATATATTCATAGTAATCCCCCATGTTGAATGCTATGGCAGGGATTTGGTGGAACGGCTGTTTCTCGTCTATCAGATCCAGCTTGACGTGCACTCCGCCGGCACCCACCTTACGCCCGTTACCAGCGTCCGAGACATTTTCCGTCAGGAACACCGGATTATTGTTTCCGGGGCCGAAAGGCTGGAACTGCTTCAGCACGCGGAAGAATTTTGGGGTTATCTGGCTGAATTCCAGTTTAGAGTCTATGTCGATTACAGGGGTGAGCATTTCCTTCGTGATTTTCTCGCCCACGTGAGCGTCTATCCTCTCCACGAACGTCTTTAGATTCGATTCTTTCATGGTCAGGCCGGCAGCATAGACATGCCCGCCGAAGTTCTCCAGCAAGTCGGAGCAGCTTTCGATGGACTCATATAAATCGAAACCTGCCACGCTGCGGGCAGAGCCAGTCACGAAATTGTTCGATTTCGTGAGAACTATCGTCGGCTTGTAGAAAGCCTCGACAAGACGTGAGGCGACTATCCCGACCACGCCTTTGTTCCAGTTCGGATTGTAGACGATGGTGACGTTGCGAGTAGTCAGGGCAGTGCCTTCCTGCACCATATTCAGGGCCTCCTGGGTAATCTCCCTGTCTATGCTCTTGCGCTCATTATTGTTGTCGTTGATCTTCTGGGCTATCTCGTTGGCTGTCCTGTCATCGGAAGCCGTCAGCAATTCCACCGCGAGCCGGCCTGTCTCCATACGCCCGGCAGCATTGATCCTCGGCCCTATTTTAAAGACTATGTCGTCGATGGTGATATGCGAAGGCTCAAGCTTAGAAATGGCAGCCATCGCCTGCAACCCCTTGCGAGGGTTCTCATTTAGCTGCTTCAGCCCGAAATGCGCTAGCACCCTGTTCTCCCCCACCATAGTCACGAGATCTGAGGAAATGCTCACCACAAGGAGGTCGAGCAAGGGGATGAGCGTCTCGAAAGGAATCCCGTATTTCTGGGAATATGCCTGAACGAGCTTGAACCCTACCCCGCAGCCACTCAAATCGTCGAATGGATAATGGTCATCGGCTCTTTTAGGATCCAGCACCGCTACCGCCGGAGGAAGCACTTCTTCCGGAAGATGGTGGTCGCATATTATCATGTCTATCCCTTTTGCGGAAGCGTATTCTACCTTCTCATTAGCCTTTATGCCGCAGTCCAAGGTTATTATAAGCCCGAAACCATTGTCTCTGGCCCAGTCGATGCCCTTGAACGACACCCCGTAGCCCTCGTCATAACGGTCTGGAATATAGAAGTCTACGTTTTGCGAATATCTCTTGAAGAATGAGTACACCAAGGCGACGGCTGTAGTGCCGTCGACATCATAATCTCCGTAGACCAGGATTTTTTCTTCGGAAGTTATGGCCCGTCTCAGCCTTTCCACAGCCTTATCCATGTCCCTCATCAGGAATGGGTCATGCAAGTCTCCCAAGCTAGGACGGAAGAAATGCCGAGCCTCTTCGAAGGTTTCGACGCCCCTCTTGATCAGCATGTCGGCAAGGACACGGTCTATGCCCAATTCCGTTGACAGCCTCTCGACTTTCTCCGGATCGGCCGGTTCCTTGATAATCCATTTACGCTCTTTTGCCATATTCACAAATATAATTATTTAATTTCAGAATGTAAATTAAAAGTGCTAAATTTGAAGAATCTGGCCTGCCCGGCAGGCAATAATATTGATAATTATTTAAAAGAATATGGCGAATACAGAACTCAGCGAGCAAGAGGTGATAAGAAGAGAATCCCTCGCTAAATTAAGAGAACTAGGCATCAACCCCTATCCTGCAGCTCTCTATCCAGTCAATGCGACTGCCCAGAGCGTGGCAAAGGAATACGATGCCGAGAAGGGAACGTGCCAGGACGTGTGCCTTGCTGGCAGGATCATGTCGCGCAGGATAATGGGTGCGGCATCGTTCGGGGAAATCCAGGACTCAACCGGAAGGATTCAGATCTATGTAAAAAGGGACGAGATCTGCCCGGGCGAAGACAAGACGATGTACAATACTATGTGGAAAAAACTGCTGGACATAGGCGACATAATCGGCGTGAAAGGCTTCGCTTTCATAACTCAGACTGGTCAGCTGAGCATTCACGTCAAGGAATTGACTCTGCTCAGCAAGTCTTTGCGCGTGCTGCCTATCGTGAAGGAAGTTGACGGAGTGGTACACGATGCTTTTACCGACCCTGAGATGCGCTATCGCCAAAGATACGTAGACCTGATAGTGAACCCTCAGGTGCGCGATGTGTTTGTGCAGAGGTCCAAGATAATCAACACCATGCGTGAATATTTCAACGAGGCTGGCTGCCTGGAGGTCGAGACTCCGATCCTGCAGCCTATTCCGGGAGGCGCCACCGCCCGCCCATTCATCACGCACCATAATGCATTGGACATAGACCTGTACATGAGAATCGCAAACGAGCTGTACCTTAAGAGACTTATCGTAGGTGGCTACGATGGCGTCTACGAGTTCGCTAAGGACTTCCGTAACGAGGGCATGGACAAGACGCACAATCCCGAGTTCACTTGCATGGAAATTTACGTGGCATACAAGGACTACATCTGGATGATGGAATTCGTGGAGAACATGCTGGAGAAAATCGCCGTGAAACTTCATGGAACTTCCGTAGTGAAAATCGGAGACAAGGAAATCGATTTCAAAGCCGGTTACAAGAGGCTGCCGTACCTGGACGCCATAAAGGAATATGCCGGAGTGGACGTAAAGGGGATGAATGAGGACGAGCTACGCGAAACTTGCAAGAAGCTGAAAGTGGAGACCGATCCTACGATGGGCGAAGGCAAGCTGATCGATGCAATCTTCGGCGCATATGTCGAGGAGCATCTCACTGAGCCTACTTTCGTGATAGACTACCCTGTTTCTTTGTCGCCTCTGACGAAGCGCCACCGCAACGACCCTACGCTCACCGAGCGGTTCGAATTGTTCGTTTGCGGCAAGGAGCTTGCCAACGCTTACTCCGAGCTGAACGACCCTATCGACCAGCTGGACAGGTTCAAGGAGCAGGCTGCCCTGAAGAGCCATGGTGACGACGAGGCCATGTTCATCGACTACGATTTTGTGCGTGCCCTGGAATATGGCATGCCGCCTACGTCCGGTCTCGGAATGGGAATAGATCGCCTGACGATGTTCATGACCGGCCAGACGACTATCCAGGACGTGCTCTTCTTCCCGCAAATGCGCCCTGAAAAGGCCGCTATCAAGAAAGAGGAATAGGACCGGACTTCCGCCTTACAAAACGGGAGCATAAAAAAGCGATATGCGAATTGAGAATATAACATCGGCTCACAACCAGAAGATTAAGGACCTGCTGGCGCTTCAGGAGAAATCCAAGCTGAGGTGCGAAGAGGGGCTCTTCGTGGTCGAAGGGCGCCGCGAAGTCAGCCACTGCCTCGATGCCGGTTTCGTGCCCAGAACGCTCTTCATCTGCGGAGAGTTCATCTCCGAAGACGACCTGAACGACATCGTCGGGAAGGCGGAGGCGCTGAATAAGAACGTAGGGATAGAACAGGTGCCTTCGGGAATATATTCAAAGATAGCATACAGGGGCAGCACGGAGGGCATCATAGCAGAGGTGGCTTCCAAAGAACGCACCTTGGATTCTCTTAAAATCGGCAAAAAACCGCTGATCATAGTGCTGGAAAGCGTTGAGAAGCCCGGCAACCTTGGAGCCGTGCTGCGCAGTGCAGACGCAGCCGACGCAGATGCGGTGATAGTATGCGATCCGCTCACCGACCTTTATAACCCGAATCTGATCCGCGCAAGCCTAGGCGCCATATTCACGAGACAAGTCGCCGCTGCCACGTCGGAAGAAGCCATTGCCTGGCTCCGAAGTCATCATATTCAGATACTTACCGCCCAGCTGCAAGACTCTTCCCTCTACTATGACACCGACATGACCGGCCCTACCGCCATCGTGATGGGCACTGAATCCACCGGCCTCACCGACATCTGGCGTAAGGCAGCCGACGCCCGCATCCGCATTCCGATGCTCGGTCGCCTTGACTCGCTAAACGTCTCAGTATCAGCCGCTATCCTATTATTCGAAGCACTCCGCCAAAGGAAAAGTTAATGAATATGAAAAAGTTCGGTCTCATAGGAAATCCAGTGAAAGGCTCGAAGAGTCCTCTGCTATTCAATGCCGCTTATAATGGCATGACGCAAGAGGACGGGAGCGCATATTCATACGACTTGATCGAGGAAGATGGCTTTGAGAATGCCTGGGAGCATTTTCTTAATGAATATTCTGCCATAAACGTCACTGCGCCTTTCAAGGAGCAGGCTTTCGCGAAAGTTCTCTCCCTTGCTGAAGAAGGGAAGGGACTGATCTCAGGGCCGGCTGCCAAGATAGGGGCGACGAACCTCGTCGTGAAGGGGCCGTCCGGCCTCGAGGCTCACAACTCCGACTTTACCGGGATAATAACTGCCATCGCAGAAGCATACTACCCTGGCATCGTCGAAGAATTCATGCACGAATTCGGAGAGCGTTTCTTCGTGAAGATACATCAGTTTTTCAGGCTGAACCGCGACGAGCATTTCAAGACCATCCCGCAGGCTCTAATCGTGGGCTGTGGCGGAGCGGGCAAGGCCGCCGCCATCGCTGCTGCGGAAATGGGCTTTGAGACCGTCCTGATGAACCGCAGCATTGAAAAAGCCCAGGCGATCATCAATGCGAATCCTGAATATGGGTTCATGGCAGTCCCGATTGCCGATTTCAAGGAGGCAGTCAAAGAGTGCGACCTGATAATCTACACGCTTCCCATGGCCCTTCCGCAAATCGCTGAGTTCTCGGCTGACGACTTCGTCATGGAAGGCTGCCGTAAGGTCATCCTTGAGGCGAATTACCGCAACCCGTCCTTCGATGAAGATGCAGAGTTCAAGATAGCCTCAGCTGAGGGCATATACATCCCCGGCACTCGCTGGCTCCTCTACCAAGCCCTCACCGGTTACAGCCTGATGACGGGCCTCAATCCCGACCTCAGCGCCATGCGCTCCGCCCTTTCCGGACCCGCACGAAGTTGCGACGCACAGAACGCATAGGATGCCGCCTCCCCATCGCAACCCGTTCATCCAGAACGACCCACCGCCGTCATCCCGAACGACTCACCACGTCTCCTGAGCAACCCTACCACGTCATCCTGAACGACTCACCACGTCATCCTGAACGACTCACCACGTCTCCTGAGCAACCCTACCACGTCATCCTGAACGACTCACCACGTCTCCTGAGCAACCCTACCACGTCTCCTGAACGACTCACCACGTCTCCTGAGCAACCCTACCACGTCATCCTGAATCAATTTATGCAAAGGACTTTTACTTCAATATTTCTTATATTTATGGCTTCTTTTTCGCTGGCGGCACAGACAGATGTGCACGCACACATAATCACTGACAGCTACCGTTTATCCATTGACAGCCATAAGGCATCGCTGGACGAGGGCTTCCCTCTCCCTCAATGGTCGGTGTCAGCGCACCTTGCCTTCATGGACGAAGCAGGGATCCAGACATCCGTGCTCACCGTACCTGCCCCACAACCTTATTTCGGCGATGCACAAGAGTCTGCAATAATATGCCGTGAGCTGAACGAAGAATGCGCTGCCATCAAGGGCGCCCATCCTGGCCGCTTCCGTTTTTGTGCTGTGCTGCCGCTTCCGGATGTGGATGCGGCGCTTGCCGAAGCAAAGTATGCGCTGGAAGTTCTCGGTGCGGACGGAGTGAAACTGGCCACGAATGCATACGGACAGTATCTCGGCGATGAAGACTTGGAGCCGCTCATGTCATACCTAAACGAGAAAAAGGCTGTAATAATTATTCATCCCCACAAGCCTTCGTCCACGAATGAAGCCCTGGTCAAGAAAGTACCTCTGGCTTCGTACGAATACCTTGCCGAGACAACGAGGGCCGTCCTGAACATGATAGCTTCGGACGTTCTGGTCCGCTATCCGGATCTGAAGGTCGTAGTTCCTCACTGCGGATCTTTTCTGCCCAATGCGTTGCCACGGTTCAAGGGGCTGCTCCCAGTCATGACGGCCCATGGATATATGAAAAACGTCGATGTCGAAGCCAATATGTCGAGGCTTTATTATGACCTTGCAGGGGCAGCGACAGATGATGTCATAAAGACGCTGCTCACCATCACGGTCCCGGATCACCTGCTTTACGGCTCGGACTACCCCTATGTTTCTCCGACGGCTCTCATGGAGGCGAAGGCTTCGCTTGAGAAGAGGCTGCCTGCACTCGGCTTGAATACGGAGGATGTCTTCTCCAACAATGCCAGGAGGCTGTTCGGGGAGAAGGTCTATGCCCAGGAGACGGGCGAAAGGATAGTCAGGATAGCGGAAATAGAAGTGTTCGCTGACAAGATCGGTGAATATCTGTCATATGCAAAGGAAGTTGGAGAGACCTCCATGGCCATGGAGCCTGGCGTCATCGCCTTGTTTTCCATGCAGAGCAAAGACGATCCGGCCAAGGTCTACATAGTTGAAGTCTATGCAGACAAGGCTGCTTATCAACGTCATATAGGGACGGAGCATTTCCGCAAATACAAGGAAGGGACGGCCTCCATGGTGAAGTCGCTCAAGCTCATCGACACCGTTCCGTTGGTGTCCGTACCGATCGGAAAGAGCCGATAAGCGCCCCCGCCGTCGTGAACGACTCACCACGTCATCCTGAACGAACCACCGCCGTCATCCTGAACTTGATTCAGGCTCTGGTTTTCGCAAACCCAGATTCCGGATAAAGTCCGGAATGAAGAGAGGGAAATGAACACGATTCCTGCCACCAGCATCCTGGGCGACTCACCCCCTAGCGAACGAGGGAGCGTGCGATTAATGATTGTAACTAGTTGATATGTAGCTATTCTGTGAGAAGCCCATCACGCTCGGTCATTATCCCAACAGAGCGTGAGATGGCTCCCGTAACTTGTTGGTATTCAATTTTCTCTACATTGATGTCTCACGCACCTCAAACCTGGGTTGCTTCTTTCGAAGTCCCTGTGGATGGAGATTGGGGTTGGACTGGAAAACCTACGAGAGTAGATTCGTTGCCCAATTCCGTATTTGGAGAGGCTGGGGATTGAGACCGTACGGAAGGTGTTTTACAAGCGATTGAATATTAAATAATTAATAAGCGATTATAGCACGGTCTCCATTTCGCCAGTCAGACCGTACGCACGCCTTCCATATATTATTGATTGTAAATAGGCATTTCTACGATGCTCGTACGGTCACCGTCATCCTACACGGCACGCCAAGTCATCGTGAACGACCCACTCCGTCATCTTGAACTTGTTTCAGGATCTAGTTCCCGCAAACCTAGATTCCGGATCGAGTCCGGATGACGGGGATAAACGAGCCTAGATTCCGGATCAAGCTCGGATGACAAGGTGAAATAAGCGCCGGTTTTCTACTTCGATATAAATTTTTCTTGTTGCAGAACAAAATAATGTTAGTTACTTTTGCGCAGTAAAATGAACATATAAAAAATATATTCATGAATAGGAAAGAAATCATAGACATGTCCAATCCGGACTGTCCTGTACGCAATGTGCTGGCTAGGATCTGCGATAAATGGTCCGTGCTCGTCATGCTGGTTCTTAAAGATGCCGAGGTGATGAGGTTCAACGAAATACAAAAAAGCATCCCTGACATATCTCAGAAGATGCTCACCGTGACTCTCCGCACTCTTGAAGAAGACGGCTTCGTGAAAAGGAAAATTTATGCCGAGGTTCCTCCTAAGGTGGAATATTCATTGACGGAAAGGGCGCAATCGCTGCTCCCGCTCATCGGCAGCCTTGTCGGCTGGGCAAAAGAAAACATGGATTCCATCATCAAAGACCGCAAAGCTAGCGTCCGCTGCCACCAATAGCCTGCTTAGAAAGTTTACAGAATCTTGCTGAAATAATGGGCCACGCAGGACACTGAATTCAGGCTGTCAGCTGCACGTTCGCAGCTACGTGGTTAAGATGGCTAAGAAATAAGTACACTGAATTCTGGCTGTCAGCTGCACCCATCTCTACTCCCAACTCTACGGAGTCATCATTAATTGGTATTGACAATTGAGAGCCATATAGGTAACTTTGAAGAGTTAAAATTTGCCAGCCAAGTTTACGGTTGCAACATAAAAGAAATATTGATATGAGCAAGATTGCTATTATTTATGGTTCAACGACCGGCTATTGCGAAACGGTCGCGGGAAAGATTCAGGAGGCCATTGGAAAGGAAAATGCAGACATCGTCAACGTTACCGACCTGAATGAATCGGTTCTGAAAGCTCACGACGTGCTGCTCCTGGGAACCTCGACGTGGGGAGCCGGAGACGTACAGGACGACTGGTTCAGCGGGATTGACCTGCTTAAGGGAGCGGACCTGTCCGGCAAGACGGTCGCCATTTTCGGCTGCGGTGACAGCGCATCCTACGGGGACACCTTCTGCGGAGGCATGAAAGCGCTTTACGATGCCGTAAAAGACAAAGGGTGCAAAGTCATCGGAAGCGTTCCAGTCGAAGGCTACTCTTTTTCATCATCGGATGCCGTCGTAGATGGCAGATTCGTAGGACTGCCTCTGGATGAAATCAATGAAGAAGACAAAACTCAAGGGCGCATAGACGCATGGATGAAGGATCTTAATAATAATCTCTGACATATTTTTTTACTTCGCTCTACGAGGCTGACAGAGGGTTTTTGTCAGCCTCGTCCTGCTTTCAGCATAGCAGGAAAACAACTAGAGCAAAATGGCGAAAGGGATTTTCCCACAGAAATGACGAGATTCGTCCCATTTCGACAAAATAAACGGCAGCCCTTTCGAGCCGCCGACATTTCATTATTTATGACATTTTATTTGTAAAGTGCAGCGGCGAGCGCATCAAGACCCTCAGAGCCAGGAAGTTCCGGATAAGCAGACTTCATAGCCTTCACGAAGGCATCGGCACTGGAATTCTCGGCGAGAAGGCGCTTGACAGTATTCAAGTATTCAATCTTGAATTTCACCGCATTCACCTTGGATGCCCCTCCGTGACCGCCAATGAATAGCTCACATCCTGAATCCAGCTCATTCTGAGCCTCTGCGAGCTCAGCATCAACGGCAGCACGAGAAGACACCTGCAGATTGCTGACATGGGCCTTCGCCGGAGCCCAATGTGTATAATAGACCTTGCCTCCGATGATTATGCTCGCAGCCGGGAAATCGGTTGAAGCTCCGTGACGGAACTCGAAAGTAACTCCAGCCCAAGAGCAAGTCTTACCGAAGTCGACCTCCGAAACCTTCCCCGTAGGGAGATCAACCATGCTGTCCCCGAATGCCTTCTGGAAATTCTTCATCATTCCGCCATACACTGGTCCTTTCGAGAAAGCCTCCATGCCGTAGGCCATAGTTAGGTCTCTGTCTGCAGTCCCGCCGATATGGTAATCTGTGATGGTTTTCTCCACTGGCTTTCCCAACTTGTCAAGATATTCATTGAATTCTTTGACATTAACCTTGAAAAGAGGTTCCTCCATGGTGACAAGCGAGTCAGCGCCCTCGATGATGTAGCTGGCATCATTCATGACGTCGCCTGAATAGTAAACATGAAGCTTGAATGTACCGAAATCATACATTTCGAATTTTGACTGTGCCATAATTGTTAAATTTAAAAGAATAGTCAATAGAGCAAAAATCTTTTTCATATCAATAGTTTCTTTTAGTTACTTTCTTTCTTTTCGATAGCAAAGATAAACCGAATATTTTGCCGAAACAAGAAGGCACTCTAAAGTCAGCTGGTCACTTTTTGGTTATTATTAATGATTATCAACAAGATAAATCTTCAAAAATTTTTCTGTTGCAATAAAAAGTAACAAAGAATTATTTTCATATCAGATTCAAAGCAGAAACAGGTGATATAATCCAAAAATTGGTTATTTTTGCAGAAAGCTTACTGTTCCCTAGTTATCAAATGCAATAATGTTTTTAAACGAACGAACAAATAATTATGAAGAAAAATCTTTTAGTCATCGCATTAGCGAGCGTGAGCGTATTTGCATTTTACTCTTGCTCAGATGAAGAAACAACTCCTCCAACAGTAACAATCTCGTCTCCTTCGGAAGGCAGTAATCTAAATGTCTATGCTCCTTTCACTGTCAAGGCAGAAGGAGAGGCCGGATCAGGAGAAATATCAAAAGTTACGCTTACCATAGGGACACAGGTAATCCCTGGCATTACAACCCTTCCTTTCGAATACGAAGTTCCTGCTGAAACGTTCCCGGTGGGTTCTTATACCATTACAGTAGAAGTCGAGAACAGCAAAGGATTGGCAGCGAAGGACATGAAATCTTTCACCCTATCTGACCAGAACGTCGCTCCGACATGCTCTCTTTCTTCAGACGTCGCCGGCAAGGAAATCGAGCCTGAAGATGTCGTCACGCTAAAAGGCGAGGCCTCAGACCAAGATGGATCAATCGCTTCAGTAGTGCTGAAGATTAATGACAAGGCAGTAGATGCGATAACTTCAGTTCCTTTTGAATACGAACTTTCTGCGGATGAGAAAACAGAAGGAGTTGTCAAAGCCAGCCTTGAAGTGACTGACAACAATGGAAAGACAGCCTCCTCTGAGCTTTCATTCACGGTTCTCGGGAGAATCCGCTCTTTCACGGACCCACGTGACAATCGCACCTACAGGACAGTAAAGATAGGCAAGCAGCTATGGTTCGCGCAAGATCTAGCTTACCTACCATCAGTGAATGCAGTGGACGATTATTCCAAGACAGAAGCAAAATACTACGTGTACGATTACAACGGCACCGATGTCGATGCTGCGAAAGCCACAGATCATTACAAGAATTACGGTGTTCTCTACAACTGGCATGCAGTTGGCGGAGCCGATGATTTCACGACAGACAACACGGTGGGGAAACAAGGCCCTTGCCCTGAGGGATGGCATGTCCCTGCTTATGCAGAATGGGACTCTCTCTTCAATTACGTAAGGAAAAGGATTCCTGAAAGCGAAGCCGCCACATACTGGGATGGATCGACAGTCTACAATGTCAACGGACATCTCCGCACCAAGACAGGCTGGAAGACTTCTTCCGACTCCGACTTCCCTCAGCTTGAGAAAGGAGGATTTGACACCTATGATTTCTCTGCGACGGTAACTGGCTGCTATTATCCAAGAAACGGCTTCTACTATGGGCCATCGACCAGCAAGAATGACACCGCCACCTATTGGACCCAGCATTTCGCACCATACTCCCCTTCCAATCCTGGAGGCTTGACAGTGTCAATTAATAGCTATAGGTATGAACCTAGCAGCAGCAAGGGTACAGACACGAGCAGAGCACACGCCGTAAGATGCGTTAAAGACTAATCAACGATGAAGAAATCTTTTAAATTACTTATTTTCTGTCTGGCTCTCGCAGCAGTTTCCTGTTCTAACGAGTCAGAAAAGATAAATACCGCGCCTGCATGCCAGATTACCTCTCCCACAAATGGTGCAATGGCGACAAAGCCAGGCACTCTCGTGATAACCGGTGAGATTAAAGATGCTGAGGATAATGTCGTTACGACAAGCCTGAGGGTCAATGGCAAAATCGTAAAAGAAAATCTGGAACTACCTTCCTTTTCATTTACTCTTTCTCTAGACGAAATTGAGAGAGGAGAATGCACCATTGTACTGGAGGCCAGGGACGATGAAGGCCTGAGTGGCCAAAGTGAAGTGAAGATCGGACTTAAGGATGAGAATGCCACAGCTCTTCTCATCAATGGAAGCTCTGACAATGTGGAAATCGGATACGATGGAGGCGAGCAGACTTTGGACATCGATGTCGACGGAGACTGGACGCTTTCAAGCAATGGCATTGTCTACGGACAATCTGGCGAAAATAATAACTGGGTGTCAATAGGCAAAGTGAAAGGATCAGGAAAGGCATCCCTCCCTATCAAAGTCGAGGCCGCTGACTTTTTCGTCGACAAGACATTCTGGATTTCTGTCGATTCCAAATATGCGAAAGGGACAATTAATTTTGTTCAAAAAGGAAGTCCTGATTTTCTCAATTTCATAGAGGACCCGAACCTCAAACTTGCCGCATCGGTTTCTTTCTCGATCTATGGAATTGACAGGAACGAAGACAATGCCATCTCTGCCTATGAAGTAAAATATGAATATCCCGACAATCAACCTTATGGGATCGATGCCGGATCATACTCCATAAAGAGCGCTAAAGGCATAGAATATTTTCCGCAGCTAAAACATCTGGATCTGAATATGAATCCTGATCTTAAAGAATTAGACCTTAGCGGGAATCCGAAGCTGGCAAGCCTTCATTTACAAGGATGCACAAGTCTGGAAAATCTTGACATCAGCAAAAACCAGGAACTTATTGAACTTGGATTGAACTATTCTCTGTTCATCAAAATCAAGCCACAGATTGACAAGATTAAATCACAAATCCACACAATCGGCGCATTCAATCGCAAGGAAGGAGAAGATTCGGTTCTTGATCTATCAGGCTTCACAAACCTCCAGAGACTTTACGTCAATGGCAACAATCTGACTGAAATAAAGCTGACCGGATGCAATCTGCTTTGGCGACTGGTTGCGACGGACAACAACTTGACCGAGCTGGACCTTAGCGAAGTGGACAGGAATCCATTGAACACATACATATTCACAGGAAACCCGAATCTTAAGACCGTCTACGTTTGGCAAGGCTTCAAGACAGACTATTATGATCTCTTCTCATATGACAAAGACCATGAGATAAAATTTGTCGAAAAGTAATTTCTCCGAGTAATTCATAATCACTAAACCGGATGACATCGCCGAATAATGATTCCCCATGTCATCCGGTTCAACATTTCTTCAGATTCGGTTAGGGATTTATCGAAAATTTAGATAAATTTACCGAGAACCTCATAATCATAACATTTATGGCATTGATGATAATCGAGCTGCTGATCGTGCTGGCTGCCCTGTACGTAGGCTCGAGGTACGGCAGCCTCGCTCTTGGAGCGATTTCTGGAATAGGTTTGGCAATCCTGGTGTTCGGCTTCGGGATGAAGCCCGGCACTCCGCCCACCGACGTCATCTACATCATAATCGCCGCAGTTACCTGCGCAGGAACGCTCCAGGCATCGGGCGGCATGGACTGGATGATTCAGGTGGCTGAAAAGATGCTTAGGAAGCACCCAGATCACATCACGTTCCTGGCACCTCTGTGCACATTCTTCCTCACGGTGTTAGTCGGAACCGGCCACGTGGTCTACACCATAATGCCAATCATCTGCGACATCGCCCTGAAGAAAGGAATACGCCCGGAAAGACCTTGCGCCGTTGCCTCAGTGGCATCTCAGGTGGGCATCACCTGCTCCCCTATCGCCGCAGCAGTGGTAGCATTCATGACGATTTCCAACAGCAACGGCTACATGGTGACGATTCCTCAAATCCTGTTGGTGACCATTCCGGCCTGCATTATAGGAATATTCTGCGCTTCACTATGTTCCTACCATCGCGGCAAGGACCTGGACAAAGATCCCGAATTTCAGAAGCGGGACGCTGACCCCCATACCCATGAATATATGTATGGTTCCAGCGCCACGACTCTCGATAAAGTAATCACCCGCTCTGCCAAAGCCTCAGTATATGTCTTTCTCGCAGCATTGCTGGTAATAGTTTGCTTCGCATTCTGCCAGATTTTCCATGTCACTAAAGATGGCGAGAGCGTCACGCTGGCTACGGCGATGGGCATTCCCAAAATGAATCTCATCATCCAAATCATAATGCTCACTGCAGCGGCACTGAACATAATGTTCTGCAAGGCCGATCCGAAAAAGGCTGTCGGTGGCGCCGTGTGGCAGTCTGGCATGGTCGCAGTCGTGGCCATATTCGGAATAGCATGGCTTGCCGACACATTCTTCGGAAACTATCTTGAAGAAATGAAGACAGCTCTCTCCGGCATAGTGAGCCAGTATCCATGGTCCATCGCCTTCGTGTTTTTCCTCGTGTCCGTCCTCATAAACTCGCAAGGGGCAGTCGTAGTGGCGATGCTGCCGTTGGCATATTCATTGGGCATCCCTGGCCCAGTGCTGCTTGGGGTTCTACCGAGCGTCTATGGCTATTTCTTCATCCCCAACTACCCTTCCGACATTGCCACAGTCAATTTCGACCGTTCAGGCACCACCGTCATTGGCAAGTATCTGCTGAACCATAGCTTCATGATGCCGGGACTGGTAAGCGTCGGCGTTTCCACGATTGTCGGCTACCTGATCACCTGTGTCCTCTTCCCTGGTTACTTTGCCGGATTCATGCAGTAGCTCATCAAAATTCAGACAAGCGGAAAACGCCAAAGTGACTTGAAACAGGCTATTTAATAGCATGATTTTTATTATATTTGTCAAAATATATAATAAAGAATTATGGCAAAAGAAATAAAGTTTTCCCTTGTGTACAGGGATATGTGGCAATCCTCCGGGAAATATGTCCCAAGGGTGGATCAGCTGGTGAGAGTGGCGCCAGCAATCATAGACATGGGCTGTTTCGACCGCGTGGAAACTAACGGCGGCGCATTCGAGCAGGTGAACCTGCTTTTCGGAGAGAATCCTAACGTGGCTGTCCGCAAATGGACGGCTCCTTTCCACAAAGCCGGCATTCAGACTCACATGCTGGAAAGGGGACTGAACGCACTCAGAATGAATCCAGTGCCAGCCGACGTAAGGGAGCTGATGTTCAAGGTAAAGAAAAAGCAAGGCACCGACATCGCTCGTTCCTTCTGCGGCCTCAACGATCACAGGAACCTCAAACGTTCGGTCGAATTCGCCAAGAAGGGAGGAATGATATCTCAGGCTGCACTCTCGATCACTAATTCACCGGTCCACACGGTTGAATACTACATGGGAGTCGTAGACAAGGTAGTGGAATATGGCGCCGATGAAATCTGCCTCAAAGACATGGCAGGAGTAGGCCGCCCGACCTTCCTCGGACAGCTGGTGCACGACATAAAGAAGAAATACCCTAAAATTCTGGTTCAATACCATGGTCACACAGGACCAGGATTCTCTCCTGCCTCGATGCTGGAAGTAGCCCGCGCAGGAGCAGACTACCTGGATGTCGCAGTAGAGCCTCTCGCATGGGGTAAGGTTCACCCAGACGTGATAACAATCCGTGAGATGATGAAGGCCGACGGCTTCCTGGTGAAAGACATCAACATGGATGCCTACATGGAAGTACGAAGGCTCACTCAGGAATTCATCGACGATTTCCTCGGCTACTGGATCAATCCATCGAACAAAGTCATGAGTTCCTTGCTGGTAGGCTGCGGCCTGCCTGGCGGAATGATGGGTTCGATGATGTCCGACCTGAAAGGATTCCAAGGTGCGATCAATGCTGCCGAAAGAGCCCATGGCCGTCCGGAAATCAGTCTTGACACCCTGATGGTGAAGCTGTTCGACGAAGTTCAGTACGTATGGCCTAAGCTTGGCTATCCGCCACTCGTGACGCCATTCAGCCAGTATGTCAAGAACACTGCGCTCATGAATCTGCTCGGCTCCCTGAACGGCAAGCCTAGGTGGTCCACCATCGACAAAGACACTTGGGCGATGATACTTGGCAAGTGCGGCAAGCTGCCTGGGCCTCTGGCTCCGGAGATAGTCGAACTGGCTAAGCAGAAAGGCTTGGAGTTCTACGACGGAGACCCTCAGGACATGTACCCTGACGAGCTGCCGAAGTTCCGCCAGATGATGAAGGAAGAGGGCTGGGATGAGGGTCAGGACGAGGAGGAACTCTTCGAGTTTGCCATGCACGAGAACCAGTATCGCGACTATAAGAATGGCAAGGCGAAGGAGCGTTTCAATGCTGAGCTGGCAGACCTGAAGGCAAAGGCACACGCTCCGATCAAGGTTGAGCGTCCTATCGTCGAGATGCCTAAATTCGATGTCAATGAATATGCCAAGCGCTATCCTCACGCCATTCCAGTACAGGCTCCGGCGAAGGGTCAGCTTCTGTGGCAGGTGGACGTGAATGACGATTCCGCAGCCCCTATCGCCGGCACTGAGGTGAAAGCCGGAATGGGCATGGGCTTCGTCCAGACATATTACGGAATGGAAGAACTCATTCCTGCGGTGGATGGCCGAGTGGTAGCCACCCTCGGCAAGCAAGGCGACAAAGTGGAGAAAGGCGAGATCGTAGCCTTTATTGAGGGTGCGGCTGACTCAGCTGCGCCTGAAGCGAAATAGGCTCGATGCAAATCGAGCAGCATCCTTTTGAGCCATTTCTCCCCGGCAACGCCAAAGTGCTGATGCTGGGGAGTTTTCCGCCTCAGGAAAAGAGGTGGAGCATGAGATTCTATTACCCGAATTTCATAAATGACATGTGGAGAATCCTCGGCCTGGCGTTCTTCGGAAATAAAGACAGGTTCGTGGATGTCAAAGCAAAGAAGTTCAGGCTAGATGACATAATCCAATTCTGTTCAGCCAAAGGCATCGCCTTATACGACACTGCGACGGCGATCAGAAGGCTGAAAGACAATGCTTCGGACAAGTTCCTGGAAGTCGTGGAGCCGACGGATGTCCCCGCGCTGCTTCGGCATATTCCCGAATGCAAGGCCATCGCCGTGACCGGAGAGAAGGCCGCGGCTACGCTTTGCGCCATATTCAGCGCTGCCCAGCCTCGGATGGGGCAATATTCAGAGTTCACGTTCGAAGGGCGCTCAATGCGTCTCTACCGCCTGCCATCATCGTCAAGGGCTTACCCGCTTCCTCTCCAGCAAAAAGCGGCTGTCTATAAAAACATGTTTCAGGAATTGGGAATGACAGATTTTCCCGTCAGTTATTAATTTGAAAGAGGGAATTACGGAAAAAAAGTTATTTTTGTCATCCAGTTATGAATATGAAAGCTAATTATAACGCTAAGATCACAAAAGAGCAAAGCGAGAAGCTAAGAAAAGTCAAGCATCTGGCCTTGGACATGGATGGCACAATCTACATGGAGAATGACATCTTCCCGTTTACTTTGGAAGTGCTTGATGCTTTGAGAGCGAATAGGATAGGATACTCTTTCCTTACCAACAATCCCACGAAATCAGTAGAAGATTACCTGTCCAAGTTACATCGGATGGGGATAAAAGCCGATGCCGGGAACATGTATTCCACACCCATCGCGACGATAGATTATATTCACAAGCACTATCCGAAAGTTCGTAAACTCTTCATGCTAGGCACCCCGAGCATGCAGAAAGAATTCATTGATGCTGGTTTCGAAGCCTGCGCCGACGATTCTAACGATGTCCCAGACATGCTTGTGGTAGCATTCGATACGACTTTAACATATTCCCGCCTTTGCAGGGCAACTTGGTGGGCCAGCCAAGGGATTCCATACATCGCAACGAACCCCGATTTCGTCTGCCCGACTGATGCCAAGACCATTCTAGTCGACTGCGGCTCACTTCAAAAATGCATCGAAGCAGCATGTGGGCGAAAGCCGGACAAAGTCATGGGCAAGCCAGACCCGTCAATGCTGGACGGGATAATGGATCGAAATGGCCTGAAAGCGGATGAGATAGCCATGGTGGGAGACAGGATTTACACCGACATCGCCATGGGACACAATGCTGGCGCAGTGAGCGTGCTAGTGCTCTCCGGGGAAACGACGCTGGAGACAGCCTTGGAAGTCGCGCAGGAAGCCAGGACAAACCCTCATCCGAAGCATTGGCCTGCGGATATCATCGTCAGGGACATCAAGGAGCTGGCAGACATTTTGCTGGAAGCCAGAAGATGAAAATCCTGTTCATTCACGGCCTGGCATCATCAGGCGCCTACAAAATGGCCACATCTTTAAGAATATTGCTTAAAGACACCGAGGTCATAGCACCCGACGTGCCAATCAGGCTGCAGGATTCCATTAATCTTCTGGAAGGGATTTGCCTGCGAGAAAACCCGGACCTCACGATCGGCCTCTCCTGGGGCGGATTCCTGGCGCAGAAGCTGAGAGGACGGCGCAAGATGCTCATCAATCCTGACCTAGGAATATCCCGGATGCTGCGGACGAAAATCGGGGAGCAGAAATACCTCTCGCCTAGGAAGAACGGCGACAAGACCTTCATAATAAACGAAGATATCTGCAATGAATATGCAGAAGCAGAGCTCTCGCAGTATGCAAGCCTCACACAGGAAGAGGTGAGCATGACGACGGGGATTTTTGCCCGGAACGACGAGCTGGTGCATTGCGGGCCCGAATTCGAGCAGCATTACCCAGGTCGGGCGCATTATTACCCCGGCGGACACCTCCCTAATTATCCAGAAATAAAGAAATATATCCTCCCTATCTTGAGGAAAGAGATGGAGAGATAACTGAAAATATCAAGAGCATGAGGTATCTGATAAATAATTCCACTGACCCCTATTTCAACCTGGCATTCGACGAATACTGCCTTGAGAACATTCATAGCGAAGAGCCCTACTTCTTCCTTTGGAGAAACCGTCCCGCAGTGATAATCGGGCTGAACCAGAACGCATATGGGGAAGTCAATCTTGAGTATCTGACCGCACATGGAATCACCCTGGCACGCAGGGTCACTGGCGGAGGTGCTGTCTACCACGACCTCCAGAACATGAACTACACAATAATCGGCAGAAACCCATCACCACAGCCCATGGTGGATGCTCTCAGGCTGCTTGGGGTGCCGGCGGAACTGACTGGCAGAAACGACATATTCGTCGAAGGCAGGAAAGTCTCCGGCTATGCACGCAGGGTCGCCGGCAATCAAGAGATAATCCACGGCACGCTGATGTACGACGTAGACCTGGACACCTTGCAGCATGTCCTAGACACCCCAGCTTCCAAGATGAAGGCCAAAGGAATATCCTCCGTGCGCAGCCACGTTGCCAATCTCAAAGAGTATCTGCCTCAGTTCAAATCGCTTGACGAGCTGCAGGAAAAGCTGTTCGAAATCCTTTCCGGAGGCGATGGCCCGCTGCTCGCCCAAGAAAGCGGCTATCCGAGTCAAGATGAAATCAATGCCGAAGTCGGGAAAATTGCGGCCGAGAAGTTCGCCACCTGGGAATTCATCTACGGCCACTCTCACGAAGCGGATTTCAATTACAAGAAAAAACTGCCTTGCGGGACAGTGGAAGCAAGCCTGAGAATCGATAGAGGGACCATCACTGCCTTGACGTTCTCTGGCGATTTCCTCTTCGACGAGCCTTCTGAAGACCTCGCCAAGAAGCTGATAGGGCTACGCTACGACAAGGCAACCCTATCCGCAGCCATCGAGAAGGCTGGGGCTGGAAAATATTTCCGCTCAGCCAACGCCTCGGAAATTTGCTCTCTCCTTCTCGGAGAATAGCCACGCTAAGGAATAAAAATAAGCATGCCGGAATCTCAAGACTACAGCATGCCGATAAACTTTTCGTTAGTGTGTAATAACCACAAATGTTCTTGATAGATAAAGTAGTAGGTTATTTTTTAAGTTTTCCGACGCAAAGGTAAGGAACGCTCTTTGACAACGCAAGAAAACCTCCGGCAATAATCTACCAATTCGACAAAACCATTTATCAATTCGGCACACAGATTACCTATCTCACTCTTTTATACTCACTTGGAGTCATTCCGAATTTCGTCCTGAAGAGACGATTGAATGTCGGCACATTTGGGATTCCGCACATTTCAGCCACGGCGGCTATCTTGTATTTGGGATGTTTCATCAATATCTCAACGGCATATTCAAGTCTTTTCTTATTGATATAACCGATCGTGCTGAGCCCGGTGTTCCTGTTTATCACCTTGGCCAGCCTGTTCCTGTTCAACCCGGAGAAACGAACCAGGTCTTCTCGTGAGAGGCTAGGGTTGAGATACAATTTCTCTTTAGTTATTTTCGAGTCAAGGATCTCGAATATGCTCCTGTCTTCGGCAAGCTCTTCCGAATCTATCGTCCCGTCCTGCAGCTTGGCTTTCATATCAGCTACGCCGGCCTCATCTTCCTTGTTCCTGCCCTCATAAGAATCCGAGAAATCGGTCTGATCATCCGGCCCTGAGCCTTCGTCCTCACCTTCCGAGATTTCTTTGGCGGAATCGCCAGACATCATCAGGAGCCTGGCTCTAGCCTTCTCAAAGTCATCTTTGTATGATATGAGTTCGTAGATAGTCCTGACCATAGCCAGATTCTTCCGCTTAGTTCGTCTTGCGTTCATGATGCTGTATATGAACAGGACAAGGAGCACGACGGCAACGACGCTTACAGACAAGAACATCTGAGTCCTGGTGCGGACCCTGTTCTTCTCTTCCTGGAGCTGGAGCTCTCGCTCGCTCTTGTCGTAGAACTCAGCCATCTCCAAGGCAGTGCTTTTCTGCTCCCGCATTTTCAGGCTGTCGACGAGCACGGATAATTGCTTGTAATACTGCGAAGCCTTTTCATAGTC
The DNA here is from genome assembly GCA_022653735.1 of Bacteroidales bacterium. Classification (GTDB taxonomy): domain Bacteria; phylum Bacteroidota; class Bacteroidia; order Bacteroidales; family UBA932; genus Cryptobacteroides. The sequence continues at coordinate 23,990 of JALCSU010000034.1, forward strand.
TCCGATGGCGTTGTAAGCGTCTCCAAGAATATGCTGCACCATCTTCATGTGGTACGTGATGGTGTCGCTGTGCGCCTTCAAAAACGCCTCTTGTTTCTTGTAAATGGAAATGACGGTGGCATATTCCTTTTTATCCATCAGGTAAGGAACGATGAGATAGTCATCTTTCGCATACTTGTCCCCAATGGAGCGCCACGATGCGTATGCCTCGTCGGCCTCTTTCTTCCTGCCTAATTTGAAGAGAAGGACGGCACGCTGTGCATAATAAGTTTTCTTCTCTTTATCGGAGAGGTTTTCCATCTTGACCACATCGCCCTCGTCCCCGCCGGAAGTAAGCAACTGGAGCTTGTCCAAGACCTTAAGGGCTTCCTCGTAGTTGCCTTCCCTCATCAGCAGCACCAAAAGCATATTGTACTCGTACGTCAAGTTGTCGAACTTGTATTTGTAATCGGACTCCTCCATCATCTTCACCGCCTCGTTCAGATGATAGAACGCACGTTCTTTATCCCCCTGATGATAAAGCATCTTCCCGATGCAGAACATGGCTATCGACTCCATGACCCTGCTACCCTCTTTATCAGAGACCTTGAAGAGAAGGTTGATGTACTTAGACCCATTCTCCTCATCGTGGAGACAGTCATAACAGGAAATCATCCTGTGAATGCTCTCCATATAGGCCTGAGGGTCATTGCTGAGCGAATCCTGCCTCATCATCCTGCCATAATATTTTATGGCAGTGTAGTAATGGCCCGAATTGTAATACAGATCGCCTTCGGTACGGTCAAGGTCATATTCAGAATCCTCTCCCCTCTTCCGAAGTTCTTCCATTATTATCTTAGCCTTGTCGAAATCCGAATAAGTATATTCATAGACATGGTCTATGTCTATCAGGGAGTCAGGAAGGTCGGAAGCCGATCCCAAGCCAGAGCCATTTCCTCCGATGGCATAGAGCAAAGGGGAAATCAGCAATGCGAATATGCAAGAAAGACATACGCTTGGCTTCATCCGGAAAGCATGGAAATAGTTGGAGCAAATATAAGAAAACCGCCGGGAAAATCCACATCCCCGGCGGCTTTTAAATTTTGCAAGACCAAATCCTTAGTCTCTGAATTTGTCAGGGTTGGCAAGCAGATAAGCCTCGGCCTCCAGATTCCACAGACCGTTATGTGCCTTGCAGAGACGGTCCAGCTCGGCGTATGCAGGATTCGTCTTGCCTTTCTCGGCAAAATCTGAAATAGCCGTAAGAGGCATCTCGATGTGGGTGTAGATCAGTTTCTTGCCACCCTTTATATTCGGTAGGTTCAGAGTCGTTTCCGGAACCACGTTCAAGCCACCGATGTGCGTCACCAGACCTGCCGGATCCAGTCCGTCGCTCATCAGGTGCAGGGCCTCCTTCATGTCATCGGTGTTCCCGCCACTGGTGCCGACCACATGAGTGGAAGCATAGTGTACGTTGTAGAAATTGAGCGGAGCCTTGAAATCGGCTTTGCTGGGGCCTGAGAAAAAGTTCAGGCAGCCGTCCTGTCCAAGGATGTCATCTCCCTGCTCTACGACAGAAGGAACCGGAGCCATGACCACGACTTCATCGTAACCGGTGCCTCCGGAGAGCTTTCGGAGT
>JALCSU010000035.1 GCA_022653735.1 Bacteroidales bacterium
GATATTACGATATGATAAACCAGAGCAGCAGGGATATGGATCGTGACGATTTTTTCTATGCTGGGTCTCTGTATTATGCCACTGGTGACTATAAGGGTGCCATCGACAACTATTCGATGATGAAGGAGCGCACGGATTCCATCGGGCAGATAGCCAATTACGAATTAGGCTACAGCTACATCCAGACTGGCAACAAGGTGGCGGCGATGGATGCGTTCAAGGCCGCTTCGGAATATTCATTTAACACGAAGGTCCAGGAAGACGCTCATTTCAATTACGCCAAACTCTCATTTGACTTGAACCATAACCCTTCCGTCTTCGACGATTATATGAAGAAATACGGCAAGGCTAAAGGAGACCAGATTTACAGTTATATGGCCCTTTCGTGCCTTTACAATCACGACTATTCAGGGGCGGTGGATGCCTACAGCCATATAGACCTTCTGGACGATGACCAGAAGGCAAATTATATGAAAGCCAATTACCTAAGGGCTCAACAGCTAATAGGCGGAGGCTCTTGGAAAGACGCAATTCCTCTGCTTAAAGCCGCTTCATTCTATTCGAACAAACACGATGGGTTCAATCAGCTGGCACGCTACTGGCTTGGAGAGTCACAATTCCGCAGCGAACAATACTCTGCCGCCGCCGAATCTTTCAAGGACCTTTTCAATATTTCGGCTCTGGACAAGCAAGAGGAAGGAAAACTACTGCCATACAATATTGGCTGGTGCTATTTCAAAAATAAGGAATATGCCGCTGCGGCCAAATGGTTCGATGAATATCTTGGGACGAAGAATCCTGAGATGGGAGAAGATGCGGCCCTGAGGCGGGCAGACTGCGACTTCGTGACTAAGGACTATGCGAAGGCAATAAAAGAATATGAGAACGCTACGCAGCGTTTTGCCTATGCGGACAACCTTTATCCTTATTTGCAGTGTGGAATTGCCTACGGCCTGTCTGGGAAAAACGACAAGAAGATAGAGTCACTGTCTCAGGCACTTACGTCTAAGCCTTCGGCACAATATTACCCAGAGACCATGTACGAGCTCGGCAGGGCTTATGTGGCAGGTGAGAAGACAGACGATGCGGTGATCTGCTTTGAGAAGCTCAGGAAGAATTCTTCTGACAAGACCATAAACGCCCGCTCCTTGATAGAGCTGGGAATGATAGCCAGGAATAAGTCTGATAATGATAAGGCTCTGGGATATTACAAGCAAGTAGTTGAAGAAATGCCTGGGACTGAATATGCTCAGGATGCCCTTCTTGCCATTGAGTCAATATATCAGACTCAGGGCCGCGCAGATGAATATCTCGACTATGCCGACAAGGTGGGCGCTAACTTCGGCAAGACCGATAGCGAGAAAGATGACATGTATTTCGCTGCAGCCGAGCAGGTGTTCATGACCGAGAATTATGAAAAGGCATCTGCATCCCTTCAAAATTATATGAACCGTTATCCGAACGGAAAGAATATCGCCAAGGCCGATTATTATATGGCCGAATGCGAGAGGAATACGGGCAAGAAGGAACAGGCCTGCGACTGGTATGCGAAAGCGCTTTCGGCAGACCCTAATGCGGCATATTCAGAGATGGCCCTCCTTCGCAGCGGTCAGCTCTATTATGAGATGGAGCGTTTCAACGAGGCTTACAGGAATTACGCTGCCCTGGTTCAGAAAACCAGCGATGCCGAAATGACTCACGCCGCCAGGCTTGGGCTCATGAGGTCGTCATACAAGGCTCAGGATTGGCAGTCTGCAATCAGCCAGGCAGAAAAGGTGAAGGCCTTGAAGAAAGTCACGGCTGATGAGAGCAGGGAGGCGGATTATGTTTGCGCTAAGTCTTATCTCTCTACTAATGAAAGAGATAAGGCATTCGACATGTTCAATAAGCTCAGCGCCGAGCCTGCGACTGATGAAGGCGCAGAGGCTACATACATGCTCATTCAAGATGCATACGATCAGGGTGAATATGCTTCCGTAGAATCCAAGGTCTATAAATTCGCAAAAGATGCTCCCGAGCAGTCCTACTGGCTGGCGAAGGCGTTCATAACGCTCGGCGACTCATTTGCTGAGAGGGACGATTACAAGCAGGCTAGGGCGACTTTCGAAAGCGTCATGAATGGCTATAAACCAGAAAAAGGCACTTCGGATGATGTCCAGGATAATGTGAGGATGAGGCTTGAGAAGCTTAATAATATAGAATCAGGCAATGAATAATATTAAAAGAATATATTTCACCGCAGCCGCGCTAGGCGCGTGCGCTATTTCTTTCGGCCAGAATCTGAACCCTACGGTCGAGGTGACGAATACCTACGAAGGGGATCCGTCGCATATTCAGAAACCACTCACCGAGATGATGGTCCCTGATTCGCTGCTACGATTCGATTTAGATTTCAATTATCAGGTTTTCGATAACCCTTATGACGCTTCGTATAGTTTCAAGCCATACATGCTGAACGTTAAGCCTGGCAGGGACGCTTGGCGAGGCAAGAGCCTCTATCTGAAAGCAGGAGCAGGTTACTCGCTTCATCCGCAGCTAGATTTCGTGTGGAGCCCAGAGCGGAAAGGGCCTTTCCAGTTCAGCATCTATGCTAATCACAGGTCTTATTTTGGGAAATATCACGAGATTGTTCCGTGGCTGAAGTCTGGCTCACAGGACGTGTACGAACTGAAATCTAATGGAAATTCGTATAAAGGACACGATGCCCTTACAAGGGCTGGCTTCGATGGCAGGTACAGCTGGGATTCAGGCACGTTCGCTTTCGGCGTAGGTTATTATGGCTTGAATACGAAAGACACGCTTACTTCTCAGAATTACAATGCGGCCGATGTCTATCTAAACTTGCAGTCTTACGATAGGCCGGATGCCCAGTTCTATTATGACGCTACCGTCAAAGGACGCTTCGGGAAAAACAATCTTAAATATTCCTCAGGCCTCGGCAACTTTTATGGCAAATCCGCCCTGAATAACCTGAGTGGATTAGGAATAGCCGAAGGGAAATGCGATTACAAAGAAACCGTAATATCGCTGGACGGAAATGTGGGCTTTGCAGTGAATGGCCATAAGTTCTTGGTCGGCCTGGATGGCGCTTACGCAGGATATTCAGACTTGCTGCAGGGGGCATATGGAGTGTTCGCAGTCACGCCTAAGTACGTGTTCGAAAAAGGCAAGCTGAAAGTCAATGTAGGCCTTCGCATCCAGAAGTTCTTCAGCGATAACGACGAGAAGGACCTCTTGGAGCCAGAAGAGTGGGATGGAGGAGTCATGCTGAACCCAGACATTTACGCTAGCATCGCCCTTGTCAACGGTTTCCAGCCTTATGTCCGAATATACAATGGCACGAAAATCAACACGATGTCTTCTGTGCAGGAAGGAAGAAATCATTTTTTCAACCCGCTGTGCTTTACTTTAGGCAATGATACGGGTTACGACCTCAGTGCTGGTTTCAAAGGAGATTTCTCGACGGCATTCCACTATGACGTGAACGCCAGGCTGAATTCGTATGACGAAACCTTAATGGATTACGTTTCTTATTCTGGGAAAGAGTATTACGTTCCGGCATATTCGCGTAGCGAATGCGACGTTTTTTCTGTGAATGCGCTCATGAACTTGAGAGTGAAAAGGTTCAAGGCCGATGCTGACTTCCATTATTACCATACTAAGTTCCAAGAAGACGGCAGCCATGCTTTTGCCATGCCTGACTTCACTGTCGGCCTGAAGGCTGTTTATGACATAACGAGCCGGATATATTGTGGGGCGAATATGAGTTATGTGCACAAGAGAGAAGGGGATTTCTACGTTAATTCCCAAGGTGGTTATTCAATTCCAGGTTGGCTCGATCTAGGCATTTTGGGAGGATATCAGTTCAACCGAAAGCTCGGCTTCTGGCTGGAAAGCGGAAACCTTCTGGGCCAGAAAGTTCAGCCGAATCCGTTCTACGTCGAAAAAGGTCTCTGGATCACGGCTGGCATCACCTTGAATTTATAGAAAAATTTAGTAAATTTGTCTGTTTTATGGGATGACCTAAAACAGACAAATTTTTTGACAAGCTATGATAGAAAACGAAGAGGCGAAAAAGGCGGAAGAAGCATATTCCGCGAGTAGCATACAGGTCCTTGAGGGGCTTGAGGCAGTAAGGAAAAGGCCATCGATGTACATTGGAGACGTAGGCGAAAGAGGTCTCCATCATCTTGTTTATGAAGTAGTTGATAATAGCATCGACGAGGCAATGGCGGGGTTCTGCACGGACATCACCGTCACCATTTTGGAAGGCAATTCAATCAGGGTCTCCGATAACGGCCGTGGTATTCCTACGGGCATGCACCCTAAGGAACATCGTTCTGCTCTGGAGGTAGTTCTCACGGTGCTTCATGCCGGTGGAAAATTCAATAAGAACAGCTACAAGGTTTCAGGCGGTCTCCACGGCGTGGGCGTTTCCTGCGTTAATGCTCTTTCTGACGATTTCGAAGCTGAAGTGCATCGCGAAGGGCATATCTACATTCAGAAATATTCCAAAGGTAAGCCGCTTGAGCCGGTTAAGGTGGTAGGCGACTGCAATGACACAGGCACCACCATCACCTTCCATCCTGATCCGACCATTTTTACCCAGTCAATAGTTTATAAATATGATACCCTGGCTGCCAGGATGCGCGAGCTTGCCTACCTGAACAAAGGCATACGCATCACGCTCACCGATGACAGGCCAGATCACCTGGTTGAGGAATATGTCACTGATGCGCACGGAGACGAGAAGCCTACCGGCAGGATGATCAAGCACCAGGATGTCTTCTACTCGGAACATGGCCTGAGGGAGTTCATTGAATATCTCGACGCAGGTGCCAGCCAGCTCATTCCTGAGCCTATCTGCACCCAGAGCGACAAAGTGATCCCGATTGACATAGCTTTGTCTTACAATAACGGATTTGCCGAGAAAATATATTCATACGTCAACAACATTCATACGATCGAAGGCGGCACGCATCTGCAAGGCTTCAAGATGGGCCTTTCAAGGTCACTGAAGAATTATGCGGAGAAGAACAACCTCCTTGCTAAATTCAAAGGAGACCTCGCTCCTGAGGACTTCCGAGAGGGCCTTACTGCCGTGGTTTCCGTGAAAATCGCCGAACCTCAGTTCGAGGGACAGACAAAGACGAAGCTTGGCAACCCAGAGGCCACCTCGGCTGTTTCGCAGGCCACTTCTCAGGCTATGGATCAGTATCTTGAGGAGCATCCGAAAGAGGCAAAACTCATAATCGAGAAAATAGTGCTTGCAGCTACCGCAAGGAATGCCGCCCGCAAAGCTCGCGAGATGGTTCAGAGAAAGTCCGTTATGTCTGGCGCCGGAATGCCTGGCAAACTGGCTGACTGCTCGGACAGGGATCCGGAGAAGTGCGAGCTCTTCCTGGTTGAGGGTGACTCTGCAGGTGGAACTGCGAAGCAGGGCCGCAACAGGAGGTATCAAGCCATCCTGCCTCTGAGAGGAAAGATCCTGAACGTGGAGAAGGCAGCTGGTGACAGGGCTTTCGACAGCGAAGAAATACGAAATATTTATACGGCTCTTGGGGTTTCCGTGGCTCAGGAAGATGAGAACGGAGAGAAGAGGATGGACCTGAGCAAGCTGCGTTACCACAAGGTCATAATAATGACCGATGCCGATGTCGATGGCAGCCATATCGCCTGCCTTATCCTGACGTTCTTCTTCCGTTACATGTTCGACTTGATCAAGAACGGGTACGTCTATCTGGCTACTCCTCCGCTCTATCTCGTGAAGAAAGGCAAGGAAGAGGTATACTGCTGGACCGATGACCAGAGGTCGGCTGCGACCGAGAGGCTCGGCCATGGCTCCGACAAGGGGGTTACCGTCCAGAGGTACAAAGGTCTCGGTGAAATGTCTGACCAGCAGCTCTGGGACACCACTATGGATCCAGAGAAGAGAAGACTGCGCAAAATCACGATTGATAACGCAGCTCAGGCAGAAAGGACGTTCTCCATGTTGATGGGTGACGATGTTCCGCCTCGCCGGCAGTTCATAGAGGAAAATGCACATTACGCAAACATTGATGCTTAAATATTCGCAATAATATGTACAACGACATTTTTGCAAGGATTTCTAAAGATACTGGCGGTCCAATCGGCCAGTATTATGACGATGGCTATGGCTATTACATGTTCCCTCGCCTGGAGGGGGAATTAGGCCCTCACATGAAGTTCAACGGGGTGGAGATGCTCAACTGGAGCCTCAATAACTACCTCGGTTTGGCGAATGACCCAGAGGTTCGCAAGGCAGATGCCGATGCAGCTAAGGAGTGGGGTCTGGCATATCCTATGGGCAGCCGGATGCTGACTGGCCAGACTCGCTACCACGAGGAGCTGGAGAGGCGTTTCGCAGAGTTTGAGAAGAAGGAAGATGCCTTTCTGTTCAACTTCGGTTATCAGGGAATAGTTTCAGCCATCGATGCCCTGACTGGCCGTCACGACGTGATAGTGTACGATGCTGAGGCTCATGCATGCCTGCTGGACGGAATCCGTCTGCACGTTGGCGAGAGTTTCAAATACAGACACAACGACATCGAGAGCTGCGAGAAGGTGCTCTCCAGAGCTTGCAAGCTGGCTGAAGAAAATGGCGGCGGCGTGCTGCTCATCACTGAGGGCGTGTTCGGAATGACCGGCGCTCTCGGAATCCTGGACAAGATCGTAGAACTCAAGAAGAAATATCAATTCAGAATATTCGTAGATGACGCTCATGGCTTCGGCATCATGGGCGAGCATGGCAGAGGCACCTCTGAGCAACTGCACTGCATGGACGGCATTGACCTTTACATCGGAGCCTTTGCGAAAAGCATGGCCAGCATAGGCGGCTTCATCGCAGGTCCGAAGGACATAATCAAGTATCTGAAGTTCAACATGCGCTCGCAGATGTATGCCAAGGCTCTTCCGATGCCTCTTGTCATAGGAAACATGAAGAGGCTCGAAATCATTGACAGCCCTAAGGGCGATGCCCTGCGCAAGCAGCTATTCACAGTCACGAGGGCTCTCCAGGATGGTTTCCGCAAAGAGGGATTCGACATAGGGCCAGCAGAGGCCTGCGTCTCGCCTGTGCACGTGAAGGGCGGAATAGGCGAGGCCACGCAGATCGTCAAAGACCTTCGCGAGAACTACAAGATATTCTGCTCCATGGTCATCTATCCGGTGATTCCTAAGGGAATGATAATATTCAGAATCATTGCTACTGCTGCCCACACTCTCGAAGACGTGGACTACACGCTCAATGCTTTCAAGGAGATAAGGGAGAAGCTTGACAAAGGATACTATTCCAACGGAGAGATTGCCACAATGACAGTCATGAAATAAATTCTCTGAATATGGAGCCTGAATATTTCAGAGATAAGGTTATTATAGTAACTGGAGCCAGCTCGGGAATCGGGTTGGCTTCGGCTCGTCTTTTCGGATCCTTCGGGGCGAATGTCGTTATGGCGGCAAGGTCATACGAAAAACTGCTTGAACTGGCCCCTACCGTGAATGGCGACCCTGAAAAAGTGCTCTGCGTGAAAACCGACGTGAGCGTAGAAGAAGACTGCAAAAACCTTATAGAAAAGACTGTCGAGAAATTTGGAAGAATAGACATACTGGTCAATAACGCCGGCCTTTCGATGAGGGCTATGTTCAAAGATCTGGACCTGTCTGTCATCAAGAGGCTGATGGACGTGAACTTCTGGGGCACGGTTTATTGCACTAAATTCGCTCTGCCTTACCTGCTTGTGACGAAGGGGCAGGTCGTAGGAGTCATTTCTACCGCAGGATATTGCGCCCTGCCAGCCAGGACAGGATATTCCTCTTCAAAATATGCCATCAGGGGTTTCTTAGACACTATTCGCATCGAGCATCTGAAAGATGGCCTGAACGTGCTGGTCTTCGCTCCTTGTTACACTTCTTCCAATGTTCGCAATGCGGCTCTCACCGCCGACGGCTCTGCCCAAGGCAGTACTCCGCTCAACGAGGGCAGGCTGATGAGCGCGGAAGAATGCGCGATGCATCTGGCAAAGGCTCTTGAGAAAAGACGTTCGGAAGTCATTCTGGGTGCCCTGGGCAAAGCCTCCGTGTGGGTGCACAGGCTTTTCCCAAGGCTGATGGATCGCCTGACATATAAATATATTGCTAGAGAAACGGGAAGTCCCTTCAAATAATTAATCGAGATGAAACTGCCACGCCTTCCAAAAAACTATCTTCGGATCATCCTTCCGCTTTTCGCGCTATTTCTCATTCTTCTTTTCATTTTCCCGAGGAATGCGAAATTCAGCTACGACTATCGGAAAGGCTCTCCATGGAATCATGAGACGCTGATTGCCCAGTTTGATTTCCCTATCTTGAAATCCGATGAGCAGCTTAGGGAGGAGCGTAGCGCAAACCGTTCCGTTGAGGTTCCGTACTATGTCTATAAGGAAGATGTGGTGACAAACAGCAGGAAAGCCGCCGACGAGGCCGGCTTGGGGGACTATTCTTGGCTAAGGCCGATAATCGTGTCTTCCATGCTGGACATCTATTCCAGCGGAGTGGTGAGCGACGAGGGCGTGAAGCTGGACTCCAGGGCAAAGAAAGATCCTGATGCGGTTTTATATATTCATAAAGACAAGAGGGTCACGAAGAAGCCTGCTTCCGAGGTTCTGAAAGAATCAGATGCTAAGGCCAGGCTTCTTGACGATGTGGCGAAGAAAGCAAAAGGGGCCAATGCCGACTCGGTGCTGAATGCTTGTGGCATCTATAATCTCATCTCGCCTAATCTTGAATATGATGCCAAGACGACCGAGCTGGTGAATTCGCAAAGAGATTCTCAGATTTCTCCTACGCAGGGGTTCGTGAGCGCTGGGCAGCTCATCGTCTCGAAAGGCGAGATAGTCACTGCCGAGGTGGCTCAGATTCTTGATTCATACAAGGTTGAATATGAGGCCAGCATGGGTTACGGCGGCCCGAAAGTGCTATTCTGGTTAGGGAACGCTCTCATAGCTGCGTTATTGGCATTCTTGATATTCCTAACCCTCTATTTTTCCAACAACAACATATTCAAAGAAAGAAACAAGTTCTATTATGTGCTGTTCGTTTTTCTCTTGATTACCATTGTTACGCTCATAATCAATAAGTTCGCTCCAAGGTTCGTCTACATGGTGCCGTTCACTCTGACCGCCCTGTTCCTAGAAGCGTTCTTCAAGAATAAGCTCATAATTCCGCAATGTTTCATATCTCTGCTGCCTCTACTGATTTTCGCGAACAATGGAATCGTGCTTTACGTGATATTCATTGCAGGCAGCCTGGTCGCAATATATACTTTCAGATTTTTCAATCATAGCTGGATGCAGTTCATCTCTGCCTTGATAGTGTTCTGCACGATGGCCCTTACCTATTTCGGCTTCAGGATGATTGACATGGTTAACGATAATCCTTACCAGTCCATCCTCTTCCTTTTCGTGTCCTCGATGCTCTCTGTGGCTGGATATCCATTGGTTTATCTTTTCGAGAGGATGTTCAATCTGGTGTCGAATTCCAGGCTTAGGGAGCTGTGCGATACGAACAATCCGCTCCTGAGGCAGCTGGAGCATCTTGCTCCCGGCACCTTCCAGCATTCTTTGCAGGTCATGAACATGTCGGATGCTGCTGCGCGCGCCATTGATGCGAACCCTCTGCTGGTGAGCGCAGGCGCATTATATCATGACATCGGCAAGATGAAAAACCCGCTATGCTTCATCGAAAACGCCAGCATGAATCCTGGAGGGGCGCATTATCACGATAATCTCACCCCGAAGGAGAGCGCGAAGGCCATAATCAAGCACGTTGATGATGGCTTGGAGCTGGCAGATAAATACAAGCTGCCGGAAGTGATCAAGGAGTTCATCAGAACCCACCACGGGACATCCGCGACGGCATATTTCTATAATAAATATCTCAACGAGGGAGGGGATCCTTCGGATGTGGCCGATTTCTTCTACCATGGAGAAAAGCCTTACACCAAGGAACAGACAATACTTATGATATGCGACACTCTGGAAGCTGCCTCCAGAACGTTGAAAGACAATTCTCAGGAGGCCTTGTCTCAATTCGTCGAGAGGATGGTGGCTATGAAGGTGGATGCTGGACAGCTGGATAATTCCCTTATCTCCATAAGGCAGCTATGCACGCTGAAGCAAGTCTTGAAAGATTACTTGAGGCAGATATTCCACGAGAGGATTGAATACCCTAACCGAAAGACTAGTATTGGCAGATTGGGGATAAATGTTTAACTTTGAACCCATTTTTTTTGAATATAAAATATTAATATACAATGGAAGTCACAAAGAATCAAATCGATGATCTGAACATCGAACTTACAATCGCCTTGAAGGCAGATGATTATGCAGAGGCAGAGAGAAAAAGCTTGGCCGCATATAAGAGAAAGGCGGATTTCAAAGGATTTCGCAAAGGCATGGCTCCGACCAGCCTTGTAAAGCGGATTTACGGAGAGCAGGCTCTGTACGAGGCTATCAACGGTACCGTTGCCGAGCAACTCGATAAATTCATAAAGGACAATAACCTGAAAGTATTAGGCGAACCTCTGCCAAGCGAGAACCAGAAAGAGAATGACTGGAAGGATGGGGCAGATTTCGAATTCAAATTCGACATCGGCCTGTCACCGGAACTCAATTTCGAGGTTGACAAGTCAGACAAATTCACTCATTACGACATCGAAATCTCCGATAAGGAGAAGGCAGATGCGAAAGCAGACCTGCTCCGTCAGTATGGCGATTTTCAAGAGTGCGAAAAGGCCGGCGAGGATGATATCCTGACGGTAGACCTCAAGCAAGGCGAGAAGACCGTTGAAGGCGCTTACGTGAGCATACGCAGCGTGGCTGATTCGCAGAAGAGCCTGTTCTTGGGCGTTAAAGCCGATGACAAGTTCACTGTAAACGTGAACGAGGCGTTCGTTAATGAGGAGGACAGGGCTCAGCTGCTGAAAGTCAAGAAAGAAGACCTTGCCGGCATGGAGCCTGAATGGGAGGTTACCGTCGTGAATGTAAAGACGTTCGCCCCTGCCGAGGAGAATCAGGAGACATACGACAAGATTTTCGGACAAGGCGTCGTGACTACCCCTGAAGAATTCGATGTCAGAATAGCCGAGAGGCTTCAGAACAACCACAAGCAGGATTCGGATTACAAGCTGAATCAGGATATCCGTGAATATTATGTAAATAAAGCTAACCTTTCGCTTCCTGAGGCCTTCCTGAAAAGATGGCTTCTGGAGAATAATAAAGAGAAAGTCACCAAAGAGGATGTCGATAAAGAGTTCGACAGTTTCGCAAAAGATTTCAAATGGCAGCTCGTGCGTGGCTATATTCTCAAGAAATTCGACGTGAAGATTAATGACAAGGACTTGCTTGATGCTGCCAAAGGCTATGCGGCATATCAGTATGCCATGTACGGAATGGGCAATCTCTCGGATGAGATACTCACAGACGCTGCACATCATTTCCTCCAGGATGAACGTCACTCTCGCAACATCGAGGAGTTCGTAGAGAACGATAAGGCAGTGGCTGCCGTGAAAGAGCATGCAACCCTCGAGGAAAAGAAAATCTCATCTGAGAAATTCGGGAAGCTGAAATAATATGAAAGATAATTTCAATGAATATGCCGTCAAAGGTAGAGGACTGAATTCCAATACCCTAGACGATTACAAAAGAGCGGTTGACGATTACATCAATCCGACGATCATCGAAGAGCGAAAGCTGAATGTCGCCTCTATGGATGTTTTCAGTCGCTTGATGATGGACAGAATCATATTCCTGGGCGTACAGATCAATGACGATGTAGCCAACATCATCACGGCTCAGTTGCTGTATCTTGCCTCCACGGATCCGTCGGCAGACATATCGCTGTACGTCAATACCCCTGGCGGAGTAGTGACATCCGGTCTTGCAATCTACGACACAATGCAACTCGTGGAGCCCGATGTGGCGACCATCTGCATCGGCCAGGCCGCATCCATGGGTTCGGTGCTACTCTGCGCCGGAGCTAAAGGCAAGCGTTCCTGCCTGCCTCATGCAAGGGTGCTGATCCATCAACCACTCGGAGGCGCTCAGGGACAGGCATCAGATATAATGATCGCAGCCAAGGAAATAGAGAAGATGAGAACAGAGCTCTATACAATAATCTCCGAGCATTCTGGCCAGCCTTTCGATAAGGTATTCAAGGATGCGGACAGGGATTATTGGATGAATGCTCAGGAAGCTCTTGAGTATGGCATGGTAGACGAGATTCTCACTAAGAAAGCTAAATAAATGGCAAGCGGAAAGACGACATCTAGGGGGGGAAGGCACTGCGTGTTCTGTGGAAGGAAGGAGAACGAGGTGCCTTTCCTCATGGAGGGGCTTGACGGCTGCATTTGCAGCGATTGCGTTGAGCTGGCTCACAGCTATCTCAGGGATCTGACAAGCCCCAACGCAAGAAATAATAATCTGGGAAAGATAAAGGACGTTAAGAAGCCTAAAGAGATAAAGGCGTTTCTTGATGAATATGTCATCGGCCAGGATCGTGCGAAAAAAGTGCTTTCCGTGGCCGTCTACAACCATTATAAGCGAATCAACCATAATTTGGTGGACAAGCCGGACGATGGGGTGGAGCTGGAGAAATCCAACATCTTGCTCGTAGGGCCTACTGGAACTGGCAAGACATTGCTAGCCAGAACCATCGCCAAGATGCTGGATGTGCCGTTCACGATCGTAGACGCAACGGTGCTCACGGAGGCTGGTTATGTCGGTGAGGATGTGGAGAGCATTTTGACAAGGCTTCTGCAAGAGGCAGATTACGATGTCGCTAGGGCTGAGAGGGGGATAGTTTTCATCGACGAGATAGACAAGATCGCCCGCAAGAGCGACAACCCATCCATTACCAGGGATGTTTCTGGCGAGGGCGTTCAGCAGGCTATGCTGAAGCTGCTTGAAGGAAATGTGATAAATGTGCCGCCAGAGGGAGGTAGGAAGCATCCAGAGCAGGAGTTCATTCACGTTAACACTCAGAATATTCTCTTCATTTGCGGAGGAGCTTTCGAGGGCATTGAGAGAAAGATTGCCCAGAGACTGAACACTCAAGTGATTGGTTTTGGCGCCACGAAGAAACAGAGGGTGGACAGGAACAGTCTGCTGAAATATGTAGATGCCCAGGACATGAGAGCTTACGGCCTGATTCCTGAAATAATAGGTCGTCTGCCAGTCATCACTTATCTTGATCAGCTGGACAGGGATGCGCTTCTGAGGATTCTGACGGAACCGAAAAATGCTATTCTGAAGCAGTATGAGAAGCTTTTCGAAATGGATGGCATGACGCTGAAGATCGAACCTGGGGTGAAAGAGCTCATCGTTGACACTGCGATAAGCAATAAGCTTGGGGCCCGTGGACTGCGTTCCATCTGCGAGCAGATTTTCGACGATGCCATGTACGATGCCCCGTCTTCCAGCAAGAAGACTTTCACCGTCACCTTGAAGTACGCTCAGCAGAAACTTGAAAATTCCATTCAGCAATGACGACAGACGACATATTCAGACAGATTCGATCTAAGCGTGCCATGCTCTGCGTGGGGCTGGACACCGACTATGCAAAACTGCCTGAATGCGTCAAGTCTGGTCGCAGCGTTCCGGAAGCAGTGTTGGAATTCAACAGACGCATAGTAGATGCCACTGCTCCGCATTGCGTTGCTTTCAAGCCGAATCTTGCTTTTTATGAATATCTTGGGGCGGCTGGCTGGGACGTGCTTGGGAAGACGGTTGAATATATTCGTTCGAGCCATCCAGAAGAGTTCATAATCGCCGACGCTAAAAGGGGAGACATCGGAAATACGGCTAAGATGTATGCCCGCACGCTTTTTGAGACATTCGATTTCGACGCTGTGACGCTCTCGCCCTACATGGGCAGCGAGACGGTCACTCCATTTCTTGAATATCCTGGTCGCTATGCCATAGTGGTGGCACTCTCTTCCAATCCTTCATCGTCTGACTTCCAAGGCCTCATCAACGGCTCTGCTGATGGTGTGGTGGGTAAGCCTCTGTATCGGGCGGTGATGGAGAAGATGATGTCCATTTCCACTCCTGATAACATGATGTTCGTCGTGGGAGCCACGAAGGCTGACAAGCTGAAAGAAATCCGTGCATTTTGCCCGGATAATTTCTTCTTGGTGCCCGGCGTAGGTGCTCAGGGGGGGAGCGCAGAGGAGGTAATTGCCAATGGGGCGAGTGCGAAAGGCGGGCTATTAATTAACTCCTCGCGAGCTATCCTTTACGCTTCTTCTGGAGAAGATTACGCCCAAGCCGCCGCAGCGGTGGCTTCTCGAACTGCAATTTTCAAAGGCTGACCTTATGTCTGCCATGATTCGCAGATGACCTTCGTCCTCGTAATATTCGCACTTATAACGACAGCATTTTCGGCGTCGTATTTTCTGCCTTGGGCAGTCAGCAAACTCATTGGCATATTCATAAAACCAGTTGGGAAACATGCTCGCAAAGTTGGTAAGGTCTTTTTCGTTGGCGCAGTTTGCTGCTTCATCTTCGGCCTTGTCTTCGGATGGCGTCTTATCACCGTGAGGCACGTCGACATATTCTTTGACGACCTTCCAGAAGCTTTTGACGGCTATAAAATAGCGCAACTCTCTGACCTCCATCTCGGTACATATCGTTTCAGCCATAAGACCATAGCACGAGAGGTACGCAAGACTTTGGCAGAGCAGCCAGATATCATCGTTTTTACTGGGGATATAGTGAATTTAATGCCTTCTGAACTTCGGCCTTTCACGGAAATTTTATCTGGCTTAAATGCTCCAGACGGCGTATGGTCCATCATGGGCAACCATGACTACGTGATGTACAACGATCGTCTGACTGCCTCTCAGCGGGCCCGATGCATTCAGGAGATACAGGATATGGAACGCTCCATGGGCTGGCGTCTCCTGCTCAATGAGAATGCAGTAATTAGACATGGTAAGGACAGCATCGCTCTGATTGGGGTTGAGAATCAAGGCAGAAGATATCCATATCCCCAGCGTGCGAATCTGCCTAAGGCCCTTTCTGGAGTGCCAGATGGAATGTTCAAAATCCTTTTGAGCCACGACCCGACTTTCTGGGAGAGCACCGTGCTGCCTCAGACAGACATCGATCTAACCCTATCCGGTCACACCCATGCCTGGCAGTTCCGCCTCTGGGGCATCTCTCCATCCATGTTGATGTTCCACCAGTGGGCCGGCCTATACACCGCCCCCACCCCTGCCTCATCAGCCCCTGCCGCTGCTCCCTCAACCCCAGCCCCTGCCACATCAGCCCCTGCCGCTGCTCCCTCAACCCCAGCCCCTGCCCCTGCCACATCAGCCCCTGCCGCTGCTCCCTCAACCCCAGCCCCTGCCTCATCAGCCACTGCCACTGCTCCCTCAACCCCAGCCCCTGCCACTGCTCCCTCAACCCCAGCCCCTGCCTCATCAGCCCCTGCCGCTGCTCCCTCAACCCCAGCCCCTGCCTCATCAGCCCCCAATACTGCACCCAACGCCGCCCATGCTGCCATTCAGAAACTCTTCGTCAGCACTGGCTCCGGAGGCAATATCCCATTCCGCTTCGGCTCCTGGCCCGAAATAGACATTATCACACTCCGCCGCAGCCCATCTGCTTCCCGGAACATTAACCAGTGAAACTCAAAAATCGTCGGCAACAGCCGCATGCTCTGCGGCACCACCTTTTTAGCCCACCCGTTGCCGACCCCTCCTTCGAAAGCCGGGTCGGGAACACTTATACGTTAATCAGAGCTCCTATTACATATCACCGTTGCCGACAAATTTCACAAAGTCCTTAAACTCGGCACCCAGCAGTTTTTCCAGAACTTGATTCAGTGCCTTCCCATCTCGTCATCCTTCACGAACCATCTCGTCATCCTTCACGAACCATCTCGTCATCCTTCACGAACCATCTCGTCGTCCTTCACGAACCATCTCGTCGTCCTTCACGAACCATCTCGTCATCCTGAACGACTTACCCCGTCATCCCGAGCGTACAACTCCGTTCATTCTGAACGGTCCTGCACGTCATCCTGAACTTGATTCAGGATCTGGTTTACGCAAGCCTAGATTCCGGATCGAGTCCGGAATGACGGGGAAAAACGTGCCTAGATTCCGGAGCAGGTCCGGAATGACGGGGAAATGCGAGGCATATCCTTATGGCTCCAGGATGTTGCGTAGAACTGTTTCGTCTATCAGGATAATGCGGGAAAGCAACGGTAAAGAGAAAGTCCGCCTGTCACCCCACTCCTTTTTGGCAATTGCGATTCTCTGCTCTAGGCTGGCACCCTTCAACTTGCAATTGAAGATATTCATGCACAATTCTTCGGCTTCCTTTCGAAGATCCGCCTCCTTTGCCTTGAATGCATCATAAGGATTCATGCTCACAATTTTATCTTTGCCCTGATGCAAGAAAGCAAGGAACACCCTCGACCGCCCGAACATGTCCTCAACCCTCCTCCAGTCTATGTAGCTGTGAGGCAAAATCATCCCCTCCTCGTTCACCCTCCAATCTGCAGGCAATTTCACCTTTGAGTGGAACATTTTCATCTGAGCATTATATGTAAAATCCACAAGTGGCCTGCCAATATTGGAGAGGGCCGAGTGGTCAACGAAGTAGATGTTTCCTGGCCCCCATTCATATTCCCAAGGCATCAGCTTGAAATCCGCCACTATGGCATTCCTGTAGACATACATGAATTTGTTCTTCAATTCCGTGGCCTCGTTTATGGGTGACATCGAAACCTCGAAATCCCCATTAGAATATGCCCTGGAGCCTTTCTGCTGTATGAATTTTATCATTTTTATTAGCAAGGCATTCCGGAATCTGGCGCAGGATGAGACTTTCCCTGCGACGATAAGATGGAAGTGAGTGTCTAGGATCTGATGTACCAGAAGCTTGACGCTGCAAGAGTAGGAAGTGATAGCCAGAAGGTTCATCATGAATATCTTCTCTTCTCTTGAAGAGAAAAGAAGATTGACTTTCTTGCCGTTTGAGTAAATGTGGAAGCAGTCTGTGACTGCAATGGGTGGATAATAGCTTTCCATAGCTTTATTGTTTAGTTATTAATATGTTGTCGTCTAAGTTACGTAATATTTCCCACATATGCCATGGAAGGAATTATTTTCTTGAAATTCGTAAAATGACGAGGCGATGTTGGGCGTTAGGAATGGATGGTGGGTGCGATGTTATTTATATACTTTGAATCGTCGGCAACAGCCGCATGCTCTGCAGCACCACCTTTGTAGCCCACCCATTGCCGACCCCTCCTTCGAAAGCCGGGTCGGGAACACTTATACGTTAATCAGAGCTCCTATTACATATCACCGTTGCCGACAAATTTCACAAAGTCCTTAAACCCGGCACCCAGCAGTTTTTCCAGAACTTGATTCAGTGCCTTCCCATCTCGTTATCCTGCACGAGCCATCTCGTCATCCTGAACGCCCCGCCACGTCATCCTGAACTTGTTTCAGGATCTGTTCTTCGCAAGCCTAGATTCCGGAGCAGGTCCGGAATGACGTGAAAAAGCAAGTCTAGATTCCGGATCGAGTCCGGATGACAAAAGGTGGCCAGGGCAAGAGGCCAGGCCCGGAATTGCGTATAAGGGGTGAGTTTGTCCTAAGTGGCAGTTGTCCTAAGTGGCAGTTGTCCTAAGGGACAGTTCTCCTAAGGGGAGTGCTTCCTCATCCGTCGCAAAGATTATTGTGGTGCTGTTAGCTTTGGCGGCCGATGAGGTTCTCAGCGAAGCGCTCCATGGTTCCGTAGGCGGAATCCTTGCAGGCTTTGCGGGCGAAGGAGAGTGCCTTGCCAGTCAGGGAGACGATTTCAGCCTTAGCGTCCTGAGCGACTTGAAGCCGAGAATATATTTCCATCATGGAATTGATTTTGGCTGCTTTTTCTGATGCCGTGGCAGCCTTCGAAGACATTATTTCAGATATTTTCCGCTTAAGGCTTTCGTCCGCTTTCTCCATGGCCTGGACCGTCAGCCAACTCTTCTTGCTGTTCAGGATGTCCCCTCCAATAGGCTTTCCGAACACGGCCTCATTTCCAAAAGCATCCAGATAGTCATCCTGGACCTGGAACGCCAAGCCGAGGTAGTAGCCATATTCGTAAAGGGCGTCGCAGTCTTCCTTTGGGGCGCCGGCGATCAGAGCCCCCATCTTGGCGGCGCAGGCGATGAGAACGCTGGTCTTCAGGCCTATCATATTCATATAATCATTCATTGGCACCACCCCTTTGCTCTCGAACTCCATGTCATACTGCTGACCCTCGCAGACCTGCGCGGCAGTTTTCGAAAAAAGTTCCAGAGTCGGCATCAGGACATCTTTCGGAGCCTTGGCTATGCGGGCGTAACTGTCGATGCACATTACGTCCCCCGAGAGAATCGCCGTGTCCTGGCTCCACTTTACCCATACTGTCGGCATCTTGCGACGGAGCGGGGAACGATCCATGATGTCGTCGTGAATCAGGGTGAAGCTATGGAAAATCTCAAGCGCCGCGGCAGGATCGAGAATTTCTTCGCCAATAGAGTCTTTATACAATGAATATGTCGTCAAGCAAAGCCTTGGGCGTATCCGCTTGCCGCCGATTTCTATCATGTACCTGAGCGGGTCGTAAAGCCCGCGAGGCTCGTCCGTGAATTGTATCTCGTCAAAAAGGACCTTGATGGCCTTGTCAATTTCTGCTTCCTGAATCATTGCTGTGAAATTTTCACAAATTTAGGCATTTTCGCTGTAATAGGGAATTCTTATCTTTGCAACATTATGCAAGGCAAAGCGACAGTAATAAAGAATGCGGGAAGCCATTTCTTGCTCTCGCAGCTGCCTGAGTGGAGACCATTCCCGGCAGTGCTAAAAGGCGTGATAAGGCTTTCCGGGAGCGAGTCCACCAATCCTGTGGCAGTGGGAGACATAGTGGAATGGGAGTCCGTGCAGGAGGCTACCATCCAGCACCCTGCCTCGATCGTGAAGATATGTGACAGACGCAACTGCATAGTGCGCCGTCCATCGAACCTCTCGAAGCAGACGCACGTAATTGCTGCCAACTTGGACTGCGCCTTCATCGTCGTAACTCTCTATTTCCCTGAGATTAAGCTGCCATTCCTCGACAGATTCCTCGT
Source organism: Bacteroidales bacterium (assembly GCA_022653735.1). Taxonomy (GTDB): domain Bacteria; phylum Bacteroidota; class Bacteroidia; order Bacteroidales; family UBA932; genus Cryptobacteroides. The sequence continues at coordinate 19,168 of JALCSU010000035.1, forward strand.
GACCTGCGAGGCCTACGGAGTGCCAGTTAGGATAGTCCTCAATAAAACAGACATCTTGAAAGCCGAATTCCCAGAGGACGTGGCGCATTTTGAAAGAATATATCAAAATGCAGGCTACGAGGTGATTGAGACTTCTGCCACCGGAGGAGATGGAATGGAAGGTTTAATGAATATGATGCCGAAGGGCAGCGTGAACCTCCTTGCGGGAGAGTCCGGGGTAGGGAAATCCTCCATTATCAAGGCATTGGACCCATCTCTTTGTCCGAAGACGGCAGACATCTCCCTGGCCCATCTCCAAGGCAGGCACACGACTTCCTTGTACGAGATGTACCGCCTGTCATCTGGCAGTTTCATCATAGATTCGCCTGGCCTTAGAGGGTTCGGCCTCATAGACTTCGAAAAGGATGAGATAGCGAAATATTTCCCTGAGATGCTGAAGATTTCCGAGGGCTGCCGCTTCACTCCCTGCACGCACACCCACGAGCCTGGCTGTGCGGTAAAAGTAGCGGTGGAGAAAGGCGAAATCGCCCCGGAACGATATTCATCTTATCTCGGCATGCTCGACGAGGACAAAAAATTCCGTTAGCCGGAATCATTTCCCGATGAACTTAGAGTCGAGCCAGGCGTTGAACGCATCCCTGTAGGAGTCCCCGATAGGAAGGGAGACGTCGTTCATCATTAGCACGTGGCCTTTGGTGACCTCTTTAATCTCGTCGAGGTTGATGAGGAAAGACTTGTGGATCCTCATGAACCTTCCGGCAGGCAGCCTGTCCTCTCTCACTTCCATATTCACTTCAATGTAAGAGTCCTCGTCATAGCTTACTCCGTGCTTGAAGGCATTTTCTACGAAAGAAATCAGCAGCAGCGGGGGAATCTCCACCCCAGGCACGTTTTCAGGCAGCCTGGCATCTATTCTCACGTTCCCCTGGTAGCGGATCCGCATCAAGGAGATGTATTGCTTTAGGAACTCCGTCTCCTTGTCTAGCGGAATCGTCGGCTTGCTGCCTTCGTAAAGAATGTACCGCATCAGCCTGGACAGTTCCAGGATGCACTCCTTTGCTTCATTGGGGAAATTACGAAGAATGCCGAAAATACTCCAACGAGAATCACCGTAAGAATTATGTATGGCAAAGTTTTATTTTTGGTGACCAGTAACGGGGCGATGAGATAGTTATGTATCAGGAACAGAACTAGATACGGGAAAATGACTTCGCCGCTTCTGACTAGGGCCTTTAGAAGGGGATGGCTTGCGGACGAGCTTATGAACATGGCCGTCATGCTAGCGAAGGCTACTAGGAAAATCAGCAGCCAGCAGCATAGGTATATCAGATTCTCGTATTTCCAGTTCGTGTTCGACATGATGGTAAATATAAGACATTTTGATGGAAAGGCGGCGGACCAAAAGAATTTTGACGCACCGCCATACGAGCTATCGTCGTCCGCCAGGACCGCCCTGACCACCGGATGAGGTGCCGATCGTGTTGACCGTCGAGGACAGGGTGACGAAATCAACGAATATGCTTATTCTTAATGCGAATGGCGCAATATGCTTTTAAGCGGCAGGTCCCTCTTGACGATGAGCGCGCAGAAGACGAGGATGAGGGCAGTGTTGGCGAGCATCGATGGCAAGGCGCTCAGGTGAGCGTTGCAATACTGAATTCCGGCGAAAAGACACGCTGCCACGATAACGTAGACGGCAATCTCTCCGAGAGGGTAGCGGATTGGATATTTCTTCTGCCCGACGAAGTAGGAGAGAAGCATTGCCGTTCCGTAACCTGCCACGCCAGCCCAAGCGCAAGCCATGTAGCTGAATTCCGGGATGAACATGAAATTGACTGCAAACAGCACCAGGCACCCGGCTCCGGAGAAAAGTGCACCCCAGAGGGTCTGGTCTGTGAGCTTGTACCAGAATGAGAGGTTGAAGTATATTCCCATCATGATTTCAGCAGCCATGACTATAGGCACAACCTTCAGCCCTTCGCGGTAGCCCTCTCCGATGATGAACTTCAGCATATTCATATAGCCCATGACGCAGAGGAAGGCGAGCAGAGTGAATATTATGAAGTATTTCATGGCTTTGGCATAAGTTTCCTTGCTGTCTTTTTCCTTTGCGCTGCCGAAGACGAAAGGCTCGTAGGCATAGCGGAAGGCCTGGGTTATCATCGACATTATCATGGCGATCTTGATGCAGGCCCCGTAAATTCCCAGCTGCGCCTGTGCATCAGATCCCTTGTAGACGAACGGGAAAACTATCTGGGAGGCTGTCTGGTTAAGGATTCCGGCGATGCCAAGAATCAGAATCGGCCAGCTGTAACCCAGCATGCGTTTCATCAGCGGCCAGTCGAAGCCGTACTTGAAGCCTTTCAGTTCTCTAGAGAAGAATAACGTTATGCTAGCTGTGCAAAAGAGGTTGATGTAAAACACGTAACCGACGGATATCCCGTTGTCGTAGATTCCGAGCGGATTGGTGCCAGTTTTGGGTAGAATAACGAAGTAAAGCAGGTTGAGCAAGATATTCATTCCTATGAAGAGAAGTTTCAGCGCTGCGAACTTCATAGGTCGCTTCTGGTATCTTAAATATGCGAACGGTATGCACTGGAAGGCATCTATCGCCACGGTGATAGCCATGGTTAGTATGTAATAGGGGTGGTCGGGATAGCCCAGTGCACCGGAAATGGGCTTTAGGAATATGAATACGAGGGCGATGAAGAATAAGGAAGTCGTCGTCACAGACCTCAAGATGGTTGAATAGACCTTATTCGGATCCTCACCGCTCTTGTTGGCATATCTGAACAGAGTGGTCTCCATGCCATAGGTAAGAATCACCAGCAGCAAGGCAGTGTAAGCATACAGATTCGTCACGATGCCGTAACCTCCCGACGATGCATCTATCACGTAAGTGTACAGGGGCACCAACAGGTAGTTCAGGAATCTGCCGATGATGCTGCTTAGACCGTAAATTGCGGTGTCCTTAGCTAGAGACCTCAGATTAGCCATGCCAGATCTTACTTGATGCCGTATTTCTTAAGAATCTTCAAGACTTTCTTCTCAATGGATTTCTCCCAGAGAGCGTAGCCATAGTCTGAAGGATGGACTCCGTCAATCGTCGCCTCATGATCATCTGCCGTGGCATCAGGATGAATGTAATAGACATTCTTGTACTTCTTGCATGCGATGTTCATCATGCTGTCTGCCACGTGGATGCGATAACTTTCATTGTAATCGCTCTTGGTGTTGAAGTTCCTGTTCTCGCGGCGAATCGTGCGCTGGAATATTAATGGAACGTCCGGATGAGTGGATTGAAGCTTCTCGATGAATGGGAACAGGCGCTCCCTGATTTGCTCTGGCGAAGGATTTGAATAGGTGTCGAAGATATAGCCTTCCACGTCGGCATCCTTGAGAACTTCGGCAGCGTAAGGCTGCATCTTGCATTGGCCGCTCATGCCCAGACTCAGGAGCTGGATTCCGGTGCGCCTGGTGAACTGAGCAGGATAAGCCATTCCTGCCCTTCCGCAGCTTACTCCGTGCGTGAAGCTGGATCCATAGATTGCGATTCTGTGCCTGAAAGGGGACGGAATCGGTTCTAATGCGGCTCCCTTATCCACGCCAATCTTAACGCTTTTCATCTCGCTGTAGAGCGGGAAGTAAAGCAGGCATTCGTGCATGGAACCATCCATGTTGCTTATTAGATTTATCCGTTTACCCTCGGAACCTTCAGCCGGCCCGTTGGCGGCAGCCCAGAGCCACTTCCCGTCTCGTAGGATGTACAAGTCGAAACCTTTGTAGGCATAGCCCCCCGCATTAGGAGAAAGATGAGCCTTGCCATAGACAGGGTCTATGACTATATTCTTGCTGTCGGTCTTAAAAACTACGGCTATGCCGGTGGTAGTCCTCACCTCGAAATTTTCCCACTCGGTCCATCCCTTGTATTTCACGGTGTCCACTCGGTCGTATGGCTGGGGAGTATCCATCAATTTTCCGATGACAGTGAGTTCCGTGGCTTCTTTGAAGTCGTATTTCTGAGTTTTATCCTGGGCTGCAGAAGTTATGGCCGCGAGAGCCAGGATGGCAGCAATAAAGAATTTTGAATATTTCATATTCCCTAATAATGAATTCATCTGCTAAGTTAGCAAAATTAGCGGCTAATTTATAACTTTGCCACGAAATATGAGCCTCTATTCCTATTATAGGATTTCAAAGCCATCCGAGGACAAGGTTCCGGCGGAGGAAGTGAAAAGCGTGTACCGGAAGACGCGAAACAGAACCTTCTGGGGCGCGACTGCGGCATATTCGCTCTATTATGTGTGCCGGATGACGATGGGCATAGTCAAGCAGCCTCTCATCGACGACGGCATATTCACTGCCGGTCAGCTCGGAATCATTGGCTCTGCGATGCTTTTCGTCTACGCCTTCGGCAAATTCCTAAACGGCTTCATAGCCGACTATTGCAACATCAAGCGTTTCATGGCGACTGGCTTGTTGGTCTCGGCTGTCATTAATTTTGTCATGGGTGTGCTCGGGTTGCTCCAAGGCTGGATGGGCATGACTTCCGTCGTGCTGTTCGTCATATTCGCGGTAATATGGGGGCTGAATGGCTATGCCCAGTCCATGGGTTCTCCGCCAGGGGTCATCAGCCTTTCCAGGTGGTTCCCGCTCTCGAAACGGGGAACTTTCTACAGCATATTCAGTGCGACACCTTACCTCGGAAAGTCGCTCTCTCTGATTCTGACCGGCCTGATAGTTGGCTGGGCGGGCTGGGAATATGGCTTTGTCTTTTCTGCCCTGGCAGGGCTCGTGGGTGCCTGCATAGTGGTTTCCCTGGTTTCTGACACGCCGGAGAGCTGCGGCCTGCCATCGGTGCAGGAACTTTCCGGTGAGGCGCCGAAAAAGACGGATTCCATGCCTACGGGGGAATTGCAGAAAATGGTAGCTAGGCATCCTGGAATATGGGTGATTGCACTCTCAAGCGCATTCGTCTACATAACTCAGTACGCGGTCAGCAATTGGGGCGTGCTGTTCCTGCAGAAGGGAAAGGATTTCTCACTGGCCTCGGCGACGCAGATCATAGCGATTGCTGAGGCTTTCGGCATTGCTGGAACCGTGCTGGCAGGCTGGCTCTCGGACACCGTATTCAAGGGCAATAGGGTCATGCCGGTGCTCCTTTCTGGCCTTGTGTGCCTTGCAGCCCTCGCAGGCTTCATATTCACGAAGGGAAGCTATTTCATGAATATTTTGTATATAGCCGTGTTCAGCCTGGCGATCGGCGTGGTCTATTGCGTGGTCGCTGGGCTCATGGCTCTAGACATGGTGCCTAGGAAAGCTACGGGAGCTGCCCTTGGGCTGGTCGGCATCTCCAGCTATGTCGCCGCCGGCATTCAGGACATAGTGAGCGGCTTCCTCATCCAGACGCCTGCGGAAAGCGCTGCCTACGATTTCACTGCTGTGGGTTGGTTCTGGATGGCATCCTGCCTGCTTTGTTTCCTCATTCCGGTACTTTCCTGGAACCGGCTGAGAATCAAAGACTAACTTTTTGTTGGGACTTTTGCCCGACATTTTTTATATTCGCATAATACTAATCTATATCCTGCTTCAATGCGCACATTCTACGATTTCATGCTCATGCCGATGATCTTCCTGGCAGTCGCTTTCTCTTGCCAGAGGGTGGGCTCGTCTTCCGGCTCGGAAGCTGATATGGCGAGGATCGACAGCATTGTCTATGCTAACCACAGCGTGGATTCTCTGGAAGCCCTTACGCGCAGGTTCGGCAAGGAGGGTAATCTTAGGGGCGAGCTTGTCGCCAATCGAGAGCTAGGAACTCAATATCGGAGGAGAAACGACTTTGTCCATGCCAATGCCTGCCACCAGCGCTGCTTGGAACTTGCCACGGAATTGAGTGACACCATCGAGATAATCAAGGCCCTGAACAACCTGGGCACCAACTATCGTCGGCTAGGAGTTCTGGAAGAGGCTACGTCCTATCACTACAGGGCTCTTGAATATTCCGACGACTACAGCCGTCAAGACGATTCCGTGACGTTAAAGAACAAGGCAGTCTCCCTCAACGGAATCGGCAACATCTACATAACCTTGGGCAACCTTGATCTCGCCGACAGCATTTGCAGGATGGCTCTCGCTAACGAGAAACGTCTTGGCAGCGACCTGGGGCAGGCGATAAACTACGCCAACATAGGATCTGTCTTTGAATCCAGGGGGAATCTGGATTCGGCTCGAATTTATTATTCTTGGTCGATGGAGAGCAACAAGAAGGCGAATTCCACATTGGGAATATCCCTCTGTCATGACCATTTCGGTCGCCTCTACGAGAAGAACGGAGACTATGACAAAGCTA
>JALCSU010000036.1 GCA_022653735.1 Bacteroidales bacterium
TTTAACACTTTTTTCGGCTTTGTTCTATACCGCCCGCGAGGTGCTGTTAAGCTACCCCGAAACGGGCTATTGTATATGTAAGTAATTGAATATTATATAATTGTTAAATTTTTAACGAATCATTGATAATATTCTCAAAAAAAAAAATAATTAAGCCACAACGCACGAAATGCCACCCCGCCATCCTGAACCACCTACCCAGTCATCCTGCACGACCCATCTCGTCATTATGAACGCCTCACCCCGCCATCCTGAACCACCCACCCAGTCATCCTGCACTACCCACTACGTCATCCTGAACTTCTTTCAGGATCTAGTGTCCGCAACCCTAGATTCCGGATCCAGTCCGGATGACGTGGGGGAGAATGAGCACGCTTCCCGCCACCATGACGGTATGCGATTCCGCATTTTCATACACCGGGAGGCAAACGCATGACAGCGATTGGGCATCCGATCGGAAGTTCGGACTGAGCGGCATTTTTCAGCCGCTCAGGATAACTTCCGAAGGATGCCTTCGGTGTGCAATTTCACGTTTCTGCACACCGCAAGGCTCCGAACCAGCAGCCCGGTGTGCAGATTGGGCCTTTTGCACACCGTATGGCTCCGAACCAGCAGCCCGGTGTGCGATTCCGCATTTTCATACGCCAGGAGGCTAAACACATGACAGCGAGTGGGCATCCGACCGGAAGTTCGGACTGAGCGGCATTTTTCAGCCGCTCAGGATAACTTCCGGAGGATGCCTTCGGTGTGCAATTTCACGTTTCTGCACACCGCGTGGCTACAATCCGGCGGCTCGGTGTGCAGATTGGGCTTTTTGCACACCGTATGGCTCCGAACCAGCGGCCCGGTGTGCAGATTGGGCCTTTTGCACACCGTATGGCTCCGAACCAGCAGCCCGGTGTGCAGATTGGGCTTTTTGCACACCGTGAGGAGGGCTGAGAGCAGGCGGGGTGGCTGTGGGGAAAAGCGTACGGGGTGGCTGAGGTGGAAAGTGTATGTGGTGACTGGTGGTGGGGTACGGGGTGGGATGGGTCACTTGCAATTGAACTTCTCTACGAACTTGCCGTCTTTCGTGTATGGCAGCCATTTACCAGGCTTTTCGCCGTACTTCGGGACTGGCAGCAGTCCATGGTCAGATTCTTCTGATGGCTTTTCTCCATTCGGGTCGCCGTACTTCGCAAAATTGGTCCAGGAATCAACCATCCTAGCACTTAACTCGTAATCTCCTTTGGTGAATGGCCTCCAGGCATTCTTCAAGGTGCCGAACATGTACCATAATTCAGAGGAATGGAACGCTCCGTGGTTCTGCTCAGGAGCATCCCCAGGAAGATCACGCTCGAAAACGTAGCAATACACAGGCTTTTCCGATAGCGAATCTCTCAAGTTGCAGAACCTCTCTATAGGCTGCCCAGCCAAACCAGCCATGTCACCAGAAGTGCTTCCTATCATATAAGGGATGTCTGCGACTGCTCTATCTATCACTGCTTTCGAGAAATCCGTGTTGATGTCTCCGGCAGAATGAGGGGAGAACCTCAAGCGATGATTCTTATATTCAAGGAACCGGTCCCCAAGTTGCAGTAACTGGTCAGCTGGCACTGCCCTAAGCTCTTTCAATGAGGAGGCCCTTGCATATTCAGAGGGCTCGATGGAGGAGGAGGGTGTGCGCAGGCCGAGAGAGGCCTTTGCATATTCAGAGAACTCGATGCCGATGGAATCGTATTGCTCTTGATGTGGGAATATGCCGCCATCCGTTACTCCGCCGCCGCTCTGGATGATCGCATGCGCCATCAGGTCTCGCGAAGCCGGAGAGGCAACAAGGGTTCGCACGCTCATTCCACCGGCGCTTTGCCCCAGGATGGTGATGTTCGATGGGTCTCCGCCAAACTGGACGATATTGTTCTTTATCCACTTCAACGCAGCTATCTGGTCATATATTCCATAATTGCCGGAAGCCCCCTCGCCTTCAGCAGAAAGCTCCGGATGAGAGAAGAATCCGAATATGCCGACGCGGTAGTTGATGGTGACCATGATCACCCCTCTGGAAGCCCACGCATCCCCATCCATGGTGATTTCGTTTCCCCAGCCGTGATCGAAGGCCCCTCCATGTATCCACATGGCGACCGGAAGCCCCGCATCAGTCTTTCCGACTGTCTTCGCCGGAGCCCACACATTCAGGTACAGACAGTCTTCGCCCATAGCCGGAAGGCCGTCTTGGTAAAACTCCTTCACATAGAACGAAGATGGGTCGAGAGCATCCTGCATGGCAATATGCCCGTAATGATCAGCGACCATCACCGTATCCCATGACGGGACAGGCTGCGGCTTCTTCCACCGAAGGTCACCGACAGGAGGAGCAGCATAAGGGATTCCCTTGTAGACAAGCACCCCCGCCGAATCGGAAGGCACGCCCAGGATCTTTCCACCGGAAATGCTCAGGACTGGATTGCCTTGACTGCACGAGGACACAGCCGCGGCAAGAGCGAAGACGAATATTCCGAAAATATTCTTTGACATATTCTTTTATTTGAAAAGCAGAGGAGCAAATTTGCCAAGGTAGTCTCTCCAATTCCTCCAGATATGCCCTCCCTCGCTCTCATAATAGACGTAAGGGTAACCGGCAGCATCCAATTTGGCCCTGAATTCCTCATTAGACTTGTACAGAAAATCCGTCTTCCCGATTCCAATCCAGTAAAGCGCAGGCTTCTTGGAAAAGAAAGCAGAAAGCTTCTCATCCATATTCTGGTATATCTCGCTCTTATTGTCGTGGCCGACCCCGACCGCAGCAGAGAACAAGCCCACATAATTGAATTTGTCAGGATAATTCAGGGATATGAAAAGCGAATGAAATCCGCCCATTGAAAGGCCGCATATCGCCCTGCTCTCTTTCTTGGCAATGGTCCTGTAGTGACTATCGACATAGTCGATGATCTCAGGGAAAGCCGACTCGAAAGCTCCTGCCATTCCTCCAGGCACCCTGAACGAAGGCACGTCGTAGCCTTGAGCGTTCTCCCCCGGAGCCGCTTCCAGAGACTGGTAGCCGTTCGTCATGACCACTATCATTGGCTTCGCCTTGCCCTGGGCTATCAGGTTGTCCATTATCTGCGAAGCCCTTCCCTGAGTAATCCAAGCTTCTTCGTCCCCGCCTGCCCCATGCAGAAGGTAGAGAACTGGGTAGCGCGTCTTAGAGCTGTTCTCGTAGCCGGCAGGGGTGTAGACAGTCATCCTTCTGCTGAATCCTGAGGCCTTGCTCGGATACCATACCCGTGAAACCATCCCATGAGGCACTTCCTGCACCTTGAACAGGTCGCCTATGCCTCCGCCCACGATAATCGCGCTGGAGAGCGTGGCCACGTCTCGGTTCACGAACATGTTGCTTGGGTCAATTGTCAACGCTCCATCGACAGAAAACCTGTAAGTGTACATTCCGGATGCAACTTTGCCGGAAGTCGTGAAGACCCACATCCCAGCAGAGTCTTTTTGCATTTCGCCCGGAACAGTGACCTCCGCCTTGCCTCTCGGAGTGTCGATTTCTTTAGTCGGAAGAAAATCCCCGATGACCTGGACGGCTTTCGCAGAAGGGTTCCTGTAACGGAAAGTGATCGTCCCGTCTGAATTAATCTCTGGGGATACCAGAGGCCTGGCATCGAAAATAGCCTCTTGCGCATTGGCGGCTATGCCAAAGAACAAGGACGCAATGATTATAAATAATTTTCGCATGGCATTATGTGATTAACCGTTCTTGAATATGTCTTTGATTTTCTGAAGATCCGCCCCGAAGACCGCCTTTACGATCGGAGCCAGGCTTTTTTCATCTCCCTGGATGTGCATCACTTTCTGAACATGGGCCAGGGTCTCCCCTGCCTGCAGCTCTGCCCCTGGAGAAGAAGTTTCGATTTCGTAGAACGGCCCCATGATTGAGCCATCCTCCAGAGGGCCGTCGTTGTAAGAATTGATTACATCTCCGTTGAACGGGTCGTCCTGATGTCCCCACTGGCCATTGACGTAAGTTGCGCCTTCTGGCGGAGCTCCGCACCAAAGAATGGTTAGGAGCCCTCTCGAAGAATCGTAACTGCCACAGAGTCCCTTGCTCCTTAATGCATTGAGCCCGATTTTCGAACGCAGCGCACCGTCAATCTTAAAATACACGATGCCATCCTCGGCAACGAGCCTGCCCTCCGGCATCTTTCCGAAATATTCATCATTCACGATTCGGCAGGCACTGTCAGGATATTCATTGTAAGGAATGAAGACTGTAGTAGTAGGCGTCGGATTGAAGCACCCTAGCATCCAGACATCGATTAGGCCTCCGTTCTTCGTCCATGCCTTCGCCCCTACGTTAGTGATGCAGTTCCTGCTCTCGTAGCCCACCATCTGCATTTCCTCAGGAAGCCTTATCCCAAAAACCTTTTCCACGTCTGCCTTATCCATCAGCGAAACTGTCCTCGAAATGCGTATGTCGAATTCCGTACCGGAAGCATTAATCAGCCTAGCATCTTTCGAAAGGCAGATTTGCCGAGAACTGGACGAATCTACGACAAAAGCTTCAGTGTCAAGCACTTTCGGCACCTGCCAGTTGGCGAAGACCTGGTCGTCACCGCCCTTGAAATAAAGCGAGAACGGTCCTCCTTCAGGGCCAAGCCAGAAGCGCTCCTCTCCTCCGAAGGGGCTGAACCGAGGGTCTATCTCACCCTTGGCGATATATTCATAATTCATCCAGCCAAAACTGTCTCCCTCATCGCCGGCGGCAGAACTTGTCATCACCCTTCCCTGCCATGCGGGAACCACCAGCACCTTTGAATTTCCATCCTCGGAGACCAGCTCCGAATAGCTTATGCCATTTTCTTTTAAAAATCTGGCATCATATCCATAACTTCCCATACTGAAATTTCGATTATTGCCGCAAGATCCGACGACCAAGAGTGTCAGGAGGGCAATGAATATTTTATCATATAGCATTAATCATCAGCCTAAAAAAACGTGGCTTTACAAATATAAAAAATAAAAGAATATGCCGCCACGGTTTTCTGCATAACCAGTGACGGCATTAATCAGATGCGGCGTATCGTCTATTTCAGGATCTTAACCTTGATGTTACGATACCATACGTCGTCTCCATGATCTTGGAAGCCGATGTAGCCTTCGTGGTTCTCGCCACCCATGTTGAGCAAGAGCTGATATGCGATAGGATAATCTCCGTCTGCCTTGAATTTGCTATTATCCAGCATTTCCTTCCATTTCGGAGTCCAAAGATGGTACTCTACCACATTTTGACCGTTCTGCCCATGGATTACGGTACCCTCGAAGACCATGATCTTCGCCTTGTTCCACTCACCGAAAGGTTTGGCGTTCTGAGGTTTGGCAGGAATCATATCGTACAACGAAGCCGACTGACGGTTGCCGTCTACGCCAAGCTGAGCGTCAGGATGGTTCTCATTGTCCAGAACCTGATATTCCGAAGCGGATTGCCATATAGGGATGAACTCGCCTTTGCCGTTTTTCACTTCCTGAGCGAGGTAGAAAACGCCAGAGTTGCCGCCTTTGGAAATCTTGTATTCAAAAGTAAGCTCGAAATTCTTGAATTTGTGGCTAAAGATCAGGTCTCCACCATTCACTCCGCCGCCTTCTCCATTGCCTGAGCCTTTGAGATGGATTGCTCCGTCATCAACGTTCCAATCGCTCCCGGCAGCATCCTTGCCATAGCAACGCCAGCCGTTCAAAGTCTTTCCATCGAAGATCGTGATGTACCCGTCTTTATCGACAGGCAGATTGCTGATGTCGGACTGAGGATTTTCTACAATCGTGTACGCAAGGGCATCTTCTGCTGGAGCAGGAGCCGCTGTCGTAGCAGCGGCATCTGACTTGGCACAGGTGCATTTATCGCAGCCGCAATTGCAATTACATCTGTTACGGCACGAAACTGCTACCAGAGCAATGCTGGCAGCAGCGATTATCAATAGTGCTTTTCTCATGATATTATAGTGTTTAATCAATACTGTCCGTTTCAATAACGTAAAATTAATATATTTTTACGAGTTTTCATTAAAACCTCCGCCTACCGGCTCTTCTAGCATCTCTGATGGAGCCAAGGCATTCTTGCTTTGTCAAGCCTCACCAAGTTCAGCCAAACTTTGTTAGCCTTTACCAGGCAGTGTAGAAATCAATGATATCTGTAATAGCCCTCCTGCACACAGGGCAGAATTCAGGATTGGAGTTGGTGCGCATGCGGCAGTCCTCGTATCCCCTCCAGACACCTTTCAGCGAATACCCAGCACCCTCATAAAAACCGGCTTCAGGGTCTTTTCCTATCAGATCCTCCCATTTGCCTTTGAAATTCACTTTCGTAGTGATGTTCTTCTCCCAAGGCTCCACGTCGTGAGGGTACATTGGGATAGCCTCGGCTTCGTAAGCGTACTCGTCCGCAAGACCGGCGAAGCTGTGCCCGAACTCATGCGCGACGACCGGCCTGAACAGCTTATGATGGGTCATCGACAGATTGTAAGAATTAAGGATGCCTCCTCCCCCATACTTCTCCGTGTTCACTAGCACAATAATATGTTCGTAAGGCACGCCAGCGAGGCAGTCATGCAAGTCTTTCAGATTCAGGGTGGTCAGATAACGGTCCGAATAGAAAGTGTCGAAATGGCTGCCCAGGGCAGTACGTCTCCATATTCCATTGCCTGGCTCGCTGGTGCCGCTCTCTTCCGAAACGCTTTCCACGGCAACGATGTTGAACCTGTCTTTCAGGGATTTGAAAGGCTCGTAGGAGAATATGGCGTCTTCTGCAGCTCTCGCATCTTTCAGGAATATATTCATTTCGTCTTTCGTGTAGCCTTCTGCCACAAAAGCGATATGGATGCAGTTGGATGTGTCTGCTGCCTTGGACAAAGTCTCGTATGGGGTTACTCCCCTCTCGCCCAGATGGCGGATGAGGATGTCCGTAGGGGCGACCATGTGCGTCAGGGTGGCCATGACCTCAAGCCTGTTATTTCGCAAATCGACCCTTATGTCCACAGTGTCTTTAGGCATAGGGACAAGGAATACGTTCTCGAAAGACTTCGTGGTGGTCTGCGCTTCCGGATAGCTCAGCCATTCCTGAAACAGCGTAGAGAACGAGTTCCGGTAAATCACCTTTCCGGTGGCGTGATCCATCACCGTAATCTGGCCGTTTCCTTGGACAGGCAGCTCTGCTAGCCGATGCCTCTTGCCATGCCATTCCGGCAGCTGTTTCAACTCATCGACGGCAATATGCTGTTCCTTGGCATTGCCAGAGAAATTATAGTCGAGCCGGAGAGTCTTATTCACGAACCATGAATCGAAGTCAGGCTCATTTTGCGCCAGAGCTGGCATGCCGAAGCCAAGAATGACGCAAAAAGCCATCAATGAATATATTATATTCCTCATGATGAATATTTTTTGAATCCTTTAGCAAATTTAACAATTTGCGTCATTAAGGCAAGGCCTCATGCTGCTGGCCGACAAGTTATTTTCGTCCTCCGAAATCTCGGACATGTTCCATGGATTTTAATGGACATTATGACAATTTCCGCTGATTCTGTCATTTTCTGACTTATCGGCATATTCCGAAAAAAAGGTTCGAGTCACCGAATTTTTTATAACGATTGACTACCGCAAGAAGATTACCTTTGCATAAGAAATTACAGGAATATGAAAAAAAAGATTTTGATTTTAATTATTTCAGTTATGATAGGCACTACGATTTCAGCGCAGAATTATGGCATCGAGGGGCCTACGCTAACCCCAAACGCCCTCGGATTGGTTTACGAAGGAGCCATAGAAAAGAATATGGACGGTCAGGTGAACATCCACAGGGTGAATTATAAAGTAGAAGGCATAGACGTGGTGGCGAACGTCTACACCCCAGCTGGCTACGACAAGGCCGGGAGCTACCCTGCCGTGGTCGTCGCCCACCCTAACGGCGGCAGCAAGGACCAGGTTGCAGGCCTTTACGCTCAGCGCCTCGCCGAAGCAGGATTCATCACCTTCGCTTTCGATGCTCGCTATCAGGGCGAGAGTGGCGGAGAGCCTCGTCGCACCGACAAGCCTGCAAGCAGGATTGGTGACATACGAGGGGCAATAGATTATATTCAGAATTATCCCGGCGTCGATCCGGACAGGATCGGGGCTTTCGGAATATGCGGTGGCGGCGGCTACACTTTCGCTGCAGCTCAGCCGGACAAGAGAATAAAAGCCGTTGCGACCCTCAGCATGTTCAATACCGGAGACGTGCGCCGCAACGGTTACATGCGAGCCCAGACCGGCAACATCCTGGAAAGACTTCACAAAGCATCTGACGCACGCAAGAGCGAGGCTTCCGGAGCTACCCCTGAGGTTTCCGGATTCGCCGACATGAGCATAGAGGAGGCACGCAAAATAAAAGTTGACCTCTACCGCGAAGGCTTCTTTTACTATGCGGTGACCCACAAGGCACCTACTGCCCCAGGCTCTTATCTGGTAAGCTCCCTGACCGACATGATGGCATGGGATGCCAACGATCATGCGGACCTCATAGATCAGCCCCTCCTGATAATTGCAGGGGAAAAAGCCGACAGCCGCTATATGGCGGAGGAATCTTTCCAGAAAGCGGTGAACGCCAAGGATAAGGAACTTTACATAGTTCCTGGCGCGACTCACATCCAGACATATTACATTAAGGAATATGTCGACGACATTTCAAGCAAGGTAATCTCTTTCTTCGGCAGCAAGCTATAATGCGCCCGAACAATAATTTATTTGAATCATGAATATGACAAAGAAAACTTTTCTCATCATGGCAGCAGCATTTCTCGCAATATCTGCTCCGGCTCAGGAAAATAACGGGACACCTTCATCAAAGAAGCCCGTGGTAATCGAGAGACAAGGGAATTTCAGCGTTGGCGGCTCTGTAATCCAACGCCCAGGAGCCTATGACAATTCCAAGTTCGTCGGCTGGGCGCAGCAGGTCGAGACCGGCCAGTCTGCGAGAGTGGACCATGCGTTCGTCGACTATCAGATTCCAGCCGGAGCAAAGAGCCTGCCTCTCGTATTCATTCACGGCTATGGCGGTAGCGGCGTGTGCTGGGAGATGACCCCTGACGGCAGAGACGGATTCTCCACCCTCATGCTTCGCCACGGGTACCCGACATACGTCATGGACCTTCCTGGCAGGGGCAGGGCTGGCAGGACTTCAGCGACAGCCGAGGTGAAACCTCTCGCCGACGAAATGTTCTGGTTCGACATATGGAGGATAGGAATATGGCCGAACTACAATGACGGCGTGCAGTTTCCTGCCGATTCTGCTTACCTAAGCCAGTTCTTCAGGGAGATGACTCCGGACCTGAGCGACCACAAGCAGGATGTTCCTGCCATCAATGCCCTTGCAGACAAGCTGGGCAAGGCTATTCTCGTGACGCATTCTGCCGGAGGTTTCCCCGGCTGGCTGGCAGCAATGCAGCGTCCTTCCGAAATTAAGGCCATCGCGGCATACGAGCCAGGCGGATTCGTGTTCCCTGAAGGCGAAGTACCTGAGAAGATTGACGGGCTCACTGGCGGATGCGCTGGCGTGGGCGTTCCGGCCAAAGATTTCGAAGCGCTCTGCAATATTCCAATAGTCCTTTATTTCGGCGACTATATTCCAGAGACTCCGTCTAAGAATCTGGGCGATGAAAACTGGAGGGTACGCCTGCAAATGGCAAGGAAGTTCGTAGAATGCATCAATCGCCACGGTGGGCATGCCACTTTGGTAGAACTTCCAAAGGTCGGCATCCATGGCAATACGCATTTCCTGATGCAAGACCTCAACAACGACATCCTTGCCGACATGTTAGCGCAGTGGCTAGCCGATAACAAGCTGGACGCTTCAGCCGAGCAGCCGAAAGCCGAGGCAAAATCTCAGCAGCTTCCTGCATTCACGCTGTTTCCTGCAAGGACATTCAGCAAAGAAGAGCAGTCTCTCATAGATCTGAGCGACGCGAAATGGAAATGGATGTCCGAAAAGGACACCGTCAATCTTCGCAAGCTATTCAACGACCAAGCCATGTTCGTTCACATGGGCGGTTCATGGGGCAAGGAGGCAGAGCTTAGAACCATTGGTAGTGGCTCTATATGGTACAAACATGCAGAGATTCATAGCCGTGACGTTAAGATAGCAGACAAGACCGCAATAGTCTACAGCCACATACATCTAACCTCCGAAGTAGGCGGCAGGGAAGTAACGTTTCCGTTCACGTCTTCTGAGGTCTACGTACGTCATGGCCGCGACTGGCAGCTTCTCGCCCTAATCTTCACCCGCATGCTCGGCGACTAAGCCGTCGGCCATCAGTTCGATGAGGTTGTAAAGAAAATGAAGGAAGCAGACATAGTAGTCATAGGCTCACCAGTCTACTGGCACAACATCTGCGCTTTAGTGCGCACCGTCATGGAGCGCTTTTACGGCACGATAGACGAGGGAGCCTTCAGCGGCAAAAGCTGTTCTTCCTCTATCAGGGAGCTGCGCCAACCAAGATGATGATAGATGATGGAGAATATTCCATGAGCCGTTTTGCGGGTATGTATGGCTTTGAATACATGGGCATGGCCAACAACGCTAGCTAGGCCAAGGCCCTTAGTGCGAAGCTGAACTAAGCAAAGATTTTTTTGGCAATCAGTAAGCGTCCCCGGGAATACGCCTATGCCCCCCTACATGTCATCTTGGGAGGGCAGGCTAGTATGTTGTGTAGTGCCTTCTGACGCAAACATGCCTGCCCGACAATTGCAAACGTAGGAACAGAATCGGCTCTGGATGAGGGGGGGGGGGGGGGGAGGGTTGGACAAAGATCCTGAAACAAGTTCAGGATGACGGGGAGGGTCGTTCAGGATGACGGGGAGGAACGCTTGGGATGCCGGGGTAGATCGTTCTGAATGACCGGGTTCGCGATGACGGCGTTGGTCGTACAGGATGAGCGTGGTGGAATTTCGCAAAGTGCTGTCGGAACATGTCCTTCCGGAGGCTATGCAGAGGGGTGTTGGTCGACAACGTGGCTCTTGAGAGGCCTCGATGCCGAGACATGCCCCTCCCTACGCACCTCTGTTCAGCCTGCCTCGACAGCGTTTTGCGAGACACTTCTTCCGAACGTTTTGAATATCCTTATGCGATTCTTTATTGCTTCAGCATCGACAAGGTTTTGTGAAACCTTGAAGAGAGGTTTTTCTCGTCCTTCTAAGCGAGGACATTGATGTATGCTTTGCGACCACAGCCTCGCCGGCAGCCCTGAATTTCACGTTGACGGTAAAACGAGTTCATCCTTCTTCCATCATCAGGGTTCGACCAGAAATCTGGGTTTGCGAAAAACAGATCCTAAATCAAGTTCAATATGACGAGTGGAGTCATTCAGGATAAAAGTGGGGACTTCAGGATTGACCGCCAGCAGGTCATAGAGGTTGGCGGTCCAGACAAAGGACTTTCCCAGGTGAAAGGATAAGATAAAGGATACGTGGCGGCCGATGGCATCGAGAGCGCAGTGTTCCGGAAGATACCACTCTGGGCGTTCGGATTCCTATACTGATGCGATGCAACGTACTGCTCGGCCGGCAAGAGTTTCCGGATTATGTCACTTGTTTTATCGGTACTCTTTCCGAGTCAATGCCTGCCTAGATTATCGCATTTACTGCCCAGACTATCAAGTCATCAGTCAAAGGCCCTCTCTCGAAGTTCTGGCGAAACGAACGTAGTGTTCGCTCCGTAAGCTTATGTTTGCACTAGTTAATAACCCATTAAAATGCCTAACAAGATGAACTACACAAAATCAACAAAAAGCTGGATCATGAATTATTACGATGATTACCAAGATGACGGCTACACTCAGGAAGAGCTTGACGATATGTTCCGTGATGCCATGACAGGAGGCCAGTACGATGACGAATTTGGCAACAACGGAGCTCTCTCTGACAGTGCGCTAGATTGTCTTGGATTCTAATGAGCCATTCATGAGGAGACAACGAATTCGTTTGCCTGAAACCACCTCTGACAAAAAACTGGAATGTCCCCCGGAAGAAGATGCACAGCTTTTTCGGCGCAGCATCATGACCGGGGGGCCTTCATTTCTAGGCGTTTGCGCATCAAACAAACATATAAGCCATAGCGAACATAGGGTTCGCATCGCTGTTATAATTTTGCCTCATTTAAGAAGAATCAAACTATGACGAATAACCAGAAATGCCTGAATGATCCTAAACCACTGACTATGGAATCTCTCACAACGAGCGGCGAGATAGTTAGCGTTGGTGACGTTCTACCTGCTACCTCAGGAAGCCTGACTACCGCCAACCTTCCTGCCTACATAGGCATTGATTTCGGAACGTCAACTACCGTGGTTTCAGTCGCACGCCTGAGAAATGGCGAGCTCTCCTGTGACACCATGCCGATACGCTACAAGACTTACGATGGCGTCATCGGCAGCGACGACCGGATTCCTACGATGATCGCCTATAAAGACGGAAAGCTGCTCATGGGCAAAGGCGCAGAGGATCTCAAATACGATCTCGAGAAGGACACTGACATTTGGTATTCGTTCAAAATGGAACTGGGCGAAGACCTTGGGAACAAATATTACAATAGCCGCTGCCCGGAAATAAAGTCTCCGAAGGACGCAGCCAGAATATTCTTTAAATATCTTAAAAGCCAGATAGAAAAATGCGTGTCTGCGACAAAGTATGAATACGCCGTCACGATACCTGCCTCATTCGAAGCCAATCAGAGGAAAGATCTAGTAGAAGCGATTGAGGCAAATGGGATGAATGTCAGTAGGCAGTCTCTGATAGATGAGCCGAATGCCGCATTTCTCAGCACGCTTATGGAAGATGAGAAAGCGAGGCATTCTATATTGCTGAGTGACAGCAAGAATCCGAAGATCCTGGTATTTGACTACGGGGCAGGCACTTGCGATGTCTCCATCCTAGAGGTAGGACTGCATGAGAAGGGAGCATATTCAAAGAATATTGCAATATCCCGTTTCTCGAAATGCGGCGGGGACGACATCGACAGACGCATAGCCAAGGAGGTACTCCTCCCACAGCTTCTCGAGCAAATGGGCATTAAGGAGGACAGCCTGAGGGAGAACCAGCGTCTGAGGCTCGTCAGCGGATTGCGCAAGACTGCAGAGGCCCTGAAAATCGAAGCTTGCACGAGAGTGGGAGACAAAATGACCAACGGCGTGCTTCCTGCAATTTCGAACAGCGAAGAAGAAATTACCCTGAACTCCGATTTTGCCTTTCGTTATGAAAGACAGCTCGTCACTTTGCACAACCCCAAGATGACTCTTGCCAGGTTCAACGACATAATGAAGGCGTTCCTGAAAAAAAACTATTCCTATAACGACGAATTCAACAGCATATTCAAGAGCATCGATTCTGCCATGCGCAAAAGCGGCTGCAGAAACGAAGACATCGATTATGTCCTCTTGATAGGCGGAAGTTCCTATAATCCTTACGTGCAATACGCCCTGCGAGAAAATTTCAAAAATTCCGAGTTTCGGATTCCTCACGACTTGCAGAGCCACGTTTCTCAAGGTGCCGCGATACACTCTGTGGTCTACAATGGCCTGGGGCACAACATAATAAACCCAATCTCCAGTGAGCCGATTCTGGTCATCACGAAAGGCCTCAAGGAAAGCAAAGTATTGGTCCCGGCTGGCACCGATATGCCTAGCGACGAGATAACTATTGACGACCTAGTTACCAGTACAGATGGTCAGAGGCAGATAGAACTGCCGATTTGTTCCGGAAGCGCCGACCGTATATTAAGCAACTTCATCATAAAATGTCCGGACGCGCAAGGGTTCAGCAAAGGAGAGAAAGTCACCGTACGCATCCGCTTCACTGCCGACAAGATACTTAAGGGCATAGTGGAGGTCAGGGGACGCAGCTATGAAATAGATCCACTGAATCCTTTGTCGAATGAAAGGCTGGACGACAAAGAAGCAGCGATACGCAGGGCTCAAAGGGCGGCAAATAACCTCGCCAGCGCTAATGGGGGCAGAGCGACTAGCCATAGCCTTAAGGATCTTGCAAATGCTTACAGCAAGGCAGGCCAGCATCTGAAGGCGGCAGAAACACTTGAGGAGCTGAACGATTTGTATCCAGGAAGCGAATCACTCAACGCAATCGCCCTTGAATATGGACAAGCAGGCCAGAAAGCAAAAGAAATCGAGACCTACGAGAAAGCCCTGAGGGAGAATCCATGCGACAGCACCATCCTCTTCAATCTCGCATTAACGCTAAAGGATACCAACGTCAAACGCTACCAGGAACTAATGGAAAAATCCGTCAGCCTTGATGGCGGCAAGCCATGCCATTTGTACGAATACGGAAGATGGCTTTACTTCAACGGGAACGTGGACCGAGCCAATAAGCTCATCGACCATGCTTTGTTCTTGTGGGACAAAAAATATTCTTCAAACAACATGCATAGCTGGGACTACTCTTGGTATGTCAGCGCATTGGAATTCAGAGGAGAGTATGCAACGGCACACAAGATAATGGCAGAAGGAAAGGAGACCATGACGAGACTTTACGAATACAAGAACTTGACAGAGACAACCTATAAAATTTAAACGAATATGCCACATTGGATAGTACCTTTCGACAAACTTGGCGACGAGCAAAAAGAGCTCGTGGACTTCCTTGCCAGCACGGACAAGAACGTATGGATCAGCGGATTCGCCGGAAGCGGCAAATCCGTAGTGCTTGCCAACACGGCAAAATACCTGACCAATAGGAATCCTAGCTTGAAAATAGCGATTTTGCTTTATACCCAGAGCCTCGTGAATATGTTCAGCTCCGGGCTGGGAGACATAGGCTGCAACAACGTGGAAGTGCAGACAATATATTCATTCATGAGCGGCAGCCAGACCTACGATTACATCATGTGCGACGAGGTACAAGATTTCACGCAGGACATGGTGAATGCCGTGAAGGATCGCTGTCGGAAATGCCTCATAATGGCAGGGGACAAATTCCAATCGATTTATGAAAAGGATGCCAGATTCGGCAAGCCGACGATTAACCCAGAAAGCCTCTTGTTCAGCATCTCGGCATCTTCAAAAAGCCTCAACCGCATTTACAGGCTTACCCCGACCATCATCAAGGCAGTGGACAAGTTCGTGCCAGAAATGAGCATCATGACCGCAGACAAAGCCCCCCAGAAGCAAGATGCTCTCATTACGATCTGCAAAGCCGACAGCCGAAGCCAAGAAGCCACTTGGACATATTCAAGGGCAGAGAAGGAAGTGAGAAACGGATACAGGACAGCCATCCTGTTCAACGCTTGCGACAGTTGCGTGCAATTCACAAACGACATTTTGCTCGCTAACGGGAAATGCGAGTGGGCAAAACAGAATAACTATTACGGGAGGCCGGATTTCGGGAGCCTGAACGACCATCTCAGGGCAAATGGAATAAAGCTCATGTACCTTGGCAATGGCTACGGCAACCTTTCTCTAGCCGAGAGTAACGGTTATGCGGTAATGACGACTTACCATTCCGCAAAAGGACTGGACTTCGACAATGTCTACCTGCCATTCTCGGACAGCAACACGGTCAGGGTTAGCACGGAAAAAAACAGAGCTGTTTTCATGGTGGCGATGACCCGGGCAGGCAGGAACCTCACCATTTCCTACACCGGCTTCCCCAATCCTTTCGTAAAACGCTTCGACACCGACGGACTCTGCAATGACATCACTGCCAGAGACACGATGACGAGCGCAGCACAATCACATAACTATA
Organism: Bacteroidales bacterium; assembly: GCA_022653735.1. GTDB lineage: Bacteria > Bacteroidota > Bacteroidia > Bacteroidales > UBA932 > Cryptobacteroides. The sequence goes on from JALCSU010000036.1 coordinate 15,757, forward strand.
GCAACGATTTTGATTTTTAACATATGAGACTAGCTATTCTACAGAAAGAAGAATTCGTTCACTTGCTGAAACTCGGCAAGGTCATGGTGCCGGAGTGCCAGAGCGAGGCCGTTGACAAGGAGCGCAACACAGAGAAAGCGAAGCAAAGCATTCTTGAAAAGTGCGGAGCCTTGGGACCTCTTGAATCCCTCGACAGGTGCATATTCATTGAATATGCCGACGGAGATAGCCCTTGCGTCATAGCCATCGAGGACGTGAAATCCATTACCGCGGCTTCGAAGGAAGCTCACGTAATGTTCACCAGCCAGTTCCGTCGCGACCTTTTGATAAAGATGCCAAAGGATGATGCGGCTGCAGAGAATTATGACCTCTGGGTAATAAAAAAGATGCAGGCTGGCAAAGGCTTGGACGTTCTGGCATCGATGTGGGGTCTGAACGTGACTCCCCAGACGAGAAACCAGATAATCGAGAGTACTCTGCTTGGTTTCAGCTACAGGAATAAATACAGGTACATTAGCAAATTGCCTGCAGAATGCTATGAGCAACCATATTCTGTCATGCTCACTTACGAACGCTACCGCCCTTACCCGAACGACCTTCGCGGCTATTTTTTCGATGCCGTCGAACTCCTCTGCCATTTTTCCAAACCAGGATGTGATGTCCCAGACTCTATGGTTGAGAGAACTTCGATATATTCCAGATTAATTGGCATCAGGGGCAGGAAAGAGATCCAAGACATACACAAGGCGATCAAGGATGAGAATTTCACTAGCATGCTCGGCAAAATATTCCCAGATGGTGGCTATCTCGTCCCAGTGCTTTTCTTTTGGATGAGGGACATTTTCAGGCATAATCCCGACTTTGCCGCTCTCTTAGCCGAAGTGGCGTATATTAAAGACAATGAGGAGCCTGAGGTGAGGTCTGCATTCAACATGGCTGCTCTCTGTTTCGGAGCCTTTTTCGGCTACGATGCTTTCTACGATGCCTGGTACGAGGCGCGTAGGCTTCCTATAATAAAATCCCCCGACAGCGCTCCAAAACAGCAACCTGTAAACTCAGGCAACGCAACCGCAGCCAAGAGCGAGAAATCGCAAAGGAAGCCAGGCAGAGCAAAAAAAAGCGGGTCAAGACGAAAACCAGCGGATGCGAAAAAGGAGACGAAACCAGAAGACCCGAATCTTTTCAGCGATCAACAACAACCCGAACGCCATGCATTGACCGAAATTGGGGGAGATATTAAAATCTCATAGGACTTCTTTTCTGCGGCGCTCGCACCGTGGCGCAATTTTTACAAATTTAACTAACTATTAATAAGATGAATAAAACATACAAAAGTGCATCTGTCATTATGGCTGGCCTTGCCTGCCTGCTCGTGGTGTCTGAAATCATTCTACGTTTTTTCACTAATTCCATGAACTCGGAAGAAGGAATGAAGTTCTGGAGTGCGGTCAATCCCGTAAGAAGCCTGGCCACGCCCATTCTGTTTGCATGGATTGGAATCCTATTGCGCAAGCGCCTTCCTGCACCAAAATGCTGGGTGAGATGGCTCCTTCTGGCTATTATCCCCGCAACATATATTCTGTGGACAGTACTTCATCAAAGATGGATATACTGGTGGGGCGATGGCGAACGCTGCCTTTTCCTGTATTCGCTCATTCTCGGCTATCTGATACCGGTTAAGTATCTGGAGGACTGCGCTCACAAGAAAGGATGGCTGGAGTTAGTGCTTTTACTGGCCTCCGCCTTCTGCTATTACGGCGTGACACGGGTGGAGAATCATTTCACCGTGGCCAACTTTCAGATGTTCACTGGTGAATGGACACGACTTTTCTGCCGCCTGATGAGATTCATCCCGATGGCGATGAGTCTCTTTTTCCTCGCCCAGTTCTCTTTCTCGCAGGTTGGGCAATCAGCAGGGGGTAAGAAAGCTGTTGGCTGGACCGTCCAGGTTCTGTCCGTGATCAGTTTTATCATGGTTTTCAAATGGACTACCTTCTGGCGGCCTTTCCACTCTAACCTGTATAAATGGTACATGATACTCTCGCAGCCTTTCATGCTTCAGTTGCTATGTGGGTTTGCCCGAATGTTCAAGAAAGGGCGTGCATGTCCGTTCATGGATATCTTTTTTGCTGGCAAGGAAGAGTCGAATGATAATGTCCCCTCGGATAAAAATAAATGATGCACAGTTAACACAGTTCGATAAATGTGCAATATTATCCAAGTTAGCCCCACAGCAATAGTCATCTTGTGTCTACGACTGGTCGCCATCTCTCACAAATTCACATTCCGCTTGAGAAAAAATAAAAAACGATTAAATTTCGCTGGCTTTGCTATTTTTTTCTTCAATTGAAAAGGCTATTTTTGAGAATAGAATTCAGCATATTGCTAAAACCCAAATAACCGATTATAAACTATCATTACACGACATCAAATATGCCTTCAAATAAGAACGCCATAGCCAGAATCAAAGTCATCGACAGGATGCTTAGCAACCGTCGTCGCAACTTTTCAGTACGAGACATCACAAGAAAAGTTAACGAAGAGCTTGCCGAGGTGGATCCTGATGCGGGCGAAGTAACGACTCGCACCATCCAGAAAGACATCAGGTTCATAGAGGATCAGTTCGGCGTGGACATCGAACGGTACATTGATCCGAACGCCGAAAGTGAGCGAACGGGGAATCCTTACGCCAAACGTTGCCTCAGGTATGCCGAGCCAGACTTCTCAATTTTCCGAGAAAAACTCTCGGAAGACGAAAAATATCTGCTCCGCGAAGCCATATCATTCATCGGCCAATTCGACGGAATCCCAAGGTTTGAAACTCTGGAGAAACTAAGGCTTAGCCTTGGCCTGAAGCATGAAGAGCAGGCAATCATATCCTTTGCGAAGAACCCTCTCGAAGGCAAGAACTACATCGGTGAACTTTATGAAGACATCGCAGAGAAGATGCCTGTCGAGATAGATTACATATCCTACACGAAGGAAGGGCAACGATTCACTTTCGTAGTCTCTCCATATCTCTTAAAAAGTACAATAGGCGCTGGTACTTGATCTCCGCAGAGGAGAAAAGCCGGGACATCTACAACCTCAGCCTGGATCATATTCTTTCCATCAAGCCCAGGCCGGACCACAAGTACATCGAGTACGATGGAGACATCGGCGAGAGGTTCGAGGACATCATCGGCGTCACGTACCATCCTGAAAAGCCATTGGAGGACATCACCTTCTGGGTGTCCGACGCATCACTGGAATACATCATCACGAAGCCACTCCACGAGTCGCAGAGAAAAATCGTATTAGACGAAGGGACAGCTCTGAGGGCAAAGAACCCAGATCTGAAAGGCGGATGCTTCTTCAAAATCACCTGCAGGGAAAACTACGAGCTCATACGGGAACTCGCATCCTTCGGCAAAGAACTAATCGTACTGGCACCTGAAAGAATCCGGAACGAAGTCATTAAATGGGTGACCGAGACACGGGATACCTACAATAACTTAAATAGGAATTCTCATATATGAATTGGGTCAGCACAGAAACCATTATACAAAAAACAATCTATGCAAAAATAAGACACATAACTCATGATACTCAAAATACTAACGATAAAATTCGGTGCGGAAATCAAGCAGAACGAGGTTCCTCTTTTGAGAGGAGCGATTATCAATATGGTTCCGCATAACAGCATTTTGATGCATAATCATATAGATGATTCAAAATTCCGTTATTCATACCCACTTGTGCAATATAAAATTATTAATCACAAGGCGGCTATTATCAGTTTGGGTGACGGAATTGATGCTATAGGTGAGTTTTTCTCAACTATGAACCACGAAATTCTCCTTGGCGAAAGGGAAGTATCTCTAGAAGTCGAGGATATCTCTGCCAAGAAAGTCATTATCACTGAAATTGACCCTATGAGAATATACAAAATTTCTTTCTGGCTTCCTCTGAATCAAGATAACTTTAAAATATATGAAAAGAAAGATAGCATTGGTGAGAAATATAATTTTCCAGAAAATATATTAAAGGGAAATATCCTTTCATTCTGCAAAGGAATAGGATACCATATTGACTTCAACCTGCAAGTATTAATCACTAAAATTAAAGAGGGAAATCTTACTCGGTATAAAAATATTAAGATGCAAAGTTTCAATGCAGAATTCAAAACGAACATTAATCTTCCTAACCTCGTGGGGCTAGGCAAAGGCGTTAGTCTAGGGTTCGGAACGATTTCCCGAAAAAAAGCTCCCGAAGAGTTTTGTTCAGAAAAACAGCAATAAAGCCAATTAAAATGTCAAACGTATTGATTTCATTCTTAGGCACATCCAACCCTATAACAAGGCAATATAGGACTGCCAGATACCAATTTGGAGATAGCGAACCCATTGAAACCTCCTTCATAGCGAAGGCTCTCTCCAAATATTACAAAATTGACAAATTTATCCTGATAGGGACAGCCAAATCTATGTGGGAAGAAGTATTTCGTTGTTTCAAGAGCGAAGCAGGCGAGTTAAGCAAAGAGGATAATGATTTGTACTCAGAAATCAGGGATTTCTGCAATAAAGCATCTTTCAAATCGGAACCAGAGGTAGTTCATCAATCAGAAATAGAAAATGCTCTGGGAGAAGGCTCTCACATTATTTTAATCAAATATGGATTGACACAAGACGAATTGCTTTTCAACGCATCACGGATAATCTCTATCGAGCAGTTTCTTGAAGATGAGGACAACTTGCTCGTAGACATAACTCATTCTTTCCGCTCACTGCCATTGATGCTAATGAACGCATTGATATACCTTCAAAATGTTAGCAAAAAGAAAATTCAGATTAAACACATAACGTATGGAATGTTGGATGTCACATCCGAAATGAGCGGAATCACCCCAGTTGTCGAGCTCAACGATATACTAAGGCTAAGTGACTGGATTTCAGGCGCTCATGCTTTCGCCGATTATGGCAATGCTTACACAATCGCCAATCTTATGGAAGGCGAAAACAAGAGTGCGGCAAAACGGCTAAAAAAGTTTTCCGATGAAATGAATCTTAATCATATCTATTCGATTCAGCAGGAGTCTAGTAATCTTGCCGCTCTGAAGGACATGCAATACAAGACTCCGTTTCCTGCTATGATTTTCAACCCAGTCATAGAGAACTTCACTAATGCATTCCAAAACAGCATGTCTCATTCGAAATTTCAGTACACACTTGCAAAATGGCAATATGAACATAAAAACTATTGCGCATCCTACATCACTCTATCAGAAGCAATACTTACATATGTTTGCGAACAAAAATGCCTGGATCCCGAAAATCACGACGATAGAGATTATGCAAAAGATGTGCTATGGAATTCGAATAACCAAGACAATGAATATTATGCACTGAATAAGATATACAAATCAGTGATAAAAACACGAAATGCTTTAGCCCATTCTCTCAAAAATGGGCAGAACTATATACAAATGATTGATAATCTCGGAAATAATTTAAACAAATTACAAACCATAATCAAATAAATATGGGTGAATCAATTCGTAAACAGATCTACTTGAAAGCAATCATCAACCAAATCGCAGATGTTTCGAACCAAGAAGATGCAGTCATTAAAATTGCGCACTCTTTTTTGGATTCTGCCTCTTGCGTCGAAGTTAAAGACTTAATCTCTGAAGCCGAGCGGCTTGCCATCGGGTCAAGATGCATGAATAAAGAAAGAACGGCAAATCCATGGGACAAAAACAGACGCATGATATCTCTTATGGAAGGCATTAATTCCGATAATTATGGGAATTACATGCTTCCTGATGTGACTTTAACGATTAGCAAGGACTGTTTCCCTAGAAAATTCTTTGATAAGAAGCCAGACTACAAACGACTTCACGACGAATTCGTATCCGAACTTGTGAAAATAGGTGATTTTAGATTCGATACTTTCTGTCGTACTCTTCTACAACTTGTCAAAAAGTACGCTTCATTCGTACCTGCATCCGACATCGATGACAGGGACATCTCCTTGTACGATAAAGCAAAAGCCACAGCTGCCATTGCTCTTTGCTTATATGACTGGAGTCAAGAAAGCGAACGAGAGGCCAATCCTTTTATATTAGTTGGCGGTGACTTTAGTGGAATCCAGAGTTATATTTACCAGATAACTTCAAAATACGCAGCAAAGAACTTGAAAGGACGATCATTTTACCTTAAGCTTCTTTCCGACGCCACAGTGAGATACCTTCTTCAGAGCCTCGAACTGCATGAGGCCAACATTGTATATGATTCAGGCGGAAGTTTTTACATTATCGCACCAAACACAAAAAAAGCAAAGAGTGCCCTATTAAATGCTAAAAAAAACTTAGAAAAGAAGTATTTTGAGACTCATGGTACCGCTCTGTTCCTGGCTTTAGATTATGTAGAGATATCCAAACAAGACCTATTCCATGAAGACGAAGAACATAACTTGTCTGTCGTATGGGGAAATTTATTCAAAAAAAGAGAACAGCAAAAATTCAGTAAATTTTCAAGGCTTGTCAAGGACGACTATGATTCTTTTTTCAAGCCTCAGCTAAGCAAGACTCCGCAATTCGATGCGGTAACCGGAGAGGAAATTAAAGGCAATGCCACAAAATCAGAAGATGGCAGTGAACAGTTTGTGACATCCTCTCTGAACTACACACAAAGAATGCTTGGAACCACCTTAAAGACTACGGAGCAAATAATTGCCTCACAAGTCAAAATAAATGAATTAGATGGTAACACATTCTCCATTGAACCTGCCGATCTTGGGTACAAGTATTACTTTATCACTAGCGATACGCATATCACGTCTCCAGTCAACATGCAAGGCGGAACTGTAATAGCATTGAATGGAAGCGAGCATGATTGCGATTTCTTAAAATCAAAATCTAAATTTACTAATGCTTCCTTCTGCTTTGATTTCTATGGAGGGAATCAAAATAACGGTTTGACATTCGACAAGCTGTGTGAACACAAGCAGAGAGAATTCGCACGCCTAGGGGTACTAAGAATGGATGTCGATAATTTAGGTGAGATATTTCAGAACGGGATAAATAAATCTAGGGCTACGCTATGCAGGTATGCTGCGCTCAGTCGCTTATTCGACTTCTTTTTTTCAGGCTACTTAAATTCGATTTACAATAATTGTCAGCCCGACTATTCCCAAATAATATATAGCGGTGGCGATGATCTGTTTATTGTCGGAAGTTGGGATGCAATGATAGAAATTGCGGAGAAAATCAGAAAGGATTTTTCCGATTATGCCTGTTGTAATCCATCCTTTACTATTTCCGGCGGCATCGCAATTGTAAGTCCGAAATTCCCAATAATGAATGCATCTCATTTGAGCGAAGACGAAGAACGAAACGCAAAGAATCACGGCTCAAACAAGAACGCACTATCAATGATGGGCATTGCTCTGAATTGGGATAAAGAATTCCCTGCCATAAAAGATCTCAAAAACAAGATAGTTGACTTCACAAAAAGAGACCTTATCTCCAAGTCATTCATTTCCAAGATCCAATTTCTGGCAGAGCTAGCCGAGATTAAGGAAATTACAAAAGACGGGCAGATAACCCATTGCATAACGAATTTTAAGGTATACTGGCTTCTTGCTTACGACCTCAAACGCATGAGTACAAGAAGTGATAACAACTCAGAGACTAAAGATTTCATTGATTCTTGCATCAGAGAGAACTGCTCGCCATGTGGCACAATCGGAGGTAAAATAGTTGATACTCTTTACCATCCTCTAGAACTCTGGGCTTTTGCCGCAAGGTGGGCTGAGCTTGAGTTGCGAACTAATTCAATAATTTAAAATATCATTTACTTATGTATTACGATTCTTCCAAAAACAAAAGTTATTACAAAGGAGAAAAAGCGACTTCTTCTCCTACTAGCGATTCTCAACAACAAGACTACTCCGTCACCGATGAGAATGGTAACAAATTATCCTTCAAAGATACATGGATAACTAATGGTGCAGATAAAGACATGATCGTTTTCGCAAAATCAGCTGGGAAGAATTTGGCAGATGCCAAACTGACATCTTCAAAACTTAGAAACATCTACGGAGAAATAAAGCGGATTCAGATTGGAGGCTATGAGAAGGAGAAGAGAGCCTTCCTCTTATTGCAACCAAAAGTCGCATACACAGTCGGCAGAGAAGATCAAAAGAACAGAAAAGGAGTTGGAATATTCCAAAATATATTTGATCGAGCGTCCAATTACGTTTCTGACGCAAACACTTACAATAACTTCTGCAACTTAATGGAAGCCATAGTTGCTTATCATAAATTTTTCGGAGATAAATAATAACTAAATACTTGATACCATGACTCAATAGTTCGTTAATTTTATAAAAGTTACGCCACGGCTCGCACGCCGTAGAATAAAAGTTCTTTGAAATCAGTGTTATTAAATCGCAAGTTCGGGGATTTTCCGGACATTGCAATAAATCGATCCAC
>JALCSU010000037.1 GCA_022653735.1 Bacteroidales bacterium
CAGCTGATGCCTTCGGAGTTCTTCCTCCAGTTTCAATCCTGACTCCAGAGCAGACGAAATACTATTTCCTCTCCGGCTTCACGGCTAAGCTTGCAGGAACAGAGCGCGGAATCACCGAGCCTACCCCAACATTCTCAGCTTGCTTCGGACAGGCATTCCTCGAACTGCATCCTACGAAATACGCAGAGGAGCTCGTCAAGAAGATGAAGAAGAGCGGCGCAAAGGCTTATCTCGTGAACACAGGCTGGAACGGTACTGGAAAGCGTATCTCCATCCGCGACACCCGTGGAATCATAGATGCCATCCTTGACCACAGCATTGACAAGGCCCCTACCAAGAATATTCCTTACTTCAACTTCTCAGTTCCTACGAAACTGGAAGGCGTTGACAGCGGAATACTCGACCCTCGCGACACCTACAAGGACGCTAAAGAATGGGACGTAAAGGCGAAGGACCTTGCTGGCAGGTTCATCAAGAATTTCGCCAAGTACGAGTCTAACAGAGCTGGCAAGGCTCTCGTAAAGGCTGGGCCACAGCTATAAATCTCAATACCGACTTTGGTATTTTCTTTGATAGACAATTGCCGTGGCCGAAAAAGTCACGGCAATTTTATTACCAAGCATTAATATTGAAAAGAAATGAAAATGAAATTTTTACACATTACAAGCATAGCCATGGCAGCCATAGCTATGATGTTCACTCTTAACTCTTGCGGAGACGACAAGGATTTTGACGATGAGGATGGAGTGCCGACAATCACATGGGAATCAAATCCTTCTTTCTCGACTCAGGAAATCAGCAGCGAGATGAATGTTGACCTTAAGGTTACGTCTCCTAATGGCATCCAAAGTTTCGTCATCAAAATCACAAGTCCAGATGTCGCTTTCACTGCCCTCTTGGACGTAATGGTTTCTGAGGCAAACTCTTCTGCAAAAAATAACGGGAAAGTCGTCCTGGATCTGACATCAGATGTCAAGGCCGCTGCAGCTTTAAAGCCTTTTGGAGTTCCTACCGGGACAGATTTACTATATAAGACTTCGGTGGATTTCTCTCTCTCGAGCCTAGTCCCTATGATAGGGAGCGTCGCAAGAACCGAAGGCGACTATGTATTCGAGACAACCGTGACAGACAGAAACGGCAAATCGGTAACAAAATCGCCAACGTTCCATCTGACAGTAAAATAGTTCGATTGAATTTATCGAAAAAGGGCGGTCGATCACATTCGGCCGCCTTTTTTCATGTATTGCATTCATGGGATCATTTATAGGTAACCCCTGTATTCGGAACTCTCTCGACAATGCGTGCGAGCCCGTTCCTACGGTCTTTTCCTCACCTGTCGCCAAAGATACGGAGAGAAGAGCAGCTACGAAAATGGTTATGACTGACGCTTGAAAGCCTAATATTTCTTAAATGTATATCGGGCTTCTCCCTCAACAAGTTTTTTCTCTATCTGATCATAAAGCGGGTACTCAACTTGCACTTCAAATGAGCCAGCAGTTACCGATGTCACATGAGCTATTTTAACTACTGAAATTGTATTTTGTGAGGAAAAACCAGTGGCAGTAACATTATTGACTGACATCCCTTCTTTCCAATTTGCATTAAAATTAAATTGCATGAATAATACTCCCACAGGCGATATTTGACCACCTACTTGCGTAATGACATAGACAGGTACCTTAACATCAAATAGAAATGTCTTCTTTGAATAGTCAGACTTTACTTCCGCACATGTCCAATCTTTCACATAACCTGGACAGCCCTGAAATTCTTCGTCAAGATCTCTATGGCCTATGCCATCGCCATTCAGATCCACGATAAGTCCGCTCCAAGAAATCTCTGTATTTTGATAGACTCCGCAAAGCTGATTTTTGACATAGTCAAAATCATAGTCATTAGGGCCCTTCTCAGAACAGGAATCAAGCAACAAAATCTGAATTATTAAACTTATTTTAATAAAAGCTGATAATTTTATAGACATGATACTATTCATATTTTGGAACTACTAGCGATGCGATAAACCCGCATCAAAATTTTATAATTTATTAATATTTAATGTTTTACTAACGTTTTCACTTGTCCACGATTTGAATCGCCTTCCGATGCGATAATTCGATTCATCGTCGTTACAAGTCATTAACTATAAATTATTTAAACAGCTCTTTGACATTTCACGATTTGAAGTGAGCGTTTGGCTAAATTTGTGGCTGTAACAAGCCCAAAATTATGCACAAAGGCCAATATGTCTTCTCCCAAGTGATGACGTACTTCCCAAGATGGGTCTTTGAAGAAGCCGTTCAGAAGTACAGAGGCGACTTCCATGCGAAGAACCTCAACAGCTACAGTCATTGTCTGCATCTTATGTTTGGCCAGATAGCTGGATGTAAATCACTAAAAGACATCTCTTTAGTTCTTAAGTCCATCAAGAAGTCGGTCTATCATCTCGGCATTCCCGTGGCGGTTGCCCCCTCATCCTTGTCCAAAGCAAACGAAACCAGGGACTACAGGATCTTCGAGGAACTCGGCATGTGGCTCATCAGAAAGGTTCGTCCGATGTATACCAAGGTAGACATCCCAGATGTTTACCTTCCCGGCTGGGAGATCTTCGCCATCGACTCTACCACAATCTCATGCAGCATCAAACTGGCCGAATGGGCCCTTGGCAAGTACTCGAGAGGCGGCGTTAAGATGCATACGGTCCTGGACTTACGGGGAAGCATACCGGACACCATCTATGTCACGGACAGCAGGTGGCACGACAGCAACTTCCTGGATGTGTATGAGCCCTACAAATGGGCCATTTACGCGATGGATAAGGCCTATTGGGACCTTGAAGCTCTCTACAGGATGCACGTCAATCAAACCTACTTCGTGACAAGGGCCAAGAATGCGATGAAGTATGAGGTGGTTGAAACCAACTACAACATCAATGACCTTGTGGGTATCGTTGGAGACCGGACCGTTCACCTTTCTGGCTACGTCAGCGAGAAGAAGTATCCGGAGGACTTGCGCATGGTAGAGTTCTATGATGCTGAGAAAGAAGAGGTTATTGCCTTCATGACCAACAACTTCGAACTTGGGCCGCTTGTCATTGCCAACATCTACCGCAACCGGTGGCAGATCGAGACGTTCTTCAGATGGATCAAGGGAAACCTGATGGTCAAGGCCCTTTGGGGATACTCCGAGAATGCAGTCAAGATCCATCTTTGGGTCGCAATCTGTTCATACTTGTTGCTCGCCTGGGTGAAAGCTGCACCCAAAAGCCCGCTGACCATCACGGAAGTCTCAAAAGTGGTTGAAGCATCGCTCCTTACCAAGAGGGATCTTAGAGAACTGTTGGATGTCCCAGACCCGCTCACTCAAAATCAGAATGTCAATGAACTTGAATTAAACTTATAAACCCAAAATTATCGCATCAGTAGTATTCATAAAAAATTAATCATAAAACATTAATAAACAATATAAAGCATCATTGTCCACGATGGACTCAACAAATGCTTTAATTTAATAACGTATGATTTTCCCAAATCCGTCAAAATAATAGAAGAATTATTGATCAATAGTTCGTTAGTTCTTGCGGAGACGACAAGGATTTTGACGATGAGGATGGAGTTCCGACAATCACATGGGAAGCGAATCCCTCTTTTTCGACTCAGGAAATCAGCAGCTCGATGAATGTTGACCTTAAGGTCACGTCACCTAACGGAATACAAAATTTCGTCATAAAAGTCACAAGCCCAGATGCCGCTTTCACTGCCCTCTTGGATTTAATGGTTTCTGAGGCAAACTCTTCTGCGAAAAATAACGGGAATGTCGTTCTTAATCTGACATCAGATGTCAAGGTAGCTACAGCATTAATGCCTTTTGGAGTTCCTACCGGGACAGATTTGCTTTATAAGACTTCGGTGGATTTCTCTCTCTCAAGCCTGGTCCCTATGATCGGGAGCGTCGCAAGAACAGAAGGCGACTATGTATTCGAGACAACCGTGACAGACAGAAACGGCAAATCGGTCACGAAATCGCCAACGTTCCATCTGACAGTACAATAGTTCAGTCGAATCTATCGAAAAAGGGCGGTCGATCACATTCGGCCGCCTTTTTCATAGATTGACATTCAAGGGATTACGGATTAAATCCAAAACCCTGTTTTTAAGAATATACACTGTGTTTAAGAATACACCCCGTCATCCTTAACTATACTCCCCGCCATCCCGAATGACCCACCACGTCATCCAGTACGACCCACCCCGTCATCCTGAACGATCTACCCCGTCATCCTGAACGATCTACCCCGTCATCCCAAGCGTTCCACCCCGTCATCCTGAACGACCTACCACGACATCCAGTACGACCCACCCCGTCATCCTGACCGTTCCATCTCGTCACGGTGTGCGATTCGGCCTTTTTGCACACCGCGATTCCCGAAACCCCGTCACAGTGTGCGATTCGCCCATTTTGCACACCGCGAGGCCCGAAACCCCATCCCGGTGTGCAATTCGGCCCTTCTGCACACCGCAAGGCCTCTAACCCCCACATCATCCTGCACATCCCACCCAGTCATCCTGAACTTGATTCTGGATCTGTTCTTCGCAAGCCTAGATTCCGGATCGAGTACGGAATGACGGGGATAAACGAGCCCAGATTCCGGATCGAGTCCGGAATGAACGGGGATAAACAAACCCAGATTCCTGGTCAAGCCCGTATGACGGAAGAAGGATGAACTCGTTTCCCCGTCATCGTGAAATGCGAGGCCGCTGGTGAGGCTGTGGTCGCAAAGAATGCATCCATGTCCTCTCCCAGAAGGACGAGAGAATTTACATTTATGGGCAACGGTATAGTGCCACCGACTGGCTTGTAATGAAGGACTGCGTCGCCCACCCAGTTTCTATGAACGGGGTCGGCAATGAGAATATGTTTCCTTGGCTCTTAAAATGAATGTCACCGTTGCCTACGATTGTGAATAATCACAACCTCTCTTCAAGGTTTCACAAAACCTTGTCGAAGCTGAAGTAATAAAGATTGCATACGTATATTCAAACCGTTCGGAAGAAGTGTCTCGCAGAACGCTGTCGAGGCAGGCTGCACAGAGGTACGTAGGGAGAGGCATGTCTCGACATCGAGGCCTCCCAAGAGCCACGTTGTCGGCCAGCCCCACTTTTCAGAGCCCCCGGAAGGACATACTCCGACAGCACTTTGCGAAATTCCACCACTCTCATCCTGAACGACAAACGCCGTCATCGCGAACCCGGTCATCCTGAACGACAAACGCCGTCATCCCAAGCGTTCCACACCGTCATCCTAAACTTGTTTCAGGATCTAGGCCTTCGATAATATAGATCCTGACTTTCGTCAGGATGACGGGGCAGCTATTATGTAATACTGACTTTCGTCAGGATGACGGGGCAGCTATTATGTAATACTGACTTTCGTCAGGATGACGGGGCTGTTACTTTGCAATACTGCAACCAATGAGCGAATATCAGTCTGGATGCTTTTGCAGCGCGAGGTAGTGTGGCCCTGGGGTGGCTGTCGTTAATATGTGCATGCAAACCCCCATGATGACATGGAGGGTGTTCGCATGGCATGCCACGCTGGAGTGCCTTGTACATAATAATGGTTCGCGCTGCAAAAGCATCTGGACTGTGCTCCATGCATTGGTCGCAGGATGCCGGAGACGGAAATCGTACTCATTTCCCGCTCTCCTAATTTCCGGCTTTTCCTCCTGTCACGCTTCAGGCAATCGCCTCCGAATGCCGCTCGGAGAACCGTTCGTTCCAAGGTAATCACATGCATTCTTTAACACAGGGTTTTGGACTTGACCCGGTATCACTTGTAGGTCACCCCTGTATTCGGAACTCTCTCGACAATGCGTGCGAGCCCGTTCCTTCGTCCTTTCCCAGAATTTGCCTCAGAGTCCTTGTGTTCAGGAATATCGCCTACGAATGTAGCCTTGATGACGCCTGAAGTTTTCTTCAGTTTGACGGTTACAGTAGGCAATTCTGCATCATCTTCTGAGCCAGGACCACCTTGCCCCATGCCGGGACCACCTTGCCCGTCGCCAAAGCCTCCAGGCCCCATGCCAGGTCCGCCTTGGCCTCTATCCGGCCTTCCCATGCCAGGTTCGCCTTGCGGCCTCTGACCCTTCCTGAAATTTGCAGAATCTCTTCTTCTGGAATCCGTCCTATCTCCGTCTCCTGGTCCTAAATTGGTGGAAATAGGGTCGAAGACGGCAGTGATCTTGCTGGAAGTTGTCTTCTCTATCCTGAAGCCTTGTCGCTGCAGAATTGCTGAAATGCTCTGAGAAGCATCCTCCTTGCTTTTGAAAGTAGTCTTCACTACTGCCTTATCCTTCCCTGTCGCCAAGGATGCGGAGAGAAGAGCAGCTGCGAAAATGGTTATGACTGACGTTCTCATATTAATATATATTTATTTAACTAACCGTTACGAAAATACGACGATCGCTGAAAGAAAAGGCAGGAAATCTACGAATGCCGGAAATTCATCGACGAAAAGATTATTTGCCCATCACGCCGATTCTGAATATCTTTGCAGGATATTCCAGGAATATGGCAAAAGAGAATAAAGACCATCTGCTATCGCTGCTGAGAGACAACCTGACCATGACAGGCTGGCAACAATTCAGGCTGGTGGTTCTCCTGGCAGTTCCTGCGATTCTCGCCCAATTCTCTTCCGTCATATTGCAGTACATCGACACGGCTATGGTCGGCCATCTCGGTGCGAACCCTTCTGCTTCGATTGGATTGATTTCCACCAGCACCTGGCTCTGCAACGGCTTTTTCTTCGCAGTAATCTCTGGATTCTCTGTTCAGGTCGCCCACAGGTGCGGAGCGAAAGACTTTTCCAATGCCAAAACCATCGTGCGGCAAGGCCTATTCACTATCGTTCTGTTCACCATCGTTTTGGCGCTGATTGCAATTTCCATAGCCAGGCCGCTCCCAAGCTGGCTCGGCGGCACTCCTGAAATCAACCACGATGCCAGCAAATATTTCATGATCTACGCTGCCTTCATGCCTATAGGGGCGTTAGGCTACTGCGCCAGCTCAATGCTGCAGGCCAGCGGGAACATGAAGGTGCCAAGTTTGCTGTACGTTTCTATGGGCGTCCTAGATGTCATATTCAATTACCTTTTCATTTATGTCTGTGACATGGGTGTTGCTGGCGCTGCTCTTGGAACTGGCGTAGCAGAGGTAATGGCATCGATTTTTGCCGTCTGGTACCTGACCTGCCGTTCTAAAGAGCTGTCATTCAAGGGAGAAAGCGGGAGTTATATTCCTACTAGGAAAGTCCTGCAGAACACAATGGGAATCACAGGACCGATGTGGCTTCAAAATATAGTCATGAGGGGGGCATTCTTGGCAAGCACGATAATCATTGCTCCGCTTGGGGCAGTCTCCATCGCTGCGAATTCTTTCGCTATCAACGCCGAGAGTTTCTGCTATATGCCAGGTTATGGCTTGCAGGATGCCGCATCGACTCTGGTCGGTCAGAGCCTTGGGGCAAAACGGAAGCGGTTGGCAAAGCGGTTCGCATGGATTTCAATTGGCTTGGCTTCGCTGCTGATGTCGTTCCTCGCAGTGTTCATGTACATTTTCGCTCCTCAAATCATGAGGATTCTTAGCATTGACGAAGGAATCGTCTCTCTGGGTGCAAAAGTGCTTCGCATCGAAGCTTTCGCTGAAACTTTGTATGCCGTCTCAATCGTGGCTTACGGGGCCTGCGTCGGCGCCGGAAAGACTCTCGTGCCTACCGTGCTGAATTTCTGCAGCATGTGGCTGGTACGCATCGGGCTGGCTCTTGTGCTGACTCCGAAGATCGGACTCACTGGATATTGGATTGCAATGTGCGTGGAATTGAACATCCGGGGCATACTGTTCTTAATCCACATGAGGGGAGATAAATGGATGAAATCCAAATTGGACGATGATTCAGTAAAATTGGTTTCTCCCGATTGAAAATAATAGCTAAATTTGACACAAATTTGAATACTTAAAATTATGAATAGAATAGAAAACACGGAATTCAGTGGTGAGAGGCCTCTGTACGAGGCACATGACCTATATCTTGAGAACGTCAGAATCGGGATGGGAGAATCGGCCTTGAAAGAAACTTCGAATATCACGGCAGTAAAGTGCCTTTTCGAGGGGAAATATCCGCTCTGGGAATGCAAGCATTTTGTTCTGAAAGATTGCCTGCTAGGGGTCGGAGCCCGTTCAGGGCTGTGGTACTCGAGCGATTGCGAAATCACCGACACCCAGATTGACGCTCCGAAGACATTCCGCAGGATGAAAGGCATAAAGCTTCGCAATGTCTGGATACCTGCCGGAAGCGAGACCTTGTGGGATTGCAGCGACATAGACATGCAGGATTGCATCATCGAGAGAGCCGATTATATATTCATGCATTGCGAGAACATAAAGATCCGCAACCTGAAGCTGAGCGGAAATTATGGCTTCCAGTATGCCAAGAACGTGGAAATCCACGATAGCGTGCTGAATTCGAAAGATTCGTTCTGGGAGAGCGAGAACGTGACGATCTATGATTCTACGATCAATGGGGAATATCTTGGGTGGTATTCCAAGAACCTTCGCCTTGTGCGCTGCCACATAACCGAGACTCAGCCGCTATGTTATTGCGACAATTTGGTGCTTGAGGACTGCACTTTCGGACCCGACGCTGACTTGGCATTTGAATATTGCTCCCTCAACGCAACTGTCAAAGGGCATATGGTTTCCATCAAGAATCCGACGACGGGTTCAATCACAGTCGATTCCGTAGGAGAGGTCATCATCGATCAGAATCAGAAAGCCCCAGCAGACTGCAAAATCACCGTGCTGAACAAATGATAGTGTGGTAGCCGCGTGCGAAGAATAGAGTAAAAGGCATTCGAAAAATAATCGAATGCCTTTTTTAAATGTGGTGTCGGCAGGAGTTGAACCGGCGACACATGGATTTTCAGTCCATTGCTCTACCACCTGAGCTACGACACCAATTGTTTGGGATTGCAAAGATAGGCAAATTTCCGTTTGATGCAAATTTTTTCGGAAAAATTATACTGTTCCGCACGGCAGTCTTTCAATTGAAAATTGTCTTTGCTAACTTCGTGAGCCATGACCGAGACAACCTTCATACAAGTCATTCTGCCGCTCCGCCTAGAGTGGGAGCCGGTATACTATGTGCCAGATGGCTCTCGGGTCCAGCTTGGAGAGAGGGTCATGGTGAATTTCGCCGGGAAGACGTACACGGCAGCGGTTAGTAACACCGATGCGAGAAAAGAGGCTTCAGAAATGGATGCAGGCCGCATAAAGCCGATTTCAGGCATCGCAGAGCTTCTGCAACCGATTACGAAAGAGGAGATAGAGCTTTGGAGGAAGGTCGCTGGCTATTATCTGTGCACGGTCGGAGAAGTGTATAAGGCCGCCTATCCTGACTGGAAAATCTCAGAAGAGAAGGTGAAGGCAAGAAAGGCACTGAAGAAAAAAGGCACGGAGGTTCCAGCGGAGGAGAAGGCCGAAGCTGGCAAAATAACCCTTACTCAAGCACAGAATACGGCATATTCAGAAATCGAAGGAATATTCGATAGCGGCAGGCCTGCCCTTCTCTATGGAGCCACAGGCTCCGGCAAGACTGAAATTTATCTTAAGCTGGCTCAAGAGGCTCTTGCGAAAGGGCGTAACGTACTGTATCTGGTGCCAGAAATAGCCCTCTCCAGGCAGCTGGAAGAAAGAATATTCAAAACTTTTCCTGCTCAGCTGCGAATTTTCCACTCGGCAGAGACCATCTCCAGGCGGCTGGACACGACGGAATTCATCAGGAACAATGAATATGTCCTATTGGGCACTCGAAGCGCCATTTTCCTTCCACACAGGAACCTCGGACTAATAATAATAGACGAGGAGAATGATACTTCCTACAAGCAGGATAACCCTGCGCCGCGATACAACGGCAGAGAAACGGCCATAATGCTCGCCGGCATATTCAAAGCCAATGTCGTCCTTGGATCGGCTACGCCCTCGCTGGAATCGCTGTACAACTGCCAGGCAGGCAGATTCGGAATGGTTCGGCTTACGAAAAGATATTACGAGGCTCCAGACTCTGACGTTGAAATCATCGATACGATAGCAGAACGCAGAAAGAGGGGCATGGTCGGAAATTTCTCCAGAAAATTAATTGCCCATATTCAAGAATGCCTGCAGCGCCACGAGCAGGTGCTCCTTCTGAGAGAACGACTCTCTTACTCCCCCATCGTACAATGCGAGGAATGCGGGGACATACCGAAGTGCAAGAACTGCAACGTGACGCTTACGCTGAATAAGAGGGCAGACGGCAGCGAAAGGCTCGTATGCCACTATTGCGGCAGGGTTTACGAATATGACGGTCGCTGCCGGAAATGCGGCGGCCAGATGAAGATGATTGGCGCTGGCACTCAAAAAATAGAGGAAGAAGCAAGGGAATTGTTCCCAGATGCCGTGATTGCCAGACTGGACAGCGACTCGGCCAAAAGCAGCAAAGAAGAAAAGAAAATCATCAAAGATTTCTCGGACGGAAAGATAGACATTATCATCGGCACCCAGATAGTCGCCAAAGGCTTCGATTTCAGTGGACTCAAATTGGTGGCATTGCTGAAGGCAGAGTCAATCCTCGGTCAGGAGGATTTCAGGGCCGACGAACACGGATTCCAGCTTTTAGAGCAGTTCCGTGGCCGCTCCGGCAGGCGTGGCGGCAAAGGTCTGTTCGTGATACAGACATCCCAGCCGGAGCATCCTGTCTACCAAGGCATTGCCGGTGCCATACCGGAACAGGATCTAACGAACCGCCTTCTAGAGGAGAGGAGAGCCTTCTTCTATCCGCCATATTCAAGGGTAATCGGCATCATATTCAAAGATTATAATCTTAAAAGGGTTGAGCTGATGTCCAGGCTGCTCGGGGATTCCCTTAAGCAGAACTCTGGGATGACGGCAGAAACCAGAATCATCGGCCCATACGCTCCTAGGGTCGATAAAATCTCGAATCAGTATTTCAGGCAGATGAGGGTCCTGCTTCGGAAAGACAAGGCTCTGGCAGCAAATAAAGCCGCCCTTTCGAGAGCTATTTCCACATTCGAGAAAGAAAAAAAATACGTCGGCCACATAAGCCTAGATGTCGATCCCTCATAATTAATAGAAAAATTGCTAAATTTGAAGGTTAATAAAGTCACGAGATATGGGAAAAGTAATAGCAATAGCAAACCAGAAAGGCGGCGTGGGAAAAACTACGACTGCCATCAATCTGGCTGCGTCCTTAGCGGTTCTGGAGAAGAAAGTTCTGATCATCGACGCTGATCCTCAGGCTAATACTACTTCAGGGCTTAACTTTTCTCCGGAAAGCGATCAGAAAAGGACGCTTTACGAAGTCATGATCGGGAAAATCGACGTGCATGACGCTCTGATTCAGACCGAGATCGTAAACTTGCAGCTGATTCCTTCTCACATAAACCTAGTAGGGGTGGAAATAGAGATGCTGGACGTTCCGAACAGGGAATCTATCCTGAAAGAAAAAATAAGCCCGATACGAAACGACTACGATTACATCATCATCGACTGCTCCCCTTCTCTTGGCCTTGTAACTATCAACGCACTGACTGCCGCAGATTCTGTGATGATTCCAGTCCAGCCTGAATTCTTCGCCTTGGAAGGCCTAGGGAAACTGCTTCAGACAATACGTCTCGTGCAGAGAAACATAAACAAGAGCCTCACGATCGAAGGTTTCGTGGTAACGATGTTCGATGGCAGGACGAAAGTTCACGTGCAGGTGGTCAGCGAGCTGAAAGAGCATTTCAAAGACCTTGTCTTCAACACCATAATACAGAGAAACATCAGGCTGAGCGAGGCTCCGTCTCACGGAAAGCCTATAGTCCTCTACGACGTGAAAAGCAACGGTACTTCAAATTATCTGAACCTCGCCAAGGAGGTTCTTGAAAAGAACGAATAGAACATGAGTAAACAAATTAGAGGGCTGGGAAGAGGCCTGGATGCCATCCTTGGCGACAGCGACAATTTGAACGAGCCTCAAAGAACCCCAGTAGGATACATAAATAAAGAAGTCGCAGGGACTAGCGCTCATCAGAATGCCGGTGACGTACTGAGGATTCCAGTGGACCAAATCGAGCCAAATCCTTATCAGCCCCGAATGGCCTTCGACAACGAGTCGCTTGAAGAACTGGCAGACTCAATTCGCACGTTCGGACTCATACAGCCTGTCACCGTTCGCAAGAAGAGCGATGGGCGATATCAAATCATTAGCGGAGAGCGCAGATATAAGGCCTGCAGGCTCGTCGGCATGGACATGATCCCTGCTTACATAAGAGAAGCAAACGATCAGGGGATGCTGGAAATGGCCATCGTGGAGAATATCCAGAGGCAGGACCTTGATCCAATTGAAGTTGCGATGAGCTATCAGAGACTGATCGACGAGTGCAGCCTGACTCAGGAGGAAATGGCTGATAGGGTTGGCAAGAAACGCACGTCGATCACCAACTACCTAAGACTCTTGAAGCTTCCCGCAAAGGTGCAACACGATATAAAAGTCGGCCTGGTAAGCGTAGGCCATGCGAAAGTCCTGTTAGGGGTGGAAGATCCTAAGACACAGGAACTGCTTTGCAATCTGGTAATCAATAATGGGATATCGGTAAGGCAGCTGGAAGAAAAAGTTCGGCTCCTAGACAAGCAGAAACCAGCGAAACAGAAAGCTTCTACCGAACTTCCTGATGAATATTATCGTGTTCTGGAGCATATGGGCAAGTTTTTTGAAAATAGCATCAGCCTGAAACGTTCCGACTCGGGAAAAGGCACGATGACTATCCGCTTCTCTTCTGACGAAGAAATACGGAAATTTCTGCAAGCCCTGGAGGATAAGAACATATAATAAGTCCGATGAAAGGCTCATTTCTTAAAATATTCACGATTCTGGCGCTCCTTTTCGCTTTTTCCATGCAGTCTCATGCGCAATTCAGGGAAGAGGCGTTCAACCAGTCATATAACGAGCCTAGCGATACGACTAGCGCCAAGGATTCTGTCGCACAGATGTGGTCCTTTCGAGAATTTTTCAGAGGAATAGCTCATAAAGACACTTTGAGAATAGGTTCCATGTTTGCCGGAGCCACAGTATTTATAGGTGCTGAACAAATATACAATAAGCAATACTGGAAGCTGCCCATAATCTATGGAGGACTTGGAGCCACTATCGGCCTTGGGATACACTATAATAAACAGTTCAAGGACAGCGGGGACCAGCATGACAAGGATATGTCGAGATACATGTTCGCCAGTGCGGGTTTTCTGTATTGGGCAACCCTCATGGATGGAGTGTACAACTATAGACGGGATGTGCCGCACCAGCCTGGCAAGGCCACGATTTACTCTATCCTTGTGCCGGGACTCGGGCAGGCCTATAATGGAGAATATTGGAAAATTCCTATTTATTGGGGATTCATGATCGGTTCGTATCATTTCTGGGATCAGAACAGAACCAATTATAAGAAATACAAGCGTATTCACAACCTCGCCACTACCGAAGACAGCGGCTATGACGGCAGAATCACTGCCGAGCAGGCTCTGTATTACAGGAATGTGTTCCGACGATACAGAGACTATTCAGTCGTGGCCTTCATAGGCTCTTACCTCCTTCAGATAATCGATGCCAACGTGTTCGCTTATTTGCAGGATTTCGAAGTCTCAGATAACTTGTCAATGAAAATCTCGCCTACGATAATATCCACATATAATGAATATGCCTTCAATGCTAGAGGCCCAGCAAGTTTCGGCGCCCCGATGTACGGCATTGATGCGATGGGATTGAAAGTAGGTTTCACATTCTAGCAAATGAAGAAATTTGAATATATCATATTCACAGTCCTGGCTATGCTAGTCTTTGCTTCGGCTCCTACGGGCGCTCAGAGCAAAAAGGCTCTTAAGAAAGAAAACGAACATCTCCGAGCCACGCTTGACTCTCTTAGAAGGGCGCTAGACAGCCTTCAGGCGAGCATCAGCCAAGATAGTGAGGCGATGGCACTCCTTGACATGCTGGAGGAGAACGACAGGAAAACTGCCGCTGGGCTAGATCCGGAGGATTATAACCCAGACATAACGGACAGCCTGTTAACTGCGATGTATCGCCAGAAGCATGGTGACACTGTGAGCGTAGACCATGGATTTAACATGGATTCGGTGAATCTGACCTCGAATCTGCCCGATTCCGTCATAACGGAAAGGCTTGCGAAGCTGAATTCTTTCATAACCCTCCCTTTCAACCAGACCGTAAGGAACTACATTGTCCTCTATTCTGAGAAAATGCCCGCTAAGATGGCCCAGATTCTCGGACTTTGCGAACATTACATGCCCATCTTCGAGGAGACGTTCAACAAATATAACCTCCCGGAAGAGCTGAAATACATGGCAATAATCGAGTCTGCGCTGAACCCTTTCGCCGTGTCCAGGTCAGGTGCCAAAGGGATATGGCAGTTCATGTACCGCTCGGCAATTTTCTACGGGCTTAAAATAGACTCATATATAGACGAACGACTGGATCCGATTAAATCTGTTGACGCCGCCGCTCGTTATCTTAAAGATTCCTATGCCCTGTTCGGGGACTGGAACCTGGCCATCTCATCATACAATTGCGGCCCTGGCAATGTGAACAAGGCAATACGCAGAGCCGGCGGGAAACGCGATTTCTGGTCTGTATATGACTACCTACCAAGAGAGACAAGGGGATATGTTCCTGCTTTCGTCGGGGCGATGTATGCGATAAGGTATAGCAGCGAATACGGATTGAAGCCCGCCAATATCCAGATGCCGCCACAAGTCGACACATTCGAAATTCACAGGAACGTGCATTTCCAGCAAATCAGCGATGTGGTCGGGGTGCCTATCGATGTAGTTAGGACACTGAACCCTCAGTACATCAAGGACGTGATTCCTGGCCAGAGCAGGACATGTGAATTAAGACTTCCGTTCAATTACACGAATACATTTCTTGAGCAGGAAGACTCCGTCTACGCCTATAAAGCCGATTCTCTACTGAACCCGAAGACGCTGCTTGAAAATTCTGGCAGTCGAGCGATCACATCAGACGGCTCAAGGATAGGCTATCGAGTGAAAAAAGGTGATTATCTGGGCAGGATAGCCAGGAAATATCATGTTTCAGTCGCCCAGCTAAAGAAATGGAATCATCTGCGTAGCGACCGCCTGCAAGTAGGTCAAAAAATCTACATTTACGGTCGTTAGCATATTCATAAATCAAAAACTAATTGCAACTTGAATTCGGTGCGGTTTTCATGCCCCTCCGATTTGAAGTATTGAACCCTCAGAGCCTTTGCGTAAATCTTCATGCTTCTCCATGGCCGCTCGTGGAGCCTTAACTTGCATCCGCCAGTCCATGCCAGGCTCACTCCCCTGCCATAATATGCAGGAACTGAGAAATTGCCTGGAGCATCCCTCTCGTAGGAATATATCCTATCGTCCCAATTATCGATCCTGAATACCGTGCCTCGAAGATATGTCGAGAGGCAATCCGTCTTCCTACCCCCTTCTACGTATGCCAGTGAGCCTATAGACCTGCACAGAAGTCCCTCAGCCCGGAATCTGCCAGTCCACGAAGGTCCATCTGAGATGCCATAGACTGATGAAATTCCAGAACTGGAATAATCCAGATCCAGCCTTACATCGGTCCTGTAGCGCAGCGCATCGTACGGCCTTAGGCGTTCCGATGCCCTGACAGATAAAACCATGTTCCTATATATCTGTATCGGTAATTTAAGCAGGAATTTACTCTGTACTTCATCTGCATCCGCCTTCCTAGCCACGTCTGCGGTAAAGAAAAAGCCACGACGCTCCACCCCAGCTGAGACGGCATATTCATTAGAAGTCCTGCTCCAGCTCCTTATGCCGCCGGTATACTCATTCTCAAAATTCGAGGGGTAATACCTGGCAGCAGACGAAAGCTTCCAATCCTTTCCTAAATTGAATATGACACCAGCAACTCCGGCAAAGCAGCCGTGGCAAATATCATACGCAGCTTCTCCGAACACATCGGTGCCTCTTACCGTACGCCTTAAATCGACAGAAGCCTTTCTGCTTGTTCCTGTGATGCCTGCCTGACCATTCCTGCCAAGCCATGTCACGTTAAAGGCTGGCAGGACGGCCACATCGCCTTTCCCAGACTCCATCCGTTTCCGTAGACCGGGGAAAGATGCCAGCGCTGAGACCACGAATCGGCCAAGATAAATGTTCCCGCCTACTCCCCTGTGCGAGCCTTGGGGAGAAAAAGACCATGAAGGTGATAACCCAGCCGGGCGACGCATGAATGACGATGCCCCAGAGAATCCGCTCAGCGAGAACCCGCTCCAAAGGCAAAGGCCTTGGCCAAAACGAGCATTGAAGTCTCCTAATATAAAATTATAAGGCAGTCTTTCTCCATGGAGAGCGGTATTGAAAGTGAAGGATGGCTCTCTTTGGAAATATGTGTTTCTAATCGCAGTCGAAGCCTCCGCATATTCTTTAAATCCTATCTTATATTTAAAGCCCTCGCTGAACTTGCCATCTCGCACGCTGGCCTTTAATAAGGCTGCCTGTGATATGAGCGGAGAGGAGAATGTTTCGCCGGCCTTCTTAGCGCTCCTCAAAGAAATGAATGGTTTCAAAGAAGAAACATATTCTTCTCCGAAGCCATCGATTGCGGCGAGTTCATTGAAAGAAAGGATATCGCCATTGCGAGCCTTGTAATCGGACAAACTCGCTGCCTGGTACTGGGTCATGAGCCCGCTCGAGGTTAGCTTTGACAGATTCAAAAAGTTGATTTCTAAAGGCTTGGACAACATATTTGCGTACTTTTCAACTTCCTGCTCATCCAGGCTCTCCATGCTCTCAGCCCCTGTCAGGTAGAGAATCGCCCGAACCTGCTCATCAGTCTGGGCTCCTGACCTCACGGCTAGGAGCGAAGAAATTATGAACAGAGCCAGCAATAGCGATATCTTCATAAAAACATATATATGAGAATACTTCGATCGCAAGATAGGCCGAGTAAACGTAAATTTTAAACAAAAACAGAAATACTTATGACAAAATTCTTTATACTTCATAAAGAATTTTATAATTTTGAGTTTTAATTTATTGAGGAAATGAATAAAATCCGACTTCATGACAAGACTTTCAGGCCGTTCATCCCTAATGAGCAGATTGAAAAGGCCATTGACAATGTCGCCGCGCAGCTAAACAGAGATTATGACGGTTGCTCCGACATTCCTGTGCTCCTGTGCGTGCTCAATGGTTCAATATTGTTCACGGCCGAGCTGATGAAGAGGCTCACATTCAACTGCGAAATTGTTTCAATGAAACTCTCCTCTTACGTCGGCACGCATTCGACTGGCAAGACTCGCGAGGTAATGGGCCTGACCGGAAGCGTGAAAGACAAGAGAGTCATCATCGTCGAAGACATCGTGGACACGGGCCAAACCATCGTAGACCTGAAAAAAATCATGGAAGAGAAGGGGGCTAAAGAATCGAAGGTCTGCACAATGCTGCTGAAGCCCGCAGTCTATGGCAAAAATGTAAAACTCGACTACGTGGGAATGGAGATTCCTAACGATTTCATAGTGGGTTTCGGACTGGACTATGACGAGCTAGGGCGAAATTACAAAGACATTTATGTATTGGATACAAATATGAAATATTTCATTCTTTTCGGGCCTCCGGGTGCTGGGAAAGGCACTCAGGCCGCAGCAATGGTAGAAAAATGCAACTTATGCCACATTTCTACAGGGGACTTGCTTCGTGGCGAAATGGCTAAGGGAAGCGAGCTGGGACTGAAAGCAAAAGCTCTCATTGAGGCTGGCGAACTGGTTCCAGATGAGATAGTAGAAGGCATGATAGAGAACAAGTTCAAGACAGTCACAGACGTTGACGGCTTCCTGCTGGACGGATTCCCTAGGACCATCGCCCAAGCCGAGGCCTTGGACAAAATGCTGGACAAGTCAAAAGAGAAGGTCACCGCAGTGGTCTCTCTGATGATTCCGGACTCTATGATCAAGGAAAGAATTAAACACCGCGCATCAATAGAGGGAAGAGCAGACGATGCAAAAGACGAGACCATCGCCAACCGCATCAAGACCTATCACGAGAAGACAGAGCCACTAGTAGAGTACTACAAGAGGGCTGGCAAATATTACGAAATAGACGGCACCGGCACCATCGAGGAGGTACGCCAGAGAATCTCTGACCTGCTGGATAAGTTTTAGGAATATATCGTATGCCAGACTCTAACTTCATAGACTACGTCAAGATTCACTGTGCCTCGGGACATGGTGGAGCTGGCTCGGTTCACCTTTACAGAGCGAAATACATCGCTAAAGGTGGACCTGACGGAGGCGACGGCGGTCGAGGAGGGCATATCATATTAAAAGCCAATCCTCAGCTGTGGACGCTCATACATCTGAAGTATCGCAAGCATGTCAAGGCCGAGGATGGTGGAAAAGGTGAAGGCGGATTAAGAACAGGCAAGAACGGCAAGGACGTTATCTTGGAAGTACCAGTTGGCACGGTGGCGAAGGATGCAGAGACTGGCGAAGTCTTATTCGAGCTGCTGGAGCCAGGAGAGGAGAAAATCCTTTGTAAGGGTGGCCGAGGAGGGCTTGGAAACAATAATTTCAAGACTCCGACGCTGCAGACTCCGCGTTTCGCTCAGCCAGGCGAAGATGGCCAAGAAGGCTGGTATATTCTTGAATTAAAGATCCTTGCTGACGTAGGTCTGGTTGGATTCCCGAATGCAGGAAAATCCACTTTGCTGGCCTCCATCACTTCTGCCAAGCCAAAAATCGCGAATTACGCATTCACTACGCTTGAGCCGAACCTGGGCATTGTGAAATATTACGATGACAAGTCATTCGTGATGGCAGATATTCCTGGAATAATAGAGGGCGCTCACGAAGGGAAGGGTCTGGGAATACGTTTCCTGCGTCACATAGAAAGGAATTCCGTGCTGCTATTCATGGTTTCCGCCGAAGAAGAGGATATTAATAAAGGCTACGAGACCTTGCTGGATGAGCTCAAAGAATATAATCCTGAGCTACTGGACAAGGGCAGGGTGCTGGCCATCACTAAATGTGACCTCATCGATAAGGAGATCGAGGCAGACCTTGCAAAGAACCTTCCTAAAGACATTCCTCACGTATTCATCTCATCAATTTCGGGCGAAGGCTTACAGCAATTAAAGGATATATTATGGCAGGAATTGCATTCATAGACTTCATTCAAGGCGTCGACGAGGACATAACTCTCTTCATAAACAGCTTTCACTCTGTTGCGTCGGATCAATTCTGGCAGTTCTGCTCCAACAAGATAGCCTGGATACCGATTTATGTGTTCGCTGTCATATTCCTCATCAAGAATATTGGCTGGAAAAGGTCATTGGCGTTTCTTGTTGCAATAGGCCTGGGATTCCTTTTCTGCGACCAGCTGGCCAACCTGGTCAAGGATGCCGTGTCCAGGCTGCGCCCGAATTACAGCTACGGAGCGACTCAGCATGGCTTGATAGTTCTTGAGAGCCGCGGAGGCTTCTTCGGATTCTTCTCCGCCCATGCGGCAAATACCTTTTGCATAGCCACTTGCTATTCCAAAGGGCTGAAATATGGGAACTACGAACATTCGAAGGCAGTGTCCGTCTCCGCTTACGTATGGGCTGCTCTCGTGGCCCTAAGCAGGGTTTTCGTAGGCAAACATTATTTTGGAGATATCTTAGCAGGCACTATCATCGGCCTTATAATCGGTCTGATACTGTCAAATGTCACTGTCCTGATACTTAAGCGTATAGAAGCAGGATATTACAAATTCGGTAAGATGACGAAGGTAAGGCAGTGAGCCTAAAGTTCCGGCACGACTTTCTCCATCTGGATGCTGTGAGAACCCTTAATAAGAATGGTGCTTTTCTCAACAGGATGGTTCTTTATATATTGCACTAGCTCGTCAGAAGTACCGAACAGTTGAACCTTGCGAGAAGCTTTCTCTTCCTCAGCAGCTTTTTTGAATTCATCTCCCACCAAAAAGACTCCTTGAAGATTCATATTCAATAGCCTACGGATGACAGAACGGTGCTCGGCGACAGACTCGTCACCAAGCTCCCTCATGTCCCCAAGCATCACGACCTTCTTTCCCGCAACGATTGTCTCAAGATTGTCCAAGGCTGCGTTCATGCTGGTTGGATTGGCATTGTAAAAATCTTCTATCAATATATTCTTTGCGGTTCTGGCCATCTGAGAGCGATTATTCGACGGAACAAATTCCTCTATCGCTGAAATCGCATCTTCCAGGCAGACTCCGAAATGCAGGCCGATCGCAAGAGCGGCAGCCACATTATTCGCATTGTAGGCCCCTACCAGATGGGTTTCCATGCCCAGCAGGGTTTCATCCTCGGAGTATTCGCCAAGATGCTCTGGTATTGCCATTCGAACGAAAGGATGCTCGGCATCTGAAGGCAGCACCTCTGCACCCCAATAACCGATGCCATATTCAATGATATTCAACCCTCTGCGCTCGTAGGCCATTTCTTTCAATATTGGGTCGTCTGCATTCATGAATATGCTGCCGTGGCATTCGGCAATATAGTCATAGAGCTGTCCCTTGGCCTTTTTCACGCCCTCAAAGCTGCCGAAGCCAAGCAGATGGGCCTTACCGACGTTAGTGATCAATCCATAGTCTGGCTCGCAGACAGCGACTAGGTGCTTAATGTCGTCTGGGTGGCTAGCTCCCATTTCAATCACCGCCAATTCAGTCTTGTCGTTGATTTTAAGCAGAGAAAGAGGTACTCCGATGTCATTGTTCAAGTTGCCCTCTGTGGCTGTCACGTTATATTTTTTTGTCAGAACCGATGTTATTAAATTTTTCGTGGTTGTCTTGCCGTTTGTTCCGGTCAAGCCTATCACCGTAAGTCGTTTCCCGTTCACGAAGGTGCGCTCCCTGTGCCAGCGGGCCAGGTATTGAAGCGCCTCCAGCGTATCGGGCACAGCGATTACCCGCTCATCGTCCGATGCGGCATATTCATTAACTATGGCATAGCTGGCCCCTTTTTCCAGAGCCGCAGCAGCATACTTGCTGCCATCGAAGTTCTCGCCTTTCAGGCCGAAGAATAGCTCTCCTCCCCTTATTGTCCTCGTGTCCGTAGAAACGCCAGAGGACTGCTTGAACAATTCGTATAATTTTTCGATTTCCATTGATGTTGTTTTTAGATCCTGACTTTCGTCAGGATGACGAGAGAATGAGAACGAGCCACCACCGTCATCCTGAACGCCCTCCACCGTCATCCTGAACGCCCCCCACCGTCATCCTGAACTTGATTCAGGATCTACTTTCTCCCAGTGCTGCCCCAGCCCCCAGCGCCACGCTCAGTCTCTGACAACTCGTCCACGTTCTCCCATTCTACTCTTTCGTGCTTAGACACTATCATCTGAGCGATTCTCTCGCCAGGGACTATCTCGAAAGGCTCGTTGGAAAGATTCACGAGCGACACCCTCAGTTCCCCTCGAAAATCAGCGTCCACAGTACCGGGGGCATTGATGATTGTAATTCCGTGCTTAGTAGCAAGACCGCTACGAGGGCGAACCTGAGCCTCATAGCCGACCGGCAGCTCTATGAATATGCCGGTAGGCACAAGCTTGCGCTCAAGTGGCTGCAAAGTGAATGGCTCGTCAACGTTAGCATGCAGATCCATTCCCGCAGATGCCTCAGTGGCATACGCCGGATTGTCCCACTTGCTCTTATTAACTATTTTAACTTTCAACATATTATTTTTCATCTACGACGACTTTCTCCTCCACGGTTTCGGCTTCTTTTTCTGCCTCGTCTTTCTCTTTATCAGGAATGATCAAGTTCAGTACCACGCCTACGATGGATGCAAGTCCTATTCCAGCAAGGGAGAATTTCCCGAAACTAATCACTGCCCCACCGATGCCCACAGTGAGGATAATCGAGGCGATGACAAGGTTGCGGGACTTGTTCATGTCGATCTTCGCTTTAATCATATTGTTAATTCCGACCGATGCTATGGTGCCGAACAAAAGCAGCATTATGCCACCCAGGACTGCCGTAGGGATGGTCTGAATCGCACCACCAACCTTCCCGACCAACGAGATTACTATGGCCGAGATGGCTGCTATGCGCATGCAGGAGGGATCGGAGACCTTCGTGAGAGCAACAGCTCCCGTAACTTCTGAATATGTCGTAACGGGTGCACCGCCGAGGAAAGCCGCCAGCGAGCAGGCTAGGCCATCACCTAGCATCGTTCTGTGCAGTCCGGGATCTTTGACGAAATCCTTTCCGGCAATCTCTCCTATCGCATAAATGTCACCGACATGCTCGATTATAGGGGCAATCGCCACCGGCGCCATGAAAAGAATCGCCTGCCATGAGAAGCTTATCTTCGTGAACTTAGGTAGAGCGAACCATGAAGCGTTCGCAACCGGCGAGAAGTCCATGGAGCTGCGGTAAAACAGCACAGCCACTAGATAACCGACGAGAGCTCCGAACACTACGGGGATGAGCTTCACCACTCCTCTTCCCCATATCGAGCAGACGATGGCAACGGCCAGCGAGACTAAAGCCAGCACCCAGTTGCTGCTTGCCATGTTCACGCCCGTTCCTGCCAGGGACAACCCGATGAGAATGATCACCGGGCCAATGACGATGGGAGGAAACAGTTTCTTTATCACGCTGACGCCGAACATCTTGACAACCAAGCTCATCAGCATATATACTACGCCCACGGCAACCAAGCCGCAGAACATTCCAGGCATGCCGTAAAGCTCAGTAGCTTTAACGATTGGCGCGATGAATGCAAAGCTGCTGCCCAGATAAATCGGGACTTTTCCGCCTGTCACGCCGTGAAATAGAAGAGTTCCCAAGCCTGCTGCGAGAAGAGCGATCGCGGGATCGAACCCGACTAATAATGGAACAAGGACCGTGGAGCCGAAGGCCACGAACATGAACTGAACGCCGACAATAGTACGTTTCAGCGAAGATAATGTGTGATCTGCCATTGGTTGATTATTATGCCGGGCTCAAATATAGGCAAAAAACAGACATACTTCCTATTTTGGAACGCAAAATATATTAACAGCATAATCAACAAAAGACGGAAGGCTTTAAGATTGAAGGCTATTTGCAGGCACGCCAGTAAAGTACGCCGGCGATGATAGCGAATATGAAATTCGGTAGCCAGAGAGCTAGCGCTGGAGGAAGCGTGTCACTGTAGACGAACATCTGGCTGAACCGCAAGAACAGGATGTATGTAAAGCTAAGCGCGATTCCCAAACCGATGTTTAATCCTATGCCGCCACGGCGCTTTCTCGAAGAAAGGCTCACGCCTATGATGGTCAGAATGAATGCAGAAAACGGTAGCGCAAGCCGAGTCTGTTTTTCTATCTGGGCATACATCACGTTCGCATCCCCTCTGGATTTCTGGATCTTGATCAGCTGGTTCAGAGGCCCGAAAGGAAGGGTCTCCACGGTTTTCTTATTCCTATAGAAATCCGTCACGGTGAGGTTCAAGACGGTGTCTTTCTCTGTTCCGAAAGTAACCTTATCTGCAAGACCCTCTGGATTATAATCTCTGACGAAATATTTCTTGAGTTTCCAGCCGCCGAATGTGCTGTCCCATACTGCCGTCTCGGCAGTGATTTTTTCAATCAGTTTGTTATCCTCGATTTTTTCGAGAGAAAAATTGTACGCCGTGTTATTCCAGCTGCTGAAAGACTCCACATAGACAAACTCACCTGGATTCAGCTGGTAATGCACATCCCTGGAACTGAGCGCCTTTC
>JALCSU010000038.1 GCA_022653735.1 Bacteroidales bacterium
GTGGATCGATTTATTGCAATGTCCGGAAAATCCCCGAACTTGCGATTTAATAACACTGATTTCAAAGAACTTTTATTCTACGGCGTGCGAGCCGTGGCGTAACTTTTATAAAATTAACGAACTATTGTATTATTATATTGTCAAAAAATCTAGGCTGCGATTATAACCACCTGAAACTAAAAATAATAGCCGATTATGAAAAAAACAATTAATTCTCTCATTTTATTAGCGGGCATGTTGTTATTGCCGTTAGGCAATCTCTTTGCGCAGGAGCCTCAGAACACCTTTGATCTTGCGTATAAATCTTTTGGCGTAAAAATCAGCGTCCCGGATGGATACGTTGCCAAGGAAGTGAACATGATATGGCAAGGAAATTCGGAGAATTCCAAAATCAAGAACGGTCTGTTCACCACTGCGGCTTTCAGCAGCGACGGGCAGTGCGCAATTCTGTATTCCATGCCAGCGTACAATTACATTACGAAAGGCGTAGATGACTCCGTGAATGGCTATATGGGGTACATCTACAGAGAAGTGTTCCAAGTTCACAATCTCATAGACGAGGACTCGAAACATCTGGAAGGGAAGCCGAGTAGCTACGATCCCCTAGTTTACTTGAATGAAATTTCCGGTGCCGACGTACGCCAGGCGTTCAATGCCGACAAGCTTTGCTATCATTCTGCGCCATTGTCGGATGGTATGGTATATGGCACGAAAGGAGCAGAGCTGTCATTCGATTCGTCAATCTACAAGAAGGCCGTCCATGTGTTCATTCTCAAAGAAGGCGGATATCATTACGACGTCCTGCTTCTCCTGACTGATAAAGCAGCGAAAAACAGCATGAAGTACATCGGGGACCTGTTCGGAACCATTCGTTTCGAGGAAGAGGCCATTAAGGAAAGATGGAATATTCTGGGGAAGTCTTAGTCGAAAGTGTGGCCGAAATAATACTGGCCTTTGCCTGATGAGGCTCTGCCGTAGGAAATCGCATTCTTCGGGCAATGGTGGTAGCACGAAAAGCAGCTGAGGCACAGCCCGTTATGCTTCCAGACGGGGGCTTTGCCCGGTCCGCCATCTATGTCGTGAACAGGGCAAATCTCGGCACACTTGCCACATTTGATGCAGAGGTCCGGATCTACTTTGAATTTGCGGTCGGTGATTATCTTGTGAAGGAATATGCTGCCGACGATCCCGCTGTAAAACCATGGAGCTGGGCCTTTTACTGTTATCGCCACTCCTCGGCGGCGACCTAAGATATCGGCGATATATTCATTTAAATCTTTTTGCGCCTTAGCAAGTTTCTGCTGCTCTTTTTCCGTCGTGTCCAGATTGAACCCAGGCAGGCCTAGGTAGGACTCCGGCATCAGCAGAGTGAAGGCGGAGCTGAGGGCAATGCCCCTCGCCCGCAAATCCCCACGGAATATTTCAACAGTGCGGCCAATTGTGTCGCCAGCCGTCACCACCATGTAGGAATATGTGTTCTCGGGGTCGTAGCCTTTGATGACGAGCCTCCTAACGAAGCGGCGGACTATGATGGAAGGTCTCCAGCCATGCACCGGGAATATGAAGCCGAGCCGCTCCTGCGGCGCTAAAACATAGTCATAGCAGCCTCTGTCAATGGCTTCGGGAATGTATATCAGCCGGTCGCCTGTCTTAGCTGCGACTGTCTCCGCTGCCCATTTAGAATTGCCGGCAGATGAGAAATAGAAAATCATACGTCAAGGTCCAGTTCAACAGGGCAATGGTCAGAACCGAATATTTCGTTGTGGATTTCGGCTCCCTTTATTTTATCTTTCAAATCGTCAGAAACTACGAAATAGTCTATGCGCCACCCTGCGTTGTTCTCGCGGGCATGAAAGCGGTACGACCACCAGGAATATTTCACGGTCTCAGGATTCAGGAGGCGCCATGTGTCCGTGAACCCTGCTTTCAGCAGTTCCGTGAATTTTCCTCTCTCCTCATCGGTGAATCCGGCGTTATGGCGGTTCGTGGAGGGATTCTTGATGTCGATTTCCTCGTGAGCGACGTTCATGTCTCCGCAAATGACCACCCCTTTTTTCTTTTTAAGGCCGGCAACATATTCACGAAAAGCATCGTCCCAAGTCATTCTGTAGCCGAGCCGCTTCAGGCCGTCCTGAGAATTAGGCGTATAGACGCAGACTAGATAGAACGCTGGCATCTCAAGGGTTATGATCCTGCCCTCGTGGTCATGCTCCTCTATTCCCATGCCGTAAGTCACGCTCAAAGGCTCATGCCTTGAATATATCGCCGTGCCAGAATAGCCCTTTTTCTCTGCTGAGTTCCAGTATGAATGGTAGCCCAGGAATTCCATGTCCAGCTGCCCTGGCTGCATTTTCGTCTCCTGAAGGCAGAAGAAATCGGCATCAAGAGCATTGAATGTGTCTTCGAAGCCTTTTCCGGCGCAGGCTCTCAGCCCGTTCACGTTCCAACTGATGAATTTCATATTCGTGAATATTTTCCTTTTAGCAAAGGTAGTCAATCTTGGGATAATTTCTCCTTTGCCGGCTTGGGTCTTGGTTTTTTCTTGGCATGGTTCCATAGGCCGTAGACTTCGCTGACGTTGCTGGCGGTGACGAAAGAGTGCATGCCGTTCTCTTTCATGTAGTTCATCACTTTTGCGAACTCTTCTTTGGTCAGCAGGCTCTCGATTTCCACATTCTTCGTGCCATTGTATCCACCCGTAACCTCGTAGAGGCTGCATCCGCGCTGAAGCGAGCAGATGATATATTCACGGACTTTGTCGTGCTCATCGCAAATTATGCAGACGCGCTTCCTTCTGTTGATCATTGCCGTGAAATAGTCAACCGCAATGCCGTTAATCCAAGTTCCGATTATTCCGATGACTACCAGGCGGAAAGGATTGACTGCGAAGGCAGTGAGACAGATCGCCAGTCCAGAGACAGTCACAGCTTCGCCGATGTCTATGTGGAAATATTTGTTTATGATTTTGGCTACGATATCCAGGCCGCCTGAAGATGCGTTAATATGGAATAGGATGGTCTGAGAGACGCTCACTATCATCACGAAGCAGAGCAGGTCGAACCAAATGTCGCCCATTACTGAGGTCTCTCCGGCAGGGATCAGTTTCT
The DNA here is from genome assembly GCA_022653735.1 of Bacteroidales bacterium. Taxonomy (GTDB): domain Bacteria; phylum Bacteroidota; class Bacteroidia; order Bacteroidales; family UBA932; genus Cryptobacteroides. The sequence continues at coordinate 3,108 of JALCSU010000038.1, forward strand.
GGTAGGGGAGGATGAATTCCCAGAGATCCATCATCGGGCCTAAGATTACGGAAGTGTAGATTGTCTTCGCTCCGAATTCCTTTCCACAGAGCACCCAGGCAAGTAATAGAAGGATGACGTTCAATATCAATATTACAGTTGACACTTTGATCGGAATCCCTGCTGCCATGAACAGATTAGAAATAACGATGGCGAGACCAGCTGTCGAACCTAACACCAGATTAGCAGGGACTACAAAATAATACACCCCAGCAGAAGCCAGCATCATGGCAATCGTCATGATGATGAAATCTTTCCAGAATTTCCAGCTCCCAAGCGGGGTTATCAGACTTTTAGCGTTCATTCTATATGTCTTTGTTCGCTCTCGGAAAAAAGTTTAACTTTTAAATCAGGAATTGCTTGCAAATTTCGCTAAAAATCTTGTAATATGTTACTTTTTGCTGTTAATATTCTCAAAAATATTCATAAATGACACTATTGCAACACCACCGGTTCCTGTCCATGCGCATCGCAATCCCATACCACCCTCTCCGATTTTAGATACTTGCGAAACTGTACAACTCATCCTCTGCAACAATATCAATCTCGTTTTCGCATTTTCGGTCATGCCAATATCCAAGGCGAGTGTATGTTCCCGATTCTTTAAGCACTTCATTGAAGTAACTTTCAAGCGATTTACCGCTGATTGTTGCAAAATCACGCTCTGCTATCGCTCTCAATCTATCATTACCCCCAGCCTCGATGATGTGTGAATATTTGTATATGAATCTGAACCAAAATTTCAAGAACTGGTCGTTGATGGCACAATGAACATTCTTATTGCTTGACTTCTCATGAATAGGTTGCATCTTACTTATCAAGCCATACTCTTCACTTAGATTTTTTAAGTAGCCTGACAGTTCTTTTATATTGAGAGTACTCTCAAGTTCTGAGCGTGTATTTTTACCTTGAGCTATAAGTGTTAGAATCGAGAAATAGATACCGTAATCTTTTCCAAACTCATCGACCAGCATATTCTTACCCTCTGGGAGAAAATATGAATCTCGTTCAAAGAACATATCCAACATTCTTTTTTCGGTAAACTTTTTCCTGTCGATAAACAACTCAACATACTTTGCCACTCCACTTGTCAACGTATATAGAGCCAACAAATCAGACTTCAATTGGATACGCGAATCGACAAAGCAATCATTCTCTCATGCAATCGCAGCGCTGTTTTTTGTTAGAACTCCGAAAAAGTGCTGAAATTGAATTTTTCAAGCATCTCCGGTCAGTCCTAACTTGGCTGTCGTTTTATTCAGGAACTAAGATCCATTTCTTCCTGATTTCTTCGCCATCAAACCAAATCTCTCTGGACACGTCCATCAGAATATTCAGAAATAGTTTTTCGTCATCGTTAGGCAATAAAACCAGAAATGTAAGGTAATATCCTCCTTCCTTGCAAATATATACCCTTTTCGCGTAGGTCAAACCATCAATGCTAATCATGCTTCTGCCCTTTGTTCTTACGAATTTTGTTTTAGACAGGTCAACGTCATAATAATAGATTCTGTCTGCATTGCAGATACTGCGAACCTGCTCCCCTGAAATGCAACTTAACCGATCTTCAATCAAGAAGGGACCTTCAGCATCGATATTCTTTCCTTGAATTTTATCCAAGATTTTCATTTCTCTCTCTGCATATCTCAATGGTGACGCTATGTTGTCCTTCTTCCCTTCCGTTAGAAACGCAGGATATAAGCCTCTCACCATCACCTCACCATCACCTTGATCGCTTTTAATACGGCACGCGAATGCATCCACAGGTGTCGTGCCATCATCGCTTATCCATATACAGTCGCTTCCTTCAATGATAGAGAATCTAGCAGGCACCCCTACCTTAATCCCTGATTTAGCATAAATCTCAGATAATGGCGGGACTAATCGAGCCGTATCTTGACCATAGGCAGACAAGGACATTCCAACGATAATGGAAAAGATAATTGTCTTTCTCATGACAACGCTATTGTTTTACCTTAAAGAAGCAGCGGAAATCATCAATTCTGTTACCACCTATCGAGTGATTCAATTAACAATGAATCTCTTGATACCCCAAAATAGGTCTGAGCCATTTCCCTTGTGTTGATGGAAAGTTACTAATATTTTATCGTTTTAGAAAATCTTTCCTGTTGGAATTTTGTTTTTCTTCTCCGCCTAAATCCCTGCCCCTCACATATTCAGATAGGTTGAGCATCAGCACCGTATAGGAAAGGATGGCTGGACCTAATCTAAGTGGGCGGCAGGAATATGCCCCGTTGGGGACGCTTACACAGGATACTTTCGTAAGCAAGCGCAGAAGCACCCAGAATGAGCATTTTGGAAGTATCATGTAAATTTTAGACAGGATACTTTCTGGGCCTAATGTAACATATTAATAATTAATACGTTGCCACTGGCCATCAGAGTACCCTCTAAGGTTTGCGGGTCGCTGAGTTATTCAATCGTCCACTCGGGGCCGTCTTTGGTGTCTTTGACGGTGATGCCGAGGGCCTTGAGGTGGTCGCGGATGGCGTCGCTGGTAGTCCAGTCTTTAGCCGCCTTGGCCTTTGAGCGCTCGTCCAGCACCATGTCCATGAGCCCGTCCACGACATGCTTGTCTCCAGATTCGGTTGCTGACTCATCCCTGAGGCCCATCACGCCGAACACCACGTTGTCGAACAAGGTTAGGAGGGTGCTGAGGTCGTTTCGGGTTAGTTCGAGCTCGCCTGCTTTGGCCGAATTGACTATTCTGACAGCCTCGAATATGTTTGCGAGGGCAATCGGGGTGTTAAGGTCGTCGCAGAGAGCTTCGTAGGCGTCATTGAATATCTTGACGATTGCTTCGTTGTCGGCGACTAGGGCAGGGGCTTCGGCAGAGGCAGGAGACGCTGACGCTAGAACGGCGGCCTCAGGAGCAACTGCATCAATGAATTCACCGTACTGCATTGCGTCGGCAGGATTGCCTTCAGTGCCCTTAGCAGTTGGTTCAATGCCAGCGGCCTTGGCGAGGGCCTTCAAATCCTTGTAACCCTGCATTACGCGCCTGTAACCTTTCTCTGCGGCTTGCAGAGCCTCATTACTGAAATCCAGAGTTCCACGGTAGTGGGCTTGGAGAATAAAGAAGCGGATGGTCATCGGGGAATATGCTTGTTCGAGCTTCGGGTGGTCGCCGCTAAATAGCTGTGGCAACGTGATGAAATTGCCAAGGGACTTGCCCATCTTCTGCCCATTGATGGTAATCATATTGTTGTGCACCCAGTAATGCACACCCTGAGTGCTGCGCGAAGCCTCATTCTGAGCAATCTCGCATTCGTGGTGAGGGAACATAAGGTCCATTCCACCCCCATGAATGTCAAACTCCTGGCCGAGATATTTTTCGCCCATCACAGAGCATTCCAGATGCCATCCTGGGAAACCTTCGCTCCATGGGCTCGGCCAGTGCATGATGTGCGTCGGGTCCGCCTTCTTCCACAGCGCGAAGTCGTATGGCGCCCTTTTGTCGCTCTGGCCGTCTAGGGTGCGAGTACCTTCAAGAGTATCATCCAGAGTGCGTCCAGAAAGCACTCCGTAATGATACTTCTTATTGTATTTCTCGACATCGAAATACACGCTGCCGTTGCTGATGTAGGCAAAGCCGGCATCCAGAATCTTCTTCACCGTTTCGATCTGCTCTATAATGTGGCCGCTGGCGCGTGGCTCGATGGAAGGCGGCGCAACATTCAGCTGGCGCATCGCCTCGTGGTAGCGGAACGTGTATGTCTGCACGATCTCCATCGGCTCCAGCTGCTCCAAGCGGGCCTTCTTCGCAATCTTGTCCTCGCCCTCGTCCGCATCGTGCTCCAAATGACCTACATCCGTTATATTCCTGACATAGCGGACCTTGTATCCCAGATGTTTCAAGAGCCGGAAAAGCACGTCGAAAGTGACTCCTGGACGAGCGTGACCCAGATGGGCGTCGCCATAAACCGTAGGCCCGCAGACATACATTCCCACGTGGCCAGGGTTTATCGGAGTGAAAAGTTCTTTCTTCCTCGAAAGAGTGTTCGTCAAATATAGATTCCGCATAACTGCTAATTCCAATTTAAAATGAATTTACAAGATATATTGAAGCTTTTCGTAGCGTTTCGCTTATGTTCTTTGCGGCGTCTCATTGAAACTTTTCGCGATTGGTCAGTCTTTCATAAACGTCTTTGTACGCTTCGCCGACTTTGCCGTTGTCATGACGGAAGCGGTCTTTGTCGAGACGCTGGCCGGTAGCGATGTCCCAAAGACGTGCGCTATCCGGAGTGATGTCATCGCTCATGACAAGGCTCCCGTCAGGCATGTGGCCATATTCAGTCTTGAAGTCCACCAGAGTGATGCCGATGCTCTTGAACATAGGGACCAGCACCGCATTCACCTTTTGCGTCATTGAATATATTTGATTCAGTTCTTCTTGGCTTACCAGGCCGATGGCCAGTGCCTGCGAGTCGTTGATCAGAGGGTCGCAGAGTATGTCGGACTTGTAACAGAGGTCGTAGACAGGTTCTTTCGGAACGATGCCTTCTTCCAACCCTAGTCTCTGTGCCATGGAACCGGCGATTACATTGCGGACGATGACTTCCATCGGGATGACGCTCGTCTTCCAGCAAAGCTGTTCAGTATCGGACAGTTTCTCTATGAAACTCGTCGGCACCCCGTTCTCCTGCAATATTCTTGAAATCTCGCAGGAAATGCCATTGCAATATTTCCCCTTGCCCTTGATGACCGCCTTCTTGATTTTCTTGTAGGCAGTGATTTCATCGGTGAAGCTGATTATGACTTTCTCCGGGTCCTCGGTGTCATATATTTTGATAGAAACTCCATCATGAACTATTCCAGTCTTTTCCATATTCAATGAATATTATGAATTCTGTTTCCGGGTGCCATTGCCGTTCTCGGAAGCATGCGAGCTGGCGTGAGCAGAGCCTGTGCGGAAGTAGCGCACCGCATTCTCGAAGAGTGGCTGCTCGAGGTCAGCCTCTATATTTTTGAACAGACCATCTTCGTAGCGCTCGCTGTGCCCCATTTTGCCAAGGATTTTTCCATCCTTGGATATGATGCCCTCGATTGCATAGTAAGAGCCGTTAGGATTGTAAGGCGACTCCATCGTGACCTCATCGGTGATAGGGTCTACGTACTGGAAGGCCACCTGGCCGTTGGCGAATAGCTCGCGGGCAAGATCCTCATTCAAGACAAATTTACCTTCACCGTGGCTTACTGGAATGGAGAACTCATCCCCTATGTTCAGACCCGACAGCCAAGGTGAATTGGTTGTAGAAACCCTCGTGGTGACCATCTGGGAGATATGTCTGTTGATGTCGTTCCTGAACAGGGTAGGCGAGTCCTTAGTGACCATTCCAAGGTGGCCGTAAGGCAGCAGGCCGGATTTTACCAGGGCCTGGAATCCATTGCATATTCCTAAAATTAGACCATCCCTTTGCAGCAGGCGTTCGATTGCATCTGCTATATCCTTGTTGTTCAGAACGTTGGCGATGAACTTTCCGCTTCCGTCTGGCTCGTCTCCAGCAGAGAAGCCGCCGGCTAGCATCAATATCTGGCATTTGTCGATGTTTTCTTTCATTTCGGCGATTGAATCCAGCACGTCCTGTTCGCTGAGGTTCTTGAACACGCTCATGAAAGGTTCTGCGCCTGCCTTGCGGAAAGCCTTCGCTGAATCGTAGTCGCAGTTAGTGCCAGGGAATACAGGAATATAAACCCTTACTTTATCGACCGCAGGTCCATGGTATCGTAAGTCTGCTTTATGAGCCTTGAACGGTTTCATGCCCTCAGAACCTTTAGGCATCAGGCGCTTGAAGTCAGGCTTGCTGGTGGAAGGATAAACTTTGTCGAACAGCGACCCGTTGAAATCCATCAGCTCGAAAATCGAAATCGAAGTGCCGTTCACGAGAACATTTCCATCCTCGCCTGAAGTCACGTAGCCTAGCTCGATGGCATTCTCGAAATCTAGCGCGTGACCATCGGTTTCTACCACGATGGAACCATAGCTTAGATTGAACAAATCTTCCTCGTCGAGGTGCACGTCGAAGCCGAAAGCATTGCCGAAACTCATCTTGCAAAGAGCCTCAGCCACGCCGCCGAATCCTGTTGCCCATGCGGAAACTATAGTGCCGTCAGCTATCTTTTCCTGAATATGGTTCCAGTTCTTCATAAGCTGCTGCGTGTCAGGCATGAAGTTCCCTTTAGGAGTATGCTTTACTAGATACAGCCTGTCGCCTTCCCATTTGAATTCCGGAGAAATCACGTTCTTTACCTTGACAGGAGTTATCCCGAATGCTATGAATGTAGGCGGCACGTGAATGAGCCCCTTCTCTGTCTCGAACGATCCGCTCATGGAATCCTTACCTCCGATTGAAGGCAGGCCAAGCTCTTCTTGCATCTTCAGTGAGCCAAGCAGGGCTGCCGCTGGCTTGCCCCAGACCTTAGGGTCAGATGTCATTCTTTCAAAATATTCCTGGCAAGAGAAGCGCATGGTCTTCCAGCATCCGCCAGCTGCCACTATTTTGCTGCAAGCCTCGACCATTGAATATGCCGCACCATGATAAGGGCTCCACTCGCAGAGGTCAGGATTAAATCCGAATGCCATCATGCTGGCGGTATTCGTGAACCCGTCCGTAGGCAGCTTCTGCACTGAAACCTGAGTCTCGGTGGCCTGTAGTTCGCCTCCAAACGGCATAAGCACCGTAGAGCGTCCGATGGTGGAATCGAACATCTCTATGAGACCTTTCTGGCAGGTCACGTTCGGATCTTGAAGATTGCTGAACATTCTTTCTTTAAGGCTCTTCCCCGGCACGTCACGGTAGAATGGATCGTTTTCCGGCACTGCCCCGATTACAGCCTTGGCATAATGTTTCGCTCCAGCGCTGTCGATGAAGCTTCTCTTTAAATCTACGACCACCTTGCCGTTATAATGCATCTTCATCCTCTCCGTGTCGGTAACGTCCGCAACGTGAGTCACCTCAATGTTCTCTTCATGGCAATATTCCTTGAATATGTTTTCGTCTTTGGCTTCGACCACGACAGCCATCCTCTCCTGCGACTCGCTGATTGCCAGCTCGGTTGTGTTCATTCCGCTGTACTTGACCGGAACCCTGTCCAGATAAATGTCCAGTCCGTCAGTAAGCTCGCCGATTGCTACACTCACTCCGCCGGCTCCGAAATCATTGGACTTCTTGATGAGTTTCGTCACCTCCGGCCTTCTGAATAGTCTTTCCAGCTTCCTCTCCTCCGGAGCATTACCTTTCTGCACCTCGCTTCCACAGGTCTCCAGAGACTCCTCCGTGTGTTCCTTGGAAGAGCCTGTCGCGCCACCTATTCCATCACGTCCAGTGCGTCCTCCAAGCATCAGCACCACGTCCCCTGGCTTGGGACTCTCTCGGCGCACGTTAGAGGCCTTGACAGCTCCGACCACCGCCCCGACTTCAAGCCTCTTGGCCGTGTACCCATCGTGATATATTTCCCTTACATGTGTGGTAGCAAGGCCGATTTGATTGCCGTAGCTGGAATATCCGTGGGCAGCCTGCTTCGTGATGACTTTCTGCGGCAGCTTGCCTGGCAGTGTTTCGGAAACCGGCTTCCAGATGTCCCCTGCTCCGGTCACTCGCATTGCTTGATAGACGTAGGAACGTCCCGAAAGAGGGTCCCTGATTGCGCCTCCAAGGCAGGTTGCAGCACCACCGAATGGCTCGATCTCGGTCGGATGGTTGTGAGTCTCGTTCTTGAACATCAGCAACCACCTCTCGACTGCGCCATCAACATCTACGTCTATGAATATGCTGCAGGCGTTATTTTCCTCGCTGACTTCCATGTCGTCCAGCTTGCCAGCCTTGCGGAGATGTTTCGCGCCGATCGTGGCCATGTCCATGAGGTTCAGCCCCTTTTTCTCACGTCCAAGATCCTTGCGCATCTTCAGGTACAGCTCCATCGTGCCCTCGATATCCTCCTTTATGAACGAATCTTCGATTTCGATTTCCTCAAGTTCGGTCGTGAACGTGGTGTGGCGGCAGTGGTCGCTCCAGTATGTGTCTAGGATGCGCAGCTCTGTCTCGTTAGGGTCGCGGCCTTCCTGAGTGAAATATTTCACGACCTCGTTCAGGTCATCGGCGTTCATCGCCAGGCCCATTTTTTTGCAATAGGCCTCGCGTTCGGAAGCCGCTGACATATTCCTGAATCCCTCAAGTACTGGAACCGGCTTCACTGCTGCCTGCTCAGTGTCCGTCAGTTTTGAAAGGTCCTTCGTTCGAGATTCCACAGGGTTGATGCAATAGTGACGGATTTTCCCCAGCACTTCTTCTGTCGCATCATCGTCCACTATTATCAGCTTGGAGCTCTTGATGTTTATATTCGCTGCGGGGTCAATCAGGTGCACGCAGTCGATGGCTGATGCTGCCCTTTGGTCGAACTGCCCTGGAAGGTATTCCACGGCGATGTATTTCTTTCCTTCGAGGTCGATCGAATCGGTGACGCTGTCTGTCACAATTTCGCCGAACACGCTGTATCGACATTTCTCCAGCAGTTCTTGGGTGAAGCCGAACAGGTCATAGACGTTTAACAGCCTCAGTGATTTGAGATTCAGTGAAAGGTTCTCGTTAAGTTCTGCCAGAAGGCTTTTTGCTTCAACCTGGAACTCAGGGTGCTTCTCTACGAAGATGCGGTAATTTTTCATTTCTGGATGCTTCCGTTTAATTCACAAAATTATGCTTTTCAACGGAGAATAGCAATTGAAATTCACCCCAAATGACTATCTTTGAATATGACGATGTATCGTCATGCGGAAGGACGTATCGTCATGCGGAAGGACGTATCATCATGCGGAACGACCCCCCTCGTCATCCTGAACTTGATTCAGGATCTAGATAAAAGAACATATTATATTCAATAATTATTATGAAACATTCAATCACCATCGCTCTCGGCATCGCTGCCATTGCTCTGATAGCAGCAGGATGCAACAACGGCGCTAAGAAGGCGCAACAGAAAGCAGCCGAGGAAGCAGCCATCGAGCAGGCTCGCCAAGACTCAATCGCAAAAGCTCAGAAAGAACAAAAAGAGAAAGAAGCTATGACAACCCTACAGAATCTGCCAGACGAACCGATTTTCGACATCGTCACCGACATGGGAACAATCAAGGTTAAACTCTACAGCAAGACGCCAAAGCATCGCGAGAATTTTGCGAAGCTGGCCCTTTCTGGTTATTATAATGGTCTGCTGTTCCACCGCGTGATCAATGGATTCATGATCCAAGGCGGAGACCCTTACACTCGCGACACATCGGCAGCCGCAGTCGCTAAATATGGCCAAGGCGGCCCAGGATACACTATTCCAGCTGAGTTCGTTCCAGAATACAAACACAAGAAGGGCGCTCTTGCAGCCGCCAGGCGTGGAGATGCGGCCAATCCAAAGAAAGAGTCTTCTGGCTCTCAGTTCTACATTGTGCAGGATCCCGTTGCTTGCGCTCAGCTAGATGGTGAATATACCGTATTCGGCGAGACCATTGAAGGACTGGATGTCATTGACCGCATTGCCCAGGTCGCTACCGACAGGAAAGACAGACCGTTGCACGATGTCGTCATCAAGCAGATAAAGCTTGATGAGAAATCAGCGCCAAAAGTAGAGCAAAAATCGACTGATGATAATTCCAAAAACAATTAATTCGGTATTTTTGGCCATGTTTTTCGCAATTTCGGCCAATTTATCATGCAACGAATTGGTTTATTAAAAACAAAATACTACCTTTATGCAAGTTTTTTCATAGGTAAAGTTTTAGGTTAGAATTGCGAATAGAGCATGCAGTGATGCAAGCTCTATTCTTCTTGAAAAAAACTCTATTCATCTATTACGGGGATCGATTAAGAAGTGATTTTTAACGATCCCTTTTTTATGCCTTGAACAGGACACGAAAAAAGGCAGATCGCATAGTGCGTCTGCCTGAATATCAAGAGCGTATGAAGCTTAGTCGCTTAAAGAGAACCTTCTGAATGCAGTGACTGTCGCATCTTTGTCACCGGCCTTGATGTAATCGGCGACGCTGAGCTTGTTGTCCCAGATGAATTCCTGAGCCAGAAGAGTCCTTTCTTTGAAGTACTTGTTCAGCTTGCCTTTGGCTATATTCTCTAGCATAGCCTCTGGCTTGCCGGCCATCTTCGGATCTTCAGCGATCTGCTGCTTGTACATCTCCAATTCTTTCTCAACAGCATCCTTAGGGCAATCGTCGGCAGAAACTGAAACAGGGCTCATGGCAGTTACCTGCTGTGCCACGTTCTTGCCAATCTCTGCTGAAACTTCCTTGTTGAAAGCTACGATTGATCCAACTTTATTGTTGTTGTGAACATATTGTGAAATGTATGGAGCCTCAAGATGGTCGTAATAAGCGAGAACCAGCTTCTCTCCAGTTTTGCCAGTGAGAGCGGAGATTTCTTCCTCGACGGTATGTCCGTTAGAGCATTTGCATGCTTTGAGGGCATCGAGGTCTGCCGGGAAGTTCTTCATGGCAGCGTCGGCGATCTCGTCTGCAAGGCTCTTGAAGTTGTCAGTCGCGGAAACGAAGTCGGTCTCGCAGCCTAAGCATACGATAATTGCCTTGTTCCCTTCTATGCGAATGCGAACCGCACCTTCGGTAGTCTCACGATCTGCTCTTTTGGCAGCCACGAGCTTACCTTTCTCGCGAATGATCTCGACAGCTTTGTCGAAATCTCCGTTGGCTTCTTCAAGTGCTTTTTTGCAGTCCATCATTCCGGCCTGCGTCATTTTGCGTAATTTCATTACGTCTTGTGCGGAAATTGCCATTTTTCGTTCTCCTTTATAAAAAAATCATTCAGCTTTTGGTTCCTCTGCCTGGCTTTCGGCCACCGGTGCTGCAGGAGCCTCTGGCTCTTCAGCCTTAGGTGCTTTTGGCTCGTCTTTCGGAGCATCCTCTTCTGCGGCCTCTGCCTCAACGTCAACAGGCTTTGCAGTCTTGCGAGCGCGAAGCTTCTTCCCTGTAGGATTGGAGAGAGCCTCTCCCTCTGCATTCTCCTCAGTCTCCTCTTTTTCTTTCTCCATCTTCCTTTCGTCCAGACCTTCCTGGATTGCCTGGCAGAGAATATTCATTATTAACTGAATAGACTCTACTGCGTCGTCATTTGCCGGTATCACATAATCAATGTGGGTAGGATCGCAGCATGTGTCAACCATTGCGAATACCGGAATGTTGAGGCGGTTAGCCTCTTTGACGGCGTTGGCTTCCTTCTGGATGTCAACGACGAATAGTGCCGATGGAAGGCGGCTCATGTCCTTGATGGAACCGAGGTTCTTCTCGAGCTTAGCCCTTTGACGGTCCACCTGCAGACGCTCTCTCTTAGCGAGTTTCTCGTAGGTGCCGTCCTCTTTCATCTTATCGATGGTGTTCATTTTCTTGATAGCCTTGCGCACTGTCGGGAAGTTGGTGAGCATACCGCCTGCCCAGCGCTCGGTTATCGATGGCATGTTGACTGCCGTCGCCTTTTCAGAAACAAGCTCTTTAGCCTGTTTCTTCGTAGCTACGAAGAGAATCTTGCGACCTGAGCGGGCAAGCTCTTTCATAGCATCGGCAGCCTCGTCTATTGCGACGATGGTCTTGTGCAAGTCTATGATGTGTATTCCATTTTTCTGGCCGAAGATGAAAGGAGCCATCTTAGGGTTCCATTTCCTTGCCAAATGTCCGAAATGCACGCGCGCATCAAGAAGTTCTTGGAAATTTGTTCTTGGCATTGTAATGTTAATTTTTAAGTTTTTAAACTTTTTCTTCAAGGTCGTTTGCCGTTGGACCTTTCAGACTCTTTTCTTCAATCCCGGAGCAGTGGCATTGCCAGTCTCCGAAATTTTCCGCGGTTCCGTCAACTCTGCGGTAGTTTGCGATTCGAAGGAAAAATATTCCTATGAATATGCCGAAGTCAGCAGAGTTTCTTCGAGCGGACCGTGCTTTGACATAAATCAGCTCAGCAATACTAACGTTTGCTGAATTGGAAGTGAGCACGTGCGCCAGGCTGACCAGGTTTCTTTCTCTCGACTTCGCGAGAATCGCGGGTGAGGAAGCCTTCTGCCTTAAGGGCAGCGCGGTAAGCCTCTCTGTCGAGATTGCTCAGAGCGCGTGAAATCCCAAGCCTTATAGCTTCTGCCTGGCCTTTCGTGCCTCCGCCTACGATGTTAACCTTCACGTCAAACTGACCTTCTGTCTTGGTGACCACGAATGGCTGGTTCACGATGTAAACAAGGTTCTCCTGCTTGAAATACTCATTCAGAGGACGATTGTTGATCGTGACGTTGCCTTTCCCGGGCGCAAGATAAACACGAGCGACGGCTGATTTACGTCTTCCAAGGGCGTTTTTTTGTTCCATTTGCTGTGTTAGATTTCGTTCAACTTAATAACTTTAGGATTCTGTGCCTGGTGAGGATGCTCAGGGCCTGCGTAAACGTGCAGGTTCTTGAGAATCTGGTCGCCAAGACGAGTTTTAGGGAGCATGCCTTTGACAGCTCTCCTTACTAGTTCGGCAGGTCTCCTCTGAAGGATCTCCTTCGGAGTCGTGAAACGCTGTCCGCCAGGGTAGCCCGTGTAACGAGTGTAAACGCGTTCAGTCATCTTCTTGCCTTTCAGGATTACTTTCTCGGCGTTAACCACGATGACATTGTCACCGCAGTCCACGTGAGGAGTGTAACCAGGCTTGTTCTTTCCGCGAAGGACGAGAGCGAGCCTTGATGCAAGGCGTCCGAGTTCCTGATCCGTGGCATCGATCACGACCCAACCTTTGTTTACGGTCGCCTTATTGAGCGATGCCGTTTTGTAGCTAAGTGTGTCCACTGTCTTGATCTTTAATGGTTTAACATAAAAAAATTGCGATCCCTACACAAAATAGGGGTCGCAAAGATAGTAAATATTTTCGAGTCTGGCAAACTAAATCGAAAGCACGGCGAGAACGTTTATCAGCTCGCGATCGATTGGCTTGTCTTTCTTTATGGCTTTGTCGATAGGGACGTACACCACCTGGCCGTTCTGTATGCCTACCATGATGTTCCTCTGACCCTCTAGCAAGGCCTCGATGGAAGCGTAGCCCAGCCGGCTTGCCAGTATCCTGTCCTCTGCGGAAGGCGAGCCTCCTCTCTGCAGGTGGCCCAGGATGGTGACGCGCACGTCGTACTGAGGATATTCCTTGCGCACCCTTTCGGCGTAGTGCATTGCGCCGCCGTCTTTCGGGCTTTCGGAGACGATGACGATCGAGCTATTCTTGCTCTTGCGCTTGCCATGATTGATAAATTGCTCCAGCTGGTCGATGTCAGTCTTGTCTTCCGGAATGATGGCTGCCTCTGCCCCTACGGCAATAGCGCTGTTCTGCGCCAAGAAGCCGGCGTCGCGCCCCATCACCTCCACGAAGAATATCCGGTCGTGCGAGGTAGCGGTGTCGCGTATTTTATCCACGCACTCCACGATGGTGTTCAGGGCGGTATCGTACCCGATCGTGCTGTCTGTGCCGTAAAGGTCATTATCTATCGTTCCCGGCAGGCCTATGATAGGAATGTCGTACTCCCTTGCGAAATCCTGGGCTCCGGCCAGAGACCCGTTGCCGCCAATGACGATCAAGGCATCCACTCCGAATTTCACGAGGTTGTCAAAAGATTTCTGCCTACCCTCGGCAGTCATGAATTCCTGGCTGCGGGCAGTTTTCAATATGGTTCCGCCTCTCTGTATTGTGTTGCTGACGCTCTCGGTCGTGAGCTCTTTGAAATCGCCGGCTATCAGCCCTTCGTAGCCGCGATATATTCCCATTACTTTCCATCCGTTGTAGATAGCCGTGCGGGTTACGGCTCTGATGGCAGCATTCATTCCTGGAGCATCGCCTCCGGAAGTCAGTACGCCGATAGTCTTTATCTCTTTCATAACAAGGTATTAAAATAAGTGTTGCAAAAATACTAATTTTGCCAGAAAAATAGTCCGCAACTGTGGTGCCATTTATAATAAAATGGGTGCGGTTTCGGCTTAAGCGAGAGCGATTGCTCCATTTTTTCATCATGAATATAGGGTCGATTCAACTGGGAGACAAGCCTGTGCTGCTTGCGCCGATGGAGGATGTTACAGACGCATCCTTCAGGGGGATATGCCGCGAGCTGGGTGCGGACATGGTATATACCGAATTCGTGCCTGCCGAGGGTCTGATAAGGGATGCGAAAAAGGCTATTGATAAGCTGAGGACTTACGATGAGGAGGCTCCAATCGGGATACAGATATATGGCAGCGATCCCGATGCCATGGTGGAGGCCGCCAAGATGGCCGATCACGCTGATGAGATTGCCGGAGGGCATGGGGCAGACCTAATCGACATCAATTTCGGCTGTCCTGTCAGCAAGATAGCCATAAGGGGGGCCGGGTCGGGAATGATGCGCGAGCCGGACAAGATGGTCATGATCACTAAGCGCATAGTCGAAGCCGTTCGCAAGCCGGTGACAGTGAAGACTCGCCTGGGATGGGACGACAAGAGCAAAATCATCGTCGAGCTTGCAGAGAGGCTTCAGGATGCCGGCATCCAGGCTCTGACAATTCATGGACGGACTCGTTGCCAGATGTACAAAGGGGATGCGGACTGGTCGCTCATCGGCGAGGTGAAGCGGAACCCTCGCATGCATATTCCTATAATAGGCAATGGGGATATAACTTCGGCTCGCAAGGCAAAGGCTGCGTTTGACGAATATGGCGTCGATGGGATAATGGTGGCGAGGGCTTCATTCGGGCACCCTTGGATATTCAAGGAAATAAAGCATTTCCTGGAGACAGGGGAGGAGCTCCCGCCGCTGGGGGTTCGGGAGAGGGTGGAGCTTGCGAAGCGCCATTTCGCTCTTTCCGTGCAGATGAAAGGCGTGCCTAGGGGGGTGTATGAGATGCGCCGCCATCTCTCTTGCTATTTCAAAGGGCTTCCGGATTTCAAGGATGTCAGAATGAGGCTGGTTACGGAAAATGACCCTGGCAAGGTGGTTGAAATACTTGAATATATTGCCGAGCGGTGGGGGAGCAGCACGATTGAGGAAAATTCTAATGTCTACGGCATGAAATAGTTTCCGAAGTGCGTTATGCTGATGCGGATATGTGGTTTTTTTCTATTTTTTTGTATCTTTGCGACCTATGCTGGAGAAGGTCATTCTTGCACCATATTATTTTACGCTCAAGCTGAGGCATTTTCTGTACGACAAGGGCATATTCAAAGTAAGCACTTGCAAGGTGCCTACTATCTGCGTGGGTAATATCACAGCAGGCGGTACGGGTAAAACGCCTCACACCGAGATGATCCTGAGGTTTCTCCTACATTCCGATGACTGGGCGTACAAGAACATCGCTGAGCTTTCCAGAGGACACAAGCGCATGAGCGGAGGATTCCAGCTGGTTTCCAGGGATGGAAACGTCAATGAATATGGCGACGAGGCCCTTCAGATAAAGAAAAAATTCCCTGGCGTCGTGGTGGCGGTGGACCGGAAAAGAGTTGAGGGATGTGACCTGCTCTGCCATCCGGAGAAGCTGAAGACGTACAAAAGAGCTCGTAGCTGCGCTAACGTAGAAATCCCGAAATCTGACATCATAGTCTTGGACGATTCGTTCCAGTATCGGTCTCTTGACGCTTATTACAAGATAATACTCATTGATTATAACAGCCCTACCTATAAAGACAATCTGCTGCCTTTTGGCAGGCTGAGGGATTTACCCGAGAGGCTAATCTGCGCTGACATTCTTATAGTCACGAAGTGTCCTGTGTTCGTGTCTGACGAAGAGAGGCTCCAGTGGGCTGAGAAATTAGTCATCAGAGATTTCAATCCCAAGACATGCACAGGAATCGACAAGAAAGGCAGAAGCAAGACATTGCTTTTCACTTCCATAAATTACAAGCCTCTGGAACCTGTTTACGAGCAGGCCGACCACAGGTATTCTTACTCTAAGCATCTGATTTTGTTCTCCGGCATCGCCAAAGACACTCCTCTGAGAAGCTATCTCAGTGACAATTACAAGATTGTGAAGCGGTTCTCTTTCATGGATCATCATAATTACAATCGCTGGGACATCAAGAAAATCATGCATTCGGTCAAGGAGAATCCTACGGCAGTCGTCGCAACCACGGAAAAAGATTGCCAGAGGATAATGGATTACAAAAAGATCCCGGACAAATTGAAGGAACGTCTATTCAAGGTTCCAATTGAAGTCGGTTTCCTGACCGACAATGAGCGAGAGATCTTCGAAACAACTCTCCTCACCGCCCTTCGGAATTTCCACGAAGTCAATCAGCATTAATAGCCAGGCCCTCCCATCATCCAGAACACTATATGAATATAATGCTGTCCTTTCAGGGGATGGTGTTACCAACGATTTACAATCATAGCCGTTGTAAATATAATAATTAGGATGGCAGCACGGCCTATCGGCCATTCTGCCATCCCTTTTCGAATTTGTGCTATTCTTGGATGATAGCTATAGATTAGTCATCATTGGTGAAACCAGTGTACCGCCAGCCTGAGAATTTGAGATATTCATACTTGGCAGGTGCATTCTTGTCATCGCTGAAACGAACCAGCATCTCAATGTAGTCGGCAGGCTGACCGCTTGGGGTTTTTGTTCCATTTATTACAATCTTTCCTCCGACGATCGTGACCTCTGACTCATATTTCAGATTTGTTCCCTTATCGACGCTGAACGTCATCGTGGAGAGATCGCATTTCGTCTTTACCTTGAAGTCCCAGAAATTTTTTAGATCATCTACGAAAAGATCCGTAGTGGTATTCTCCGACGTGTTGTATGTAAGAACGAGGAATCTTCCGGCGCCATAAGGATCCTCGGATATTACCTTACCGTCGCTGTCCACGGCATCAGCCTGCACGTACCATTGCCCGGCAAGTCTCTCAGTCGCAGTTCCGCCAATTTCATCCTTCGCGCAAGAAGCCATTGCAAATAGCGCAAAGGCGACAAGTAGTATATTAAAAAGTCTTTTCATGATTTTATTCCTTTGTCATTGTAACATAAAAATTCATGCCGGCATAGACAGTGCAGATATTGAATGTCTTCGTCCCCGCATCGAAAGATCCGGTCATGTCACTTGCTGAATCTCCCCATCCTGACAAGAAGCTGCTGATGTACTTCACTTTTCCGCTGTCATCAAGAGAGAAAGTGCCTGCCAATGCGTAGTCGGTTCCATATTTTTGTCTCTGGCAGTAATAGCCGCCGAGGATGTCGTCACAACTGTAGGTGCCGTCACCATTGTTCGTGACGAGAATTTGAAATGAACTGCCATATTTGGTGATTGCACCGGCTCTGTCTCTGTAGGAATCCGCAGAAGTCAGATATAAGCCTTCTACCGCATCGTTAAGGTCAAGAACGATGACCTTACGGCTTGCAGTGGTGCTGAAACCATCGGCGTTTACGCATTTGTAAGTCACCGAATAGGCTCCGGATTTGCTGGTATTCAGATTAGTTATCACTTCAACGCTGGCGGTGACATCCTCTCCGTTCAGGACAGCAGAATAGCCAGGTTCGTTGTATTGCGTACCTTTCTGAACTATTATTTGAGAGTCTCCTTCAAGCGTGATGACGGGATAATAAGTTATTCCAGTTACGCCATCCGTGGTAATGTTCTGGCAACTGCCAAAGGCAATTGCAGAGAGAGCACAAAATGCTATGTAAAATATCTTTTTCATGATGCTTTCGTTTTAATTAGCCCAGAACACTGGTACCGTATAACCTTTGAATGATGGAGTGTTGGTGTTGCGGGACTGGGATGCCTGTGCGTATGGCCAGCGCGCAAGCAGGTGATTATCCCCTACTTGGGCAAATGCCTGATAAGGTGTGTAAAGAGTACCATAAACATAGTTGGTGACGTTTACCGTATTAGCGCCGTCCCACATGTCACTTCCCTTCACGGTTCCGAAGGCAGGATAACCCAGACGACGAAGCTCGCAATAGGATTCGAAATTGTTGCTTCCGGCAAGTGCGACCCATTTTGCCACACCGATTGACTGAGCATAAGATGCGGAATTGAATGGATGCCTTGCGATGTAGTCTTCCGCTCCAGTTACTCCAGCAGAATTGAATGAGGCGCGGATTGCGGCGGCATAATGATCTGCCGCTTCCGATGCGGAACCATAACGAGCATAGTACTCAGCCTTAAAGAATTCCACCTCTGCCAGAGATATCATGGAGACAGGGGTGTCGAATGCTATCTTTGGGCGGCACAGGCCAGCTGCCGAATTGTAAGGGGCAGGTGCTGTAGCGGCAAAGTTAGTACCTGAAATGCCACCAATAAAGGCATTGCTGCTATTTTTTTCAAAATAGGTCTCAAGACGTGGATCTTGATAGAGGACGTTGCCATCGGAATCATATTCGATCATGGTTCTGATGAGCGCCACGTTTGCGCAGACGTTGTCCTGAGAATGCCAAGGGGCAAATTCTTCCGAGTAGTATGGGCTTGCTTGATTCTGAGCATTAGACCAGCATCCCGCATACTGGGCATCCGACGTGATGAAATTATTCTCGCCTATCAGGGCAGCCAGCTGGCTCTTGACATCCTGGGTACTGGACATGCGCATCAGGATCTTGAGCTTCACTGTGTTGGCGAAAGCTATCCACTGAGAGGAAGAGCCTGAAGGATACAGCAGGTTGGTGGCGATGGCCTGATCCGGCTTGGCTTTTGAAAGAGCATCGTCCAGGTCGGCCAATATGCCATTATAGACTGTCAGTCCTTCATCGTAGGCTGGAGCCAGATTTGAGTCATTCAGGGCCTCTGTGTAAGGGATCTCGCCATAGCAGTCCACAAGAACCTGGTATGTAAAGGCCATATAGGTTGTTGCTGCAAGGTAGGTTCCCCAGTCTTCTTCAGCGGAAGCTTTTTCTCTGATGGTCTTGCAATTGACAAGAACTTTCTGGAAAAGCTGTGAATATGTTCCGCTTGAGCGCGTGGAGCTCATCGTGAACTGAGAAAAATCGAGGTAGTTTGATGTACCGAAGAGCTGCGCATACTGTTCTGAGAAGTAGCCTCCGGTTATGCGTAGAAAGTCCCCGTAGCTCGTCGCAAGAGCTGCCTCGACACCTGGGAGAATCATGCTGGTCGAAATGTTGGCAGGATCCGGAAGGTTAGGATTGGTGTTGATGTCAAGATAGTCGCGGCATGAACTTATTGAAGAAGCAACTGCGAGAACAGATATTATGTATGTTATCTTTTTCATGTTGATTGTCCTCCTTTATTAGAATTTCAAATTCAGGTTGAAGCCCCAGATACGGCTTGCAGGATTGGAGTAAAGTTCTCCGAACTGTGCCGCAAGGTCTCCATAGGCATTATAGGAAGTAGTCTCAGGGTCAATGTAGTAGTTGTCTTTTGCAGTCCATACGAATGCGTTGTTGCAGAATGCGCTGACCGAAATTGCGGAAAGACTTGTCTTGCTCACCCATTTCTTTGGAAGATTCCAGGAAATGCTGATATTGCGCAGCTTGGCGAATGAACGGTCGATGAGATAGAATTCCCCTTCTTGTCCTGCTCCATGATTGTTGAAATAATTCTGGTAACTACTGTTGAACAAATAGATAGGAGAGGTATTAGGAGTGCCATCTTCGTAAACTGAGTTTGGAATCACGAAAGGATTACGGTCGTTGTAAGTGGTAACGGTTCCGTTGCCGGTGAACTGCATGAGGTTCTTGGTACGAGAAAACATGTAGCCACCCATTCGAACGTCGAGGACTGCACTGAGAGTTATGCCCTTCCAGCTCAGGTTGGTGCTGATTCCGCCGTTCCAGTCATTCTGGAAATTCTTTCCGGTATTCTGGACTTCGGTTCCCTTTATCGGATAACCGTCAGCATCCACAACCATCTGCCCCTTGTCATTGTAGGTAGGGAGGTAAGTGTAGAACTGTCCCAGCGGCTTGCCTACCTCGGCAAAGACATAAACTGCGTCATCGCCAGCGGAGAAGCGGGTGATCTGGCTTCTGCCACCCTCAAGGCCATCAGGGAGGGAGTTGACTTTATTCCTGTTCTTGGACCAGTTGAAATTGAGTTCCCAGGTGAAGTCTTTGGTTCTGACAGGAACCGTGTTCAAAACCAGCTCCACACCCTTGTTGGACACCTTTCCGAAATTAGTTACCATGGAGGTGTAACCCGTCGCCGGTTCGGTAGGGAGAGTGAAGATCTGATCATCGGTCTTCCTGTCGTAATAGGTGGCATCGATGCCGAAACGTCCATTGAAGAACTGGAGATTTGTGCCGACCTCAAACTCGGTGGTCATTTCCGGGCTTAGATTGATACTACCCTTGGATGCCGCTAGGATGAATGAATTGAGATTGTTCAGAGGGAATTCAAGTCCGCCTCCAGCGTAATAGCCGTTGGAAAAAGCCTGGGTGTAGTTTGCCCGGGTCTGGTAAACTCTGGCATCGTTTCCTGTCTTTCCGTAGGCGAGGCGAAGCTTTCCGAAAGAAAGAGGCTCCCATTTCAACCTGTTGGAGAAAATCCAGCTCAGGGTTACTCCAGGGTAGAAATAGCTGTTGTCATCGATAGGAAGAGTTGAGGACCAGTCATTTCTGGCAGTCACATCCA
>JALCSU010000039.1 GCA_022653735.1 Bacteroidales bacterium
GAAGAAAATGATGAAGGACCTTGCAAAGAAGAGCGCAAAGACTTTATTTGTCTTGTTGCAAATCCTCTTCGGAGATCCTCAATATAAATTACAAACTGCGCAATAGGCAGTTGTTAAGGATTGACTAGCTAGATTTACTACATAATCATAGACCACCTGGAGAATGACCTATGATTATGTAGAATGGTTTCGTGTGAGGGCTATTTCTCTGCTTCTTGGGCAAGCTTGCGGGCGAGATCAAGGAAGGCGAGGCCGTCAGGGCGCGAGCTTAGTGCCGCCGGCTCTCCGGAATCTCCACCTTCGCGAATGTTCTGTACCAGCGGGATCTGACCTAGGAGAGGGATGTCGTATTTCTTTGCCATCTCCTCGCCCCCGTTCTTTCCGAATATATAATATTTGTTGTCCGGAAGCTCCTCAGGAGTGAACCAGGCCATGTTTTCGACAAGCCCGTAAATCTTGCGGTTTATCTGAGGGTTCTGGAACATGTTCACTGCCTTTTCCACATCGGCTAGGGCGACAGGTTGTGGCGTAGTGACCACCACGGCGCCTTCCATTGGGATTTCGTTCACTAGGCTGATGTGAATGTCGCCAGTTCCAGGAGGCATGTCTATGAGCAGGAAGTCTAGGATGCCCCAGCGGACTTGCAGAATCATCTGCTTCAGTGCATTGCATGCCATAGGACCCCTCCAGATTAGGGCCTGCTCGGGTTTGGCGAAATATCCTATGGACATCCACTTCACGCCGTATTTCTCGACAGGCATGATTATTTCTTTTCCTCCTTCTTCCTCGATTGCCTCTGGAAGAACGCCCTCTGTTCCTGTCATTAGAGGAACGGAAGGACCGTATATGTCTGCGTCGGCCAGGCCGACCTTGTAGCCGAGACGAGCCAGCGCAACAGCAAGATTGACGGCGACGGTGGATTTCCCGACCCCGCCCTTGCCGGATGCCACTCCGATTATGTGCCTGACGTTATTGAGTTCTTCTACGCCGAGATCCAGCCCGGCGCTCTTATGAGGCGCCTCTTCTTTGACCACGGTTTTCACCTCCACCTCAGTGCCCTGTGGGGCATGCCGGATGATGGTCGCGCGAGTGGCGCCAACAAGATATTCAGTTAATGGGTCTCTTCTCTTAGGGAAGCCAAGGGTCACGACGACTTTACCTTCTTCTATGGCAATGCCGTTCACCATCCCAAGCTCCACGATGCTCTTCCCTTCTTTGGCAGGATGGACCACTTCCTCTAGCCATCCCATTATTTCTTTCGATGTCATATTCATTAATCCACAATATTCATTTCCTTGATCAGATGGCCAGCTCCGCCGAATTTGTCGACTAAGAACAGCACATAGCGGATGTCGACGCAGATGCATCTTTGCAAGTCCGGCTCGAACATCACGTCGCTGGACATGCTCTCCCAGTTGCCATCGAAGGCAAGCCCGATCAGCTCTCCGTTGGCGTTCATCACAGGGCTGCCTGAATTGCCACCAGTGATGTCGTTATTGGTGAGGAAGCAGCAAGGCAGGTTGCCGTCCGGCATGGCATAACGACCGTAATCTTTCTTCTGATACAGTTCTTTCAACTTCTCAGGCACCCTGAATTCGTAATTGTCAGGATCCTCTTTCTGGATGACTCCATAGATGGTAGTGTAGTAATTGTACTTGACGGCATCCCTTGGAGAATAGGATTTGATTGTGCCGTAGGTCAGCCTGGTGGTGAAATTGGCATCCGGATACATCGGCTTGCCTTTCTGCCACTCCATGAGACCGGCGGTGAAGGCCTTTGCACCTTCGGAGCCGTTGTCATCACGTGAGTACATTACTCCGAAATATTTCATTGTGCCGTCCAAGATTGATTCTACCAGTTTGAAAGCCGGATCTTTCATAATATGAGAATATCCATTCTCCAAGGCAGATTCCAGCTTTTCAGCAGAGGTGAACACGCTGTTGTCGAATAAGTCGTTGGCGTATTTCTTCAGGTCCATAGTGGCGAAATCCCCACCGAGCCCTTCCAGATAGTTTTTTGGATCGGCATTCTTGCGATAATGTTCCAAAAGCGCGGAAGTCTCCTCTCTGTCCAGTGGCTCCCAGTAGTCGTCATATTGTGACTTCATGTCATCGAATGCCTGCCTCATTGCCTCCGCAGTGTCTTTCTTAGAGTCTAGCGCATCGTCCACGCTCTGGCTGAAATCCCTTGCCAAGCCTGCGAGCTCTATCCTGCCGGTTGTCTCGGTAAGCAGCGTCAATGCCAGCCGGGCCTCACGCTGCGCAGCCACGCTTTCGGAAATATCCTGAAGCGCAGAACCATATTTTGCCTGGCGTTTCTTGTTCTTGGAAACCCATTTCATGAAGTCCGCTTCTTTCTGCTGCTCGCGGCCTATTATGTTCAAGTCCTTGAAAGCCTTTTTCTCCCCAATCCATTTCTTCCAGCCATTCGCTGAACCAGCATATTTATTAGCATATTTCAGCCTTATGGAAGGGCTCTTCTCCATCCATTTCCACATTATCTCTTGGCGGAGCGTCCTCGCCGCGATGCTCACATCGTGGGTGTCCATCATGAGCTGAAGCTGGTCGGCGATCTGGAATCTCTGGGTGCGTCCCGGATAGCCCATTATCATTGCGAAGTCGCCTTCGCTGTAGCCTTTGAGAGATATCTTCAAAGACTGCTTCGGCACGTATGGCTTGTTTTCAGCTGAGTATTCAGCAGGCTCATTGTCTGCGCCAGCGTAGATTCTGAACATAGAAAAATCACCAGTATGGCGAGGCCACATCCAGTTGTCTGTCTCGCCACCGAATTTTCCAATCGAAGCTGGTGGCGCTCCAACGAAGCGAACATCTCTGTAAATCTTGTACACTATCATATAGTAGACGTTGTCGTTGTAGAAAGATGTGACCACGGACCTGCAGTTCGGATTCTGCTCGTTGGACTTGTCTACCAACGTCTGCCTCCAGGAATCCATTGATTTTTCGACCAATTGATCCACATCAGCAGAATCGGCGAAAGTCTTTCGGAGTTGTTCCTCTGCCGTGACGATTTGATTGGTAATGTCTTCCATGCTCACCAAGAACGTGACGCTAAGGCCAGGCACAGGTATTTCTTGGCTTCTATCCATGGCCCAATAGCCATTCTCAAGATAGTTGTGCTCATCGCTAGAAAGAGCTTGGATGCTGCTATAGCCGCAATGGTGGTTCGTCACCAGCAAGCCTTCGTTGGAGATTACTTCTCCTGTGCATCCGCCACCGAATATGACTACGGCATCTTTAATCGATGAATGATTAATGCTATAAATCTGGTCGGCAGTAAGCTTGCAGCCTAAGTCTGTCATGGCTTTGGAATTCATTTGCTGCAATAGCGGCAGGAGCCACATCCCCTCATCCGCCACGGCAAAAGTAGCCATCGAGAGGGCTGCCAGCACGGAAATAATCAGTCTTTTCATTTTTTATGAATATATTGTCAATACAATCTGCAAATATAGCAAAGATTGCCTGATGCCAAAGAGAAGCAAGCCTATTTCCGCCCCATTTTCTCGTAATGGGAGATTAGTTTCCGGGCAGTTTGCAGAAGCTCTTCTTTGTCTTGAATTTTCTCTTTCAGCCGCTTATTCTCAGCCTTCAGCATTTCTACTTCTTTTATGTAGTTGTCGTTGAGGTTCCTAAGAGTATTCTCATAATTGACCCTTACCTCGTCTAGGCCGGCCTCCACGGAATCAATAGGCTCATAACCATTTACGAGTTCGTCCAGAGACATCCCTGCGATGCTTGCAAATTTTACCACATGCTCGTTCATTATTCTCGTCGGCCCGTTCTCAAGTTTGTGGTAAGCAGTAAGCGACATTTCCAAGCGTAGCGCCATCTCGCTCTGGGATATTCCCAGAGACTCCCGAGCTTTGCGCATGTTGTTTCTTATGGAAGCGTCGTCCATTTTCTTTGCCATCGTTTACTTTTCGTGCAAAAATATTCATAATGGCAAAAGTCTTTTTGTAACCAATGGTTTATAATTTCAACTACAAGTTTATAAAAACATTAAAAATTATAAAGAAACAGAAATTTTTTCTTCTTAAAACAGAAATATTTTCAACTAGTGGTTGCAAGGAAGCTCTTAAAACCTCAACTTAGCGAAAAACCAAATGCCATGGGGAACAAGATAGATTATGAATATGCCGCATTCGAGGCTCTGATGGATGAAGGCAGGATATTCGCAGATGAGTCGTTGAGTTTCAATGACATCTGCGCTCTGATAGGAGCGGACGCACAAGCGTTGGAGCAGAAAATTGCCGATGAGCTTGGCTATCTGGGGGATGAACTTCTGGAAGTTTATCGCGATAAATCGTTATTGTGATTTTTTTTTCTTACATTTGAAACCGTGCCTTTTCGGCACGGACAGAAATACATAATTAATCAACATAAAAGATGAAAGAATATTCAACAAAAGACATTCGCAATGTGGTTCTTATCGGAGGCACGAAATCCGGCAAGACCACGTTATCTGAAGCCATGCTCTTCGAGGGCAAGGTGATTGCCAGAAGAGGCACGGTCGAGGACAAGAACACCGTTTCTGACAACGAGGAAATCGAGAAAATGAACCAGAGGTCGATCTATGCAACTCCGCTCTATGCCGAGTTCATGGACACTAAGTTTAACATAATCGACACTCCGGGCGCAGATGACTTCGTAGGGGGCGCAGTGTCAGCCTTCAAGGTCTGCGAGAACGGTATTCTTGTCATTAATGCCCAGCAAGGAGTTGAAGTCGGCACTGAGATCTTCGCTCGCTATGCGGACCAGTATAATGTTCCTCTGATCATTGCCGTTAACCAGCTGGATTCAGAGAAAGCGGACTGGGACGTTACCATGCACTCTTTGAAAGAGACCTTCGGGAACAAGATCATCGACGTTCAGTTCCCGGTTAATCCAGGGACAGGATTCGATGGTTTCGTGGATGTGCTGAAAATGAAATATTACCATTTCACCGACGATAACGGCACCAGGGAAGATCTTGACATTCCTGCTGAACTTCAGGCTCAGGCGGACGATCTCCGCCAGCAGCTCATCGAAAAGGCTGCTGAGTTCGATGACACTCTGATGGAGAAATTTTTCGATGCAGGTTCCCTGACTGAAGATGAGATCAGGAAAGGGATGGGCATCGGAATCCGCAATCGCGAGCTGATGCCTGTCTTCTGCGTTTCTGCTAAGAAAGACATCGGCGTGAAGAGACTCATGGAATTCACTATCAGAACCTCGGCATCTCCTGCTGAGACAAAATCCAAGACGAAAGACGGGAAAGAAATCGCCTGCAAGCAGGATGCTCCTACATCTCTGTTCATCTACAAGACCGACGTGGAGCAGCATCTTGGCGAGGTTTCTTATTTCAAGGTAATGTCTGGTGAGCTCACTGAAGGCCAGGATCTTGAGAATGCCGAGACTGGAGACAAAGAAAGAATATCCACTATTTACGCAGTCGCTGGTGCGAAGAAGGAGAAGGTTTCCTCACTCAATGCTGGTGACATTGGCTGTACGGTGAAACTTCGCTCTGGCAAGACCAACGTGACTCTGTCACAGCCTGGCTCTGGCCTCGTTTATGAAAATATCGTATTCCCAGCCTCCAGATATCGTTGCGCGATTAAGGCTCAGGTGCAGGCCGACGAGACGAAACTTGCTGACGCTCTCGCAAAAATTTCCGCCCAAGACCCTACCGTCGTCGTGGAATATTCAAAAGAACTCAAGCAGACCATCCTTAGCGGTCAAGGCGAGCAACATATTAATGTCGTTAAATGGAGACTGGAGAACGAGTTCGGCGTTAAGGTCGAGCTGTTCGCCCCGAAGATTCCTTATCGTGAGACCATCACGAAGACAGCTAACGCCACATATCGTCACAAGAAACAATCCGGAGGCGCTGGCCAGTTCGGAGAGGTCGCTATGCTCATAACTCCTATCATCGAGGGCGTTCCTTTCTCGAATAAGTTCAAGATCGACGGCAAAGATGTTACTCTCAACGTGAAAACTCAGGAGTCGTTCAACCTGGAGTGGGGCGGCAAGCTGGAGTTCTACAACTGCGTTGTTGGTGGAGCCATCGATGCCAGGTTCATGCCTGCCATACTGAAGGGCATCAACGACAAGATGCAGGAAGGCCCTCTCACAGGCTCTTATGCCCGTGACATCAGGGTGTTCGTTTACGATGGCAAGATGCATCCGGTGGATTCTAATGAAATTTCTTTCGTCTTGGCTGCCCGCAATGCTTTCAAGGAGGCTTTCCGCAACGCCGGCCCGAAGATTATGGAGCCTATTTACAATGTGGAGATTCTCACTCCTGCAGAGTACATGGGGGCTTGCATGTCCGACCTTCAGAACAAGAGGGCTATCATCGAAGGCATGAGCTCAGACAAAGGCTTCTCTACTCTTAAGGCAAGAGTTCCGCTAGCAGAACTGTACAGGTATTCAACGACCCTCAGCTCTCTGACTTCTGGCTCAGCGACATTCTCCATGACTTTTGCTGACTATCAGCAAGTGCCTGGCGATGTTCAGACCAAGCTGCTTGCCGAATACGCCGCACAAGAGAAAGAAGAAGAGTAAGAATATTTTGAATATCTGAATGCAAACCAGTTGATAGAATTCAAGTTAATCATTGAAATTAAGTAATTATCAATCTCGTGCTCCGCTTCCTGCGTGTCGGAGCACGGGATTTTAAAACAATAATTTCATAACATTTATGTTCATATATTATGAAAGAATTGACAATGGATGAGAAAATGGCCTTGCTAGCTGAGGTTAATAAGCTTCTAGCTACCATTCCCGGCTATCAATTGGCTATACCCTTGAGAGATATAGAATACGACGATATTCTCATCACCGAAAAAGGATATATCAAACGTCTATATCTTGAATACGGAGAAATCAGCGACAATTTTCTCGGCAAAACACGCGAGGAAGCGATAAAAGGCCTTGCCCACGGATGGATTGTCACATATAGCTGCATCACCTCTCCCAAGCAACTCTGGTCCAACGAGAAAGACCTCTCTGAGTTCGACAAAATTGAACGTTTTCGTGCCCACTGCGATTCCTATATTTTCAAAAATATAGATTAAGCATCACTTACTTATATGATCGATTCCAGTCCAGCCTTTGATGCGGTCAACCAAAAAGCCGCCGCCATTCTCCGGAAAATAACAGTCTACGATGTGCCGTTGATTCCGCTTAAAAACGACACCTCTTCCTATCCCATCTATTGGTTTAAGAAGAAAGGGGAGAAGTGGTTGTACTATAATCGTGAACGAGGCGAACTCGACACGAGTATCTGGGCAGAGAATGATGATGAGATGGTTTACTCAACCCTTTTCCGTAGCTTGAGCAATTATGTACTGCAGCACTTTGTCATGTGGAGGGAGCGCAACGGCAAGGATCCGTATCGGAAAAACGACGATTTCATGGAGGAATGCCTCCATATTGTGTACCCCGAACGGAAATTCCATCGTCATCCTGAACTTGATTCAGGATCTTTGTCCAACCATTCCGTCTCCAGAGCCGACTCTATTCCTACGTTTGCAATTGGCGGGCAGGCATATTTGCGAAAGAAGTCACTACACAACATAACGGCATGCCCAGCCCCACTTCTAAAAGCACCCCTGGGAGGGCACAGCCACTTTACGCAGCACTGCATTGAATGGTGCCGTGCCCGCTAATTGCACGGACAAATCCTTCCAGGACATAATTATATGTTCGCACGGCAAAAGTTTCCGGACTGAGCCTCATGCATTCTCTAACACAGGGTTTGGGACTTGACCCTTGTTGACACCCTTTGCAGGAGGCCGGCTGTACCGCACCAGCCCTTGGCAAGGCACTGTTTGCGGGCCTTTTCCTATTAGCATGAAGATAAATATTCAAAATATTTTGAACTTAATATATTTTGTTTAATTTTGTATGATTCTAAATTATTGAAATATGGAAATAAAGAATGTTACCATCATAGGAGGAGGTGTCCTTGGAAGCCAGATAGGGTTTCAGACAGCTTATAAAGGGTATAATGTTAAATTTTACATGAGGTCCGAGGGAACAATCACGCGCACGAAGCCAAAAATTGAGAGGCTGTATGGAATATACAAGCAGACGCTCGAAGCGGGCAAGTCTGGCGGTCATGTGGGCAGGGGACTTGCTGACGACCCTAAGACTGCTGATTTCAATGCCCTCCTGCGTAACGTGGACACGGCGTACAACAGCCTGGTGTACGAAATGGATTTAGGAAAGGCTCTTGCCGATGCTGATCTGGTGATAGAGGCTCTGGCTGAAGACTTGAACCAGAAGATTGAGTTCTACGAGAAAGCAAAGCCGCTTTTCGCCCCGAAGACAATAGTGGCGACGAACTCATCTACGCTTCTGCCTAGTGTCATCGCCCCTCATACAGGTCGTCCAGAGAAGTTCATGGCTCTACATTTTGCCAATAACATCTGGGAAAATAATACGGCAGAGATTATGGGACATGCAGGCACTGACCCAGATGTGTATAAAATTGTCTCAGCCTTCGCAAAGTCGATAGGAATGGTTCCTCTGGAACTTCATAAGGAACAGCCGGGCTATATCCTGAACACCATGCTGGTCCCATTCCTACATGCGGCTGAGGGCCTTTGGGCTAACGAGGTTGCTGATCCTCAAACGATTGATCTAACTTGGAAACTTGCTACAGGTGCCCCTTTCGGACCGTTCCAGATTCTGGATGTCGTGGGCATCACTACGGCTTATAATATTATGGCGGCCACCCCTGCGGCAAAAAATCCGGATTCCGTCGAATACAAGATCGTGACTAGGCTGAAAGAGATGATTGATGCCGGCAAACTCGGCGTCAATGCCGGCGAAGGTTTCTACAAATACAAGTAGTTCGATAGGAATACTCAGATGTTATTGCAAATCCTGTCATGACGATTCTTGTCGTGACAGGATTTGTTAATCGTTAATTGCTATAACGTTCATTGAATCAAGCTCCAAGTCGTGTGTCATGCTGAAGTACGAAATCTGGAACTAGTCGTCGTATTTGACGATCTTCCTGAGCATCTTTGCGTAATGCTTCTCATGCTTGGCACCATTTGGGGTTAACAACATTGTCAAGGAATAGGTTGCGTGGCCCTCCTTTATGAAAAAGAAACGCCTCATTTCAGGATAATCGCTTTTGAACAAGGTTTGCATGTATGGTACCTTTTCGTCTACCGAAGGGTGAATGTAGCAGAATGCGGTCTTCCCATGAGGAACGCTATAAGAATAAACATTATCTGCCCCAAACTGCCTTCTTGACTTGGAGCGGCCATATTCAACCAGGCTCTTTGAAAAATCTCCGAGTTTTGCTCTGCCATGGTACCCGGATTCTCCATCCGACAAAATATATGACAGTTCACGACGTAGGTTTCCGGTATTATTCTTGATTTCACCTTTTATTCTTTCCTCTTCATAAGCTGTAGTGCTTTCCAGAAGAACCATGCAGTTGTGGTCATCGCTGATGAGACTGGCAAAAAAAGACCACATCGGATTGCCATATTTACCATTAGCAGCCAACGACCAGATGGTTGCCTCGCTTAAGACATCTGCGACAAATTTTTTTGGTACAGATAGCTTGACTCCATATCTAGCCTTCACTGAATCAGTGAACTGCTGAGGAAGCGAACTTTTGACGCGCTCCTCTGCATTCAGCGTCAACCCAAAAGACAGCGCTAAAAAAACAATGATTTTAGTTGCTATTCTAACCTTCATAGGCAGTATTGTGTAATTATTAATTGACTACAGATTCACGTTGATACATGTTTGGCAAAAAAACATGGTTTCCTGTTCTTTCAGATAGAGTTAACTCCTTGGTGACGACGGTGGTTATTGTGGCCGTTAATGTGTTGCTTGATTCCAAAGATCAAGTCTGTAAATTCATACTTTTTTATAAAAAAAACTATTTTTTAAAATTTTCCAAATTTTTCGTCAAAATGTTACCAAAATGATAGATTAATCAAACGTCTTGATTCCAGATGACATGAAAGGAATGAATCCTCTGCTTGCAGGTGTGCATAGCAGAGGAGTCATTGTATTAATATTTTGAATCAGTTAAAACTATGATCGCCAAAACGAAATGTGTCGGATTCTCAGCACACGCTTACAATAGGATACTTTCGTAAGCAAGCGCAGAAGCACCCAGAATGAGCGTTTTGAAAGTATCATGTAAATTTTTGACAAGATACTTTCAGAACCTAATATAATATATTGATAATTAAAACGTTGCAACTAACCATCAGAGTACCATGCGTCTTATTCTCCACAATGAGACATGCATCCTTGCCGGCCTTCGTCAGAGGGCCGAGATTACGAACCCGATAAATATCCTTCGGTAAACAAACGTTCCACAGCGGTCATCCAGCCAGGAGCTGCAAGTTCCTGTATCTGTTTACAAAGGTGAGAGGAGCAAACTAAAGGTACGCCAGCATTAATCGCTCGTGAAGACGAAATTCTGGAGACGCTTACGATGAGTAACATCCCTATTGATAATCAATTGCTTACGAAGATGTTTTGCTTACCCTCTGGAGACCAGCTGTTCGGCATGGATGAGCCTGCAGGCAAGCGAAAAGACCGGTAAGCGTCTCCGGGATGCCGTAGGCGGGTGATAAAGAAAGACTGCGACTTGACACGAAAATAGCATCCTGTGCATTCTGGTTATCAAGTCAAGAATCCTCGAGTAGCAAGTTCTCGAAGCTTGCCTGAACCTTTGTCGACCACAACAATTGTGATTGCTGACCGCCATAGTCAGGAACGAATATCATCCTGGATGCTTTTGCAGTGCGAGCCATTATTATGTACAAGTCACTCCAGCGTGGCATGCCATGCAAACACCCCCCATGTCATGGAGCCACTTTCCAAGATAAAATTTGCGCATACTGGCAGAACAATTACTTCGCGCTATAGTTTCGCTATTGTGCCGGTGAGCTGCGTGCCGATGCCGATGGTGTAACCTTGGGAGAGGAAGAATACTCGGTTGAAAGTGTCTGCGATGAGAATCACAGGCTTATTCGAGGTTGGTAGTTTCATGTTCTCCATGGCTTGCCTGAAGAGCGCTCCGTCGGCGTCGATGCCAAAAGAAATTGTCTCAGGGAGCGTTCCGAAGCGATTTTCGGCGATTTGCTCTTTGAGCATATTCAGTTCTTTTTCGTCTTTGCAGAGGAGAATCATCGGCCTGCCCCATTTTTCAAGGTCTGCTTTCGCAGCCGCAAGGTCTTTCAGCACGTGATTGGTCGGCTCGCTCCCGACGCTTAGGAAGCCGAGGACGAAATAGCCGCGTCCGGTCTGCGATAGTATGCTCTTAGGCTCTGCGGCAAGAGCCCAGTCTTTAGCGGCAGGGATATATTTTGACTCGGAGTCGAAAGAGCCCATGATGGACACTTTTGACGTGTCTTCGCGAATTACGAGGTCCAAAGTGGTGGTCTCGCCTTTTTTAATTTCGAACAAGCGCATGGTGACTGGCACGGATCCGTCAGAAACTCGGTTTCCGCTGCACAGGAGGTATGTGCCGGCATCCAGAGACGTTCCGTTCTTGAATACGTTCGCCCATGTCACTCCGCCGCCCATGTCCACCTGACCTTCATCGAAAGTCAACAGCTGAGTGCGGCCATCTGCTATCTTGCTGATGGTGAAGTGAGTATAGTAGTTCGGATTGTCTACTGTTCTAGTCGGGGAATATTTCAGGATGAGCCTTCCCTGCGGCGCCTGAACTTGTTCGGTTGCGTCGAAGTCAACATCGATCCAAGAAGAGGTGGCAGACGAGATGTTCACGGAGCCGCTGTTGGACCTATATTGGATTTTCCCTGTCACCGGATCTTTGCGAGCATCTATTCCTAAGGTTCTGGCAACGGCAACGAAGAATATATTCCTTGACCTAGGGTCGGTCACTCGCGCTTTCCATACTCCCTCCGGCGACATAGGGATTCTCCACGCTTTCGGATCATTGTCAATGACTATGCTATCTGCGACCCATTTGATTAAATTCGAAGGAGTTAGATTCAGACCACCCTTGTTGTCATGCTGGCTTTCCTCGTCATCATCCTGGCTTCCCTCGTCGTCATCCTGACTTTCTTCGTCGTCATCCTGACGGAAGTCAGGATCTATCCTGGCGAACTCTTCTGTGAAATACGACTTGTACGGACTCAGGAACTCGTTTTCAACCCTAGGGCAGAGAATGGCGGAAGCGGCATCGTAACTATCATTCAAAATATTCATTGTTACGTCTTTCAAGTCTTTGTGGCTCAAAGACTTTAGAAGTTCTATGGCACGGTTGTCAGGATGCTCTGACAGGAATTTCTCTATCACAGGATGATTGCCAGCGGACATCACGAGCAGCTGGGCTTCATCAGCTGGCAAGCCATGACTGGCCATGAACTTTGATGCGCTTTCGGGATTCTGGAACGTGGCCATGTAGGCTTTGCGTATGGAGTCTTCTTGGGCGAAGCGACGGTCATTCTCGGTTCTTTGCTCAGGAGTGACTTCAGGAATATTCGCTTTCTCAGGCGGAGGGACTATCGTGATCTGCTGCTGATCTAAAGGATGTTTGTCAGTCAGAGTGATCGTGATTAAAGTATCTTTCCCGAAAGACACCTTTGAATATCCATACAGTCCGTTCTTCGATGCCCATGCCAGCATGTCCCCTTTTCCAGCTGATAAGAACGTGCGGCCCGCCTCGTCGGTATATTTCGAAAGGGCAGAGTAGAACTCGGCGTAATTGTATATTTTGAAGTCCACCCTTGCGCTATCCACCGGCTTGCCGGCTTCGTCCACCACTAAAAAGTCAGCGCGTGCGGTCTCGGCGTAATTGGCGGTCAGATTGATTTCAGTGAAATTAGGCCCCTCCATGACTTTCTCCTCTGGCCCCTCATATCTTCCGAAAGCCCTGGTGTGCATCAGCATGCCGCGGCTCGCAGGGGCGTTGAACCAGCCTAGGTCCAGGACAGGCTCTGGCTCGCAGGCACCAAGGAAATGCCACTTCCCGTCTGCCCATGCCTCTACCCAGGCATGATTGTCATCGGTGTGAGCCCAGCGAGGCGTGTAGACTTGTCGGGCAGGGATGCCTACGGAACGAAGCGCGGCAACCGTGAACGTGGCTTCCTCTCCGCAGCGCCCAAGGGTGCTTTTTATGCAGGAAAGCGGGGAGAGAGTACGAGCGTCCGATGGCTGATAAGTCAGCTTTTCGTGGCACCAGTGATTGACTTCAAGGATTGCGTCTTCCATCGACAGGCCTTGTACCCGAGGCTTCAATTCTCGGTAAAAAACCACCCTTGAAGAGTCAAGGTTCTCGTTATTGACCCTCAGCGGCAGCACGAAGTGCCTGAACAGAAGTTCTGGCACGTCCCATCCCATCTCTTTTTCAGCCTGGAACGAAGATTTTATATTCATTAAGAAGAACTCAGTAGGGTAGTCGGTCATGTCTGCCAGAGGCATATAGGCATATAGGAAATCCAGCGCCTCCCTCTCGGCAAGGGATATGCCTACCGGCGCATCATAGAATTGTTGCAGCTGCGGATTGGTCTCGAACCTCACTGTGGCATCTTCCATTACTTGGCTTCTATAATCATCGTCGGTGATGAAATGCCCGCCCGAAGTGCATGAAATCAATATTTCAGCAAGAGAGGCGAATGCTAATAGAATATATTTTCTCATAGGAAATCAATATATTAAAGGGCTGCAGAAATTTTCCTTATCTTATTTACTTTATCAATGAATTTCTTTTCCTTTTTTGCGGTCTGCAAATTGTATTTTAGTTGAAGCTGCATCAACGGCTCTGCGTCTATGCCTAGAGCAGCCTCGAATAGTAGTGCGCTCTTTTCTGTTAAAGGTCGTTTTGCATTTAATATCTCATTGAGCACAGAATATTGCATCCCCAGATCTTGAGCTAATTTCCTTTGCGAAATACCTCGATATTCTATTTCGGATTTGATAATCTCTCCAGGATGCACAGGGTATGCAGGGGTTAGTCCGTTTGCAACCATATTATCTAATTTTTTTATTTTGTCTGCCATAAGTCTTTTCGACAAAAGTAAGAAATAGTGATTGAATTCGCAAAAAAAGCGAATTGTATTATTAATATTTGAGCCGGGTAATGTAAAAGATTTCTTAATTTTGTAGGCTAAATAGAACTACGTCATGAAAAAGTTTTTTTGCGTTTTATCTATATTGACTGTGGCTGCCGTGGGCAGCGTAGCTTCTGCTGCTGATTATGAGTCGAAGAGGCCGGCGGAGAGGAATTTCACATCCCAGGCGGTTGAGGCCAAGATTTCGGAGGTGAGCCAGGCTCTGACCAATCCATATTTGCGCTGGATGTTCCAGAACTGCTATCCGAATACCCTTGACACCACTGTGCATCCGGGGAAAGACGAAAATGGCAATCCGAGGACATTCGTGTACACAGGCGACATCCATGCCATGTGGCTTAGGGACTCCGGAGCTCAGGTGTGGCCTTACGTAGAGCTCTGCGGCAGCGATGAAGCGCTGAGAAACCTGATTGCCGGCGTCATCAACTGCCAATTCAGCCTGATATGCAAGGATCCGTACGCAAATGCGTTCAACGATGGCCCTACCGGGGATGGCTGGCGGAAAGACAACACGAAGATGCTGCCAGACGTGTTCGAGCGCAAATGGGAGATAGACTCCGATTGCTACCCTATAAGGCTGGCATATGGTTATTGGAAGGCGACCGGGGACGAGAGCGTGTTTGGAGACACGTGGCTAAAAGCAATACGGAACATTCTGACGACGTTCAAGGACCAGCAGCGCAAGGAAGGTCGCGGCTCCTATAAATTCGAGCGCGAGACTACCCGCCAGCTGGACACCAAGAGCAATGACGGCTGGGGCAACCCAGTGAGACCAGTTGGTCTGATTGCCTCTGCGTTCAGGCCATCTGACGATGCCACTACATTTGAGTTCTTGGTGCCAGACAACTTCTTCGCAGTAAGCGCTTTGCGCAAGGCAGCAGAGATTCTGTCCGCCGTCAATCACGATGAGGCGCTTGCCAAAGAATGCACCGACCTTGCCAACGAAGTGGAAAAAGCGCTCTATGAATATGCCGTCGTGAAGCACCCTAAATATGGGAAAATTTTCGCTTTCGAAGTGGACGGCTTCGGCAACTGCCTGATGATGGACGATGCCAATGTGCCAAGCTTGCTTGCCTTGCCATACTTGGGCTGCGTGGATGCGAAGAACAAAATCTACAAAAACACCAGGCGGTTCGTGCTCAGCGAGGATA
Source organism: Bacteroidales bacterium (assembly GCA_022653735.1). Taxonomy (GTDB): domain Bacteria; phylum Bacteroidota; class Bacteroidia; order Bacteroidales; family UBA932; genus Cryptobacteroides. The sequence goes on from JALCSU010000039.1 coordinate 15,235, forward strand.
ACCCTTATTTCTTCAAGGGAATTGCTGGCGAGGGCATAGGCGGGCCTCACATCGGCTACGACATGGTATGGCCTATGAGCATAATAATGAGGGCTTTCACGTCTTCGGACGATGAGGAAATCCTGCACTGCCTGAATATGCTGCTCAGTACCGATGCCGGCACTGGCTTCATGCACGAGTCCTTCAATAAAGACAACCCAGACAAATTCACTCGTTCCTGGTTCGCTTGGGCGAATACTCTTTTCGGCGAGCTGATAGTGAAACTTTACGACGAAGGCAAAGTCAGTCTTCTGAACTCCGTGACTTCCAGATAATGTTCAAAAAGCTGCAAGGCATCATATTCATTATCTTCCTTATGGCAGCCACCTCGCCTAGCGCACCAGGCGTGTCTAAGGAATACATTGATTCATTGAAAGTTACGTTGCGTTCAATGAATATGCCCCCTGCGTTTCTTTTCCTTCCTCATGCCCTTTCAGAAGTGCGAGGGAGGACTGATAGGGCAGGAATATGGTCTCTTACAGCAGCGGATGCGATCAGAGGGGCTAGGAAACTCGGCATCAAGGTGCAAGTACCGAACGATACCACCATGCTAAACTCGGACATTCGGAACGATGCTGCCCTGTCAACGAAAATAGCTCTTGGCAGGCTGAGCGAATTATTCAACGAATATGGCGACTGGAATTCAGCCGTGATTGCTTTTGCTACCAGCCCAGCTGCATTTGCCAGCATGGATTCAGCTCAGATTGCTGATGCACCTATCCTGAGGTATCTGAAAGAAGACGAGGCTAGATATTCGAAGAAGCCTGCAAAAGCATTTGATGACATCGAGCGTCAGCTGGAAATGAGACAATCAGAGCTTGAAGCGGCGAGGCATCTTGAGGCAGAGAAAAACAAAGCTAGGGTTGATTCCCTGCGCAAGCAGCAAGCACGTGCTGAGGAGAAAACAGTTTACAGGATCAAGCGCGGAGACACCCTGGGCGGAATAGCTGCTCGGTACCACGTAAAGGTCTCAGACATAAAAAAATGGAATAATCTTCGCAGTGACATGATCCGAGAAGGCAAAACACTGATAATTTACAGGAAATAACATGAAACCAGCGCAAATAACTATATTTCTTCTTGCGATTTTCGCCTTGCTCTTCGGCATCTGGTTCGCCTTCCCATCGAAGGGCGTGGAAGTCGCAGGCGTGCATTTAAGATTCCCGAACTATGAATCTTACAAGAAGAGCCTTGAAGATAAGCGTACAGAAATCGATGTGGACTCTGTGCTCCTAGCCGTCGATAGGAGCTATGAGATGGTGAAAGGCTCGGAAGACACTCTGGCATATTACTATAATTATTTAACGACGAATCCGAACAGGATTTATATGCCTGGGGACGACTACCATTTCTTGGATTCATTCTTCGAAGAAGCTCGGAAGGCGCAGAAAAACGGCACTCTCGTGAGAATCCTGCATTACGGCGACTCCCAAATCGAGATGGATAGGATTTCCTCTGTCCTGCGTCAGGATCTGCAGGAAAGATTCGGCGGGAGCGGTCCTGGAATGGTGCCTATGATACAGAGGATTCCAACTGTATCAGTCAGCCAAAAGGCATCAGGGTCGCTGACTCGTTATGCCATGGTGGGTGACTCGCTGACGAATAAGGCTTCGAACCATCGCTATGGGCCTCTCACGCAGTTCTGCACTGTAAGCGGCAACGCCACGTTCTCATTTTTCAAGACTAATAACCGCTATTCGAAGCAGCGGGCAAAAGAAATCTCGAAAATCGGCATCCTGCTTGGATACAACAGCGATGATTTCACTATTAAAGTGAAGTGCGACACGCTTCGGGAGCAGACCAAGACATTGAAAGCAAAAGATGGAGTTACTCTGGTCTCCATGAATCTGGGCAAGAATGTCAGCAAGGGGACGATTTCGTTCTCGGGAACGGCTGATGTCTACGGAATATTGCTGGATGGCGGTTCGGGAGTAACGGTGGACAATGTAGGCCTTCGTGGTTGCGCTGGATTCATATTCTCCAGCATAACCCCTGCTGTCATGAAAGAAAGTTTCGCCGCTACGGACACTCGCCTGATACTCATGCAGTTCGGTGGGAATGCGATTCCAGGAATATATTCAAAGAAGGCGATCTCTGCCTATACCGGCAGAATCGTCAAACAGTTCGACTATTTCAAAAAAGTGGCGCCAAAGGCAAAAATCCTTTTCATAGGCCCTTCTGACATGGGAAAAAGCGTGGATGGAGAAATCGTGTCGTGGCCGCTGCTGAAGGAGATGAACGATTCTCTAAAAACCAGCTGCCTGAATAACGGAGTGGCATACTGGGACACGTTCAATGTGATGGGCGGCGCAGGCTCCATGAAACGCTGGGTGGCACACAATCCGCCGTATGCGGGGCCTGACTACATCCATTTCACGAATAAGGGAGCCGAACACATTGGGAATGCCTTAGCAAGGTCTTTCCTTCTCTACGATGATTTCTATGACCTGAGGCAGCAGCTCTCCGACAAGGCTGTCATGGAATACATGAATATGCTGTCGGATAGTTCGGGAGACCAAAGTGCCTTGCCTAGTGGAGAGCAATGAATATGATGAAGCGCAATCTGGCATATTCATTCATCCTTATCCTGCTGCTTCCTTTCGGGTTGCAGGGGCAGAGCATAAAAAAATATGTCCCTAGCTACGATTTTGTCAATTTCAAGGCAAATCAGATTCAATTCCTTGGTGATTCTGCCTCATTCGAGAGGGTTTATGACAAGCTTGATTCGGTGGTTTTCCTTGGACAAGGGCATCTGAATATAATGCATATCGGTGGTTCTCATGTTCAGGCCGGGGTTTTCACCTCCCGTTTGCGGAACAATTTGCTTTCTCTGGCCGATGGGCTCGATGGCGGTAGGGGACTTGTGTTTCCTTTCTCGGTGGCTAGAACCAACAATCCTATCAGTTTCGTCGTGCATAGGACGGGAATATGGGATGCCACGAAAAATGTCGGTCGTTCTCCTGACCATCGTCTCGGACTGACTGGAATGGCCGTCACGACCGAAAGCAAGAAAGCTTCCGTGAGCGTTGTCACCGTTTCGCGCGAACCTCAGCCAGACGATCCCGAGTTCTTGTTCAACTGCGTGAAGGTGCTGGGTTATTCAGAAAGGGGTGGCAGGGAGCCTCTGGTTTTACGCTCCGAGGCTGATACATTGCATGGTGAATATTCCGATAGCGAATCCAGCTGGACTTTCTCGCTACCTCAGCTTACCGATTCTGTGACTATTACGATTTCTGAGACTGCCGGCTGCTTCACGCTTACCGGGATTTATCTCGACAATCGTTCGCCCGGGATAACCGTGACGGGAATAGGCGTGAATGGGGCTGCTTTGACTTCTTATATGAAATGCGTTGATTTCCAGAGAGATCTCTGTCTCGTGAAGCCGGATCTGGCGCTGTTCGCCATTGGCGTGAACGATGCTTCGGGAAGGGATTTTCACGTTGATGACTTCAAGTCACGCTACGCCTGGATGATTTCACAGATTCGTGCGGTTAACCCTGATTGCGCTTTCATATTCATAACGAATAACGACAATATGCGTAGGGTTGGTCGTCGCAGCAAAAGGGTGAATGAGCATGGGCCGGTCGTGGAGAGTGCGTTCAAGGATCTTTCTAAGGAATATGGTGGCGGCCTCTGGGATCTGTTCGACATCATGGGCGGCCTTGGGTCAGTGAGCAATTGGAGAACCGCGGGAATGATTCAGAGCGACGGCGTCCATTTCACGAATGCGGGCTACGACCTGATTGGCGATTTACTGTACAATGCTTTGATGGATAAATATTTGCAACATATTCAGAAATAGGCTATGGGATTCTGGGACGTGGCATCTGACTTTTTCAAGAACCTGTTCGGCTTCGATCAGGCTCACCCGCTTCTGTTCACACAGTTCTATTTCTGGGCGTTCTTCGCAATAGTCATGGCCTTCCTCTGCTTCTTCAAGAACAAGGTCTTGCTGCGGAATGCCTTCCTGTTCTTCGTGAGCCTTTTTTTCTATTACAAGACCAGCGGGCTTTTCCTGATGCTTTTCGTCTTTGTAATAGTCTTTAACTATTTCGCTGGCTGGTGGCTCTACCCTCGAAAGACCAAATTCGCAAGGAATTTCATCGTGATTCTTAGTTCGGTAGTGGATTTGTCGCTGCTTTGCTATTACAAATATGCCTACTTCCTGACCGATGTCGTGAATAATCTCTTCGGGACTTCGTTCGCAGTGCATGATGCCATCGCTGAGTTCGGAAACATGATTGCTGGCCGGGAGGCTTTCAGCGTGGACAGCATATTCCTGCCGGTGGGAATATCCTTCTTCACGTTCCAGGCGATGAGCTACGTGATTGACATATTCAGAAGGAAGTCCGAGCCGGTGAGAAATTTCCTCGATTTCGGTTTCTACCTGAGCTTCTTTCCTCAGCTGGTAGCAGGCCCTATCGTGCGCCCGAATCAGTTCCTGCCGCAGCTGCACAAGCCATTCTTTCTTGGCCGCAAGCAATTCGGCATTGCGGTGTTCTGGATTATGAACGGCCTGGCAAAGAAGCTGATACTGAGCGACTACATCGCTGTGAATTTCTGCGACCGAGTGTTCGAGAATCCTTTGCTCTACACCGGATTCGAGAATCTTACTGCCATATTCGGCTATTCGCTACAGGTTTATGCCGACTTCTCCGGTTACACGGACATTGCCACCGGCGTGGCAATGCTGATGGGCTTCTACCTGCCTAAGAACTTCGACTCGCCATATAAGGCGAAGAATGCCTCGGAGTTCTGGAAGCGCTGGCATATTTCCCTTTCCAAGTGGCTGCAAGACTATCTTTATATTCCTTTGGGAGGCAATCGCAATGGCACCATAGGCTCTTATGCCATTATTTTAGGTATAGCTTTCATGGCTTCCGCTCTCGCTAAGAACTGGTGGGTGTTTTTCTCCGTCCTTCTGCTGACCGCTGTCATTGCCTTCTTCATAATATTCAAAAAAAATACTCGCAAAGAGCTGATTTCGGACATCAACAGGATGGACACCATGCTTCTGGGTGGTCTCTGGCACGGGCCAAGCTGGAATTTCATGATCTGGGGTGGGCTGAACGGCTTAGGAATATTGATATATCGTTTCTGGAAGTCTTGCAACGTGTATGTGAGAGTGCTGGTGATAGGCCTCATTGCCGGACTCTGCTTCGTTCTGAAGATGGCTTTCGAGGCGCCGGTGTTCAACCTGTTCTTTTACTGGACGTTGATTATATTCATAGGCGCTTTCGTCAGGATGCTATACAGCATGCTTAAGGGGCGTTCGCTGCCTTGGCTTAAGGATGCGTGGTCGGTGCTGATGACTTTCATATTCGTGACTTTCACTCGCCTTTTCTTCCGTAGCGGCTCCAATCTGGATCCGGCGGAAGCCAACGAAAAAGCATGGGGCACGGCCAAGAACATGGTGAACCAGATTGGCGGTGACTGGGATTTCGCTATGGTGCCGCAGATTGCCTGGCAGCATAGAAGCATACTCATAATATTCATCATCGGCATGCTGATTCACTGGCTCCCTGAGCGTTTCAAGAGGCGTTACCGCATCTGGTTCGCCAAGATGCCGCTCGTCGTCATGGTGCTCTTCTGCGTCATCGCGATATTCATAATCTGCCAGTTCATCACCTCCGACCTACAGTCCTTCATCTACTTCCAGTTCTAAGAAATAGTTTCGTGATCGATACATCTCTATTCGTTTAGCAGCCACTCGTGGGCGGGAACAATCTTGATGGTCCTGCCATCATGGGTAATAGTTTCGCTCTGGAAATCTGTAATGATATACAAATTGTTGCAACGAGTCGCTTTTGCTCCGGTCAGCAGGCTGTTGATCTCTCGTGTGCGCGTCTTCTCAGAAGACAGGTCATAGCATACTTGGTATAGCTCAAGCGCCTTGTTTCCTTTGCACACTACAAAGTCAGTTTCAATACCCTTGTCATTTTTGTAGTAGTAAATATCCTGCTCCTTAGGTCCATTACGGCGCAGAAGCTCAATGTACACAAGTGTTTCCAGATGCCAGCCAAGATTGTCGCTAGCAAAAGCGTCAGCGCGGGCATCCATCATAGCCACATCAACGGCATAGACCTTTTCGTCATAAACGCGCTGGATGCTCTTCTGGGAGTATTTCTTCAGCCCAATGAGAAGGTATGCCTCCTTGAGGTAGTCAATATACTTCGCTACCGTATGGCTGGACTTAATGCCGAACTTGTGGGCCAAGTCGTTCTCTACAACCACATGAGGCACGACATTCAGCAGATGATGAGCCATGCTTTCGAAAGCATGGGGATAGCGCAACTTGTGACGCTGTTCAATATCTCTCTTCAGAATATTATCTACCAGTTTGGAGATGTAGGATGTTTTGTTCTTCTCGTGTAACAATTCGGGGAATCCACCCTGCTTGAGATAGACATCGAATGCGGCTCTACGGAAGGCAACGCTTTTGGTTGTCGGGGAATCGATGGAGACTCCAGTAGCCATGCAGTAATCTCGGAACGAGAAAGGATAGAGTTCGATCTCATCGTGACGGCCGGTCAGATGGGTCGCAAGTTCTCCGCTAAGAAGTTTAGCATTTGAACCGGTGACAAAAACACGCATGCGACTCCGGAGCAACCTGTTCACGAATAGATGCCAGCCTGTAACATTCTGGACCTCATCCAGAAACAAATAGTTGAAATCGCCGTAGATTTTGTAGAGCACTTCTAAGACGATATTCAGATCCGCCGCAGTCATATCAAGGAAGCGCTCATCGTCGAAGTTGACGTAAGCGAAATTCACGCCTTTACTCTTGAGCATACTGTAGCACAAAGTCGATTTGCCGCTTCGACGCACGCCGATAACCACCTGTGCCATCGTACTCTCTAGTTCAATGCGATCTTCTTCTGGCCTGGAAACCAGCGGCTCCCTCTCCAATTTCTTAAGTTCCTCAAACTGCTCTGAGATCACCTGTTCTATGACTCTTTTGTCTATCATAACGTTCCTATTTAGCATCACAAAGATAGCGTCTTTCTTTATTAATGCAATACTTCGCCAAAATTGACCCATCTAAAATGCAATACTCCGCCATTATGGGATTATTTAAGTGCAATATTCCGCAAAATGTGTACATGTCTATTTTAATTCAGAATATTTATTATTATTACATTTGCTGTGACATAAGCCGGCGTGGAAATTATCATGGGATTAAAGGAAATAGAAAGAAAGTTCTTGGTGAAGAATAATGAATATAAGACATTGGCTGTCGGTGCCGTGCGGATAAAGCAGGGCTACATCAGCAGCGTGCCGGAGAGAACGGTGCGCGTACGCATCCGGGATGACCAGGGGTTCATTACCATTAAAGGGCACGGAAACGCTTCTGGCACTTCCCGCTTTGAATGGGAAAAGGAAATCGCTCCTGAAGATGCGCAGGCTCTTCTAGGCATTGCTGAGCCGGGCATCATCGACAAGACGCGCTACCTGGTTCCGAACACCGACGGGAAGCACATTTGGGAAGTGGACGTCTTTCATGGCGAGGATGCAGGGCTTGTCATTGCCGAGATTGAGCTTGGTTCCGAAGACGAGGCTTTCGACAAACCTGCATGGATCGGTGAGGAAGTGACCGGGGATGAACGGTATTACAATGCCTATTTGGCGAAAAACCCTTTCAAGAATTGGGGCAATTGAGGGCTGAATTTATGAACATATGATCGAGATCAGCACGAAAATCCATGACCAGTACTCGATTGAATTGAAAGTCGGGTTCGTGACTCGCAAGCAGCAGAGAATGAATGATTTCTCTCTTGCGATGTGGATGTTCGTGCCCCGCAGCCTGGACATCACCAGGATGACGTATCCCAAGGAGATGTTTTATCAGGACGTGAAATCGAACATCAGGCTGATAACCCCGACTTTCCTTCTGCGAGAAATAGTCGATGGTCCTGCCGTGCCACTGCAGAATATTCGAGAAGCCTTCGGGGCTATGGCCTCCAGCCCTACCAAAGCGAATATAGGGGAATATGAATATCATATCAAGATGTTCGCTTCCATCGTGAAAAGTGCGATGAGGAATGAGATACTCCACATTGCCACGAACCGCATAGAACCGGACACGAATGCCCTTTGCGAGGGTTTCATCGAAAATGCCGAGAGAATTCTGGATGAATATGGGAAATTGCGTTCCATCATCAACGTCCCTACCGTGGAAACCGGCATCATGCAGATGTATCTGCGAGGGGATGAGTTCCTGGGGGATGTGGCCGGCAAGCACCTGCTGGATCTCATTGCCTGGCTGGAGGCTAAGGATATGAAAGATCTGAGCCGGAAGGCCTCGGCATTATATTCAAAGATAGGGAATCATAAAAAGAATATGTCCTATCCCGAGCTTCGTGAAGATGACCCAGGCCAGAACAGGCTCTATCTGCA
>JALCSU010000040.1 GCA_022653735.1 Bacteroidales bacterium
GAGAAAGATTCGGAATAAAATGCGCCCTTGAATATTATGATACTTCAGATTTAGTGAGAATAGTGAATCGTAGCGCTGGAATATTGAATATAGGAATAGATGCTGACGCTGCTTCTGAGATAGCTCTCAGGAGCAGAGGCACTCCAAGAATTGCAAACTCTCTTCTGAGGCGGGTTCGTGATTTCGCCCAGGTAATGGGAGATGGCAGGATAGATATTAATATAGCCAAGTACGCTCTGAATAAATTAAAGATCGACACTAGAGGTCTTGATTCTATTGACAATAAGATATTAAGGACAATCATAACCACATTCAAGGGTGGTCCGGTCGGTGCCAATACCATTGCCACGGCCATAAGCGAGGATCAAGGCACCTACGAAGAGGTGTATGAGCCTTTCCTGATTAAGGAAGGATTCATCGTGCGCACCCAGCGTGGCAGGATTGCCACTGAGATGGCGTATCATCATCTTGGATTGGACGACGAGCTTGAAGCGAACAAAGCAGAGAACGGAACTCTTTTTTGATGGTCAGCAGGAAAATAAAGGGCCTGTAAAACGTTTTTTTGTTTACGTAAATAATGTTATTTTTGTAGACCGCAATTACTACTGAAGAGTATAATAACACTAATATTGTAGTCTATGAATTTAAAGAATTTTTCTATTTTAAAGTGCTCTAAAGCATTGGCTTTTGCAGCGCTTATGTTTTGTGCCACTGTCGCATATGCGCAACAGGGCACCGTGAAAGGAAAAGTCGTCGATGACGAAGGAGTTCCTATCGCAGGGGCGAGCGTGATGCAGAAGGGAACGACCAATGGTGGCTATACAGATGTAGACGGTAACTACGAGATAACCGTGAGCAACATGAAGAGCGGCGTTCTCCAGTTCACTTTCGTTGGTTTCAATACAGTAGAAGAGACCGTAAACGGCAGAAGCACCATTGACGTGAAAATGAATCAGTCCGTCATTAACTTGGGCGAAGCCGTGGCTGTAGGTTATGGAACTCAGACCCGTAGGGAAATCACTGGCTCCATAGCAAACGTATCCGAGGAAAATTTCAATAAAGGAGTTACGAGGGATGCTGCCGACCTGCTTCAGGGCAAGGTGGCAGGCCTCCAGATAACGACAGGTTCTGGCGACGTGACGCGAGGGGCTCAGATTCGCCTTCGCGGTACTTCCACCCTTCAGAATGATCAGGGTCCAATGATCGTCATAGACGGAGTTCCTGGAGGGGACATGTCGACTGTCTCGCCTACGGACATAGCATCTATCTCCGTCCTCAAGGATGCGTCTTCTGCCGCCATCTACGGATCCCGCGCCGCTGGCGGAGTCATCCTCATAACCACAAAGAGAGGCTCGGGTTCCAATACTCAGGTTTCTTATAACGGCTACGTTACTATAGACAAGGTTGCCAACAAGCCAGACCTGATGAATGCTGCTGAATGGAGAGCTGCCAATAAGGAACTAGGAAACGATATCAGCGGATATGATAGCTATACGGCTGACACAGACTGGTTCGATGAGATTCTTCGCACAGGAGTTTCTCAGAACCATTCCATTTCGCTTTCTGGTGGCACAGGTCATAGCAATTATCGTGCTTCCTACACTTATCTCGACAGAAAGGGTATAGCTCGCGACAATTATATGAAACGCCACAGCTTCCGCTTCCAGGTTCAACAGCGCGCCCTTCAGGACAAACTTCGTTTCGGCCTTACGGCATCTGCCAATCTATCGGACAGCAGAAGGCCTGATGCTTCCGATTATATACTTGCCTACAACATGCTGCCTGTTTTCCCTGTCTACAATGAGGACGGTTCTTATTTCACCGGAGCGAATCACAATTACGACCAAGGCAACCCAGTGCAGGACCAAGATCAGAACTACAAGAAAAACAGCATGTCTTACTTCTATGGCCAGGGTGACATCCAGTACGACATAACGGATGGCCTTAACGCCAAGATAAGCCTTTACAAGAGCCGCTTTATGAACGATTATCGTGCATGGGACGACCCAAGGAATGTGAGAGGCCAGGACAATAATGGAGCTGCGACTCGCAGGAACATGAAGTGGGATCGCGACCTCATGGAAATCACTTTGAATTACGATAAGACTTTCGGAAGCGAGAATCAGCATAAAGTTGAGGGACTTGCAGGATATTCATGGGAATCCAATACTTACGGCAGCCAGTATGCTTATGCCACAAACTTCGCAGTGACTTCCATGGGTGCTGATAACATACAGGCAGGTAACACATTGAAAATAGGTAATGTGACATCCGACAGAAATAATTACAAGCTTATTTCTTTCTATGCCAGGGGCCATTACAGTTTCCGTGACAGATACATGGTTACTGCTATGGTTCGTCGCGACGGTTCTTCAAAATTCGGTAAGAATCACAAGTGGGGCTGGTTCCCTTCAGTATCAGCTGCATGGGGAATATCCCAGGAGCCTTTCATGAGCAACGTGAGATGGGTGAACGACTTGAAACTTCGTGTTGGTTACGGTATAATTGGTAATCAGGATGGCCTTCAGCCTTACAAGTCTCTTGAGCTCTACGAACCTTATGGTACATATTACAACAATGGATCTTATTCTACATCTTTCCGCATTTCTCAGAACGCTAACCCTAACCTTAAATGGGAAGAGACTGCTACTTTCAACGTAGGACTTGATTTCCAATTCTGGAACAATAGGATTGGCGGTACCATCGAGTACTATAGCAAGAAGACTTCCGACATGCTGTACAACTATTCAGTTCCTACTCCGACCTACGTATACAACACGATTGCTGCCAATGTGGGAGATATGACTAATAAAGGAATAGAGTTATTGCTGAATGTAGACGTAATCAGAAACAAGACATTCTCGTGGACATCATCCGTCAATCTTTCTCACAATAAGAATGAAATCACGAAGCTTTCCAACGATGTCTACAAGACCGAGCGCGTGTACGTCGGCGATCCTTGGATTCGTGGAGCATCTGGAGTAACCTCTCATATAGTTGAGGTAGGCCATCCTGTAGGCCAGTTCTTCATGCTCAAGTGCGACGGCATCGACGAGAACGGTAAATTTATCATAGAGGACATCAAGAAAGATGGACAAATCACCGATGACGACCGTACATATTGCGGTTCCGCCCAGCCGAAACTTACTTTCGGATGGAACAACACGTTCAACTGGAAGAATTGGGATGCCAGCTTCTTCATCCGCGGAACCATAGGCAACAAGGTTCTGAACAACCCTAAGGCTGCTTACGGTAACAACACCTACATCGCAGGTTGCAACGTAATGAAGAATTCTTCGCTCATGAAATTGAGAGAGAACTCACGTGTCTGCTCTTACTATCTTGAGGATGCTTCATTCGCACGTCTTGACAATGCTTCAATAGGTTACACTTTCAATACCAAGAAAATCGAGTGGCTGCAGAAAGCTCGCGTCTACCTGGCGGTTCAGAACCTGTTCGTGATAACGGGCTATTCAGGACTTGACCCTGAAGTCGAGATCAATCGTGGAGAACCTGGCGATAACAATGCTGGTCTGTCCCCTGGAATCGAGCCACGTAACTACATGCCAAAGGCTCGTTCATTCACGTTCGGCGTCAACTTGACTTTCTAAATATAAGGAGGAAAAAAATCATGAAAAAAAATATATTATATATTATTTGCGCCGGGGCATCGCTTCTAATGACTTTTCCGGCCTGCACGAATCTGGACGAGGATGTCTATGATAAGATTCCTGCCGATTCTTTCGGAAGCACCGAGACGGAAATCAATGCCTTGGTGGGCACTGCCTACAAGACAATGAAAAATTATTTCGCTGACGGCAATTTCATGGCTTTGGACGACATGTCTGGTTCTTGCAGTGTCACTCCTACCAGAAAGGGAGGAGACTGGTATGACGGCGGGCAGTACCGCGAAATATTCATGCACACGTACACGCCTCAGACCTCTTGCGTAAAGGGGGCTTGGAACAATGCGTCTTCTGCTATAGGAACGTGCAACGCCAACCTGGCCGTCGTTGAAAAATCCACCATCCTTTCAGATTCGGACAAAACCCAGAAGACAGCCGAAATACGTGCAGTGCGTGCTTTCTGGCTTTATAAGATGATGGATGAATGGGGAGACGTCCCTCTTGTGACTGATTATTCGGATAAAACCCTCCCTTCACGCCGTCCGCGTCAGGAAGTGTTCGACTGGCTGATCAAAGAAATAAATGAGATAATTCCTAATCTTCCTGACAGGGAGGGCAGTTATGGCAGATTCACCAAGGGCGCAGGATATACGCTTCTGGCGGTGCTGTACCTGAATGCTGATGCTTGGGGACTTAAATGCGATAACCCTTATCAGAAAGTCATTGAGTGCTGCGACAAGGTCATGAATATGGGCTATGTCATAGAGCCGAATTTCGCTACCAATTTCTCGGCGAACAACGAGAATTCCAACGAAGCCATATTCGCTATTCCGTTCTCGAAGACCGACACGGACAAGGACAACCGCTGCCAGCTGATGAATCGCACGTTGCACTATAAAGACAAGTATGCGCTCGGAATAAGTGCTTCCACGTGGAATGGAGTCTGCACCCAGCCGGATTACGTTAGGCTTTTTGACCAGGAAAACGATGTTCGTTTCAAGGACACATTCCTGATTGGCCAGATGTATGACATGACTACCGGGGAAAAAATAATCACTGACCACGGCAGGCCTCTGAATCATACGATTGACGTAACCATGATACCTGGTACTGAATATGATGGAACCCCTTGGGGAGCTGTCAATCAGGAAGATGGTGCGAGGTGCATCAAGTGGCCATTCGAGAGCGATCTGGTTGATGCAATGGGCAATGACTTCCATATGTTCCGTTATGCTGAGGTTCTGCTCATGAAGGCGGAGGCGCTGGTTCGCCTGAACAAAGACAATGCGACGGCTACCAAACTCGTCAATACAATCAGGGAGCGTGCGTTCGGCAATTCTTCGCACAATTATGACAGCGTGGACCTGGATAAAATACAGCTGGAACGTCGCTTAGAGTTCGCATGGGAGCTCAAATCTCGCCAAGACGACATCCGTTTCGGCTGCTATGAGAAGAGCATGTGGCCGGCCTCAGGATGCGACAGGTCAGCAGATGCCTATCGTAGGCTTTTCCCTGTCTCACAAGACGCTATCAACACTAACCAGAACCTGTCTCAGAACGACGGGTACAAATAGTGAATAACTGAGTTAACGGGCGCTTCCGGGATTCTTTCCGGAAGCGTTTTTTTACAATTTCAGCACCAGTCAGATGCATAAATAAAATTGTGATATCCGATTAAAATCACTAATATTGCAAACTATTTAATCCTTGATTCAATCAAATTCATTTTAAGATGGACGATAAATTAATATCTAAGATTCCTGACGGGCCTTTGGCTGAAAAATGGACCAAACGCAAATCGGAACTTCGTCTCGTAAATCCTAACAACAGAAGGAAACTGGAAATCATCGTTGTGGGAACCGGACTTGGAGGAGCCTCTGCTGCCGCCACGCTCGGTGAACTGGGCTACAATGTCAAAGTCTTCTGCATTAGTGATTCACCGCGCAGGGCACATTCCATTGCCGCTCAGGGTGGTATTAATGCTGCTAAGAATTATCAGAACGATAACGATGCCATTTATCGTCTTTTCTATGATACGATTAAAGGTGGAGATTATCGCAGCCGTGAGGCAAATGTGTATCGTCTCGCTGAAGTAAGCACAGCCATCATCGACCAGTGTGTTGCCCAGGGCGTTCCTTTCGCACGCGAATACGGCGGATATCTTGCCAACCGCTCGTTTGGAGGAGTTCAGGTTAGCCGTACGTTCTATGCTCGCGGGCAAACCGGACAGCAGCTTTTGCTGGGAGCCTACGCTGCGCTGAACCGTCAGATAGCAGCAGGAACAGTTAAGAGCTATCCTCGTCACGAGATGCTGGACTTGGTAGTGATAAACGGCCAGGCAAAGGGAATCATTGCCCGCAATCTTGTCACAGGCAAGCTTGAAAGATTCGGTGCCCATGCTGTCGTGATTGCCACTGGCGGTTATGGAAGAACATATTACCTTTCTACCAATGCGATGAACAGCAATGGCTCAGCCGCATGGCAGTGCTACAAGAAAGGGGCATTTTTCGCAAATCCTTGCTTCGCTCAGATCCATCCTACTTGCATCCCGGTTCACGGTACTCAGCAGTGCAAACTGACTCTTATGTCAGAGTCCCTGCGTAATGATGGACGTATCTGGGTTCCAAAGAAGATGGAGGATGTAGAGAAACTGCGTAAGCATCAGATAAAAGCATCTCAGATTCCTGAAGAGGACAGAGATTATTACCTCGAGCGTCGTTACCCTGCATTCGGTAACTTGGTTCCTCGTGATGTTGCATCTAGGGCTGCCAAGGAAAGGTGCGATGCCGGTTTTGGAGTCAACGAGACAGGACTTGCCGTGTTCCTCGATTTCTCCGATGCAATCAAGCGTCTTGGTCATCAAAGAGTTCAGGAGCGTTACGGAAACCTGTTCGACATGTATTTCAAAATCACTGACGTAAGTCCTTGGGAAGAGCCAATGATGATTTATCCTGCAATCCACTACACTATGGGAGGCATCTGGGTAGATTACGATCTTCAGACAACTATTCCTGGACTTTATGCGATTGGTGAAGCTAACTTCTCGGATCACGGAGGAAACCGTCTTGGTGCTTCTGCACTAATGCAGGGTCTTGCAGATGGATATTTCATCCTGCCTATCACCATTGCAGACTATCTTTCTCATAAATTCGCTGAACCAAAGACAGACACTAATGCACCTGAGTTTGAGGAAGCAGAGAAGAAGGTTCAGGCTAGAATAGACAAATTGTTCTCAATCAAGGGAAAGGAAACTGTCGATTCCATCCACAAGAGGCTTGGAAACATCATGTGGGAATATGTCGGCATGGCACGTGACGAAGAAGGCTTGAAGAAGGCTATTGAGGAGATTAAGAAGCTGAAAGCCGAATTCTACGAGAATGTTCTCGTTCCTGGCACTCAGTTGCAGTTCAATCAGGAACTGGAGAAAGCCTTAAGGCTTGAAGATTTCTTCGAAATTGGAGAACTTATGGCTCGAGATGCTCTTAACAGGAATGAGTCCTGCGGCGGTCATTTCCGTATTGAAAGCCAGACTCCTGAAGGAGAGGCCAAGAGAGATGATGAGAACTATATGTACGTGGCTGCTTGGGAATATAAGGGAGAGAATCAGGAACCAGAGCTTCACAAAGAGCCTCTTAAATATGAATTCATTAAGGTAGCAACCAGAAATTATAAAGACTAATCGGCTATGGATTTCAATCTTAAGATATGGCGTCAGAAGAACGCGCAGGAAAAAGGTCATTTTGAGACCTATCATGTCTCGGGAATAGAGGAGGATGCTTCTTTCCTCGAGATGCTTGACATCCTGAACGAACAGTTAATTCGTGAGGGCAATGATCCAGTAGCCGTTGAAAGAGGCTGCCAGAGCAGCGGTCCTGTGTCTTTCGACCATGACTGTCGCGAGGGTATCTGCGGTGCTTGCTCACTTTTCATTGATGGAAGGGCGCATGGTCCAGACGATCACGTTACCACATGCCAGCTTTTCATGCGTCATTTCAAGAATGGCGCTACGATTACCGTGGAGCCTTTTAGAAGCCCTGCGTTCCCAATCATAAAAGATCTCGTCGTGGACAGAAGCGCTTTCGACAAGATTCTCCAGGCTGGCGGATTCATTTCAGTGCGTACAGGATCTGCACAGGATGCCAATAATATTCTTATTCCTCACGAGACAGCTGAGAAGAGCATGGATGCTGCCGCCTGCATTGGTTGCGGTGCCTGCGTTGCCACCTGCAAGAATGGCTCTGCGATGCTGTTCGTGGCAGCAAGGGTAAGTTCCCTCGCTCTGCTTCCTCAGGGTCGTCCAGAGGCTGCCAGAAGGGCCAGGAATATGGTTGCAAAGATGGAAGAGCTTGGCTTCGGCGGATGCACGAACACGCGTGCCTGCGAGTTGGAATGCCCTAAAGGCATCTCAGTAGAGCATATCGCACGTCTCAACCGTGAGTTCCTGAAAGCAAAATTCTCTGAATAGAAGATATTCAATTAACTTAAAAAAGCGACCTCCGGGCCGCTTTTTTAAGGTTACCAAAGAAAATTATTGAACGGATAACGTCCGGCATGCACCTCCGCAACCATCTTGTAGATGTCGTTGCGGAGTTTTTCTATGTTGGTCTTGTTTTTCGCCGAAATGAATATGCAAGGAGTCTTTTCCTTAGCTATCCAAGTGTTCATCAATTCCTCCAGTGTCCTGTTCTCCTTGCCTTTGGGCGTCAGGGAGAATTCGTCATATTCGTCATATTTATAGGCATCTATTTTATTAAATATGACATATACAGGCTTATTTGCCGCATTTATTTCGCGAAGGGTCCTCTCAACGACTTCCATCTGCTCCTCAAAGCCAGGGTGAGAGATGTCTACTACATGCAGCAGGATGTCGGCTTCGCGAACCTCGTCCAGCGTGCTTTTAAAGGCCTCTATGAGCTGAGTAGGCAGTTTTCTGATGAATCCTACAGTGTCGCTCAAAAGGAACGGCACATTGCCAATAACGACCTTTCTCACCGTTGTGTCGAGCGTGGCAAATAGCTTGTTTTCGGCAAAAACGTCAGATTTCGCCAGCATATTCATAATTGTGCTCTTGCCTACGTTTGTATAGCCCACGAGCGCAAGTCTCACCATAGAGCCTCTATTGCCCCTTTGCGTGGCCATTTGCTTGTCCACTTTTGCTAGCTGTTCTTTCAACCTTGCGATTCTTTCCTTAACTATTCGCCTGTCGGCCTCTATCTGGGTCTCACCCATTCCGCCTCTTGTACCAACTCCTCCTCTCTGCCTTTCAAGGTGGGTCCACATGCCAGTGAGCCTTGGCAGCATGTAATTGTACTTCGCCAGCTGAACCTGCATTTTTGCGTATGATGTCTTGGCCCTCTGAGCAAATATTTCCAGAATCAGGCTGGTCCTGTCAATGACGGAACTGCATTTAATGATTTTTTCGATATTTCGCTGCTGCGTGCCGCTGAGTTCATCATCGAATATCACGTAGCTAATCTGATTTTCTTCGCAGTATGTTGCTATTTCATCTAGTTTTCCTCGCCTTATGTAGGTCGAATTATCTGGTTTGTCTACCCTCTGAACGAATTTCTTGTCGCCTATTGCTCCTGCGGTTCTTGCAAGGAACTCCAGCTCGTCAAGATATTCATTTATCTTGTACTCGTCGTCGTTCTGCTTTATTATCCCAACGAATACTGCTTTCTCTGTCCTCTGATCCGGCATAATGTTATTATTTGAATAAAAAAGGCCATCCTGTTGGGGACAGCCTTAATTTCTAGTTTTCTGAATGATTATCTCAGCTGGAACATAACCGGGAATGTGTAGGTAACCTTAACTGTACGGTCACGCTGCTTTCCTGGCTTCCATTTAGGAGAGCTTTGAACAACTCTGACGGCTTCCTTGTCTAGAGAAGAATCAACGCCGCGGAGAACTTTCACGTTGGTCACTGATCCATCCTTTTCAACGGTAAATTGCAGAGTCACGCGTCCTTGCACTCCATTTTCCTTAGCGATTTCCGGATAAACCAGCTTTGACTGCACCCATTTTGAGAAGGTGTTTGCATCACCGCCCTGGAATGAAGGTTTTTCCTCTACCAGCTGGAATGGAATTGCTTCCTCTTCAACGGTTTCCTCTTTAACTTCCTCTACATAGTCCATGATCTCTACGCCAAGATTAGCGTTATCTTCTAGGCTGGCGAAGTTGTCTTCGACTTTAATGTCATCGTTGACAATGTCAATCTGATCCGAGAGAACAGGGATTTTAGGAGCTTCTGGAGGTGGTGGAGGTGTCTCTTGGGTGATAGGAACCATATCTTCAACTTCCACTACCTGAGTGTCATCTTGAAGAATGGATGTCTTCTTCTCGGCTGATCCCATTGAGAATGCTCCCCATACTATGAGCAGAGCTACAACTAGCCCAATTTCTCCGTAGAGCGTTCTCCTGTTTTCGAGATTTGCTTTTGGTGTTTTCTTGACTTCCATATTCTGTCAGATTAAATATCTATCTTTGTCGAAGGTTATAAAGCCCCCTTCAAGGCACTCAAAGTTAGAAATAATAATTTTCATTTCAAATATTTTGAATTAATAGTTGTAGATTTGTGAAAACATTTGGCATGATAAGGTATTATAGTGAAAATGTGACATTTAGCCTATCTGGAAAGAGGTTTAACAACAGGTGGCTGAAAGCCGTGGCAGAGTCAGAGAATTTCTCATTAGGTAATATATCAATTATCTATTGCTCAGATAGTTATATTCTTGATATGAATGAAAAATTTCTCAAACACGACTATTATACTGACATTATCACTTTTGACTATTGCGAGGGCAATGTTCTTTCTGGTGATTTATTCATTAGCATCGACAGCGTTAAAGATAATGCGTCGAGCTTTGGAGTTACCTTCGAAAATGAGCTTAATAGGGTGATGGTGCATGGAGTCCTTCATCTCATGGGATACGATGACCATACGGATGCTGAACAAAAGATTATGAGGTCAAAAGAAAATGAATATCTTGCATTGAGGGAAAAGATGCTTTCGGAGGAAAAGAAATGAATATTCAAAATGAATATGATGTCATAGTCGTAGGCGGAGGCCATGCTGGCTGTGAGGCGGCATCGGCTGCCGCTAACATGGGCTCTTCTGTGCTTCTGATAAACGCAGATCTTTTCAGTTTTGCCCGAATGTCTTGTAACCCTGCGGTCGGAGGAATTGCCAAAGGTCAGATAGTCCGTGAGATTGATGCGCTTGGTGGTCAGATGGGGCTGGTCACCGATGCTACGACTCTTCAGTTCCGAATGCTAAATCGCTCGAAAGGTCCGGCCATGTGGAGTCCTCGTGCGCAATGCGACAAAATCGCATTTTCTCTACGCTGGCGAAAAATCCTTGAAACTACTTGTAAATTAGACATTTACGCCGATTTTGCGGTTTCTTTCCTCTTCGAGAATTCAAAAATCTGTGGCGTTCGTACGAATACTGGGGCAATTTTTAAATCTCAGGCAGTTATACTGACTACTGGAACATTCTTAAATGGCCGACTCTTCATTGGCCGCACAACTTTCGAGGGAGGTAGAATCGGCGAACTTTCTTCTCATGGCTTGACCGAGCAACTTGTTTCTCTCGGACTAAAGACCGGAAGAATGAAAACAGGCACTCCCCCAAGAATCGACATTTCGTCAGTAGACACGTCGAAGCTTACTCGACAGCTCGGCGATGAAAATCCTGAGAGGTTCTCTTTCATGAACATTCCATCTGCAGTTCAAGCTTCTGGCAAACAGATGCCTTGTTTCATTCTACATACTAACGAGAAAGTTCATGATATTCTAAGATCCGGCTTCAGTGAGTCACCTCTCTTTACTGGGATGATTACTGGCAAGGGACCTCGATATTGTCCAAGCATTGAAGATAAACTTAGAGTATTTCCGGATAAAACTGCTCATCAGCTTTTTCTTGAGCCAGAAGGAGCAGACACTACAGAATATTACCTTCAGGGTTTTTCCTCCTCTCTACCGCTTCAGGTTCAATTGGAGGCTCTTCATCAGATTCTGGGTTTGGAGAATGCTAAAATATTCAAGCCTGCATACGCAGTGGAATATGACTATTTCGATCCGACTCAATTAAAGCCTAACCTCGAGCTTAGGGATATTGAAAACCTCTTTTTTGCTGGACAGATAAATGGCACCACTGGTTATGAAGAGGCGGCTGGTCAAGGTCTTATTGCTGGCATAAATGCTTCTTTGAAGGTACAAGGAAAGGAGCCGTTCATTCTTCATCGAGATTCTTCTTACATCGGCGTTCTCATTGATGACTTGGTTACAAAGGGTGTTGATGAGCCTTATAGGATGTTTACTTCTCGCGCAGAATTCAGAATTCTTTTGAGGCAGGACAATGCAGATGAGAGGCTAACGGCCCTTTCTCATTCTATTGGGCTTGCTTCTGAGGAGCGCTACGAGATGGCCATGAAGAAGTATGAGATGCGAGACAAATTATTAAATTTCTCCCAGGTCGTTAATCTTAAGGCTGATTCTGTCAATGAATATCTTGTTTCGCATGGGTCTTCGGCGATTTCTGAATCAAAGAAAATATCTGATCTGGCCTCTCGTCCAGAAATATGTCTTGCTGAACTCCTGGATTTTGTTCCACGTGGAACAAAAGGATGTGCTAGCGAGATGTCTCTAACAAAGGAAATCGTTGAATCAGCAGAAATTTGCATTAAATACAAAGGCTACATAGATCGCGAGAAAGAAATTGCTGATAAAATTGCACGCCTAGAGAATCTGAAAATTCCAGAAGAATTCGATTTTGACAAGATTTCCGGCTTAACCATTGAATGCAGACAGAAATTCAAGCGATACCGCCCACACACCATCGCCCAAGCCTCCCGCATCTCCGGAGTCTCCCCTGCCGACATCTCCGTTCTTCTCGTCTATTTTGGCAGATAATACTATTAACCCGCCCCATCGCACCGAACCCACCCCGTGCTCCACGAACGCCACCAGTCATCCTAAACACGCCTCAGTCTCTACGAACACCACCCGTTATTCATAACGTCCCCCCGTCATCCCGAACGACCCTCCTCGTCATCCTGAACTTGATTCAGGATCTAAATCCTCCATTATTAGTCCTATTTCACTTGAGAGGTCTTTCCACTCGGGATTGGCATTATTAACAAGAGCATTTTTCCAGCAGCGTTTCCAATTCTTTAGCTGTTTTTCCCTATTTATGGCAGCAATGATTGAAGCATATTCTTCATAGAATACGAGTTTTACGCAATTGTATTTATTCGTAAAACCCTCTATTAATTTTGATTTATGCTCAAATATTCTTCTTTTTAAATCATTCGTAACCCCAATGTAAATAGCATTGTTGTTATTGCTTGCCAAAAAATATACAAAGCCTTTTATTAACGAAGTTTCTTCCATAGTTCAGTGAATGATTTACAGCATCTTGAGAGCCGATTTGATCACATCTTCGACTTTTGCTTTCGGATTCGCTTTAAGTATCGATTGAACGGCTTTATTGACGTTCTGCTTAGAAAAACCGAGCATGATGAGGGCACGGCAAGCTTCTTCAACGATCTCGTTGTGGCCGGCGGCAAATATTTCCGTAGAATCAGCACCCTCGCCTTTCACGATTTTATCTTTGAGTTCAATGATTACCTTTTGAGCGCTCTTTAGGCCGATGCCCTTCACGCTCTTGATCTTAGCTACGTCATCGGAAAGAATTGCCTGGCGAATTTCTTCTGCTGAAAGTGAAGAAAGCATCATCCTGGCAGAGCCAACGCCAACGCCAGAGACTCCAATTAATAGTTCGAATAACTCTCGTTCGTCCTTTGTTGCAAATCCGTAATATTCCTCATCGTCCTGTCTTATGTGGTGATGAATATAGACGATGCCATCTGCTTTTCCTTCCAATGCCTGGTAGGTCTGGAGAGAAATCAGCATGCTGTATCCGATGCCGTTGTTATCGATGACAACCGACATTGGAGAGAGCTCAACTATTTTGCCTTTGACGTAATCTATCATATTCATAAAATATTAGCCTATACAAAAATAGTCTATTTAAGGGAAATCAGGAATAACTTTGCTAAATTTGAAATTTGAAATTTTATTGAAGATGAATGTTGAAGATATAAGAGCGCTTTTTCCTGCATTGAGCCAGAAGGTCTATGGCAAGCCTTTGGTTTATTTCGACAATGCTGCCACGGCTCAGAGGCCTCAATCCGTGATAGATGCTTGGGAACGGTTAGTAAAAGGGCCGAATGCGAATATTCATAGAGCAGTCCATCATCTTGCGGTTGAAGCTACCGATGAATATGAGAGCACGCGCGACGAGGTGCAGAAATTTATCAATGCAGGCAGCAGAGAAGAGGTTATATTCACTTCTGGCACAACTGCATCCATCAATTTAGTAGCTTTCTCTTTCGGCGAGACATATATTCATGAAGGAGATGAAATAATTGTGTCGGAGTCGGAGCATCACTCGAACATAGTGCCTTGGCAGATGCTGTGCCAGCGAAAAAAGGCCGTGCTGAAAGTTATCCCTGTCGATGAGGATGGGTACCTGAAATTGGATGAGTTCAGGAATATGTTTACGGCTCGTACGAAGCTGGTTGCAGTAACTCAGATTTCCAACGTTTTGGGTCTCATCAATCCAATTAAAGAAATTGTAAATATTTGTCATTCAAATAATTGTCCAATTCTTACCGATGGCGCTCAAGGAATCGTGCATGAAGGAATAGATGTTCAGGACATCGATTGTGATTTTTATGCGTTCTCTGGTCACAAGATTTATGCTGCTAGCGGCACGGGGGTGCTTTATGGCAAGAAGCGTTGGCTGGAGGAAATGCTTCCGTGGCAGGGTGGCGGCGAAATGATTGATCATGTAAGATTTTCCGGCACCACGTATGCTTCGCTGCCTGAAAAATTTGAGGCAGGCACGCAAAATATAAATGCTACGCCAACATTGAAACCTGCCATTGAGATGGCTAGAATGATGAAGGATAAGGATGTGCAAGCGTACCAAAATTCAGTGCGGGATTATCTGCTTCATGAGCTGACTGCCGATGGGCGTATTCAGCTGTTCGGCGTTCCACATGGAACAGACGAGAAAATCTCGCTCTTCTCTTTTGCAGTGCAAGGCGCTCATCATGAGGATCTTGCGCTTATCCTAGACAAAATGGGCATAGCTACGAGATCTGGCCAGATGTGTGCGGAACCGATAATGGACAGGTACGGAGTTACAGGCATGCTGAGAATATCCCTAGCTCCGTATAACACCATGGAAGAAGCGGAATATTTCATAAAATCGCTTAATAAGGCAATTTCGATGTTAGTATAAGGAGGAAATATGAAAACGCTTGAAGAGGCAAAGCAAGCTGTGATCGATGATTTCTCGATGTACGATGAGTGGCTGGATAAATATGAATATCTCATCGAACTAGGGAAGAACTTGGAGCCGTTCCCCGAGGCTTCGAAAACTGATGATAATCTTATAAAAGGCTGTCAATCAAGAGTTTGGCTGGATTACAAGGTTGAGAACGGGAGAATATATTTCTCCGCAGACAGCGATGCTATCATCACGAAGGGTATCATTTCGTTGCTGATCGGCGTCTATTCCGGCAGGACTCCGCAAGAGATTGCGCATGACGATTTCGGCTTCATAAACGAGATTGGGCTGAAAGAAAACCTCTCCCCTACTCGTGCCAATGGGCTCGTTTCAATGATTGACACTATTAAGGCTGTGGCGTTGGAGAATTGTAAATAAGAGATAGATCCTGAATCAAGTTCAGGATGACGGGGAGGTTCGTTCCGGATGACGGAGAGATTCGTTCAGGAGCTAAAAATCGAAAGAATATGGCAGAGGAAAATAATAATAGAGAAGTACTTACAGCGGAGGACGTGAAAGAGCTGGCTCCGTTGTACGACAACGTGATCTTGGCCTTGAAACAGGTTTATGACCCGGAAATACCGGTGAATATTTACGACCTAGGGCTGATATATGAGCTGAATATCAACAAGAAACACGATGTTTACATTAAAATGACATTCACAGCGCCGAACTGCCCGATGGCAGACGATGTACTGGCCATGGTGAAATCCGGCGTCGAGGACGTTCCAGGAGTGAAAAGCGTAGAAGTCGAGCTCACTTTCGACCCAGTGTGGGACAAAAGCATGCTTTCCGAAGAGGCAAAAGTTGAGCTGGGCCTAGAAGACGACTTCGAGCCTCCGGTGAGAGACTGATTCTCAGACGATATTCAAAAGACATCGTCTATAACAATTTTCCTTGACCGGAACTTACAAACGGGCAGAAATCCCGCATTGAGAAGGCTGCGCAGGCTATTCTTGACGCTAGGGCTCTCTACCCGGACAGTTCACTGGCCGACCTCTACGACGAGACTACCATGCCTTCAGAACTACGCAAAGCCCATAAAGACAACGACTCAGCCGTCCTCGCTGCATACGGCCTACCAGAGGATATCCCAGAGTCCAGCATCGTCACTCATCTATTTACCCATTACGCACGATTAATCAATCGATAGATCGACTCACCTTATTATTCAAAGCTCTCCCTTGGCATCCCGAGTTTTACTCTGTTATCATTAGATTTCCCACTGTCATCCCGTGCTGTCCACTGTCATCCCGTGCTGTCCCCTATCATCCCGTGCTGTCCCCTGTCATCCCGCTCTTCCGCTCGCTATCCTGCCGACATAAACCCACGGAAAAACCATTTCATTGCGCTCGCCCTATATGTGTAGTACAGACAATCACGCCTTCATTTCACTCTGCGGTACATTAGCTGTACTATGTTTCCGAGTAGCACAGCCGCAGATTCTCAATACTTCATCTCCAGAGATTGCTGGGTTCAAGTCCAAAACCCTGTGTTAAAGAATGTCATTCTGCGACTCCTGTATTTTCCTGGAGGTAATGCGATGCGCAAGCGATTATGTTGGGGTGTACTTGACCGATGGAGTAGGCAAGAGGCGTTTCTCTTATAAAACGCCAGTCGTACGGTCTCAATCCCTACCATCTCAAAACACGTAACTGCGCTTCTGAATAGTTTTATTGGGCTTGCCCTATGCGCTGTTCTGAGACTACAGTACGGGTACTTAAAGGGAGCTCTGGGGTAATGTGTCATCGTGCCAGGTTGTCGGGTGCACCATCGCTGGATATCGAATAGACTGATTTGGAAGGGAAAGAGTTGCGTACAGAACTGTCGAGACATGTCCTTCCGGCGGTCCTGCAATAAGTATAGGTCGACAATTGGCTCTTGGGAGGCCTCGATGTCAAAACTTGCCCTTTTATTTGCATTTCTCTTACTGCAACGACTGCCATTGTTAAAATCGTTGGTAACACCATCCCATGAAAGAACAGCATCATATTCATATAGCTGTTCTCAACCTCCTTTTTAAAATATGGGTTGGCAGCGGTTAACTGCATTCTGTGCGTTGTGTTGCATTTCAGTGTTGCCGACTATTTCCGTCATCCGGGCATGACCCGGAATTCATCTACTTCAGATTGGCCTGCGTAGGCCAAACCATCTTGCTGGCCTAGCGGTGCTGCTTGAATAACCAGGTCATGAAGTCGGGTTCGTTGAAGGCGGGGGTCCAGGAGCCGTGGCCGCAGGCGATATATTCCTTATACTCTACCTTGGCGCCGAGACTCTTTAGCTTGAGGTAGGCGCTTCTGGAGCAATTCACTGGCACAGTCGCATCGGCGTCGCCGTGATAGATTCTTATATTGAAAGATGGCTTATGGGTGAAGCGATCAACGTTTATTGCGCCACAGATAGGAATAGCTGCAGCGAAGAAATCAGGGTAGCGGGCGATTAGGTCGTATGTCGCCATTCCGCCCATCGAAAGTCCCATGACGTATATTCGTTTAGCGTCTACTTGGCCAGAGCTGATATATTTCAGCACAAGTTCCATGACTGCCTTCATCAGGGGCGTTTCAGAAGGGTTGGCAGGCATGTTTTCGTGTTCGAAGTCGGGGCGGCTGGAATATGCCCAGTAGCCGTCTTCAGGGCACTGCGGGAATAGCACGAAAGCTGGATGTTCTTCGCGGTTCACTGGGTTCAGGAACATCTGGCTGCCGTGAGTCAGCTGCTTCTCATTATCCGAGCCCCTTTCGCCCGCCCCATGCAGGAACAGCACCAAAGGATATTTCTTGCCTTGCTTCATTTCTTTCGGAGCGAGGAAGCGGTATGGTAAGGTTGTGCCATTGGAGGCCTTGAAAACATCTTTTCCATAAATCCCCTGAGCTAATGAAGAGGCAGCTGCCAATAATGACAGAGCCAACGCTAAAAAAATCTTTTTCATATTCATTGAATATTCTAAATTATCAATATTTAGGGTCCTTTCTGCCGTCTCCGCCGAAATCGTCTGGCCTCAAGGGATGGAGCCCTTTAGAACCCTATCTGCCGCCTCCGCCGAAGCCACCGCCGGAGAAGCCGCCTCCGCCGCCGAAAGACGAACCTCCGCCGAAGCCGCCGCTAGAATCGGATAACGAGGATTCGACTGAGTTGAGGAAAGCGGACTCGTACATGTTCGTGGAATAGAGATGCGTCATGAATATGACATCGGAAAGGTCGAAGTCCTCCCCTTCCACGGACAACCCTGCCAACTTCTCGTAATCAGGGCAGATGTGCTTGATTTCCTTGTAGACTCTGTCGGCAATGCCGAACAGAGTGGCAAAGATGAGATAATTGTTCCATAGCTGGACTTCGGCCACTCCCCTCTCGTCGATCAGAGTGAACTCCTGGAGGTAATTCTTAAGCCCGAACACTTCCCTGACTTCCTTTGCCTTCAGAGACCACAGGCTCAGCTTGTCGTCGGCATCGTCCACCCAATCCGCCAGCAGCTTGCTGTTTGATTCTGTGGCGCTCCAGCGTTTCAGCTCGTTCTTCTCCATGATTCCATTCTCCCCTGCCGCCTCTTTCAGTATCTCGTAGAGAGACTTTTCGCACCTGAGGTCTTTTTCGTCACTGCTGGATACCGCTCCACCGGCATCTATCCCAGAACCAGCGGACGAGTCGGCATATTCATTTATTTGCAGGACTTTACGTCCCTTCCTGTCCAGAGTTACGCTGAAAGCCTTTTTGTAGAAAAGCCGCATCACATAGGCAGCGATTAGGTTCTTCTTGGCTTGGCTGTCTGCCTTGAAAGTTTTGTAGACGTTGAATGCTTTGCGCAGGCTGCCTTCGGCAGGCACGGAACGAAACCAAGGAACGTCCTTGACATTCTTGCACCCGAGCAGTTCTTTGCGGCGCTTGCGCCGGTTGAGCGCATCAGCAATGAAGGCATAGAGTACGGCAAGGATTCCAAGCCCGATCACTAATGAGAAAATGATGCTCCAGAAGTCTATGCCACTCTTCTGCTTGTAGCTGCTGCCCTTGAAGGCCTTCGCTCGCAAGTCATCGAAAGTCCCCTTCCCCTCGACGGCAGGCGAGAATATGCCTTTGGAGAAGCCAGCTAGGACTATGAGTCCGCTTTTCTCGGAGAAAGGCTCGTTGCTGCGGGCTACGATGCTTCCGTCCTCGAAGTTGATCTCTCCGTTGAAGCCAAATGCCCAGATTCGCGAATTGTCGCTGCTGAATGTGGTGTCTTCCTTGAATATTCTGACTTCGGCGTACTGCGGGGCCGGATTTTGCCCACGTGAAAGGAACATGAAGTTGAAGCCGTCCATGTCTTCATGGCTCTGAACGAGACCACCCAAGGAATAGGTTATAGTGAATTCGTGGGGGCCGTAACTCCCTACCCCCCAGCAGAGCTCACAGCCATTCTCCTTCCTTACGATTCCGCAGCGCCCAGCCTTTTCCTCAAGACTTCGGTCTATGTCCCATTCGTCTCCTTCGGACACGAACTGATGCCCTTCTTCGTCTATGACTTGCAATCCCCCGACAGTCATGTCTCCGAGATTGCCAATCACTTTGTACCATTCGGTGATCTGGCCTGTGACGTAAATCTGCCAGCGTTCCGTGACCAAGGCAGAGCCGTCGTCATGCAGGCATACCCTGATGATCACTGAGTCTACCTCGCTGGCAAGAGCCGTCGCAGTGAGGCAGAGAGCCGCAAGCAACGAGAATATATTCCTGAAAAATTTCATCTAGGAATTCTTTCCACCATTGAATATGCTGCCGATGCCAGGCATCTCGGATTTCTCCTTATCCTCGGCAAGATATTCAGCAGAAGTAAAATGCAGCATGTTCGCCACTATCGAAGAAGGCCACTGGCGCACCATTGTGTTCAGTTTGGTCACGCAGTCGTTATAGACCATTCTGGAAAGGCGCACGTTTTCCTCGTATTGCTTGATGCCATTCATGCTGTTGTTGAAAACATCGTTCGCCTTCAGCTCCGGATAGCGCTCCACGACCACGTTCAGCCTGCCCAGGATGTCGTTCACTGCAGCATTCTGCTGGTTCACGTCTTCGGCGGTGCCTGGCGTGCTGATCTTGCGCTGCCCGATGACATCCATCAGGGTGTCGTGCTCGTGAGCGTCATATTGCTTCGTCATTTCAACCAAGGCTGTGACGGCATCCCAGCGGGTCTTCAGCTGAGCGTTTATCTGACCTATGGCATTCTTCATCTTCTCCTGTAAAGAAACGAGCTGGCGCTGGGTGGAAAGTATGTAAAGCAAGCAAATCGCCACTATGGCGATGATGACGATAAGTGTAATGGACATAATCAGTAAATATTTGATATACAAATATAATCACTTTCAATGAATATTCTGGATTATCAATATTAAAGAGACTGCTATCATGAGAGCGGCGACAATGCGCTTGTAAATCTTGTTGCTGATTTTGCCTATGGCCTTCATGGCAAGCCAGTTGCCAAGAATCATGGCGGCTCCTATGAAAAGACCGTTCAGAAATATGCTTGTCCCCATTAGGTTGAGTTTCCCATAGACTATGGCTTTGATTATGTGCATCGTCGCTGCTGCCGTGGCCTCGGAAGCAATGTAGGCTACGGGAGCGAGGTTCCATGAAAGGAATACGGCGCTGCTGAGCGGGCCCGAAATGCCAAGCAGGCCGTTGAGGAGTCCCGTGACTCCCCCGCCGATAATCATTGTCCCTCTGCGGCGCGGCAGGTCTTTCTTGCCGACGAGTTTCCAGATGGCGAAAATTATCAAGAATATGCAGAGTATGACGGTCATTGGCTTCTTGGGTGCGGAGGCGAAGCCGAAGGCTCCCAAGGCGGTGAAAGGAACGGCTAGGATGAGGAAATATCCCACGGCTTTCCAATCAATTGATTTCCAGCCTATCCCCACTCTGCTGAGATTGCTGAGCAGCTGGGCTATCGTACTCACCGGCACAGCCACCTCGACACCGTAGAAATAGGTGATGACTGGGAGCAACAGCATGCCTCCCCCGAAACCTACGGAACCCGACAGGAAGCCTGCCACGAAGCCGACGATGATTAAGACGATGTACATTGTCATAGCGGGCGTAAAGATAGCATATTCGCAGATAACCTTATCCTGAATCTGGTTTTATTTCATTATTTTTGGTCGAAATCCTGCTGGCTGAAGGCCGGTAGTGGAAAATCAAGCTGGCGTGGCAACGGTAAACATATATTTCTCCCTCGGGAGCAACATCGGGGATAGGAAAAAGAACATCATGGAGGCGCTTCATCGCATGGATGAGACGTTTGAGGGGCATTTCGTGGCTCTTTCTGAGCTCATTGAGACAGAGCCGATGGGCTTCGTAGGAGGGCGTTTCCTCAATGCGGCAGTGCTGTATCGGACTTCAAGCTCGACTGGAGGTGCGATGGATGTGCTGGATAAGGTGAAGGCAATTGAAAGGGCGATGGGAAGGACAGATGGGCCTGAATATGATGCCAATGGCAAAAGAATATACCATTCCCGGATAATAGACATAGATATTCTTTTCTACGGAAACGAACATATTGATAATGAAAGACTTATTATTCCACACAAGGACATTGAGAATCGGCCGTTCGTGATGATGCCGCTCAAGGAGATTGCAGAACCGTCGCTGAAAGAGGCTTTTCCTGAATATTTTGAATGAATGCTAGGCCGATAGGCTGGCTATTTCCATCTGCCGAAGAGTTCGACGGAGAAACGGAAGCCGAGGGCCTGATATTTCCAGTTTCTCGTGGAAAGGTATATTCCTAGAGAAAACAGGCGGTTGGTGAATGCGTAGCCATATTCAGTGTAGGGATGGATGCTGTCGGTAAGAAGGAAGTTGACGTAGAAACGTTCTTTTTCGATCATTTCGCTGAAGAATGGAATAAGGTAAGAAATGATCATCGGCTGCTCGTAGGTCATGTTCGAGCGATAGTAATATTTAGAGACGTTGTACCACGCTGGATTCAACAGCTGGAATTCGCCGCTCCAGTCATCGTTCCAGCCACCTGGAAGATTGTTCTCTCGGAAATTCGAATAGTCCAGGAAGTAAATGTCCTGGCTCTTGTCGGTGTAAAGCCCGCCTCCTACCCTCATTGACAGGGAGCTTACATTGCTGAAATTCTTGATCCAGCTCAGGTCGCCCTCGAATTTCTCATATTCAATTCCCGATTTCATCACTCCCTTGATGCCTCTTTCATAGTCAAGAGTCAGCACCGGTCCCTTCTCTTTTAATGGTTTGAAAGTGAGTTCCAGGCTAGGAGCGAAAGTCTTGTAAGCCGTTGGCTGCCCTGCATCTTCGAATTCCTTTTTATCCACTGGCGACCGTCTGTGGTATGTTGCGCAGACTTCTGCGCTGAACCAATCCGTGAGGTCGTAAGTAGCATGGAGCTTATAATAATTGTCGGTGTAATATTTCATGTCCAGATTCTTGAAGCGAACTGAATCGGGGTTCATCTTGATCAGCATTTCCCGCACGGAAGAGTTCGTGATGCGGTTTCCGTTTCCTACGGTGAATCCTACCGTGCCATGCCGTGCCGCATCGAAAGCATAGGAGAAGGGGGCATCGAAGAAGAACTGCTTCTTTGAAAACATATATCCCATCCTGACCAGGAAATGGAAGTCTGAATTATCGGTGAGCTCATATTTTCCGCGAATGTCGTACCTGTAACTGAGGCCCTTGCTGTGGGAATAGTTCAGGTAGCTTGGGTTGAGGAGAGGGGAAAATTTCACGGATAGGTTATCTTTGGGACCGAGGTCGGTGGTGAAGCTGTTCACTAAGGCCTGTTGCATGGTGTTCCACGCCTTCTTGTAAATCTTGTTCTCTATCTTGTCTTTCATTCTGGCTGGCTTCACGTTTTGAAGGGAATCGTACCTGGCGTAGATAGCTTTTTCTTCATCGGAAAGCGGATATGGCCTAAGGTCGTCCAATGAATACTCCACATTGGGCTCTTGCTGGAAGTCATTCGGCTTGAAGAACAAGCAGGATATTTTTGCGTTCAGCCTGTTGCCCATGAAGCTGAAATTCACCAGGATCTGA
>JALCSU010000041.1 GCA_022653735.1 Bacteroidales bacterium
GCGAAGCTAATCTTTCCGGTGAGCAACGTGGCTTGTACTTTTGGTTCGGACCCAAATGCTTCCAGATTGAAAGTGGTGCCTACTACCTCAACCTGCGTTTGATGAGGAGTCTTCACTACGAAGGGATGCTCTGGATCACTCTCAACTTCGAAATATGCCTCTCCATTCAATTCCACATGGCGTTCTGACTTGGCAAAAGTAGCCGGATAGCGCAATACTGACTCCGAGTTCAAGTGTACCAAAGAGCCATCGGGCAATGCAAAGTGGGTGGTCATGCCCGGATTGGTGCATACCTCCACAAAGCGATCGCTCTCTTCCGCTGGTTGCTCGGCATGATCATGATAATATAGAATGCCAAAGGTCACGATCAGCGGGAGGATTAGGATGGCTGCCACCGACTGGAATATCTTCCAGATGCGGCGTGGCAGGCTGATGGTTTCTCCTTTGAGCCTCCGGTCAGCCTGTTGCCATGCCTTGTCGGCATCGACTTGTGGCGCAACACGCAGAAGATCCGCATGCCAGGACAGCGACATGAGCCGTTTCAATAGCTGCTCATGTTCTTCAGACTGAGCCAACCACGCTTCAACCACCTCACATTCCTGCTCTGTGGCTTGCCCTGCGCAATAGCGAATCAATACTTGCTCCTCTATATGTTGCTGCGTATCCATATTCCTTCTCTATGATGAATCGGCAAAGAAAGCTAGCTTTTCAATTGCTCTTTTCTATATAGACAAGGGAGAAACAGCGCATTCCTAAACAAAGCAGATTTTTTTTGCTCCAATAATATGTTTTTGAATAGATATTAGCCAATATACATTCGAGGGTCACTTTTCAAAAAAATATGTAATTTTGAACTAAGATAATATCATGAGCAAAGAAACACAGGCATCGAAAGAGAACGAATTACTGACCGCTGTCCATGAAGGCAACTGGAACGCATACAGGACCTTATTTAAGCGGTATTATCCGGTATTGTGTGCCTACGGGAATCGCTTCGTAAGCCTGGAAGAGGCTGAAGAGATCAGCCAAGACATCTTGCTCTGGGTGTGGGAGAACCGTGAGAATATCAATATCCTGCGTTCTCTCAGCCACTACTTGCTTTCCATGATGTATCATCGCAGCGTTAATCTAATCCTGCACAACCAAGCCCGCTACAAAGCCGAGGCGCGTTTCTTAGAGACTGTAGAGGATGTGCTGGTAGAGGATAACCAGGTTCATTTCAATGAATTACAGCAGAAAATCAAAGAAGCGTTAGCGTCGCTGCCAGACACTTATCGAGAGGCATTCATATTACATAGATTTGGAAACAAAAGCTACAAGGGAATTGCCGAGATGCTGCAAGTCTCACCCAAGACCGTAGACTATCGCATCCAGCAAGCATTGAAACAACTGCGTATCCTCCTAAAGGATTATTCCCCTATCCTGCTGTGGTTAATAGGTGGAACAACCTTATCCTGAATCAAGTTCAGGATCCATGGTTCGTGGGAATGGATTCCTGGTCAAGCCCGGATGACGGAAGAAGAATGAACACGTTTTCCCGTCATCGTGAAATGCAGGGCTACCGGCGAGGCTGTGGTCGATGTGGTTGCAACGTATAATCCATGTCCTCGCTTAGAAGGACGAGAATTTATGGGCGACGGTATAGTGCCACCGGATGGCTTGTAATGAAGGACTGCGTCGCCCACCCGGTTTCCAGAACCAGGGTTGGCAATGGGGATACGTGTCCTCGGCGCTTATAATGAATATCACCATTGCCTACGATTGTGAATAATCGAAATCTATCTTCACGGTTTTACAAAACCTTGTCGACGATGTGAATAAAGAATCGCATACGAATATTCAAACCCTCCGGAAGAAGTGTCTCGCAGAACGCTGTCGAGGCAGGCCAAAAGGCAGCCTCACCAAGGAAATAGCCTGGGGTTGTCTCGCAGAATGCTGTCGAGGCAGGCTGCACAGAAGTGCGTAGGGAAGGGCATGTCTCGACATCGAGACCTCCCAAGAGCCACGTTGTCGAGCAGCACCCCTTTGCTGAGCCTCCGGAAGGACATACTCCGACAGCACTTTGCGAAAACCCACTACGCTGATCCTGAACGACCAACGCCGTCATCGCGAACCCGGCCATCCAGAACGACAAACACCGTCATCGCGAACCCGGTCATCCAGAACGATCTACCCCGTCATCCCAAGCGTTTCACCACGTCATCCTGAACGATACCCCCGTCATCCTGAACTTGTTTCAGGATCTAGGCCTTCGCTAATATAGATCCGACTTTCGTCAGGATGCCGGTGGCGGAAATCGTACTCATTTCCCTCTCTCCTAATTTCCGACTTTTCCTCCCGTCATGCTTCAGGCAATCGCCTCCGAATGCCGCTCGGAGAACCGTTCGTTCCAAGGTGATTTAATTCATTCTTTAACACAGGGTTTTGGACTTGACCCAAAGTGTCATGCCCGATATACTAAAGAAAGGCCGTCTCGGTAGCCGTGTCATGCCTGATATATAAAGAAAGGCCGGCGCTTTCCCCAAAGAGCCGGCCCTGTGTATATAAAACGAACTTAACAAATAGACAACAAATAAAAGAACTTTGTTTGTCCGTTGCAAAGATATCAACAAAATCTGAATTTCCAAAAGAATTCGTTAATTTTTTAAAACGGTTTTACTTAAAATTCGTTACATGTTCCTATACTGGCTTGGAGTCATCCCTGTGTGGGCTTTGAAGAACTTATAGAATACCGATGGGTTCGGGAAGTGCAGCTTATAGACTATTTCTTTTATGCTGTTATCGGTATATTTCAACATATTCTTGGCCTCCAGGATGACGAAGGAATCGATCCACTCTGGAGCCGACCTTCCGCTAGCTTGCTTTATGAGCTTGGAAAGATATTTCGGAGTAAGCCCAAGGTTGGTGGCATAAAAAGCCATGTTTCGCTCTGAGTTATGATATTCAGTGACAAGTTTAATGAATCTCTCTAGCAGCTGGGTTACCCTCACGGAGGCATTTTTCATCGGCATCGTCTTCTTATTCTCGTCCCGCTTGGCCACGAGGCTGACGAAATAATAGAACAGAGAAGAAATCAGAGCACCGACCGTTTCTCTCTTACTAGAGCAGTCAGAATCAATAATTTTTTTAACTATGTCGATATAGCTTTCGCAAATTTGAATCGACGCTTCATCAAGATGAATGACTGGATCGGAAAGGAAGCTGATGAGGTTTCCCAGGCTCTTGCTCACTTCCAGGCTGATATTCGAAAGAAAAGAAGGCGAAATGGCCAGGAGAAGAAGTTCGTTACCAGAATTTTTCTTTTCCGGGTCGACTTTAGCTTTGATGATGTTGCCCGGAGTGCTAATGAACATGGTGTGCTCAGTGAGACTGAACGTCCTAAGATTGACTTCCAGGTCTACCGAGCCTTTTATGCAGAAAAAGGTTAGATACACATCTGTCCTGCAAGGAAATTCGAGGAAAGAGCGTAGTTTCTGAACATAAGACTCGTCGTAGTGAATGCGGAGTATGTAAAGATCCTCATTCAGCTCGGTGTCTAT
The DNA here is from genome assembly GCA_022653735.1 of Bacteroidales bacterium. Taxonomy (GTDB): domain Bacteria; phylum Bacteroidota; class Bacteroidia; order Bacteroidales; family UBA932; genus Cryptobacteroides. The sequence goes on from JALCSU010000041.1 coordinate 3,540, forward strand.
CTTAGCAGGAAGCAGCTTTCTAATGTGCTTCATGTCGATTTTCTGTAGATATTCATTCATAATATATAAATGTTAGGAAGCTCCAACAAAAGCTTATGCTTTCTTTTTTTCGCAAATTTAGCCAAATACGAAAATATTATATACAAAAATCAATCCAAATGGTAAAATGAAGGCAACATATTTGTAAGGCTTCTTCTGCCTTTCCATCATTGTGGAATAGCCAAGGAAAAGTGTCATTAGAGCATCCAGTATCGAAAGGTATTATTAAATTCGACTTATTGACACTCTTTAGCAATAACAGAGAGTAATTTTTATACCTTTTAGGCTAAATTTTTGCAAAAAGATATTTTTTGCGGTTAAAAAGAAAATTGTATATTGATAAACTGAAAATAAACATTGAGAATAAAGATATGAGAAAGCAGTTCACGAGAATCTCAGTTCTGGCAGCATTGGCCATAATTCCTCTGGGATTGAACGCACAACAGACCCTCTCTCTGGAAGAGTGCAGAGACATGGCAATCAAGAACAACAAGGATCTGATTCAGGCAGACACGAAAATCAAGATGGCCGGGTACGACCGCAAAATCGCATTAGCGAATTACTTCCCTAACATATCCGCGACTGGAGCCTACGTCTATAGTCCGAACGATTTCGGACTCATCAGCGACGAGGCCACGGCAAAACTGAACAATATGGGCACGACCATCCATGGACAGACCCAGTCTTTCGCGCAAGCTCTCATGACCGCCATAACTTCCAATCCTCAGGCTGCTGCTGAATACATGCAGAGCCCGATGTGGCAGACCGTGGTGGGAGCGATGTCGAAGACAGACCTGTCAGAAACGCTGAATGCGCTCGGAAAGGAGATAGCCGACACCTTCCATCCAGACATCGAGAACATATTCCTTGGGACCGTGACGGCACAGCAACCGGTCTTCATGGGAGGAAAAATTGTCGCTGCCAACAAGATTGCCAAATTGGCAGAACAGCTGGCAGAAACGCAGTACGACCAGAAGTATCAGGAAGTCGTCGTCGAAGTTGACCAGGCATATTGGCAGATAGTGTCTGTTGCCAACAAGCTGAAATTAGCAGAGGCTTACGCCGACCTGCTGCACAAAATGGAGAAAGATGTGGACATCTCAGTTAAAGAAGGAGTTGCGACAGAATCCGATGCTCTTCAGATAAAGGTTAAAGCAAATGAAGCGGACATGCTCAAGACCAAGGCCAGCAACGGACTGGTGCTTTCAAAGATGCTGCTCTGCAAGCTCATAGGCATGGACCTGAATTCAGACATAACCCTCTCTGATGAAAAGCTCGACGAGGTGCCTGTGCCTCAGATGACCACCCAGAAGGATATGGAACAAATATATGCCGACAGGCCGGAGACAAGGAGCCTGGACCTGGCATCGCGGATATATGACAAGAAAGTCGCAGTAGCAAGGGCCGACATGATGCCACAGGTGGCATTGATGGCAGGATATTCAGTGACCAACCCTAATCTGAAACATGGCTTCGAGAAAGAGTGGAGCGGGATGTTCAATGCAGGGGTGGTAGTGAATATTCCTATATTCCATGCCTTCGAGGCCAACAACAAGACAAGGAAAGCCAAGGCAGAAGCGACTCTTTACAGGACACAGCTGGAAGATGCGAAGAATCTCATAAATCTTCAGGTGACCCAGCTAAGAAAGCAGCAGGACGAGGCTTTCGAGAAACATGTCATGGCTAAGAGCAATCTTGAAAGCGCCGAGGAAAACCTCAGAACCGCCACGATAGGTTTCGAGACCGGAGTAATCACGACAAACACTGCCCTGTCTGCCCAGACCGCATGGCTGCAAGCCCACTCTGAATATATCGACTCGGGAATCGAGCTCCAGATGCTGGCTGCCAACATAGCCAAGGCCGAAGCCGCTTATCATTCCGAAAAGTAAAAAAATTAAAAAGAGAAATACATTATGGAAACGAAAAAGAAAAGCTACAACCTGGTAATAGGAATAGTAGCGCTGATCGTCATCATTCTCCTTATTGCGATCATCGGCTACTTTGTCTCCAAACCGAAGCCGCTTGTAATCCAAGGAGAGGCAGAGGCCACCGAATACAGGGTCTCTGGCAAAGTGACAGGCAGGATAGACGACATTTACGTAAGGGAGGGGCAGAGCGTCCAGAAAGGAGACACCATCGCCCATATCGACTCTCCTGAAGTGAGAGCGAAATTGGCGCAGGCTGATGCAGCGAAAGCCGCGGCTTCCGCCCAGAGCCTGAAAGCCAAGAACGGCGCTCGCACCGAGCAAATCCAAGGCGCCTACCAGCTTTACCAGCAAGCGCTCGTCCAGGAAGATGTCATGAAGAAGTCTTTCGAGAGGGTTCAGAAGCTTTACGATCAGAAAGTAATCTCCGCTCAGAAATACGATGAGACAAAGGCTCAGTACGATGCCTCCGTCGCCCAGACGAAGGCTGCCAAGAGCATGTACGACATGACTGTGAACGGAGCCAGGAGAGAAGACAAGGAAGCGGCTCAGGCTCTGGTAGACCAGGCTAACGGCGCCGTAATGGAGGTTGAGTCATATCTGGGAGAACTTTATCTGGTTTCCCCTGCTTCCGGAATCGTGTCGCAGGTCTATCCTCACAATGGCGAGCTGGTGGGAGCCGGTTCTCCGGTAGCGAGCGTACTGGATCTGAGCGACATCTGGTTCACGTTCAACGTGCGTGAGGATTACCTGCACGGACTGAAACAGGGAGATAAAGTCAGAATCTTGATTCCGGCCCTAGACAACAAGGAAATTTCTGCGACCGTGAACTACATATGCGTCAGAGAGTCCTACGCTACATGGAAGGCCACCAAAGAAACCGGCATGTACGATGCCAAGACATTCGAGGTCAGGGCCATTCCTGACGAGGCCATCGATGGCATACGTCCAGGCATGACCGGAATCATGAGACAATAATCCTTAGGAATATATTGATGAGCATCTGGCAGAATATTATTAAGGTCGCCCGGCGCGAGCTCAGGATAATCAGGAACCGTCCTCTTTATCTGCTGGGTTCGGTTGGGGTCATCACGTTCTGTGCGCTATTCTATCTAACGCTGATGAAAGACGGCCTGCCGCATGACATCCCGATCGGCGTCGTGGATCAAGACGAATCCACGACATCGAGGAATTTCTATCAGCAGCTCGATGCCACGCAACTGGGCAAGGTAGTGCATTACGACACCTACGAGTCTGCGCGGGCGGATCTGATGAGCGGGAAGATACTTGCGATGTGCGTGCTTCCGAAAGGCATGAACGATGACATCCAGGCGTCCAGGCAGCCGAAGATAACAATGTACACGAACGGCCTGTACCTGGTCGGAGGTGCGCTTGCGTGGAAGCAGTTGCTTTACATGGTGAACCTGACGAACGGGGCCGTGCAGAGGGAGGCACTGAGGATGCGTGGCTACGATGAGCAGCAGATAATGGGCCTCATACAGCCCGTGAACGTGGATTTCCACCAGATAGGCAACACGACGACGAACTACGGCTACTACCTCTCAAACATAATGCTTCCGGGAGTGGTCGAGATGATCGTCATAATAGTCCTGATATATTCGCTAGGGACGGAGCTGAAATACGGTACTTCCAGGCATCTGCTCAGGACAGCCGGGGATTCCATTACCTCCGCCCTTCTGGGTAAACTCTTGGTATGGACGTCGATTTTCTCCGCGATAGGATTCATCCTCATAGTGCTACTGTACCATTGGCTGCACTTCCCTATCGCAGGCTCGATATGGAACATGTTCCTAGACATGTTCCTGATGATTCTGGCAAGCGAAAGTATTGGCATATTCATAGTGGAAATGCTGCCCGTGCCGCGACTCGCTCTCAGCATCGGCGCCCTCTACAGCACGCTGGGCTTCTCGCTGGCAGGCTTCACCCTGCCTATCGAAGCCATGCCTCCTTACATTCAGGGACTTGCCGCGGCTTTCCCTCTAAGGCATTATTTCAACTTCTTCGTGCAAGAGGTGTTCTTCGGAGCCGGATTCGCAGGTTGGTGGAAAGAAGTAGCATACCTTCTCATATTCCTGTTCCTGCCTGCAATTGGCCTCAACAGGCTTAAGAGAGCATATATCTATCAAAACTTTCCAAAGGAATAAAGGGCTATGGAGAAATTCAAGTCATATTTAAAAATTTGGTGCGCGGATTTCTGGCATATTCTTAACCACGAGCTGCGTCAGGTGCTCCATGACTCAGGGGTAATGCTGATCTTCGTGGTGGCGGGACTGCTATACCCTCTGCTTTACAACCTTGTGTATCTGAACGGCATAGTGCATGAGACGCCCATTGCCGTCGTGGACAATGCCGACTGTAGCGACACCCACAGAATCATACGTGAGCTGGACGCAACGAAAGAAGTGAGCGTAGCCTACAAATGCATGAATATGGAAGAGGCGAAGAGGCTGATGCAGGAAAGGAAGGTGAAGGGAATAATCATGTTCCCGTCCGACTTCGGGAAAAAGCTCGCACACATGGAAACGGCGACTTTCTCTGCTTACGCCGACATGAGCAGCTTCCTGTACTATAAGAACGTCATGTCTGCCGCTAATTTCGTGATGCTGCACGAGGTTGGAGAAATCCAGATGGTCCGCTACTCGTCAATGGGAATGACAGACCAGGCTGCCTTCGAATCGACGAAGCCCATCCTGTACGACGACAATAATCCTTACAACAGGTCGTTCAGCTACAGCTATTTCTTGGTGTCAGCGATCCTTCTCATAATCATTCAGCAGACCATGTTCTATGGAATGTCCCTGCTTGCTGGAACGCAGAGGGAACAGAACCGTAGCTTCGCTTCCATTCCGTATGACTTGCAAGGAGGAAGCGGGGTAGGCAGAATCGTGCTGGGAAGGGCAGGGGCATACTGGCTCATCTACATGGCCATAGGAACATACATAGCGTTCATAGTCCCTGCGATATTCGGGCTGCCTCAGCGAGGCGACTTCAAGGACGTTTTCGCCATGCTGGTGTTCTTCGTCACAGATTGCGTGTTGTTCAGCATGACCTGGAGCACGCTCATCACCAGGCGCGAATCCGTATTCGTGCTATTCCTGGCGATGTCGCCTGTCTGCTTGTTCCTGTCCGGATGCTCATGGCCTACTTGCGCCTTCCCTAAATTCTGGAAATTTTTCTCTTACCTCTTCCCTTCCACCTTCGGGTGCCAGGCTTACTTGAATATGAGCGTGGCGGGTGGAGACATGAGCGAGGCGACTGTCCAAATGAGCGGCATGATACTCCAGACGATCATCTATTTCTTCACGGCAAGCATGTGCATGCTTGGTGAGAATTGGGTGATACGGCACAAGGAACGCATCAAGGAGATTCGCGATGCGAACGCCAAGAAACTGGGCATAGACAGGGCAGAAGATGCCAGGATAATTGCCGGTGAGTAATAGGAATCATACTCAAGCATGATCCTCCAAGCCCGGCTCGTTACTAATCCGGCATGCGCTACCGCCAATCTTATTCTGCGGACTTGACAACGTCCCTGACGGCTTCGAGGTAACCGTAGCCGTTCAGCATGTCAGGAAGGAGGTAGCTGCCTTCGACCCATTCGTTCCAGGCGTTGATCATCATGAAGCGAGGCTGGTCCGGATGAGCGTCGACATATTCCTTGGCTTTCTGCAAGAAATTACCAAAGCTCTCAGGGGTGTTGTGGAAGCAGGTAACGTCTCTGGCGCCCTTGGCAGGGAACCTAGGGCTGTCGTCCCACCCGATCGACGTGCATGGGAAGACAGGAATATTGAACGCCGAATCCATCTGCGCACGGATTTTCAGCGCATTGGCACCATGTACCAGATAGTCAGGATCGAAGCCGCCCATGTTGTAGAGAGCTTCGCTATCAATGCCTAGCTTCGAAATCATCTCGTTCATCTTGTCTATGCGCTCCTGGCTCATCAGCGAGCCGCCGCCCTGAATCTGCTGGATGTGAAGCCCAGGGAATCCCGCCTTCTTCACCTCTTCACGGAAATAGTCCAATGCCTTTGCGGCCTCATCCAGAGAGCCCATGCCTTTAATGAGCGCATCCATGGAGAATATCCCGAATACTGGGCAGCCATCGATTTTCACGTAGTTTGGCTGCTTGAAATATTGGTCTATTACCCTGGCGACTATTTTCTTGAACTTCGTCCAGTCTACTTCAGGACTGAACAGAAGATCCGTGTTGTCTCCCCACTTATGGTAGTTCCAATAATTATAAACCACGTAATGATTTGCCCACATAATGTAGAAATTCATCTTCCTGTTGGAAGGAGCCTTCAGGAATCCATTGTCCAGGGCGCTTTCCAGATATGGTCCGCTGTAACCATCCGGGTCAGTGAACCAATACCAGTCATAGATGAATGTGTTCACGCCATACTTCAGCGCAGTGTTGATCCATTTCTCCACCACCTGGGGGTCGTCATCCATCTCGTAACCCCACAGAGGCTGTCGAGGCTGATAATGCTCAGGGAATCGCTTGTCGCCCTGCTTGATGACTTCCCATTCGCCAATCCCCTCTTGCCAGAGCCAGTGATGCGCTAACGAATCGTCATGGCAAGAAGGCCATACGTATGCGCAGACGTAAGTCGTGTCCTGCGACTGGGTTCTAGCGACAGAAGAATTGCCACCTTTGCAAGAAACAAAGGCCGCCACAATGGCAGCGGCCAATGCCATATTCATTAATATATTGCTTTTCATTATTTTCTCTCTCCAACGTGGAATGCAACTCTAAGATCTTCTATCTCCTTGTCGGTGATAGGATTAAGTTTCCCGGCAGGGGCTGCCATGATGAGCGACCTGGCACTGAAGTCGGCAACTTCCAATTTATCAAACGAGTTAATAAGCTGATTTCCAGTCACGACAACGGAATCGTTCGCAAGCATTATCATAGGACGCACTTTGAATTCTTCGGCTACCTTGTCGAGATCGTCGTACTGGCTGGCGAAAGGGAAGATTGGAATATCCTGAAGGAATATCCAGCTTTCCGGAATAGTCCTCACGTCGAACTTGACTCCGCTCGTGGCGAATCCCATCAGAGACGGCGACTGCGTGAGGATTATTGAATTAATATTAGGGTTACGGCGATAAATTTCGAAATGCATCGCAACTGAGCGGCTGGCCATCTTGCCGGCCTCAACCATGCCATCCTTCACCTGGACTATATCGTTTGGCTCTATGTCCCAGCGCTGCACGTTGGAAGGAGTTATGAGGAAATCGTTCCCTCTCCAGCGAACCGACGCTGTGCCGTATGAACTGCACATAAGGCCCTGGGTGCAGGCTCTGCGCACGATTCGGCATATTTCCGAACGGATAGCCCTCTCATCTGAAGGATAATCCACATTCATGAAGTGCTGGAAAGGAGTATTGATAGCTTTATCATGCTTGAGGATCTGTTCGTCAGTGAGGTACTTCGGCTCCCCGAGAGTCTTAGCATTCAGAATGGTACGAGCGCAAAGTTCCAAAGTTTCGAATCTCTGATAGGCATCAGCTATGTCTTCTCCATAAAGCACCACTCCATGGTTCTCCATGATGACGGCCCTGTATTCAGGATTCTTCTTGAATTCGTCTACTATGTTCTTTCCAAGCTGCTCACTTCCAGGCGTCGCATATTTAGCGAACCCCACAGGGCCGCAGACCGCACGCGCCTGCGGCAGTATGCTGGTATCCGGCACTTTGTGGATGATGCTGAACGTTACCAGTCCCGGAGGGTGGGCGTGAATTACTGAATGCGCCTTAGGGTTCATCTTATAGATGGCTCTGTGGAAAGGATATTCGGAAGATGGACGATGAGGCCCGATAATGGTTCCATCCGGCTTCACGCACATGATGTCGGCAGGCGTGAGGTTGCCTTTGTCAATTCCGGCAGGAGTGATCCACATGTCGCCATTGTCATCCATGATGGATACGTTGCCGCCGGTCGTGGTCGTCATTCCGCCATGATAGATTCTGCCGATGATAATAGCAATCTGCTCGGCAGGATGCATCAATTTAACGTCTAGTTGCTTCATATATAAACTAATTTAGAATTCCGATAATTATCTTTCCGGGCTTTGCCCGAAACCTATTCTAGGCGAGCATCACCTGCCCTCCGGTCACCGGAATGGCCTGCCCGGTCTCGCCAGTCTGCTCGATTGCATAAATAATCGCCTTGGACACATCCAGAGGCGTACAGCCTTTGTGCATTGGCACTTTACTGAGGTAATATTCCCTCACGTCCTCAACATTCTTAGCTCCAGGGACTTTCCCTGCATTGAGGTACTGGATAAACAATCCCTTGACAGGATCGCTCCAAAGCGGACCGTCCAGGAAGTTCCCAGGGCAGATTCCGTTGACTTTGATGCGGAACGGAGCCAACTCCAGGGCGAAGGACTGAATGAGCCCGATGCCGCCGAACTTGCTGCCAGCGTAAGCGTAATTGGCCTTGCTGCCGACCAGCCCGCTCTTGCTGTTCACCTGGATTATGTCGGCGAAATATTCCGGGTCGGCGGCTGTCTCCAGCTTCATTATGTGAGAAGCCAGCCTTGAGCAATAGAAGAAGGCGTAGTAATTGATTTTCGTGACGAAGTCAAAATCCTTAGGGTCAAGCTGCTCCAGGCCGCCTGCGCGAACGACGCCGGCATTGCTCACGAACACGTCGAGAGCCCCGAACGTGACGACGGTCTCTTTCATGAGGGCGGCGAGGCTGTCTAGATCGCCGACATTAGTCTTTACGAATATGGCTTTGTTGTTTTTCGCCATCTTGTTGAATTCCTCGACGGTAGCGTTCCCCGTGACGTCATTCAGGTCAGCCACGACTATGTTCGCGCCCTGCTTCAGCAGTTCCTGCGCAATTCCCTGCCCGAACCCCTGAGCCGCACCAGTAACAATGATGGTTTTCCCCTCGACCCTGCCTCTGGAGGCAGAGGAAGCAACCTTACGGCGATAATTTTCCACCTCCCAATTGTCTATGAAGTCAATCCAAGCCGGCTCCATGGCGTGAGGGCCGCCGAAACTCTCGGCGTAAGAAGCAATCTTCATTGCGTCTGCGAAAACATCCTCGACGATCTGGGCGCTCTTATTGTCATCGCCTACGCTCAGCAGGCCCAATCCTTTGACAGCCACTACTTTCGGCGTGAAGCCACGCTTTGCGGCGAAGGCCTCTATCTTCTCCTCCGCCTGCCTGAGGACATCCTCGGCAGAAGCGGCATCCACGTAAACATATTCGTTCTTGCAGTAGACTATCATGTCGGGAGTGAACGGAACGCTGACGTTCGAGAAAGCCTCTGCGCTTGACAAATATTTCTCAGTAAGCGCATTGCGAAGGACTTTGACGGTCTTCAGCCCGCGCCCGCCCCTAGACAGAATCTGGCGGACGACTGGGACGATTTCTGTCACGGAGTCTGGGATATCCACCTTTGTCTCATCCGGAGCGGCAGCCGTTGCAGAAAGTTCTGCGAATATGTCATCGTAGATTTTCTCTATCTCTGCCGTCGAGTCAGCCCCGACGAATATTCCGTGATTCTGCAAGAATATCACCTGAGGCTCCTTGCCTGTCGCTGCCCTGTGAGCCTCAATCCGGTCGTACACCTTCTTGAACAGGGTGTAGCCTGGGTCGGTATATTCAATGTAAAGCGCATCCGGAAACAGCTCTTTGCAGACAGCCTCTGCATTCTTCGAGCACATGAGTCCGTTCACGAGGGTTGGGTGGAGATGAACCACATATCTGAAATTCATGCAATTGTGAAGCGATGTCTCCACGGACGGACGGCGATCGGACGTGATGCAGGCTATCGCCAGGTCCTTCTTGACCTGAGCCTCGCGCTCTGCCGTCTCGGAACTATATTCCTTTGTCCCCATCTCGTTCAGCACTGTCCTGTCCAGCACGGCAAAGCCATCTTCATCAATGGTCGCCAGGGCATGGCCGCTAGCTTTGATCCACAGCTTTTCCGCAGTCTTGAACGATGTGTTTCCACCACCGGCAATCACGAAATGCGAATCCGCGCCATATTTGCGAGAAATCGCTATCAGATCTTCAATTTCTTTCATATTCATTAACTGTTTTCAATTCTTTTCAATATTGCCTCTTCCCCTTCTTCCGCCGATGCCAAGCCTTCCTGGTGGGCGGCGACGCAGCATGCGCCATGGAAATTAATCTCGCGGAGCCTCTCGCTGAGCCCCTCCGCATGGTCTCTCGTGCGAAGCTTGATCGGCTCCATAGCCGGAGTATTGTGCTCCGAGCCGAACGTGACGATGAATCCTTCATCTGTCAGGAATCCGGCATATTGCTCAAGCACGGCAGTCGTGTTCCTCGTCGTTATGAACTCGACGGACCTGATTCCGCGACGGCGGAGCGTGTCGGCTGCCTTCTGCAAGTCAGCCTCGAAGTCCGTGAACTCGCCCTTGGCATTGTCGGCAAGGAATGGATACGTCGGAATGCCACCGGCTGCGGTAATTATCTCCTGGACAGTCTCCATCGGCAGAAAAGCCTTAGGGTCTTCCGGCACGAAAGCCGCCCCCCCTGCCTTCAGCAGCTTGCTCCGAATCTCGTTCTCGACCGCAGCCACATCGCTCAAAGGAGCTTTCAGAGGATTACCACTGAATATTCGTTCATATATTCCTAATTTATCAGCGTCGGTCTTGGCGACAGCATCCACCTCCAGCCTCAGACCCTTAGCCAAGTGGCGCTCACGCACCAGACCCTTGGTGAGTTCCTCGGTCAATTTCCGGAAGTCTATCCTGAAACCCGCCTTCACCTCATCCAGATGGTCGTTCAGCTTGGCGCACATCTTCTCGACCTGCGCATTCGACTCCCGCCTGACGTCGGAGAGCATCCGAGCCTCTTTTCCGCTCAGTTTCACAGGGTACGCAAGCCCTTTGCCGCTCAAATACGTCCTGCCTGGGTTGTTAGGGTCATTCACCCTCAGTCCCGCTTTCTGGTCCTCTGCGTTCAATGAGATGAATTCGATGTTGAAAAGCGGATACAGCCTTTTTTTCGAACACTCTTCGTCCCATTCCTTATAGCCGTCCATGCTATAGAAATCATTGATTCCCACTACCCTCACGCCTTCCGAGGCCGCCATGCCGACAGCCTGGCCGATGTCTTTGAAGGCACTGAACGAATATGGGGTGTGCAAATGCGCGTTCACATCCACGATCTTCTTCATATCTATTGGAATTAGTTTTTTGTACGTCAATTTCAAATATTCAAATATACCAATAATAAGCTATACGGAGGGCACAAGATTATAGAAATCAAAGTAAATCAGTCAAAATTAAAATTACTTACCAAGTATTTCTTCGTATGTTTGCATTTGACGCGAAAAACTAAAAACGATGAATCACAAGACACACCTCTTTGCAATCGCATCGATTCTGGCGACATGCCTTTCTGTCTCTGCCACGGGACAGGGTTCAATACAACGGAAAGAGACGGAATTCGTGAGCGACTACGTCACCCCATCCAGGATAGTATTGTCAAAAGGCAGCATCATGGATGCCGGCCAGCTGCTCATGCCATATTCCGGACAGGTAACCACGACCGAGAAAAGGGTGGCGACTTTCAAGACAACCGGAGGGGTAAAAGCCTCGATCCTGCTGGACTTCGGGCAGGAGATACAGGGAGGCTTGCAGATCGTGCGGGCAATTTCCAGCAATCAGAAACCGGCGCATTTCAGGATATGCTTCGGGGAATCCGTCTCAGAGGCGCTTAGCAGCGTGGATGAGAGCGGGTCTACCGCAACGAACGATCACGCGATGAGAGACTTCGAAGCCTCCGTGCCATGGCTGGGGGCTTATGAATATGGCAACACGGGCTTTCGCTTCGTGCGCCTGGACTTGCTCTCCGAAGATGTGGATGTGCCTCTGGTCGCGGTGAGAGCCATCTCCCGATACAGGAACATCCCATATTCAGGGACATTCAAATGCAGCGACGAGCGCCTTAACCAGATATGGGAGACAGGTGCGAGGACAGTGCATCTGAACATGCAGGATTATCTCTGGGACGGCATAAAGCGTGACCGCCTGGTGTGGATAGGAGACATGCATCCCGAGGTGATGACGGTGAACACCGTTTTCGGCAACCACAGCGTGGTGCGCAAGAGCCTGGATTTCGTGCGGGACGGCACGCCTCCGACGAAATGGATGAACGGGATTTGCTCGTATTCTCTTTGGTGGATAATAATCCAGCGCCATCTGTACTGGTATTATGGCGACAAGGAATACCTCCAGGAGCAGCATGACTACCTTCGGCAGCTGGCGCGGACGGTGATCGCCAACGTGGATGGTTCCAAGGAGAATTACGAGAGCGGAAGATTCATCGACTGGCCTTCCAACGACAAGCCGGCCGTAGTCCACGCGGGACTTCAAGCCATAACCGTGCAAGCCTTGGAGGCAGCCGCCGACATGGCTGGATGGCTCGGAGACGAAGACCTCCGGAGAGAATGCTCCAAGACTGCCAGGAAGATGCACGGATATGTGCCGGACCATGCCGGAAGCAAGCAGGCTGCAGCTCTGCTTTCGCTCGCCGGGATGTACGAGCCACGGAAAGCCGCCGAAGTCATAATGAAGGACGGCGCACGCCAGTTCTCATCGTTCATGGGCTATTACATGCTGGAAGCTTTGGCGAAGAGCGGGAATTACAGCGAGGCGATGGACCTCATCTCTGAATACTGGGGCAAGATGATAGACCTCGGAGCCACCACCTTCTGGGAAGATTTCAATTACGACGATGCGGCCAATGCCGCCAGAATCGACGAAGTCGTCCCTGAGGGCAAATTCGACATTCACGCCGACGGAGGCGCCTACTGCTACGTTGGCCTGAGGCACAGTTTCTGCCACGGATGGGCGTCAGGACCGACCACCTGGCTCAGCGAGCATGTCCTGGGGGTCGAGCCTGTGGCTCCAGGATTCAGCAAGATAAGAGTCAGCCCGCATCTTGGCAAGCTCGACTGGGCGGAAGGGACGGTCCCGACTCCATACGGCGCGATCAAGATTTCCGTAAAGAAGGGCTCCGACGGCAAGGCTGTCACGAGCATCGACGCTCCGGACGGAATAGAAATAGTAAAATGACATTGCGAATATGACACTGAAATCTTTTGCGGCTGCCACGGCGCTATCCTTTTGTATCTTGGCAAATGCCCAGAAAACATCCTACGTCGATCCGTTCATCGGGACGGATGGCATGGGGCACACCTTCCCGGGAGCCTGCGTGCCATTCGGCGGGGTGCAGCTGAGCCCCGACACCGACACAATCCCCCACAACGTGGATGGGAAATACCAGCCAAGGGTTTATGAATATTGCGCCGGCTACCGCTGGGAGGATCCTACCATCGTGGGCTTCTCTCACACGCATTTCAGCGGCACGGGGCACTCGGACCTTGGCGACATATTGATAATGCCTACCATAGGTGCGCTGAAGCTGAATCCAGGGACTGAAGGAAACCCTGATTCCGGCTACCGCAGCAGGTTTTCCCATGAGAATGAATATGCCAGGCCGGGGCTTTACGGGGTGACGCTCGATGACTACGGCATCAAGGTGCGCCTGACAGCTACAGAGAGGGTCGGAGTACATGAATATGTTTTCCCGCATTCCAGCGAAGCGGCTTCCGGAAGCCACGTGATACTGGATCTGGACAGAGGAATCTACAATTACGACGGCAAGACACTCTGGGCAGAAATCCAGGTTCAGAACGACACTCTAGTCACCGGTTACAGGATCACCAATGGCTGGGCAAGGACGAATTACACCTATTTCGCAATTTCCTTCTCGCAGCCAATCAAGCATTATGGCTACCAAGATCGCCAAAAAATCAAGTACAATGGCGGATGGGGTAAATTCGACGTGAAGCATGACTTCCCGGCAATGGCAGGGCGCAAGCTCGTGGCGTGGTTCGACTTCGATGCCGAGGCACAGCCGAAGCTAGTCATCAAGGTGGCATTGTCGGCCACTGGATGCACCGGAGCGCTAAAAAACCTTCGCGCCGAGGCTTCGGAAAAATCGTTCGACCAGATTGCTTCCGAAGCCGATGCGAAATGGGAGAAGGAACTTAGCGTAATCGACATCCTGAACAATCCAGGGACAGGGGAATCTGGGGCTGGGATCACTTCTGATGCCGAAAGGACAATGTTCTACACGTCTCTGTACCACACCATGATCAATCCGTCCGTCTACATGGACGTAGACGCCACGTACAGAGGTCTCGATCACGAGCTCCATCACGCCGACGGGTTCACGAACTATACGATTTTCTCGCTCTGGGACACCTACAGGGCAGAGCATCCGTTGCTCACTCTCTTGAAGCCGGACAGGGAACGCGACATGGTGGAGTCAATGCTGGCGCACTACGACCAGAACGTGCTGCACATGCTTCCGGTCTGGAGTCACATGGCAAACGAGAACTGGTGCATGAGCGGCTACCATGCCGTCCCGGTGCTTGCGGATGCGATAGCGAAGGGGCTGGACATAGACGGGAAGCGAGCCTTGGAGGCAATGGTGACGACATCCACTAGGGATTGGTACTGCGGTCTTGGGGATTACATGAGGCTGGGATGGGTGCCTTACGACAAGACATCCACTGCCGCCAGCAACACTCTGGAATATTCCTACGATGATTGGACGATAGCTCATTCAGCCGAAATGCTCGGAGATGCAGGAACGGCCTCTGAATATGCCAGGAGGGCATTATATTACAGGAATATATTCGATGAAAGCATTGGTTTCGCAAGACCTCGCTACGCCGACGGCTCTTTCAAGAAGGACTTCGATCCGCTACAGACCATGGGAGAGGGCTTCATAGAGGGCAACTCCCTGAATTTCAGCTTCCACGCCCCACAGGACGTGTACGGCGTGATGACGCTCATGGGCGGAGAGGAGAAGTTTCTGAAGAATCTGGACGAACTGTTCAGCGAGGATCTTCCTGAATATGCCTACGCTACCAATGAGGACATAACCAAGGACTGCCTGATGGGCGGCTACGTCCATGGCAACGAGCCGAGTCATCATATTCCTTATCTCTATGCATGGACTTCGCAGCCTTGGAAAACCCAATATTGGCTCCGCGAGATAATGAACCGGATGTACAAGCCGGAAAGACGGGGGCTGGGCGGCAACGATGACTGCGGGCAGATGAGCGCATGGTACATATTCACGGCCCTTGGCTTCTATCCGGTCTGCCCTGGGAGCAATGAATATGTCCTTGGCGTACCTTACCTGGAGCATTCCGAGGTTGCGTTGCCGAATGGCAAGACTTTGGAAATCAATGCCCCCGGAGTCAGCGACAAGAATCGTTACGTGCGCAGGGTTCTCCTCAACGGCAAGCCTTACGACAAGCTTTACATCACGTACTCGGACATCATGGCAGGCGGCACGCTGGAGTTCCAGATGACGGCTAAGCCAAATCGCTCCCGCGGCACCAAACCCACCGACAAGCCATATTCCATGACACCGCTCCAAGACAGGAGGTAATGCCGACGCTGCCGATATTACTCAGCACAGTAGTTGTGACGTTCAGGTCCTATTCAGGTGGGGAAAAAGCGGATGCATTTGAAGAGTATCTGACTTACGGGCGAAGCGATATGACGTCAAAGGCCGGAAGCATTATGGATCGCCCCTAAAATACTATGCAACAGACATCGGACTTAGAAATGCAAAACTCAATTTCCGGCAGCAGGAACGGTCGCATCTGATGGAGAATATCATCTTCAACGAATTGATTCTTCGTGGATATGCAGTCGATGTCGGAGTGGTGGAGTTGACTCCAAGGAAAAGAAAGATCAGGAGACTTGTTCGTTAAGGAAGTCCGGGGATTTCTTCCGAAAAAATCGTTGTTCTGGACGGCAATCAAAAAATGTGGACTGACGAAGACGGCATCAGTTATGTTGGTGTGATTCCATTCCTTCTTGAAGAAAGCATTCTATAAACATGGCTCTCCAGCACAGTCTGCCATGCGAACCCCTTTCCATGATTTCCTGGGGATTACATTCTGGACATGTGACAGCACAAACAGATTGCCTCTTGCACAAGGTTTGGGATTTGATTTGAAAACGCTATATTTGTTTTGAGCAAAAGAGCTCAACGCATTGAGTAAATATTTCAAATCCATGAATATAAAGTATTTGGCAGCGGCGATGCTGCTTTGCGCCACGACTGCGTTCTCACAGAAGCGGCTGATTGACGACGTGAACGTGTTCGTAGGGACGGACGGGTTCGGGAACGTGTACCCTGGCGCCCAGGTGCCATTCGGAGGAATACAGATAAGCCCGGACTGCGATGACAAAGACTATGACTGCGCCGCTGGGTACAAATATTCAAAGCCCGACATCCAGGGATTCAGCCTCACTCACCTCAGCGGCACGGGCATTCCCGACTGCGGAGACTTCCTGTTCCTTCCAGGCACCGGCTCACAGGGAAAGCCGTCAAAATATTCACATAGCAAGGAAGAAGGGCACCCAGGCTATTACAGAGTGGACCTGCTGGATTACGGCACGAAAGCAGAGATGACAGCAGCGCTGCGTTCCGGCATATTCAGATTCACTTACCCTGCGTCGGACAGCGCATTCGTGATGGTCGATCTCCAGCACACGCTGAAATGGGATTGCGCATGGTCAGATGTCAGGCTGGAGGACGACCGCACTATCGTGGGAACCAAGGTGGTAAAGGGGTGGAACCCGGAACGCTACGTCTTCTTCGCCGCCCGCTTCGACAAGCCGATCAAGGATTTCCGGATCTTCCAGGATGGCAAGCCGGTCATCTACAATACCAACCGCTTCCGCAGCAGCCTGGAAGCTTTCGGGACGGGCTTGAGAGCCTATGTTCGCTTCGCGACATCGGAAGGAGAGCAGGTTCAGGTCAAGGTTGCGGTCTCCGGAGTCAGCACGCAAGGGGCTTTGCTGAATCTGGAGGAACTGAATGGCAAAGATTTCGAGGCAGTGCTGAAGGAAGCGGAGGACAAATGGGAGAAAGAGCTTGGACGATACAATCTGGACACAGATGACAAAACTCTGCGACAAACCTTCTACACCAGCGTCTATCGCACCGCCCTGCACCCGTTCTTGTTCCAAGATGCCGACGGACGCTTCCGCGGGCTGGATAAGAACATTGAGAAGGCCCAGGGATTCACGAACATGACCACCTTCTCGCTCTGGGACACTTACAGGGCGTTCCATCCGCTTTTGAATCTGGTGAACCAGCCCCTGCAAGCCGACATTGCCAATTCGATGCTTGCCCATTACGACAAGAGCGTAGAGCACATGCTGCCCATCTGGTCATTCTACGGGGGCGAGACCTGGTGCATGATAGGCTATCACGCATGCTCCGTGCTGGCAGACATGATAGTGAAAGGGGTAAAGGGCTTCGACTACGAGAGAGCCTTTCAGGCGATGAAGGCCACCGCCACCAACCCAAACTACGACTGCATTAAGGAATATTCCGAATTGGGCTGGGTGCCTTTCGACCTTGAGAAGGAGAGCGTCAGCAAGACTCTGGAATATGCCTACGACGATTGGTGCATAGCTCAGGCAGCCAAGGTGCTGGGCCATGAGGAGGATTATGAATATTTTCTCCGCCGTTCGATGAACTACAAGAACTTGGTAGATCCGCAAACCGGCTTCATGCGCGGCAGAGATTCCCACGGCAAGTGGCGCACTCCTTTCGCACCGGTGGCTTATCAGGGTCCCGGCTCGGTGAACGGCTGGGGCGACATCACAGAAGGCTTCACTCTGCAGTACACATGGACTGTGCCTCATGATTTCCAAGGCTACGTCGCTCTGGCCGGAAGGAAAAGACTTAAGGAACGCCTGGACAGTCTCTTCCTCGTAGAGCTTCCCGAGGATATTCCAGGGGCGCACGACATCTGGGGGCGCATCGGGGGCTACTGGCATGGCAATGAGCCTTGCCACCACGTGACATATTTATTCAACGAATTCGGAGAAGCATGGGAATGCCAGAGATGGGTGCGCTACATAGCCTCGCATTTCTACGGCAACGAGCCAGGCTCGCTGAGCGGGAACGACGACTGCGGCCAGATGAGCGCCTGGTACATATTCAATTGCATGGGCTTTTATCCAGTCTGCCCGGGGAGCAATGAATATTCCATCAGCTCCCCTTGCGTCCCGGGGCTGAAAGTGCGCCTGAATGGCGGCGGCCTATTGAACGTGACCACTGAAGGCTGGAGCGAGGATGCTGTCTACGTAAAAGCTGTTTACCTCAACGGCAAGCGCCTTCGCAAGCCTGTCATCAACTACGACGACATAAAAGACGGAGCGGACCTGCACTTTGTCATGTCCAGGAAACCAGCGAAGAAAGCCTTCGCCGCATAGATTGACCCTGAATAAGCTAACCGCTACAAATTAACGGACTTTCACCTGGGTGCTCCTGCCGGGAGACTCTTGATGCACGTACAAATGCATGCAAAACTGTCGGGATTTCAAAGTTCTGTCCACGGCCCCAAAAATGTCCACGCCTTGTGGCCGTGGACAGAACCTGCGCCAGTGCTTACAGCAATTCGTAGGTCTTGGCCCAGTACCAGAAGGCTTCGGGCAGGGAGCGGCGGAGGCGCTGGAGTTCTTTGGGCATAGCGGAGAAGATGGACAGTGAATTCAGGTCGATTCCCTTGTCGTATTTCTTGATAACGGTCTGGCCATGCTGGAAGCATGTGACCAGATAGGCGGCTTTGGAGGCATCCACGATGGCGTTCTCTATGTAATAGTTCCGCTGGTACATATATCCCTTGATGCGGATCAGACCGTCTCGGAACTCTTCGAAGAGTCCCTGTCCAATCTGGCCGCGGGTGCTCAGGCACAGGGCGCTTTGGCGGACGTCTTCGTAGTACCGGTCCATCTGGCCTTCCATCTTCCGGTAGCCCAGCTCAATAGCCGATACCTTTCGGAAGGATGCAAGGACACCGGTAAAGTTGTTCACGGAGTCGAACAAGCAGCCGATATCAAAGAGCTGCTTGATGATTTCTAGCGAGCAGCGGCGCTGCTGCCCTGCTCTGTCTTCCTTGAAATACGGTATGCCCAGCGTGTTGGGGCCAAAGGCAGTGAGTTTGTCGCCCAGAATGTCTTCCTTGGAGGGGACGCGAACCTGCAGGGGTTCTCCCTT
>JALCSU010000042.1 GCA_022653735.1 Bacteroidales bacterium
TGAAGCTGGCAGAGCAATATAAAGAAAAGCCAGAGGTCTGCAACGCCATCGGAGCTCACCACGAGGAAACCGAGATGACATCTATCATCTCTCCTATCGTGATGATAGGGGACGCCATTTCCGGAGCGCGCCCTGGAGCCCGTCGCGAAGTGATTGAGTCTTACATCAAGAGGCTCAAGGGAATGGAAGACCTGGCCGCGGCATATCCAGGCGTGACCAAGAGCTATGCCATACAGGCTGGGCGCGAGCTAAGAGTTATTGTTGGTGCAGAAGAAGTTAGCGACGATCAAGCTGCAAGACTCTCGGCTGACATCGCTCAGAAAATTCAGGAAGAAATGACTTACCCTGGCCAGGTTAAGATTACTGTCATCAGGGAAACTCGTTCAGTAGCTTATGCGAAATAATTGCTGACTATCAATATGAAACACTGCATTTCCGCCATAACGGCGCTCCTAGCAGCTTCCCTGCTGGGAGCAGCCTCGTTCGCACAGGCTCCTGAGGCTACTGCTACATGGAAAGTGTCCAGCAGGAATGTTGCCAATAATGAATATGAGATAATTTTTTCTGGTGCCATAGTGGACGGCTGGCACCTTTATTCTGTAGATAACCCTAACAACCCTATCTCATTAGAGTTCGAAGATGCCCCAGGATATTCAATTGAAGGAGAGCTATATGAGCTAACGAAACCATCGATGCTTAATGGAGAGAAGGTATTCTTTGGCAGCGTGCAGGTGGCGCAGAAAGTGAAGGTCGACGGAGGCGCCGTAATAAAAGGAGAATTGAGCTGGAGTGGCTGCAACGACAAATTCTGCGCTGCTCCTGAATACTGGGAATTCTCTGTGCAGATCGATGTTTCCAGCTCAGGGAACACACCTCGCTTCGCCGTCGACACTATTTCTGCCGACGAAGTGGCTGCGCACAGCACGGCAATCTCCGACCCTGATGTTGAAGATGAGGGCGGACAGAACAGCGAAGGGCTATGGGGCCTCATCATCGAGGCTATCCTTTGGGGCTTCGCCATGCTGCTGACCCCTTGCGTGTTCCCTATGATTCCGATGACAGTATCATTCTTCATGAAACAGTCATCAAACCCTCACGAAGGGCGATTCAAGGCTACCATGTACGGCATATTCATAGTGCTTCTCTACACGGTGCCTATTAGCATAATAATAGGCCTTACATGGTTAATCGGGGGCGAGGCGGTAACGGCTGACATATTCAACTGGCTGGCGACTCACTGGCTGCCTAACCTGCTGTTCTTCATAATATTCATGGTGTTCGCAGCATCCTTTTTCGGAGCATTTGAAATCGAGCTGCCGGCATGGATGGCGAATAGCAGCGACCAGAAATCCAACAAAAAAGGCCTCGGAGGAATATTTTTCATGGCCCTGACCCTTGTGCTGGTGTCATTCTCCTGCACAGGCCCGATAGTAGGGTCAGTGCTTATAAAATCCACTCAAGGCGAGTTCTGGACGCCGATGGTCACGATGCTGGCATTCTCGGTTGCATTCGCACTGCCATTCACTCTGCTGGCATTCTTTCCTTCTTTGCTCACGAAGCTAAAAAGCGGAAGCTGGCTGTCCAGCGTGAAAGTAGTGTTGGGATTCATAGAAGTCGCTTTCGGCTTCAAGTTTCTAAGCGTTGCCGACCAGACCTACCACTGGGGATTGCTGGACAGGGAAGTTTACCTGGCAATCTGGATCGTCGTATTTGCTATGCTGGGCTTCTACCTGCTAGGCAAACTGCGCTTCAAGAATGATGAGCCGGTTGAAAAAATTTCGCTGACAAGACTAATTCTTGCCATCGCTGACTTCGCATTCGTCGTGTATATGATTCCAGGCATGTGGGGAGCGCCTCTGAAAGCATTGTCAGGCTACCTTCCTCCTATCGAGACCCAGGATTTCGTGGTATGGAACCATGCGGATGCCATTCCGAGCACACAGGCAGCATCCAACGCTGAACCGGCCTTGGACTTTAAGTCCGAAGATGATCTTGCTAAGAAATTCAATCTGAAACTGCCTCTCGGCCTGCAAGGCTATTTCACGCTGGAGGACGGGCTTGCGGCGGCCAAGGACCAGAATAAGCCAGTGTTCGTGGACATTACCGGTCACGGGTGCGTGAACTGCAGGGAAATGGAGCAAAGGGTATGGAGCGACCCAAGAGTGCTGGACATTCTCAGAAATGAATATGTCATCGTAGCTCTCTACACCGACGACAAGGGCAAGCTGGACGAAAAGGACTGGGTCACCACAGAGAGCGGTAAAGTCTTGAAAGATTTCGGAAGAGTCAATTCCTACATCGCCAGAACCCGCTTCGGAGTTAACGCCCAGCCAAACTATGCCCTGCTGGATGTCAATGGCAACCAAATGGTTCCTATCAGGGGTTACAACCTATCCGTGGAAGGCTTCATCGACTTCCTGAACTCTGGTCTGGAAAAATTCCACGGGAGGTAAGAGCTGTCAATCACTTGACTTCATGCATGATCTGATCCCAGGAGGTTATGCCAAGCGTCGGCATGTAAGGATTGAAAACCGAATCTTCTTCAGCCGTGCCGCCTGCTTTCCAGACGTACCAGACCGGCTTGGGAGAGAGATTCTGATACGGCAGTTCGTCGAATGTCCTGAGCCCGATCCTCAACCCGAACTCCGCCTTGTTGTCCGCCCAGTTGTGCCATTGGACGGCATCTATTCCATCGAGCCTGGAAACTTTCTTCCATGCCCAAGCGCCACCGGCTGCCTGAAGACTAAGATCAGAATCACTGTAGCTTGGAGAATTCGTGCCCTGCTCTGAAAGATAGAGCAGGCGTTTCGTAGTCCCTAAGTAGAGATTTCCCGGCATCTTGATCCATTTGTCGATTACTTCCAGATTCTTGAATGTCACGTATTTGGAGTCCATGCTATATGTCGACTGGGCATCATTCTTCCAGAATTCCGGCTGCGTGAGATCTTGTGGGTACGGATGGTAAGCCACGCCCCACTTGAAGTCTCCCTCTGCCTTGGAATACGCCACCGTTTCCTCCAGCATCTCTTTAGGAGAATATCCGCTCGCCGCGGCTGTCCAGCTATGGGTGAATGAAGCCATGACCGAAGCATTTTGATCGTACTGACGTACGATGTTGTAGCATATTCTCATTGACTTAACGTATCTGTCCAAAAAGCGCATCATAGGCTGCTCTCCCATATTCGTCCACTCAGTGCCGGCATCTACCTCATTATGCATGATCCAATTATGGATTCTTCCAGGACTGTCTTTGCAATAGCGAGATGCCATGTAGGTCAAGGCAGCAGCATACATATTGAAGGCCTTGGCCGTCGTCATGTCAGGCATGGAATAATAACCGCCTTCGTTTTCCGGATCTTTATATGCAGAATTGCTCGGGACAAGGATTATCGCTGCGACAGAGATTCCGAGTGCCCTTGCCCTCGACACGATGCGGTCGCAATATGAGACTACTCCACCTGTAGAGTAGCCCACGCCTCCGTAATCGTATCCTGAACCAGTACCGCTGACTATGCCGCTGAGCAAGACGTTCATGGTTATGCTGCCGATGTTCATCTCCTCGCAATCCTGAAAATAGAGGTCTATGTCGCCAGCTCCCAGACCTTTCTTGTTTTTGAGCGGCGATGCCTGAGGATTTTCTATCGACGCTACTTCATCAGCATAACGGGCATGTGAATCCAGAATCATCCTGCCGCCATCGGACTTGACTACGGCCCATTTCGAAAATACTCTGTCATAGTTGATTCCTTCCCTGTCCTTCACTATCCTGTCCACAGTGATGGAAAAGTCACCATTGCCTATTGTTTCCGCATAAGGGAATTCAGTCATCTCCGTTACATCCTGCCAAGGACAGATGTCAGCAAGGAAATAAGATCCAGACGAGCCGCAGCTGCCTTCGATAATCACTTTGTCGGCAGTGACTTTCACTCGTTTAACGGAAGATGGATAGGTTTTCGCCAGATAGGCACCCAGATTCCTGGCCATGTTCTCCTTGGCTGCGACAGCGGCAGCGGCATCTTCGGCAGCTTTCTTCTCGGCCTCGGTCATTGGCCTGATTTTGATATTTCGGATGCCGAAAGTGATGCCAATGTTATCGCCAGGATCTATCCGAAGCTTGTCGCCAGCCTTCCCCCAGCCCTTGGAACGGAAAGCGCTGATATCTGCCGTAAAGGAATTGTAGCCCGGAGAAACTGCCAGCGAGCCGTATTTTTTGGAAAGAGCCTCGCTCGGAACTCCTCCTAGGGCATAGAAAATCTGCAAGTCATTGATTTCCTTATCGGTTTTATATTCAAATTCCAAAATCTTCCGTTCGGAAGGAATGCTCGCTGACAACGGCTTTGTAAAAACGTAAGGATCGCCACCATTCAAGACGAGGGAATAAGAATATTTCTCATTGGAAGTCATAGCTGCAGAATGAATTCCTTCCTGGGACAGTTCCAACCTGTTGAAATTGTTGACAGGAGGGGAGACGATTTCAGTAGAGTCCTTAGCTCCTGGCTTGGAATCCGTCTTATCTGCGCCCCCATCGCACCCGGTAAAAGCCATACCAGAAAGAATGAAGAGCAGCGACAACGATTTCATGCTCATAAATCAATGTCCTTTTGTGTCATACACGTAGTTGAACCGGCCTCCAGGAGCCGTGTCGCCGCTGACATAGAAATCCATGATGTCTCCCTCTCTCTGCATGTTGTCGTTCCATTTGAATTCGATGTCAACTTCATTTCCATCCAGACCCAGGCACGCACGCGGAATAGCGATTGCGAGTCTGCTCCCATCAATGGATAGCTTAACTTTTGCCGTCTCTTCCCACATCCATATTCCCTGGACGTTCTTTTCGAGAATAGCCCTGCCTCCCTTCGGACTAACTCTGTTAACGATGAAATCGTATCCATTCCATCCCGTAGACTTATCCCGGTCCGTATCAATAAGAAGCTGCATCCAATGCGAGCCAGATGGAGGAGTCAGAGCATCAGCCGTTTCGACATAAAAATAAATCTTGTTGTCGTCTCTCGCTACCTTTGCGCCTATTATGTCGTTCCGTCCGCTCTCATCAACGTAGTAAGCGTCGTAACGCCCACGGGCATTCCTGTGCATGGCGTTGCCTCTGTAAGAAGCGAAATATGGTTTCACGTCCTCCCAGTCCTTAAAATGCCCCAGAGCGATGGTCTTTGGGCCCGATACGGGTTCTGGCTCACGCATCCCTTTGAATTTACGAACCTTATCTACCAGCTGAAGGTAGTAAACGTCACCTTTGTCGCCCCAGCCTTTATTTGGTTCGATGTCTCGGCTGCGATCCCAGTCGAACTCATCTACGAAAGAGAATGGGTCCCCTTGCCAATGGTCCTTGGGAAGCCACATGCCTGCAGTGTATTCGTTCCATCCAGTTACGAACACCAGTTCAGGGTCAAGCTCATAAGCCCTTTCCCACTGTTCCGAGAAGTTCCAGCCGTAGAGGTATCCGTCCGGACGAGGGTCGAAGCCGTCACGCCTGGAGAAGCTTCTGCCATAAGAGTCTTTGACGTTGAATGCGCCGCAATGCCCGTTTCTGTCCGGACTCGTGTTCTGGGACACCCCTACCGTAACCTCCTCGAAACTTTCCTTGCCATCCTTTCCAGGGGTAGAAACGTAACCATGCTGAGGGTAAACTTCCAGCCATCCCCACTGGTCATTGCGTGAAGGTCCATTCACATAGTCAGGCTGACCAGGACGGAACGTGAAGAACTCTGCAATCTCCCTATCCTCTCCGGAAGCCGTCAGATTGTCGGGATAAGCCATGATGCAAGGCTTCCCCTTCCAGACGAACCACAGATCCTCATAGCGATGCGGTTTGTAGAGATCCCTGTATAGCTGGCGTAACGACGTGATGGAGTGTTCTGAAGGACCGAAAGGCAGCATGAAGGCAATCTTTGGCACCCTGACCCCGTCCTTCATGGCCTTGTCCCATGTTTTCAAAAGAGCCTCATAGGAATCCTGCCAAGTCAGGCTGCCATTAGTGCAATCGAAAAATACAGCATCAATTCCAGCATCCGCCAGCATCTCGGCATGTTTGCGGAGCACCCATTCGTCGGTTGTCTTGTAGTAGCCGAAGAGAGGCTCCTCCCAATAGAAGAATCCTGGCTTGCGGCTCCCCCATGCAGGATGATCGTAATCCTTAAGGGCTTCGGGATGATTGCGGATTATTCGGGAGACGTTACGCACCTGATAGGTCGTGTCATCGTTCCCTTGATGCCAAGTCCAATAAAACATTGCCACGAACTTGCCATCCTTTTTGGGAGGGGCATCCTCATGACTCCTGACCTTTCTGCCAAGAGCATCTTCAGCAGCCCAGAAGTCGCTAAATGCTTCCTGTGAATATGCAGTTGCGCCAGCAGCCATCCACAAGATAGCAACGGCGATGATGGATTCTCTACCAAGTTTCATAATACGTAGTGTTATCTTTTTGACCAGATGAATCTGTAATTGAATCTGCGGTTGGGTGCCGTGTCGCCATGGACGCACATCGAGATTGGATCTTCTAGGTCGCCCGGATTGTCGGCCCATTTAAAGTCGAAAGAGATGGATTTTCCACCCAGCCTGAGCACCGAAAGAGTGAAAGACAACTCCAGCTTATTGCCTCTGACAGCGTATGAAGCCTTGCCTACGCTTCTCCATCCGCCATCCTTGTACTCAAGAATCTGCGAATATCCCGGATTCAGCATGTTCTTGTTTATCAGGAAGTCATAGCCGCACCATCCGGTGGAATAGTCCTGGTCGGCGTTTATCAGGAGCAGCATCCAGTCCTTGTCATCCGGAGAAGTCAGGGCAGAGCCAGTCTCGGCATAGAAGCTGACATTCCTCTTGCCCACAGCAACTTTGGAAATGACGATGTCGTTCCTGCCGGAATCGTCGGTATAGTACAGCCCGCCATAGCCTTTGGCGCTACGGTGAGTGACATCGCCCTTGGTGTCCCTATATTCGACGCTCACCGCATCCCAGTCCGAGAAATTCCCGTCGATCGAGATTTCGCAGATGCCTTTGTTCTCAGGGATTGGTCTCACGCCCTTGTAGCGACGGATGTTCTGAGCCATCTGCATATAGTAGTTATCCGTATAGCCACCTTTCATCGGCTGAATCGTGCGGTTGAACTCAGCATTATACTGATCCACGAAGATGAAGGGATTCTCCCGTCCAAGCCACTTTACTAATTCAGGATGATCGTACTTCCCGGCTGTCCACTCGTTCCAGTCATTCAGGTACAGGAACTGCGGATTCGCTTTCAATGCATCCTCCCAGCGCTCCTGGAAATATATTCCATACCCTTCCGGATGTTCAACCGTCTTACCGAGCCAAGGGACATAGGCAGCCTGCGGCATGTCGTATTCATTCAAAGCAGGCTCGCCATCCTCTCTCGACCATGACTTTCCCACTCCCATGTTCACGGAGGTCATGGTTACCGGATGCTGAGCAGGTGTGACAGCCGCTTCCTCAGGCACTCCATCATGCTTCGAAACAAGCTGATCCGGAGTCATGCCTATTATGCGAGGGTCGGCCATGCTGTACCCGAAGCTCCAGTTGTCCTCCGTGCCGATGAAACGTTCTCCAGCCCACTCGTAGTAACCCCACCACATGTTCCTCAGCGTGAAAAAGTTCTTCACCTCATCTGCATATTCGCCATGATTGTACCCTCCGCCGTTGGCATCCACGTTCGGCTTGGCATTGTAGAGCAGCAATGGCTTCCCGTCCCAATAGAACCACAAATCGGAATATTTCCCAAGCTTGTAAATCCTGTCATAGAGAGACTGGACCACCTGCACGCCATTTCCGTTGAATGACCAGAAAATGAACTTCGGTGTCTCGTTGCCTTCGGCTCGCATCTTCTCCATCGTGGAGAAAAGCTTTTCCCACTCATCCCAATAACATACAGCGTTCGTGACATCCATTACCAGCACGTCCACGCCAGCATCTTGCAGCATGGACATGTCTTTTCGGATGACCCATTCATCTTGGCTCAGGAAATAGCCCATCTCGGGTTCTCCCCAATGATAGGAGCCGTATTTCCATTGCGGATTACCGGCCTGCATGCGAGCATTCGGATCTTTGGCAAGCACCTTCGTAACATCTGCCTCGTAAGGCGACTTGTCATTGGCATGATCTTGAGTATGCCAAGTGATGTAGAATATTCCGACCACTCTTCTGTGATCGTTCTTTACTGCGCCCACTGAATCAATGCCTGGCATAGCCCGTCCAAGCGCATCCACTCCCACCCAGGTGTCAGAGAACAAGTCCTTCCTGCTTGGACTGCTGTTTTCGCCATCATCAATAACAGTTTTTTCCTGCCCCCCGAGGGTGCAGGAAAAAACCATGAGACTGAATAGTAAAATATATTTGCTTTTATTCATCTATTACATTGGGTTAGGATCATCCTCAACGTATTCACGCCAGTGCATATTTCGAATTTCCAGTTCTGTGCCTCCTCCGTCGCCGACATCGAAACGAACCTGGTCGTTGGCATTGCTGCCCCAGCCGAACGAACTGAAGGAATTTGAGAAGTTGATCTTCATCGTAGTCCACTCTGCGGCAGCGTTGACCTGGAATGCAGTTTCTTTGCCTCCTGCAGGTCCTCCGACTCCGAAGCCCTTTGGACACCAGAAGAACTCGCAGCGGATTGACTGATTGCACTTATACTGGAACACGAGCACCGGCCCTGCAACAGGCCCGCTCATCTTGTTCAGAGGCAGCCATGGGTCACCTCCCGTCGTCTTGTACAAGTACTGGCTAGGGTTATCGGGATTGGTTGCCGTGGCGGTCACGTTATTAACCCATCCAGCAGGAGCCCCAGCCATAGGAATCATGTACTCGATTGACGGATAGTAAGTAGGATCATCGTCCGGGTCAAGTTGTAGCTCTTTTGCGGATTCCGCGGCATAGTGGTCTGCAGCATCTGCATAGTATGCAAGGAACTCTCCCATGAAGGAGAATGGCATAGTCGTCACCGCATAGACCCTGATCCATCTAGCTATCAGAGGATCGAAATTGTAAGCGTGATTATAGTTGAGCTTGGAATCGAAATCGTATGTTCCGATCTCGGTGAAGTTCTGGCCATCGTTGCTATATTCAAACCTAACTTTATTTGGAGCAGTCTGCATCACGTTGTTGGCATTGGTGCCTTTCCCCCTGACAAGCTCAATCCAGTTGATCTTATGAGGAGCTCTCATGTCAATGATGAACCAATGGCCGTACTCAGGCTCAACTATGCCAGGATTAGTTATCCAGATGGTCTCTACGTCGTAATCCAGAAGAT
The DNA here is from genome assembly GCA_022653735.1 of Bacteroidales bacterium. Classification (GTDB taxonomy): domain Bacteria; phylum Bacteroidota; class Bacteroidia; order Bacteroidales; family UBA932; genus Cryptobacteroides. The sequence goes on from JALCSU010000042.1 coordinate 9,281, forward strand.
TCTTCGCCGGGAAAGCATCCCATTGGCTCGAGGATACCGGCACGAACATTCTGTTGTGAGGGATCTCGCCACGGAGCGGAGTGCATTCCAGAGTCGTAGGCTCAGAAACATTGCCCGAAGCGTCACTTGTCGTTACAGTAATCGTCGTAGGCTCTGCGAAAGCATAGATTTCCACTCCATCAGACTTGTCCGACTTCACGGTTTTAGTCTGAGTCTGTCCGTTCACGTCTTTGAATGAGACATTGACTGTGACAGGAGCGTTGTAGTCATTTACCCATGAAACATAGGCTCCTTCGACATATGGCTCCGCCTTTGCCGTCGAAGCGATGTATTTATAGGAGCTTGCGACATCCTCCGGTGCGCAGGATACGCTCTGAGTAGGCCCTGGCCAGCCATCGGAAGTGAATGGGGTAACGAAGAACTCGTACGTGTTCGTGTCGGTGAATCCCGGAATCAGCACGCTGGTGTAGCCGCTCCCCATTTTCGCATAGTCGCTGTATTTGCTGACTTTCATCTTTACGGTGTCTCCGGCAGCGTCGACATACCTTACCATCGAATAGTAATAATTGTCTACAGCCGGATTTGTCCATTTCAAGATGACTGATTGAATTCTCGGTTCAGCGGTCAAGCTTTGCACTTGTCCGATGTTTCCATCTTTTCCATCGTCGCAAGACCATGAAAGAGCCGCAATCGCAAGAAGAATAAGAATGTATTTTTTCATATTCATAATTTATCAATGTTAATCATTCCCAACCCGGATTCTGCCAGCCAGTTCCAGTCAGCTTCTGAGTCTTAGTTTCTTCTGACTGATCGATAGGATAGAGCAGGTATTTGTCATCCGCAGAAGGCCTTGGATCGAAACCGAAACGCTTCAAAGTGCCATCATCCTGGACACTTGCGCCCGTAAGGTATCTAGTCTCGCCGATTTCCTTCCAGCGGCGCAGGCTGAAGAACCTGTCGTCCTCAAGGGCGAACTCGACCCTGCGCTCATTCTTGTAGCGAGCCTCGAAAGCAGATGCCGAGAGGCCAGAAGGAATCTCCGGCATTCCAACCCTCGCTCTTATGACATTCAAGGCATCGCGGGCAGAAAGATTCAACCCGTCAACAGCGACCTTGTTGTCCGGACCGCTTACCTGGTAGGCTATTTCCGCAAAATTAAAATACAACGCCGGGAGCCTCATGATCCTAACGTAGCCGTCAGAATTGGCATTCCTGTTTGAGGCATTGTGAGCGTACTTACGCATGTAATAGCCTGTGTGAGTATACCGTTTGCTGGTAGGGTTTATAGCGCAGTTGCCACCGGACTTGGTGCTCACGACATCAGTCCCTCTCGTCGAGCCATTGTAGAATACCGTAGCATAGAAGCGAGGATCCCTGTTTTCGAATGGCTTTGCAGGATCATATAACGTATTGGCTGCATTGTAGTTAGGTTCTAGATGCCGCGCATCCTGATATGGCTTTTCGAGATTTAGCACAGGCTGGCCGTCATTGGTCTCGTAGGCATCAACCAATTCCTGGGTTGGGCAGTTCCCGGCAGAGGTCTGTCCACCTACGATTGGAAGACCGCTGGAGCCCCAGATCGAAACCTGGAATGCACCCCATATAGTTTCCTTATCCCTTGCCCTTAAGTCGTTAGGATTATAGAGGAAATAGTTAGCATAGGCGTTGTATTCTCCTGACGCTGAAGCATCCGTCCAGAGGCTGAAATCATGCTTGAGGAGTTCTGACAGAGAGGTCGCTACGATTTCCAAAGCCTGTTGCTTGGTGTAAACACCATCGCTTTCCCACAAAGGACTGACGGCGAGAGTCGCAGCTTCTGACTTAATCGCATAGGCTACGGCTTTAGTCATGATGTTCCATTGATTAGAAACGGGAAACCATGAATAGTCTTCACTGTCATTCGTCGCCAAGGCTTCGTCACAGTCCGCAAGGATCTGCGTTACCACCTCTCCGACGCTAGCCCTAGTGTCAGAGGAATAATCGTGTGCTGTTCCAAGATCGCTAGTGAAGATAGGCACAGGGCCGTATCTCTTTATTAGCTGCAGATAATAGAAAGCCCTAAGCGTAAGTGCCTGAGCCTTCCAACCAGCCTTCTCGGAATCGGAATATGCGGGAGCATTGTCCACGTTTGCAATGAAAACATTGCACATACGAATTCCCTGAAAATATCTACCCCAGACGCTACCTTCCCAGTTACGACTTGCGAAATTGCTAGCATCCATTCCTTGGGCATACCAAAAATCGTAGGAGGAGCCAGCGTCAACTTCATCGCTATTCACAGCATCGTCAGTGAAAGAGCCTATAGAAGCGCTGGATCCAGGAATATAATTGTAGCACGAGTTCAGATATCCACTGGTTCTGTTACGGTCGGTGAATACATCCTTCATGTTGATTGTTCCATTCGTGCGCAGATCCAGCCTGTCATTGCAGGCAGGCAGCAGACAGAGCAGTGAAAGGAGAATAAAAATATATTTTTTCATATCATTCAGATTTTTCATCGTTATACACACCTAGAATGAGACATTGAATCCAATCCTATACATTCTGTAGATAGGCATCTCGAGTGTGCTGCCCTCGACAGGCAAGTCTTTGTGATGAATCCTATCCAAAGTGAAGAGATTCTGACCGCCGACATAAAGCCTAAGTTCCCCGGCTCCCAGGTAATCACATACTTTCTTAGGGAACTTATAAGAAATCTCGACGTTCTTCAAGCGTATGAAGTCTGCTTTCTTGAAGAAATAGTTGCTGGTCTGCCCATTCGTGGTTGAATTCGTAGAAAGAGCAGGCCAATCAATCTCTTCATCATTCAGCCACTTCTCCGCAGTCCATGCTTTTAATGCACGACCGGTGTAGATTCCTTCTCCGTCAGTCTGAGACGTATAAACGTCCCTGAAGTCTTTCCAATAATCGGCAATTCCTTGGAATAAGAGAGACACCTCAACGTTCTTGTATCCTGCCCCGATAGTGAATCCGAAATTATACCTCGGCAGGAATCCATTGCCAATAGGAGCCAAGTCTTTCTCGTCTATGATGCCATCCTCATTGAGATCCTTGTACTTTATGTCACCTAGTCTTGGGGTTCCGAAAGAATATTTAGCGCTGGCATCCAGTTCATCCTGGAAATTGAACAACCCGTTTCCGTTGCTCTTGTCCACGAGATACCCCCAAGTCTGCCCTAAAGGATAGCCTTCGGTGCGATGCCTGTAGGCATAGGTCTCGTCATATTCGTTTTCACCGATGTAGATGACTTTGTTTTTGTTGTAATCCAGATGGCCGCCTACGGAAAGTTTCCAGTCATTATTGAATCGCTTGGAATAGGTCACGTTCAGCTCCCATCCTTTGTTCTCGAACTTTGCGAGATTCGTCACCGGATAAGAACCTAGCGATATTCCCTGATACACTGGCACCAAGGCTGTTGACTTTGCCAGCCCGTTGTCCATGCGCTCGTGGAAATAGTCAAAGCTCACCTGAAACTGGTTGCCTATGCCAAGATCTATGCCAGCATTCCATTTCTCGATTTTCTCGGGCGACAGGTCAGCATTCCCATAGATATTTTCTTTCACGTTGTACAGAAGGTAGCCGATAGGACCGCCATTTGAAACAGAGACCTGATCTGTGTAAGCATATCGGTCATAGCCGGTAGAATCATTCCCCGTGATGCCGTATGAGCCACGGAATTTCAGCAGTGACAGCCATGGAAGTGCCTCCTTGACGAAATTTTCATTGGAAGCAATCCACGCCGCAGATACCGAAGGGGTGAACAAAAAGCGATTGTCACGAGGGAAATACTCGGAGCCAGAGTATCCGGCAGCGAATTTCACCGCATACCTCCTGGCAAAATCGTAATTCACCTCCACGCCGGAATAGACTCTTCTGAAATCGTAGGTCGCATCTATGTTGCCTGTATTGTCATCGAAGTCCATGTAAATTCCGTAAGCATTTGCATTCACATGATGCTTTCCGAAGTCTCTGCTCCAGCCGGCCTCGCCCTTATAGGACTGATAGCCATAGAGCGCCGTACCTTTGCTATAGCCTAAAGTACCATTCTGGGTAGTGCCATACTGCGAGAAACTCAACAGAGACCAGTCGTCATCCCTGGTGTACCGAGCGTATGATCTAGTCGTGCTTTTCGTCGAAGTGATATATGACAGATAGCCGACGCTTCCTCCCACCCAGAGGCCAGGGGTCACGAAATCAAGTTTTATCCTGATTCCTGCCTGGCCGTAAATGTTGGTATTGGTCGCATTGCGGTATCCGGTCCTGTTCAAATTGCCGTAAGGAGAATTTGTCAGTTTTTCCGACACTACCACTTCGCCTTCATTCATAACAACATTGCCATCTGCATCAAGGATCTCCGGAGTCGTGGCACCGTAGATGGTGGAAGGCATATATGTCATCAGATTGTAAATTGACGAGTTTCCTCCAGCCGGATAATGATTCCTGATGAAGGAGCCGGCCATGTTCATCCAAGCGCTGATCCAGGAATTGATGTTGATGTCGATGTTCGACCTAAAATTGAGTCTGTACTTGTGATTATCGGCATCCCATTTCTCACCGTTGATCTCTTGCTCATCTGTCTTCCAGAAACTGCCTTGACGGAGGAAATTCAAGTTGGTGTAATATTTCACGACTTTATTACCCCCCGAAGCGTCAAGCGCAACCCTCTGCATATGGGAGACATCCCGAAGAATCATGTCTGCCCAGTTAGTATTAGGATAGAGAGGATCGTCTCCATCCTTCATCTTCTGAATCTGATAATCAGAAAAATAGTAATTCTTTCCCAATCCATCATTCTCAGCCGCCTGATTTCTCAGAGAGGCATATTTCCAAGAATCAAACGCGTGAAGGACATAAGTCGGCTGCTCAAGCGTCTCGGAGACATTCACGCCCACCTTCAGTTTTCCCGGGGTTCCTCTCTTAGTAGAGACGACGATAACGCCGTTTCCTCCACGAAGGCCATAAATCGCCTGCGAGGCCGCATCCTTAAGAACGCTGACAGATTCAACTTCCTCGGGAGTGATTCTGTAGAGCAGGTCGTGAGAATACGAATCGTAGAGAATCCCGTCAATGACGATGGCCGGGCTGCCGCCATGATGAGTGTGAAGACCGCGGACAAACATGCTCAAGCTCTCAGCTGCCGGCTCGAAGCCGTTTTCAATCGTTGTGAGCCCGGGCAGGACGCCAGAGAGCGTTCCTTGGAGCCTGGACATGAGAGACTTTCCGAGAGTTTTAGAGTCTACCGTAGAAACTGCGTCCGAAACGACTTCCCGATACTGCGAGACATTTCCCAGATTTACTTTTTCTGCGAGATTATGGGCATCGTCTTCAAGCACGATGTTTAATTCTGCGGCGACAGGGGCGGTCTTTTGCTTATATCCAAGCATGGAGAACGTCACATTTGCCGACGCATCCGTAAGGACGGCGAAATTGCCATCCTTATCAGTTATGTAGATATCTTTGTCGCCAACAGAAAGCACAACCCCGGGAATCGGATTCCCATACACATCTTTTACCGTGCCAGTCATAGCGATCTCCGACTGGGCCCTGACCATTACGGCCGGCCCTAGGAACAGCATCGCAAGTATAGCAATTATATATTTGTTCATCATAAATTCGATATATTAATACGGATTAACCATTACCAACCAGGGTTCTGCCAATTTTCACCCGTGATGGAGATCATATTATTTACCTCCGTCAGAGGGATGGCAACTTTAAGCCACTTGTTGGACCAGCAATTCCTCTCTTTAAGAGTCGTGCGCTCGTATTTGTACGAACCGTCTTTCATGTGGGTTATGTGCGCTCCAGTGATCCAGCGATCAGTCGCAGAGAGATCTCCCTCAGGGCTCTGCCAGCGGCGGACATCGAAATAACGGTTGCCTTCCAAGGCAAATTCGACTCTACGCTCATTATGGATACGGAGTATAAGTGCATTCCCGGTGACGCTGGCAGGAACAGCAGGCATGCCTACCCTTGCGCGAACCACGTTCATGGCAGTCCTTGCCTCATCCTCATGACCAGCATTAGCTGCGGCTTCTGCAAGATTGAGATAAATTTCCGCTAGGCGGAAATCTTTGTGCCTGGCTCCGCCAAGACGGTTGTTCATTCCGCTGTTCGGATGCAGGAACTTACGCTCGTAATAACCAGTTCTGGTGTATGTCCTGCCGGTCATAGATCTTCCGGTTTTAGGCTCGGGCGTGTTCTCAATAGTTCCGTCATCCTTCTGATACGCATCCCAAGTAGCCACTATCCTTGTTCTTCTGCCTTTCTTGCCAGGATAATTCTCAAAACAGAGCACGTCTTCCTGATCCTCGATAGTCCATTCGCAATACCTCTTGGAACCATTGTAATAGATGGATGCATAGAACCTTGGATCCCTGTTGGCATAAGGATTCTGAGGGTCGTACATCGCATTCGCCGGATTGTAGTTCGGCTGCAGATGCATCTCGTCATTGTACGGCTTGTCCAGGTTCAGGACAGTCTGCCCGTTCACGGTCTCGTAAGCATCGACCAAATCCTGCGACGGGCAAGTGCCCGTCTTGTAGCCGCAGATAGCGCCGATACCATCGACATTTGATACATCTCCATTGTTGTCGATCAGCTGGAAGATGGTCTCCTTGTCCGCAGGCGACTGGGAATATTCTCCTGAGTTGCAGAAATATTCATTATATAATGCGGCATAGGCATTGTAGTCCTGGGCCTCACCGGATGTGGTATAGCCTGGCATATGCAGGTGCTCGGCTTTCGGGCCCCATTCCGATGTCCTGGAAACTTTGTCGTAAAGTTTATAATCGTTAGATGTCAGAGCCGCAAGCGCCTGTTTGCTTGTCTGATATGCTTCTTCCCAATGGTTTTCGCCACCAGCGTACAGAGGGCTGGCAGCAAAAAGCGTCATCCTGGATTTGATAGCCCAGGCAAGAGCCTTCGTGACCCTCATGGCCTCGCTGCCAGTGGTAATTCTCCAAGGCAGCTGATCGCAGGAGAGAGCCGCATCGCACTCCTTGACGATGAACTGAACGACCTCGTAATAACTTGAACGCTTGGTCTGCGAAAAGTCGGAAGTATAAGTAAGGGGCTCTTCTATGATAGGGAGGCCGCAGCCGAACCATTGCAAGAGTTCCATATAATAATATGCTCTGAGCAAATGTGCTTCCGCAGTCCACCGTGACCTGTCGTCCTCGCTTTTGACATTGGCTTTCTCTATATTCTGAAGGAATATCCCGCAATTGCGGATCCTGGAGAAATACATCTGCCAATAATTCATCGACAAGCCTTCCCCACCGACTGCCCAGACAGGATGGCTCGAAGCAGAGGCATTACCATCGTATATCAGCCTAGATGCAGCCCAGTCTACATCGAGATCGTCACCATCCCAAGCATCGTCACTCCAGTTCACAGGGCCGCGGCTCCAGAAGAAGTAGTGCAGTCCCTTATTAGGCAAAGATGAGTAACATGTATTTAAATAGTACATGGTCCTATCATTGTCTGAGAAGACCTCTTCCAAGGAAATGTCTCCTGATGGAGCCACATCGAGAGCATCGGAGCAAGAGCTGAGCAGAAGCGCAAAGCTCATGAATATCGTCATTATTGAATATATCTTTTTCATATTCATAGTTTTCATTAGAAGTTTACGTTGACACCGACGCTGACATTCTTCGTGATAGGGTAACCGAAGTTACTATTCTGTTCCGGGTCAATGTGGGTGATTCTCAGATGATTCCAATCGTAAAGATTCTGGCCGCTGGCATAGATTCTTAGAGACTTCACGCCAGCTTTCGACAAGAATCTGAAAGGAAGAGTGTAACCAATCTCAATATTCTTGAGCCTCAGGAAGGCGCGGTTCTGGATGAAGAAATCGTTCTGCCTATGGCTCACTGATTGTGCCGTCGATAGAGCTGGATAAGAAATCTTCTCTCCATTCTGCCAGCGTTCCTGCGTCCATGCCTGCCTGGTCCATTCGAAGAATGTTCCTGCTTTCGTGTATTCAATTACGCCCTGGCCGCTGAAATATTTGGAATATTGACCAACGCCAGAGAAGAGAACATTGATATCGAAGCCTTTTATGTTGGCGCTCAAGTTGATTCCATAAACTATTCCCGGGATGGATGTTGAATATCCGATAGGGGAATAATCCTTGTCGTCAATCTTCTGGTCGCCATTTATGTCCTTATAGACGAAATCTCCGACTCTAGGCGTTCCGAAAGCATAGGGATAATAACTGTCGATTTCCTCCTGAGAAGTGAAATAGCCCTTGCCTGGCGAATTCCAGTCAATCTTATAACCCCAAGCCTGTCCCAGCCTTTGGCCTTCTACACGATAACGATAAGCATAGTCTTCCGTTCTCATAGGCTCATCATATTCAATCACCTTATTCTTATTGTAGCCGAAGTTGCCTTTTACGCTGAAAGAATAATCTTTATTGAAAGTGTGGCTGTAGGAAAGTTCTACCTCAAAGCCTTTATTGTCAACTTTGCCCATGTTCACTGCCGGGATGTTTCCAGAGGGAACGCCTTGGAACTGAGGAATGGTCTGTCTGTTGATCAGAATATGATCCCGGTTCTCCTTGAAAAGATCGACATTCAATCTCAAGTCCTTGAAAAGTCCTAGTTCAAATCCCAGATTGTACTTATGAGCGACTTCCCACTGGATCTCCTTGTTCCCGATCTTGCCTTCGCTGATTGTGTGACCGCCAAGACCTCCAGTGTTCGTTCCACCGCCATTTGCGCTCATGTGATCCAAGTATAGGAATCTAAGTTTGCCCATGCTGTCATTTCCGACTTCTCCGTATGAAGCACGGAATTTCAGCCAAGTGACAACTGGATTGTCTTTTAGGAAATTCTCGTTGCTGGCCACCCAGCCTATAGATCCTGCCGGGAAGAAACCAAACCTGTTGTTAGGAGCGAACTGCTCCGATCCATTGTAACCGAAATTAGCTTCAGCAAGGTATTTGTCTTCATAAGAGTAAGTGAATCTCGCCGAAGTACCGATAACATTGTAAGGAATTGCATACACCCCACCTGTGTCCGTGGTCTCGTAATTTCGCCTGTTCGCTAGAACCATTGCCGTAACATTGTGCTTTCCGAAAGTCCTATTGTAATTTAGCGTTGCCTGAGCATAAATAGTGAAGTTGCTGAGACGAGAATTAGAGAGAGTCATCGACTTGTTCTTGTCCTGAAGCAATGAATATGTCAGAGCGTTGTTGGCATAGTCAACGTTCGCAGTATAGATTGGCTCTTCAATGCTGCCCTCGAGCAATCCGTAATTGTAAGTATCGTACGAAATCATGCCGGTGAGGCTCAAGCCTTTCGTGATGAGAGAGCCTAAATCCCAGGTCATGGAAAGCTGAGCATTCAGGTTCTTTCTCTTGTCCTTGCGGAAACCTCGGCGGTTAATGATTTCGAATGCCGTACGGTCAAGATAGTTGTATGAGAGGACGTAGCCATCATCAACTCCAAATTCAGACTTCGTGGTAGGACCCGGGGAAATCGGCAGGATAGTCTGACATTGATAAATAAGGTCGGTTATCATCCAGCCCGCATCACCACCATACATCGCACCCACGCAAGGCATGTTCACATTCTCAGCATACGAAGCCAGTTTGAGGGACGCAGTCAAATTCCTCGCAAGCTGGAAATCCAGGTTGGACCTGAGGCTAAGCCTGTCCATGAAGCATTGCGGATTGTATCCCAGCTTGTCAGGGTCCTCCGTGTTAAGATTGCCGCCCTGATGGATATAGCCAAAGTTGAGGAAGTACTTTATGAAGTCTGTGCCGCCGGAGACATTCACGTTCGCTCGGGTCTGAGGGGTATTTTTCTTGAGGTACATGTTGTACCAGTCATTGTCCGGGTACATGTACAGCCTCATCTTCTTCTGAGTCTCATAGTCAGCTGCAGCAGGATCAAGGCCCTGCAGAGGATCTCTATATTTATTGATGACCTCCTCTGAGTAAGTCGGATTTAGGCCATCATTAATCAAAGCCTCATTTCGCAATTCGCAGTATTCCCAAGAATGAAGCCTCTTAGGAGTCCTGGTGAATGATGTCCAGCTCTGATCTACCGTGACATTCAGCTGAGGCTTCCCTTTCTGTCCCTGCCTGGTCTGAATAAGAATTACGCCATTGGCACCCTCGATTCCATAAAGGGCGGTGGCAGAAGCATCCTTAAGCACAGATATGCTCTCGACCTCATTCATGTCAATGGTTCTGATGTTGTCTCTCTCAACTCCATCAACAAGAACCAGAGGTGATTTGCCATTCAGAGTCGAGGCACCACGAAGATACATGGTCGCACCATCGACGCCAGGCTGGCCTCCTGCATTCTGCAAGGAAGAAAGACCGGTGACGCGTCCCGCAAGGGCGTTGTCCAGACGGGTAGTAGAAGTCTTTCGCAAGTCTTGCGATGAGACCGTGGCTATGGAGCCGGTCACGGAGACTTTCCTTTGCTGGCCGTAGGCGACCATCACGACTTCGTCAAGAACCTCGGTGTCCGGGACAAGCTTCACGTTGTATTCCGTCTTGGAATCCCTGAATTTCTGAGTCACGTAACCGATGCAAGATACCACGACCACTGCATTGTCCGGGACATTTCCTAAGACGAAGGTGCCTTTATCGTCTGTCATAGTGCCGTTAGTGGTTCTTTCCACGAGGACAGTCACTCCCGGCATAGGCTGGTTATTCTCATCGATTACCTTTCCAGTAATCTTCCGGCCATTCGTCTGAGCCTGAATTAGTCCGGCGCCAGAAGCAAATAGCATAAACACAGCCACAATCATTGCCTGCAAATCATGCAAGCCATGACATGTACTTTCATTGTGTACTTTCATGCATGAAATTGATTAAATCGTTTTAGAATACATCATTTAAAATTATGTGAATGCAGGCCATAAACCGTCTGCAAAAGCAAGGTTAATTAAGAAACATTGTGATTAGATTATTTTATCAGCTGAGGGAGGAAGGAAGATACGATAAGCACGACAAGACCAATCACCAATACACTGATCGTCTTCTTCGAGCAGCCCTTCCATTCCTTGAGTATTATTCCCCATACGTTGGAGAATGTGACATTCAGAGACATAAGGATGCACCAGCTGAAGGCAAGCAAGACTGGAGCATTCTGCAGGAAGCCTTTCCCCAGACTGAGGCCGAAGAACTGCGAGTACCATAATATTCCCGCAAGCGCACAGAAAATCAAGTTATTGACCCATACGCTCCCCTTGCCATAGTCTCCCCACGTCTTGTTCTTTTGATTCTGGAATAAGCAATATACGGCATTTGTCAAGAATCCTCCGAATGTAACCAGCAGGGTCGCCGGGAGAGTTTTGAATATCGGTTTGGAAGCCTCCCAAGAGAGAGGTTCTCCGAAACCTAGGCCGATTGCGAAGCAGGCGCTCATGAAGCCGGCTAGCAGGGCGACCAGAATGCCTTTTCCGAAATTGAAATCCTTGACTGACTCTTTTTTCTTATCATCATCAACTTCCTTCGTCTTAAGCATTCCAGCCCAGCCGATGATGCCTATTCCGAGAAGCGTAACGACTACTCCTATTATGACAGGAGCAGTCAGGTCTCCGGCTTTGCCGGTGAACAGAGGCGTGAGAATTGTTCCAAGGCCTGCGCAAGTGCCAAGCGCGATGGATTGTCCTAAGGCTACCCCAAGATAACGCATGGAGAGGCCGAAAGTCAAGCCGCCGACACCCCATAGGATGCCAAAGAATATGGTCTTGAACGTAGCGGCAGGATTAGCGGCATATAGGGCGAAAAGATTCTCGCCGGCAGGTACTGCAAGCAAGGCGCCCATCAAAGGGAATACGAGCCATGCGAACAAGCCCTGGATTATCCAGTAGGACTCCCAGCTCCAATCCTTAACCTTATTGATAGGGACATAGCTGCTTGACTGGCAGAATGCCCCTATCGCGATTATCAGTAATCCTAAGAATATCATATTACGAATTACCTCTTAGACAGGACGGTCTTCTCGTATTTTTCAATCTCAGGGATGAACTCTGTCCCGACAGGAACTTCGTTCTTGTAGTTGAAATAGTCGTAAACAGCGCCGAACGGCAACGACTTGGCCTCTTCAAGCAACGCAAGTCTCTGGAAATACTGTCCCTTATCCTCGTATTTGCGAAGAGTCTTGAGAGGCTCAAGCAGAGCTTGAAGAATGCACTTCTGAGTAGCCCTGGTACCGATTACGTACGCACCTATCCTATTGATAGACGCATCAAAATAGTCGAGTCCGATGTGGACGCGGTTCAGGGCATTGCAGCGAACGACTTCCTTGAACAAATCCAGAGTCTGATCGTTCATGATAACCACGTGATCGGAATCCCAGCGGACAGGACGGCTGGTATGAAGCATCAGCTCCGGCACGAACAGCAAGAGGGAAGAAACCATGTCGCTGATGTTCTCGGTCTGCTCATAATGTCCGGTGTCGAGGGTGTACATGAGCTTTCTCGTGGCGCAGTAGCCAGCGACGAAATCATGAGAGCCAACCGTGTAGCTTTCGAGGCCGATGCCGAAAAGTTTCGCCTCCAGGCAGGTCTTCATGTGAGGAAGATCCTCGCTAAGGATATCGTCCAGAGACTCAGCGAAAATCTCGCGGTAACGCATCCGCTCTACAGTCAGGTCTTTCGAGCCGTCATGCACCCAGATGTTCATGATGCAAGGATCCTTCTGTGCCTTGCCCATCGCATCTGCGATCCTGCGGCACCGCTTCGTGTGCTCGATCCAGAAATCACGGATGCCCTTGTCCGGATTGGCCAGGGACAGGTTCCCGCTCTTCGGGTGCGAGAAGGAAGTAGAATTGAAATCCAGCTTGATTCCCAGATTCTTTGCCCAGTCCATCCAGCTCTTGAAATGCTTTGGCTCGCACTGGTCACGGTCTACGAATCCGTCTTTGAAATCGCCATACACCTCGTGCAGGTTGATGCGCTGGGTTCCTGCCAGCAGTTTCATGACGAACTCAAGGTCGCCGCGCACCTCATCGATGTTGCGAGCCCTCCCTGGGTAGTTTCCCGTGGTCTGGATGCCGCCTGACAGGGCCTCGTTTCGCTCAAAACCCATGACGTCATCTGTCTGCCAGCACTGAAGAGAGATCGGAATCTTCTCCAGTTGCGCAATGGCTTTATCAGTATCAACTCCTAGAGCGGCATAGCGTTCCTTAGCTGCCGCATACGCTTTCTCTATTGATTTTGAATCCATGTTTATAATGTATTGATGAATTA
>JALCSU010000043.1 GCA_022653735.1 Bacteroidales bacterium
TTGCAAGCGCAGAACTGGACGGAGTGCTCGCCGACCTGGGCGTGTCCTCTCATCAGTTCGACACCGCCGAGAGAGGATTCTCTTTCAGGTACGATGCTCCGCTGGACATGAGGATGAATCAGGAGGGTAATCTGACGGCCGAAAAAGTCGTCAATGAATATTCCCAAGAAGAACTCGAAAGAATATTCAGAATTTATGGCGAGGTGCCTAATGCCCGAAAGCTCTCGCAGCTGATTGCTGCCGCCAGGGCCAAGTCCCATATCAGCACGACAGCCCAGCTAACAGGAGCAATGGAGCCAGCGCTTCCGAAGGCAGCCACTCACAAGTTCCTGGCGAAAATCTATCAGGCCTTACGCATCGAGGTCAATCACGAGATGCGTTCCTTGGAGAAATTCCTGGACGGGGCTGCAGATACCCTGAAGCCAGGAGGAAGGCTGGTGATAATAACATACCATTCCCTTGAAGACCGAATGGTGAAGAATTTCATCAAAACAGGAAATCCTAGCGGAATAGAGGAGAAGGACATTTACGGCAATGTGGATGCGCCATTGAGAGCAGTAAACAGGAAGCCGATAGTGCCTAGCGAAGATGAGATTTCCGGGAACACGAGGGCTCGGAGCGCAAAATTAAGGATAGCAGAGAAAAGTGAAGAATATGGCAGAAACTGCTGAACATAAGAAGTGGAGGCTCTCTGACATTGGTCAGTGGTTAAAAAATGCCTTTTTTGCAACTCTCAAAGGGGAATTCCTATTGAGACTGCAGATTGATCGCTATTTCATACACATCATATACACTATCTTCCTCATCTGGCTGAGCATCTGGATAAGCCTGAAGATGGAAAAGACATTCATAAAAGTCGAGCAGAACAGGAAAGAACTAGAAAATGTGAAAATATACCGGGCTCAGAAAACGATAGAGATGGCAAGCCTCGGACGAATGAGCAAAGTGCAGGAAAAGCTTGAAGAAAAAGGCTCCAAGCTTACGAACGCCGAGAAACCAGCCTACAAGATTAGCTCAAAGCAAGATAATAAGGGCAGACAATGAACATGGAAACGGAGAGACGAAATATTAAGAAACGGGACAGGATGGCGGTCATCCTGTACTACTGCTACTTTGCCCTTTTGATCTTGGGTGTCGTACTGGTGGGAAGAATCATATATATTCAGTGTTTTTGGAGCCTGGATAAAGATGTCGAGAAGTTCTACCTGCCGAGAAACATCAAAAGCAAGATCGAGCCGGAACGTGGCGCCATAATAGCCAATGATGGCAGGCTGCTCGCAATTTCTACCCCTATGTACCAGCTGTACATGGACTGCACGGTAAGGAAAGATTATTTCAAATCACAGAAAGAGCCCATGAAATTGGAGCAGGAGTGGCTTGCAAAGGCAAGGGCGTTCTGCAACGGCCTGGCCGAGGTGATGGGAGACAAGAGCGCCGATGAATATTACAGAGAAATAACGGCCGGAAGGCGAAACGGCGAGAAATATCTCAAGATAGGGAAACCAGTGGACAGAGATACTTATCTGAAGATGAAGAAGATGCCACTGATGAATGAGGGCCAGTACAAGAGCGGCATCATAGTAGAGACTAAGGACTCCCGCCAATACCCTTACGGCACTCTGGCAAGGCGAACGATTGGTTACGTGAAAGACAATTCAAACTCGAATGGGAACAACCACATAGGGCTTGAGGGCAAATACGACTACGTGCTGCACGGAGAAGAAGGGAAAGTGTGGCTGAAGTCCACCGAGAACGGGAAAATCCAGAACTACGACAGCACATTCGTTAAGCCGCAAGACGGATACGACGTAAGAACTACGTTAGACATTACGCTGCAGGACGTGGCAGACAAGGCGCTTAGGAAACAAATCACCGACGATAAGAGCATCGAGATGGGATGCGTCGTAATCATGGACGTGAAGACAGGTGCGATAAGAGCAATGGTGAACCTGATGAGGGATTCCACAGACCAGAGCCTGAACGAGACATACAATATGGCCATAGGGCTGAGTTCAGAGCCGGGTTCGGTGTTCAAGGCTACCACGCTGATGACCGCAATAGAAGATGGCTACATCAAGTCTTTGGACGACAGCATACCGACTAACAACGGAATAATCCCCGGATACCCGCCGGACGACCACGTGAGAGGAATGAAATACATCTCCTACCTGCATGGCTTCAAGATATCCTCGAACTATGTGTTCCGTTACCTGGCAGTTCACAATTATTCCGACAATCCGAAGAGATTCATAGACAAGCTATACCTCTACAAATTAGGCCAGGCATGGGATTTCGACCTGGATGGCCTTCAGCCCCCGTATGTTCCAAATCCAGAATCACCATCATGGAGCGCTACCGACCTAGGCTCAGTAGCCATGGGTTACGCAGTGAAAGAGACTCCGCTGCACGTCCTTACGTTCTACAATGCCATCGCAAACAAAGGCAAGATGATGAAGCCATACCTCGTGGAAAGCATAGAGCGAAATGGAGTAGTGAAAGAAAAGAGGGGCCCTAGCGTACTGAACGCATCAATTTGTTCAAAAGCCACCGCAGACACCATGCTTAGGGCAATGAAGGCCGTGACTAGCGAGATGGGAGCGACTGCCTCAAGGAAGCTAAGAGGAGCGAAACTGCAAGTGGCAGGAAAAACAGGGACTTCCAGGCAGACACTTACCGGGGAGCAGATAAAGAAATATGGAATGCAGAACCCTTACGTGACTAAAGACGGCAGCTATACAAACCTGGCGACCTTCGTAGGATTCTTCCCTGCCGATGAGCCTAAATACAGCGCAATCATCTGCCTGAAATCTTACTTGATTCGGGGAAGCGTGTACGGAGGAGTGCTACCAGCGGCAGCATTAAGAGAAATCGTGGATCAGATCTACACCATGGATCCCGATTTGGGAGAAGTTCTGCACGAGACAGGCAAGATGCCGGAATTCAAAAAGGCCAGCGATAAGAAAGCCGTAGAAAAGGCCGGCAACAATAAGGCCGTAGAGAAGCGGAATGGGAAAAATAATAAATGAATATATGATATTAAATGACATCATAGCAGATAGCGGAGTAATCTCGGTGACCGGCGACAGGTACATCGAGATATCGGACATCTGCAACGATTCCAGGAAAGCGGCCCCGGGCTCTTTATTCGTAGCAGTCAAGGGCCACGATGCCGATGGGCAGACCTACATCGCTTCCGCCATCAAGGCGGGCGCAGTAGCAATAGCCTACGAAGATGAAGACATCCTGGCTGAGCAGCTTGCCAAGGCAAGCGGCGGAGCAGGGATAGCCTTGGTGAAAGTAGAAAATTCCAGGCATGCCGTGGCCATCATGGCAGCGAATTTCTACGATAACCCATCTCGCAAGCTCACTCTTATAGGCATAACCGGGACGAATGGGAAAACGACTACCGTAACCCTTCTTTACAACCTGTTCATGTCGCTTGGCTACAATTGCGGATTGCTGTCCACGATTGCGAATTTCGTAGGGAAGCATCGCTCCGAGACGGAAAACACAACCGCCGACCCAATCACTATCAACTACTTAATGAACGAGATGGTGAATGAGGGCTGCGAATATTGCTTCATGGAAGTCAGTTCCATAGGCCTGGAGCAAGAACGAGTCTCAGGGCTGGAATTCAAAGTTGCTATATTCTCTAACCTCACTCACGACCATCTGGATTATCATAAGACTTTCGCTGAATACTTAAGATGCAAGAAATTGTTCTTCGACAACTTGGGGCCGAATGCCGTTGCTATCACAAACGTGGATGACAAAAACGGGATGGTGATGGTGCAGAATACGAAGGCGAGAGTGGTGACATATTCTTGCAAAGGCATGGCAGACCACACTTGCAGGATAATGGAAGAGAGCATGGAGGGCATGTTGCTAAGAATCGATGGCAGAGAGGCCTGGACGAAGCTCATCGGCCAGCACAATGCCTATAACATATTGGCAATATATTGCGCCGCTCTTGCCGTGGGGGCAAATCCTGACGAGACCCTTGTGAAAATCAGCGGCCTAGGCCCTGCGACTGGCAGGCTAGAGAATAGGAAAGGGCCTAATGACATCACAGCCGTGATAGATTATGCCCACACTCCGGATGCACTTGAGAACGTACTGAAAACCCTGAAGGACATCGATAAGGGTAGGACGCTGATATGCTTGTTCGGCTGCGGAGGAGACAGGGACAAGACCAAGAGGCCAGAAATGGCGAAAATCGCCGAAGAATATGCCGACAGGATTATTGTCACGTCAGACAACAGCCGCACCGAGAAGACAGAGGATATAATGAATGACATAAAAGCCGGTTTCTCCCCTAAGGGACTAGCAAAGGCCATATTCATAGCAGACAGAAAAGAAGCCATTCGCACGGCGGTGATGACGGCTCCTGAGGGGGCAGTGATACTGCTGGCAGGCAAAGGGCACGAGACCTACCAGATAATCGGCACCGAGCATCGTCATTTCGATGAGAGAGACGTTCTGGACGAGGTATTCTCACAGATAAACACAGAAAACAAGTAATATGATATACCATTTATTCCAAGCGCTTAAAGAGTACGACATTCCTGGACAGGGGCTGTTCACCTATCTGTCCTTCCGGGCGATTCTGTCCAGCGTAACGGCAATGCTGCTGGCTTTCTTCCTTGGGAAGTCGATCATAAAATGGCTTCAGAAGAAGCAGATTGGGGAAACTATACGGGATCTCGGCCTGGAAGGGCAGATGCAGAAAAAGGGCACGCCTACAATGGGCGGAATAATAATCATCATTTCCGTGCTAGTTCCCGTCTTGCTGTTCTGCGACCTTACGAATATCTACGTCATATTGCTTGTCATCACCACATTATGGTGCGGAGCCTTGGGCTATGCGGACGATTACATCAAGGTTTACAAGCATAACAAAGAAGGCCTGCACCCGAAAGTGAAGCTGGCGGGGCAGATTGTCCTCGGCTTCATCGTAGGCCTTGCGGTGTGCTTCAGCAACGACATCGTGGTCCGCGAGAAAGTGCCCGTGAAGGTAGGAGAGCAGAATATCGTGGAGCAAGGAAACACTCATTCGCTGAACGTGGATTCAGAAACTCTCGTGGCCCAGGACGTGGGGTGGAAGATGGAGAACGTCGTAAAAAGCACGAAGACGACGATTCCGTTCGTGAAAGATCACGAGTTCGATTACAAATGGCTGTCACCGTTCAAGGGTCGCTGGGGCTGGTATTGCAAATGGGCAATCTACGTGTTCATGATAGTGATAGTAATCACGGCTCTGTCTAATGGCACGAACCTCACGGATGGCCTGGATGGCCTTGCAGCGGGGACTACCGCTATTGTAGGCGTGGTAATCGGCATTCTGGCTTGGCTAAGCGGTAATTTGCTAAATTCCAATTACTTGAATATAATGTATATTCCAGGGGCGGGAGAAATCGCCGTGTTCATGTCTGCATTCGTAGGCGCCCTGCTTGGATTCTTGTGGTACAATTCTTATCCTGCCCAAGTGTTCATGGGTGACACGGGAAGCCTGACTATAGGTGGCATTGTGGGGGTAAGTGCCGTGCTGATTCGCAAGGAACTGCTGCTGCCCCTGCTATGCGGAATATTCCTAGTAGAAGCCCTGTCAGTAATCATCCAGAGATATTACTTCAAATACACGAAGAAGAAATACGGCGAGGGGCGGAGGGTGTTCAAAATGACACCGCTGCACCATCACTATCAGAAGGAGGGGGTGCCCGCGCTCATCAGCAAGCCCGTGCATGCCGTTCCAGAGGCCAAGATAGTGACGCGGTTCTGGATGATAGGCATCATCCTTGCCGCCGCCACGCTGGCATTGCTGAAAATAAGATGATGCCTGGCACTGCTAAAACATGATAATGCTGTCATCCTGAACTTGATTCAGGATCTAGCGATGAGAAGAAAATGAATATAAAATATTAATAGAATATGTCTAGAATAGTCGTTTTAGGTGGCGGAGAGAGCGGAGTCGGTTCCGCCGTGCTTGCAAAGGTGAAAGGATTCGACGTTTTCCTTTCCGACAATGGCAAGATAGCCGACCATTACGCCGATGACTTGAAGAAATGGGACATTCCTTTCGAGCAGGGAGGCCATAGCGAGGACAAAATCTTGAATGCCGACGAGGTAGTGAAGAGTCCTGGCATCCCGAACGATGCCCCGATGGTGAAGAAGATCGAGCAAAAGGGCATCCATATAATCTCTGAAATAGAGTTCGCAGGCCGTTACGACACTGCGAAAAAGATCTGCGTGACCGGAAGCAACGGCAAGACTACCACGACTTCATTAATATATTACCTGCTGAAGAACGCCGGGCTTAACGTCGGCCTAGGCGGCAACATCGGCAAGAGCTATGCATACCAGGTAGCGACCGAGCACTTTGACTATTATGTGTTGGAAATCAGCAGCTTCCAACTGGACAACTGCTACGATTTCCATCCCGACATCGCAATAATAACTAACATAACGCCAGATCATCTGGACCGCTACGACTACGATCTGGAGAACTACGTGAAGGCCAAATTCCGCATCACGAGGAACCTTAGCTCGGAGGACTGCTTCATCTTCGATTCCGATGATGAAATTACAGTCGGGCACTTGAACAAGATCATCATCACGGCCAAGATGCTGCCGTTCTCGCAAAAGAAGGAAGTGTCTCAGGGAGCATTCCTGAAAGGAGACAAGATAGTCGCCAGGTATGAGGAAGAAGAGTGCGACATCTACCTCAAAGAACTGTCCCTGAGCGGCAAACATAACATTTACAATTCCATGGCTGCAGCCTTGGCTGCAAAAGCTTCTGGAATAGACAACAGGGTAATCCGCGAGGCATTCGCTACTTTCAAGCCGATCGAGCATCGCTTGGAACCTGTGCAGACGATTAAAGACGTGCTCTACATCAATGACTCCAAGGCGACGAACGTGGATGCTGCATGGTATGCCTTGGAGTGCCAGACCAGACCGGTCGTGTGGATTTGCGGGGGCAAGGACAAAGGCAACGACTATGAGGTTCTGAAACCACTCGTGAAAGAAAAGGTTAAGGCAATTGTCTGCCTTGGAATAGACAACCACAAATTCCACGAGGCGTTCGAAGACATCGTGGGTAAGGAAAACATGGTGGAGACTCGCAGCGCCGAAGATGCAGTTAAAGAGGCTTCTAAATTCGCCAAGGCTGGGGACGTAGTGCTGCTAAGCCCTTGCTGCGCCAGCTTTGACCTTTTTCACAACATGGAAGAGAGAGGCGAGAAATTCAAAGAAGCGGTAAGGAGGCTTTAGGAATATAACATATTCATTCATGGCAGAGAGAACGAAGAAAAAAAGTAGTCTTTGGACCTTCGCAGAGAACTTCGAAGGGGATAAGGTAGTATGGATGATTGTCCTGCTGCTGATGATGATTTCCATCGTGGCAATATTCTCGTCCACCACGCAGCTAGCGCTGCAGCAAGGGACGACCAGGATGGCAATCGTCGGGGAGCAGATGGCCATCACCCTGGCCGGTCTGGTTCTCATAATTATCTGCTATAACATCAAGTCCATTGGCTTTTACAGGGTAATATCGCAGCTAGGCTTCATGTTCTGCCTGTTCCTATTGCTGATTCTAGCTTTCAAGAAGCAAGTGGGGCCTTTCAAGCCGGAATTCATCAACCATGCCTGGCGAATCGTGAAAGTAGGCGGCATCCAGATACATGTCTTCGAAGTGACGAAAATAGGGATGGTGATGTACTTGTCATGGGCAGTGAACGCCTATGTCAAGGATAAGTTCATGATTGCGAACATCCTGGCAAAGAAATACCCCATCTTAGGGAAGCCTATTGCGAAAAAACTCGGATATATCTACATCCCTATGTTCATCGTGTGCGTCCTGATCATGGTCGGAAGCCTTTCCAGCACGCTCCTGATTGGCGTTCTGATGTTCTTCACCATCCTCATCGGAGGCATCAGCATCAGGGAACTCATCCTTCCTATCATCATCGCCATAGGAATACTATTCGGATGCATAGGCATAAACCAGATTTCCGATAAACCCGCCGACCAGAAACCCTTCCCTCACCTTGAAACTGCCCTGAACAGAATTAAAGGAAATGACAGAGAGGACACTTTCGAGATACTGAGGACCGAACCTCGCGGAAGCGAGAAATTCCAGGAAGCTCTGGACGAGAGCATGCAGCCGGTGAGCGCCAAATTAGCGATTCATCAGGGCGGCCTGATAGGCAAAGGACCCGGACGAAGCACGCAGAGGTACGTCACGCCTATCATGTTCGAGGACTACATGTTCAGTTTCATCGTTGAAGAATATGGCTTGCTAGGCAGCATATTCGTAATAATTCTGTACGTAAGCCTGATGGCAAGAGGTTCGATCATAGTGAAGAACTGCGACAATCAGTTCGCCAAAACTTGCGTGGCAGGACTGGTGTTCCTAATCTCGGTTCAGGCAATGCTGCACATAATGGTGAACTGCGACCTTGGGCCGCACACCGGCCAGACGCTGCCTATGATCAGCCACGGCAACTCGTCATTCCTGATGTTCAGCATAGCGTTCGGCATCATTTTATCTATAAGCCGAATGGCAAAGAGGAAAATCGACAAGGAGTCGGCTAAGGCTGCTCCTCTCGTGGAACACGATAACGTAAGAGATAGCGTCTCGGAGTGTGAGTCTCTGGACAATGACATACAGGAAGAAGCAGATGAACTTTCAAATTTCGATGATATTCAAAACTAGGAGGCTGTCATGGAATATAAAGCGTTGAGGGTCATAATAAGCGGAGGAGGCACAGGGGGGCACATTTTCCCGGCCGTGTCTATCGCAAACAAACTTAAGGAATTGAATCCAGCTACGGAAATTCTTTTCGTTGGCGCAAAAGGGAAAATGGAGATGGAGAAGGTGCCGGCGGCTGGTTACAAGATAGTCGGGCTGCCAATCGTCGGCCTGCAGAGGAAACTGAATTTTAAGAATATAATAAATGACCTCCAAGTACCGTTCAAGGTGCTTGCGAGCAACAATAAAGCGAAGAAGATAATTCGGGAGTTCAAGCCGGACGTGGCCGTGGGAGTGGGTGGTTATGCCAGCGCTCCCCTGCTCTGGGCAGCCACGAAACTCGGGATTCCTTCGCTCATTCAGGAACAGAACGGTTTCGCTGGGCTCACGAACAAGAAGCTAGGCCCGAAAGTTCAAAAGATTTGCGTGGCCTACGACGGAATGGAGAGGTTCTTCCCAGCTGAGAAAATCGTGAAGACTGGCAACCCTATCAGGAGTGTCTTCGTGCCTTGCACGCCTGAAATGAAAGCAGAAGGGATTAAAGAATATGGCTTGGACCCAGCCAACAAGCACATATTCATAGTTGGCGGCAGCCTGGGCAGCGCCAGGTTCAACCACTGCATGAGGGAATTCATCGAGGAAGGATGTAAAGGGCTGGAAAACGTGGACATTCTCTGGCAGTGCGGGAAATACTACAAGACCGGAATAGATGAGTTCATGAAGGAAGCGAAAGAGAAAGGCCTTGGCGGAGAGAACCTAAGGAATATTCATTATTCCGACTTCATTGGCAAGATGGATCTGGCCTACGCTGCGGCAGACATCGTGATTTCTCGTTCAGGGGCCAGCTCGGTTTCGGAGCTTTGCGCAGCTCACAAAGCCGTGATATTCGTGCCTTCTCCTAACGTAGCTGAAGACCACCAGACGCATAACGCCATGGCGCTCGTGAATAAAAACGCTGCGCTCATCGTAAAGGACTCCGATGCACCGGAGAAGATGATTCATGCCGCCCTCAACCTGCTGAAAGAGCCGGCGAAGATTCACGAATTGGAGGAAAATGCGGGAAAGATGGCGCTTCCAGACGCAGCGCAGAAAATAGCAGATGAGATTTATTCAATAATATGAAGTATTCAAAAATATATTTCCTTGGCATTGGCGGCATTGGCATGAGCGCCATTGCAAGATATTATAAATTCAAGGGATATCCTGTGGCAGGTTATGATAAGACACCCTCGGAACTGACTCACGAGCTGGAGAAAGAGGGCATAGAGATTCATTACGCCGATGACCCAGATTATATTCCTAAGGACATGGCTTCCACGCTAGTGGTTTACACGCCAGCAATTCCCCAGACGCTGAAAGAGTTCCAGTTCGTGAAAGAACACGGCTACACGCTAATCAAGCGTTCAAGGATGCTGGGTGAGCTCTCAGAAGGGCAGACATGCCTGGCGGTTGCAGGCACTCACGGGAAAACCACCACCAGCACGCTCATTGCGCACATTCTTCAAGAAAGTGGCGAGGGCTGCTCGGCCTTCCTTGGCGGAATATCCAAGAATTACGGCACGAACTTGCTAACGAGCCACACTCCAACATTCGTGGCAGAGGCCGACGAGTTCGATCGCTCTTTCTTGCAGCTGCACCCTGCAATAGCAGTGATTACGGCAATGGACGCAGATCATCTGGACATTTACGGCACTCTTGCCGAATACATCAAGGCTTTCAAGGCTTTTGCCTCGCAAGTAAGACGCACGGTAATCGTGAAACAGGGACTGGACATCACCTCCGCAGACACAAAGGCGAAAATCTTGCGCTACAGCTACGACGATGCTGCCTCGGACTTTTATGCGAAAAACATCAGTCCTGATGCTTTCGGACACTATGTCTTCGACTTAGTTTACCCTAAAGGAGTACTGACTGGCATCAGGGTTGGCGTTCCAGGCTGGATAAACGTAGAGAACAGCGTGGCCGCAGCGGCTGCCTGCCTGACTCACGGGGTAAATCCTAATGCAATCAGGAAAGCGATAGGCTCATTCCAGGGTGTCCGCAGAAGGCTGGATGAACATATTAACACATCAGAGATTGTATATATTGATGACTATGCTCATCACCCGAAAGAATTGGCTTCAGCGATTTCTTCCATAAGGGGAATATTCCCCGGCAGGAAGCTGACAGCCATATTCCAGCCTCACCTTTACACCAGAACCAGGGATTTCGCAGACGATTTCGCCCAAGCGCTTAGCGCAGTTGACAAGCTAATCCTTCTGGACATTTATCCTGCAAGAGAGGAACCTATCCCTGGCGTGACCTCCAAGCTGATTTACGACAAGGTGACAGCTCCGGAGAAAGTGCTCATCACCAAAGAAGAGCTTATGGACTACCTTGCTAACGAGCCAATTGACGTGCTGGCTACATTCGGAGCTGGCAACATTGACAGGTTCATCGAGCCGATAACCCAAATGCTGGAAGACAGACTGAAGAAATGAAAAAAGGACTCAAGATAACGCTGTCGCTTGCTATTGTGGCGCTGCTGGCATTGCTGATCGTTGTGATATTCAAGCACAACGAGAACAAGCGCTTGCAGCTTGCCTGCATCGGGGTGAACGTGGAGTTCGTTGGCGATTATCGCTTCGTGACCAAGGAAGACATAGAATCCTACCTGCAGAAAGACTATGGCACTTATCTTGGAAAGCGTCTGGACAGCCTGGATCTTGATAGAATAGAGAATGTTCTGAATCAGAAAAGCGCCATATCGAAAACCGATGCCTACACCACGCCAGACGGCATGCTGAACGTGAAAGTTTGGCAGAGGACTCCTGTGGTAAGGTTCCAGAAAGGCGATTTAGGATTCTACTCAGACGAGATGGGTTTCCTTTTCCCTCTTCAGAGCAATTACGCCCTGGACGTGCCGACTATCAGCGGGAACATCCCTCTGGAATTTACGTCTGGCTATAAAGGCGAGCCGAAAACAGATAAGGAGAAAGCGTGGCTGGCAAAGGTGATAGACTTAGCAGAATACATCCAGAGCAGTCCAGACTGGAAATATGCATTCTCGAAGATAACTGTGGATGGAGGAGGAAATTTGGTAATGACACCTAGCCAAGGGAGCGAGCAATTCATATTCGGAAAGCCAGATGACATTGATGTTAAATTCAGCAGGATACGGAAGTACTATACAGCCATAGTCCCAGCCAGGGGGCATTACAAGACAGTTAACGTAAAATTCAGAAAGCAAATAATTTGCAGAGAAAATATTAAATAAATATGGAAGATAGGTACATTGCATCGGTCGATCTGGGAACTTCGAAAATCGCGCTGACGATAGCTAAAATCAGCGGAGAAGATGTCCAAGTCGTTTACTACAAGGAAACCACGTCGGAAGGCATGAGGAACTCTTACGTGCTGAATCCAGGCAAGGTGGAGAAGTGCCTAAAAATGGCAATAGATGATGCCCAGGACGAGCTTGGCATCAAAATACTGCAAGCTGTCGTGGGACTTCCGCGCTATTTCGTGCGGCAGGAGACAGCATCGGCCAGAACGGATCGCACTGAGGAGGACTCGCAGATCAGCGAATCCGAGGTGAATGCCATTAAGTCAATGGCGCTGGAATCTTACCCGCTCAGCGACTCGAAAAAAGAGGTAATCTACGGAGCGGTGGCTCAGTCTTTTTCTACCGAAGAGAACATCAACGAGCTGGAAAGTGACGTCATAGGCATGACAGGGGCGCATCTGGAAGGGAATTTCAAAGTATTTATCGGGAACAGGAGATATTCAATCAACATAGACAATGTCTTCAATAACCTTGGGATAGCTATCGCTAAGAAATATTTCATTCCAGGCATCACCGCCAGAGCCGTCCTGAAAAAGGATCAGATGGATAACGGCGTGGCTTTGATAGACATCGGTGCTGGCGTGAGCTCCGTCACCATATTCAAAGGAAATATAATGCGCTTCTACGCAGCTATTCCTTTCGGAGGCAATTCGGTGACGAACGACATCAAGTCCGAATGCAATATATCCTTCGATTTGGCAGAGAACATAAAGAAAGCTTATGGAGCTTGCATACCTAGCAAGCTCTCGACCCTGGGAGACAAAGTGATTCAGATCCTGGACGAGAACGATGAGGCCGCCATAGAAGTGCCCGTGAAATATATTTCTGAGGTCATTACGGCCAGAATGAAAGAAATAATCGAGGCCCTGTTGTACGAGATTCAGGAGAGCGGCTTCTCAAGCGAGGAAAAACTGAAAGCCGGAGTCGTAGTCACAGGGGGAGGGGCAAACCTTGTGAACTGCGCCAACCTCATCAAAGAGATGTCGGGATATTCAGTTAAAATCGGGCCTCCAAGGCCATACTTCTCTTATGAAGGCTGCCCTGAGGTTCTAGACACAAGCGCTTCGGCATCAATCGGAATGATACTGGCCGCTAAGAACGATTACATGCTTAACTGCATAAAGGAACCGCCTGAGCCAAACTGGTGGGAGAAAGTCCTAGCGCAGGAAAAATCGGAGAGGAATGCTCCTAGCCAGGCAGAAGTGCCTTCAGAGGCGCCAGAAACAACTGAAGCCGTAGAAGCCCCACAAGTGGTCGAGCCTACTATCGAAGAAACAGTCGTCTCTGGCCAAGAGTATGCAATAGAAGAGGATACTACAGTGTTCTCTAAGCCTTCCAAAGAAGAAAGGGATGCCTATGAGGAGAAGAAGAAACTTGAAAAAGCACGAGAGGTGGCCCAGAGAAAGGAAAAGAAGATGCATTTCCAGTGGTTCAAAAAGCTAACTCAGAAAGTTGGGGATGTGGCTGGCTCTATTTACGACGACATTAATGAAGAAGAAGTTTAACGAATATGGGAGACATTATAGATAATCTGGACATTCGACCAGATAATTGGACGCCTGCAGAGTCCATGATAAAGGTAATAGGGGTTGGCGGCGGCGGTTGCAATGCCGTAAATTACATGTACAGGGAGAATGTACAGGGCTGCAGCTTCATCGTCTGCAATACCGACAGCGTGTCCCTTAAAGAAAGTCCGGTGCCGGTGAAAATTCATATTGGGAGGGACTCGCTTGGAGCCGGCACTGATCCGGCTAAGGGCAGGGATGCTGCAATCGAAGCCTCCGACGAAATAGAGAAAATCGTTCTTGGCTCTGGGACACAGATGCTCTTCATTACTGCTGGGATGGGTGGAGGCACCGGAACAGGAGCCTCTCCTATCATAGCTAAAATGGCAAAGGACGAAGGCATACTGACAGTGGCGGTAGTCACGATTCCTTTCGAGAACGAAGGACCGAAGGCGCTTTCCAGAGCAATAGACGGCATAAACGAGCTGGCCAAGAACGTAGACAGCCTGCTGATCATAAATAACGAGAAGCTGTACGACTTCTTCGGGGATCATCTGATTCACGAGGCATTCCCTAAGGCCGATGAGGTGCTGGCCACGGCTGTTCGAGGCATCACGGAAATCATCAGCCAGCCAGGCTACATAAACGTCGATTTCGAGGACATCAAGACCATGATGAGAGACAGCGGCATGGCACTGATGGGTTGTGGAGAAGGCTCTGGCGACAACAGGATAGAGGATGCCGTTAAAGGCGCGCTTCAGTCCCCGCTACTGAACGATTTTGACTTAAAGACAGCTCAGAACTTGCTAGTGAACATCACAAGCGGACGAAACGAGCATGGCCTGAAGATGGACGACCTGGCAGAGATAAATGCTAAGATCGCAGAATTCACTGGGAATGCGAATATTTTCAAGACAGGGCTCGTCTGGATAGATGACCCGGAAATTGGCGATAAAGTAAAAATCACGGCCATTGCGACAGGCTTCAGGACTAATGACTTGAAGCGAATCAACAACAGAAACCTTGGCAACCTGATTCAGATTGACAAGAATTTCAAATACGAGAAATCGTTCTGCAGAAACGCAGATGATAATAGATATTCCGGATGGAATTCATCAGTGAACGTTATTGGCTATAACTCGGATGGTAACGTCAAGAGATACCACTTCGACAAAGACAAGAAGCCGGTTCTGATAAAGGAGCCTGGCGAGAGCCTCGGCGAACTGGAAAACATTCCAGCCATCAAGCGTCAAGTCAAGAAAGGACAAGAAGATGAATAATCCCCTACCCTAGACGTTGTCTAGAGTAGGCGATGCGTCTAAGAGTATCTTTGCGCCCGATGCGGACAATGATGTCAGCTATTCCCAGGCCGCTGGCCGAGCCAGCAAGAGCAAGCCTGGTCGCATTCATCACTTTGCCCATAGGCCACTCGTTGCCCTTGATGAAGGCTTCCAGAGCCGCCTCGAAAGCTTCGACGGTCCAGTCGCCAGCATATTCTTTTACGAAATCGGCGACCTTGCTCACTTGTTCCGCAACCTCCGGCTTCCAGAATTTGTCCACGTCCTTTGCAAGGAATGGAGCCGTGGCGGCATCGTCATAAACTTTGGCTCTGGGATCTGCCGGTCCCTGAGCGATAGCCGCTCCAGCCTTGACTCCGAATGTAGCGAAATCTTCCGGGGCCACGAAAAGGTAAGAGGCCACAGTCCAGAAATCTTTCACGAACGTAGCCCTCTCCTTCGTAAAGGAGATGACGCTCTTGACATATTCTTTCGTGAATATGTGCTTTTCTAAGTCGCCACCGAAAGGATTAAATTCGGCACCCGCAGTGAGGGCGCACTTAGGGCAATCCACTACATTGACATTATGCTCTTCCAGGATAGGAGTCAGCAGTTCAGTGAGAGCTTCATCGGACTTCATCCTGAGATATTCCCTGTTGTACCAGTGAGCCTTCTCTGGATTGAACCTCGCTCCAGATTTTACTATCCTGTCAAGGGAGAAAGCCTGCACTAGCTCATCCAGGCTGAATATTTCCTGATCTGTTCCTGGGTTCCAGCCGAGAAAAGCCAGCATGTTCACGAAAGCCTCTGGGAAATAGCCGTCCTCGCGGTAACCTCTGTACTCTTCGCCCTCGGAATTCACCCATTTCAGCGGAAATACGGGGAAACCCATTTTGTCCCCATCCCTCTTGCTCAGCTTGCCCTTTCCATCAGGCTTGAGCAGCAATGACAGATGCGCGAACCTCGGCATAGCTTCTTCCCAGCCGAACGCCTTGTAAAGCATGTAATGCAAAGGCAAGGATGGGAGCCATTCCTCACCGCGAATGACTTCGGTGATCTCCATCAAATGATCATCCACGATATTGGCCAAATGGTATGTCGGCAGTTCATCGGCTCTTTTCCAAAGAACTTTATCGTCAAGAGTGTCAGTATTAACCTCTATATGCCCACGAATCAGGTCATCCATCTTTACGATGGTGTCTGAAGGCATCTTGAAGCGTACAGTCCAATCGGTTGTCTCCTCGAGCAATTTGCGGACTTCATCTTCCGGCAGAGTGAGGGAATTGCGCATCTGCATCCTCGTAACCTGATTGTAAATGAACGTCTGCCCTTTCGCCTCGGCATCTGAGCGAGCCTTCTCCAAAGATTCAGAAGAATCGAAAGCATAGTAGGCATAACCTTTCTCGACCAGCTCTTCAGCATATTTCCGGTATATTCCTTTTCTCTGGCTCTGTCGATACGGGGCATGGGGATGCTTCGCAGAGGGCACCTCAACCACGTTTCCATTCTCATCCACGCCTTCGTCCGGAAAGATGCCACACCACTTTAGAGAGTCGATTATGTATTTCTCCGCACCTGCCACGAATCTGTGGGAGTCAGTGTCTTCTATTCTTAATATGAAGTCCCCGCCATTACGCTTTGCGTAAAGGTAATTATAAAGCGCCGTGCGGACTCCGCCCATGTGAAGCGGCCCAGTTGGCGATGGGGCGAATCTTACCCTCGTTCTTCTTTCCATTCTGCTATCTTAAATTAGCGTTCAGCACGCGCTGTAAGTCATCCTTTCCTCGAACGACCTCATCGCTGAGTTCTCCATCTATGATTAAATATGCAACAGGAAGCTGTCTGCCAACATTGTAAAGCACGGCACCTTGAGAACCAGCACCCAAGCCATCGCATACATTTATCCAAGGCAATTCCTGAGATTTCACAACGCTGGCCCAAGTGCCTTTGTCGGTATCCAGAGAAACTGAATATATTTCCAAGCCTTTAGGATGATATTCTTTGTAAACAGGAATCAGCACGTCCTTATTGAACATCTTCTGAGCGGCATCAGCAGCTTGCCAGAAATACACCATTATGATTTTGCCCTGGACTTCGCTAAGCTTTTTCTTCGTTCCATCAATCGAAGGCAAGTCCAAATCTGGAAAAGCCATCTCCTTCACATTCTCCATTCTGACCCCCAGGCTGAGCAAATTCTCCCTACGTTTCGCTTCCTCCCCTAGCGCAGCGACATACTTTGAGTTCGGATACAAAGTCTTTAGAGAGTCATAGACATTCCTGAAATGAATTGCATCCGTCTGCTGACTGAAAACAGGGAAATTA
The DNA here is from genome assembly GCA_022653735.1 of Bacteroidales bacterium. Classification (GTDB taxonomy): domain Bacteria; phylum Bacteroidota; class Bacteroidia; order Bacteroidales; family UBA932; genus Cryptobacteroides. Next base: position 17,179 of record JALCSU010000043.1, read on the forward strand.
TCGTTGATTTTCTGGTAAAGCACCGGGATACTAGTCAGCGACTTAGGGTTACCCATAATATATTTAACCCTTGAGCGGTAATAGTCAACATATTGCTGAGACAGAGCCTTGTTATCCCCCCGCTCAGCCGCTTCCGAGAAGCTTTTCATGAAAGAAGCAAAATCCTTCTCTACCTGCTGCAATTTGACGCTTTCCTCAGAACCTTCAACCGAATAGTTGCCAAGAGTGTCCGAGACCACCCTCACCTTATCTCCGTTCGAGAGCAATAGGGACGCTATTTTCGTGTCTCCCTTATAAAGGTAGATGAATTCTGGCTGCCCCTTCAGAATATTCATTTTATATGAATATGCTCCATTGGCATTCGTCTTCACTGTGTCCAGCACTGTCGTCGAAGCTCCATTCAGTTCCTTGACTACGACCTCGGCATCCTTCGCACCTGTCAGGGTGCCATTGATGCTGGCCTTCTGGGAGCAAGACGAAAGCATGGCGATGGCTCCCGCCATCAGGAGGAAACTACAATTTTTCATATTCATTGAATATAGAATTCGCTATTTCCTTGAATTCGTCCTCGGAGAGTTTCAGCTTCTCCTTCTTGAAATTAAGGTCTCCCTCGGTCTGAAGCGGAACTAAGTGAACATGAGTGTGAGGCACTTCCATTCCTAGCACTGCCACGCCAACCCTCTTGCAAGGAATAGCGGCTCTGATGGCAGTAGCTACCTTCTTGGCAAATTTCCAGAGCCCCTCGTAAGTCTTGTCATCAAGATGGAAGATGTAGTCATCCTCAACGTGTTTCGGGATGACGAGAGTATGCCCTTTTGCGAGAGGGGCGATGTCCAGGAAGGCGTAGAAATCTTCGTTTTCCGCAACCTTGTAAGAAGGAATTTCTCCTTTCGCGATTTTAGTGAAAATAGTTGCCATATTCTTTAAAGTGAAATGTCCAATATCTTGAATTTCATCACCCCGGAAGGAACCTGAGCCTCAACGATGTCCCCTTTCGAGTGCCCCAGAAGGGCTTTCGCGATAGGAGTCGTGGCTGCCAGCTTCCCTTGGGAGAAGTCCGCTTCGGTCTCTCCAACTATCGTGAATGTCATCTCTTTGTTCAAGGCCATGTTCATGACCTTAACTTTGTTCATCAGCTGGACCTTATCAGTGCCCACCTTGGACTCGTCTATGACCTTTGCGTTAGCTACCAGGTCCTTTAGCCTGGCAATCTTGACCTCAAGCAGTCCTTGAGCGTCACGAGCAGCGTCATATTCGGCGTTCTCTGAGAGATCGCCTTTCTCTCTAGCCTCCGCTATTGCAGCAGAAATGACTGGACGCTGAGCCAGAGCATCCGCCAGTTCTTTCTTCAGGTTATCCAGGCCTTCCTGGGTCATGTAATGAATATCCGCCATAACTTTCAATTTTAGTCTTTATGTGAAAATCAAAACGGAGCCCCATCAGTTGATGGAACCCTGTTTGTTGTGTTTAGCAAATATAGTAAAAATTAATTCAAATTCCTTACCCGCCTAAAACTCATCGAACTTCGGCTTCATGATTTCTGAATATATTATCAGCTTCCGCTTGTCCAGCAGCTCCCGCCTCTTCCGAGCCTCATTCGATGATGATTCCTTCACTGACTGCCTAGCTCCAGATTCCGCTTTTGCTTGTTCAGGCACCCCAGGCACATCCATTGCAGGCATTGGCGCATTTACAGCCGGCACAGAATTTTCCTCGCCGTCATTCTCCTCCTCACTCATGAATTCCTCATCAGGGATTTCCGGCATGCTATCCGGCACATTCAGGCCAGCCTTCTTCACCAACTTCGAAATCAGGGGCTGCAGAATTCCAAGCAGCAAGATTCCGACCGTCACTAGTATTTGAATTACATCATCATTCATCAACCCAAAAATAAGCAAAAAATTACTTTTGCCCTATCTCTTCGATCAATATCTTTAAAATATTGCTAACTTTAAGCATGAAACACATCATAATAACAACATTATTGCTTCTGGTGGCGGCATGCTCGATGGCATCTGCCCAAGAGACATACGAGATGAAATACAAAGGCTCCGTGAGGACATATTGCATGTACATTCCGCAATCAGCCAAGGCAGATGCTCCTCTGATAGTTTATACTCACGGCTATGGGGCGAAGAAGTCCTGGCGGGAGAACCTGAACGCCGCTGCCGAACGTCACGGATTCGCGGTCTGCTACCCTATGGGATCACCAGACGTAAAAGGTAAGCTAGGCTGGTTCGTAGCCTATCCTTCCCAGTCCAACATGGATCGTCACGAAGAGAAATTCTTGGCCGCACTATTGAAAGAAGTGTGCAAGCGCTTCAACCTCAGCAGGGAAAACGTATTTCTCACGGGCATGTCAAATGGCGGCGATCTCTGCTACCAGATCATTTACACGAAGCCTGACCTCTTCAAGGCATACGCCTCAGTTGCAGGACTCACATTCGAATATGCCTACAAGAATAAACTGACGAAACCGGTGAGCCTACTCGAAATCCACGGCAACAATGACCATACTTCCATGTGGACAGGAGACCATGAGAACACAGGCGGATGGGGGCCATATATTCCAGTCCCTCTAGCCGTGGCTGCCATCGCAGCAAACAACAGATGCACTACGATGTCCTCTGAGTCAATCCCATCCCTGTCCGACCCTGCTCGCAAAATCACCATCACCACATACGACGGATCGCCTTCCGGCAAAGAGGTGGTGCTGTACGAAGTGGATGGGGGAACTCATTGCTGGCACGACAAAGACATCGACACCGGAGAAATCATCCTCCGCTTCTTCGAGAGCACCCTTTCTAACTGAAAAGCCTGAGAACCATTCCGATTCCCAGGCCTCTGTCGGGATGATCCGACTCGAACGGACGACCCCTACGTCCCGAACGTAGTGCGCTAGCCAACTGCGCTACATCCCGATGTTGATTAAAAAGGCAGTCTTCGGGAAGGCTGCCTTAAATTTTTTAGCTGAGTTTATTGATATAGACGGCAATCCCACTCTTGAGGTTTGAAGCCTTGTTCTTGTGAATTACCCCAATCTTCGCGAGTTTGTCTATCATTGCGTAAACCTTTGGCGCGCCCTCTTCCGCAGCTTTCTTATCAGTCATTTTCCTGATGTCGCGGATGGCGTTTCTCGTTGTCTTTGCATAATACTTATTATGCAAGTTTCGCCTCTCGTTCTGACGATCGGCTTTCTTTGCTGATGCGTGATTAGCCATTTCAAAATTTTTTAATATTTTTAGTAGTGGGTAGGAGAATCGAACTCCTATTGCGGGAATGAAAATCCCGAGTACTAACCGTTATACGAACCCACCAAAATCCCGAAACTGTGGCTGACACAATTGGGTTGCAAATATATGGATTATTTTTGACGCTGCAAAATTATTTTTCGGCAACTTTATTCCATGAGAAAGAATACAATATTGACTCTGTCTGACGAAGGTATTGTCGCTTATCGTACTTAGCAGCATAGACCCAAGCCTCTAAGACTATGATTTCTTTCCCATCCTGGCTGTAGAAAGAATGCGAGACGAACGGCCCGCCCATATAATCATTGAAAACTTCCCAGAGTCCCCTGGTCTCCACGAACTCCATCCCGTGATATTTCAGGTACTTGACGCCAGGGGTGATGTATTCGCTGGTAGTCATGTACGTGTTATCAAACATTCCTGGCACGTTCTCTTTGAGAAATTCGTTCCTCTTAGCCACTATGTTCTTCACGTTGAAGACAGTGGTATCTTCCGGATCCACGGGATATTTATAAACGAATATGCCTTGCAGGGTATACTGCCTCTCATCTTCAAACCAGAGGAAATTGCTCGTTTTCTTCTTGAGCTCATAGCCATAAGGGAAATGCAGCTTTCCACCGACCATCTGTTCAACCTCAGGGCAGAGCTCTTTTTCTTCGTACTGTATGTTATTGGCGATGATTCTATTACGCTCGGCCTGCTCCAGTGTGCTGGTTATGATTTCTCCGTTTTCAGAGAACACGACAGCGGCTGAATCGGCATTTGAAGCGTTCACCTGGATGACGCACTGCGGATGAGCCCAGACATCGTTGCGGTAAACGATACCCTGTTTCTGCACCGAAGGGTCTATATTGAATATCAATATGTTCCTATGGTATTTGAACATGTCTGTGAAAGTGCCTGGAGAGATATCGACCAGCGAGTACAGAGGTTCCCTTTGAGGCAGGTACTCGCAAGGCCTTGCCAGCACATCCCTGACATCGTTACCCAGGCCAGTGTCCCAATAGCCCTTTTCAAGCACCACCAGCACTTCTCCTGCTTTTCCCGCAACGTTCGGCAGCAGCGACTTGCCTGAATTTTTACAAGAGACCGCCGCACAGACGGCAGCAACGACAATGAATATTTTGACGAAACTTTTCATGACATTCAAATTTTCTCCTTGCAAAGATACTTTTTTCACCTCCTGATGCAAAATTAATTGCCGATGGAAATCTCTTCCATCAGCAATAGCAAACCTTTCTATATGAATATATTATATTAATATATAGAATTATTGTTTTCTCAAAAGGAATTTCACTGGTGCCATAAACCCGGAATTCCACTGCGGCGCCGAGGCTAATGACTAGCGTTCGGGTCTATGCCGCGATGCCAGAAACGGGAAGTGATGTCTGTCTTAGTGAAAGACTCGCCCTCGTGAGAAATACTGTATAGACGCTGATTCGTAGTGCTCTCATTGAGAGGGCCGAACTTCGCCATGTAAGGACCAACTTTGACATAGTCGAATGCGCGGTATATTTCGTCCTCAACCTCTTGGCGACCGGAATAAAGTGCTACTTTCAGACCAATTGAACGAACGTGCTCGGCAAGCCCAAGAAGCGCCTTCAAATCATTGCCCTCTCCCAAGAACAGGAAGCAGTTCACTCCGTAATTATTCTCGATGAGAGAGTCGATGACCTCTTTCGTCAATTCTTCACCGACATCCATCCGCAGGAAAGGAGAATGGCACCCTTCGCAATTACCTTGGCAATTGCTTATGTCAACTGCCAAGGTAACTCTATCGGGTATCTCCTCGATGACCACGGAGGTCATCTCTGGAACATATTTTATCATATCTGGGACTTATCCGCATGAACGGGGACAGTCACTCCAGAATGTTCAGAGGACTTGCCGGAAGCGCTCCCGCCCACGTAGAAGCGGTGATCTGCCTCGACCTGACGCATCTCGCTGAAAGAGGACACCCT
>JALCSU010000044.1 GCA_022653735.1 Bacteroidales bacterium
ACGCAATCATCTCTCTGAGCTGGGTAAGTGTCTTGATTTTCATAAAAGCAACTGGATTTGTTGTTACTTCTAAGTTACTGAAAATCAGGCACTTATCCTAATTTTTCAAGCATTATTTTCGCCCAATCTTAACACTTTTTTCGGCTTTGTTCTATGCCGCCCGCGAGGTGCTGTTAAGCTACCCGGAAACGGGCTATTGTATATGTAAGTAATTGAATATTATATAATTGTTAAATTTTTAACGAATCATTGATTTATGACAACACATAACTTTAATCTAATTCAATCATGAAACGCTCGATTGCTTTTGTGCTTATCCCAAGCCTGCTGACCATCGTCGGCTCATTTCTCAGCTCCTGCTCTGTGCAATCCGACAGTTCGCTTTCTGACAGCTATTATGGCTATTATGGGATGAATGGAAACATCGATTATCCCGAGTCTGGAGGCGATAAATATGACCAAATCGTAGAGAACACTTTCGTCAAGACGGCAGATGAGAACGTGTCCACGTTCTCGGTCGATGCCGACGGAGCATCCTACGCAAACATGCGCCGCTACCTTGCAGATGGTATGCTACCGGACAAAAACTCTGTCCGCACAGAAGAGTTCCTGAACTATTTCACCTTTGACTATCCGGATCCGGCAGATGGCAAAACCGTCGCCATTAACTCAGAGACAGGCGTTTGCCCATGGAACAGCGAGCACTACCTGATGCGCTTGGGCATCAAGGGAAAGTCTGTTCCCGAGAGTGAGGTTCCGCAGGCCAATTTTGTTTTCCTCATCGATGTCTCCGGCTCTATGGATTCTGACGATAAGCTTCCGCTCCTGAAAAATTCCCTCATGACCCTTGTGGACTATCTGCGTCCGACCGATCGCATCTCTATAGTGACTTATGCTGGCGGCGTGGAAAAACTTCTGGAATCCACACCAGTCAGCGAAGCTTCTACCATAAAGAAAGCTATCAAGAAGCTGAGCGCATACGGATCTACTTCCGGCGGAGCTGGAATGAAGATGGCGTACGAGGAGGCTATGGCTAATTTCAAGAAAGGCGGAAACAACAGAGTCATAATGGGTACGGATGGAGACTTCAATGTGGGAGTGACCGATACTGACGAACTGAAGGAAATGGTTCAAGACTACGCAAAGGAAGGCATCTATCTGACATGCTGCGGATTCGGGCGTGGTAACCTGAACGACTCTATGATGGAGACGGTGTCGAACTGGGGTAATGGAACCTATGAATATATTGACTCAGAGGGAGAGATGACTAAGGTCTTCGTGAACGAACGCTCGAAGTTCTACTCAGTTGCTAACGACTCGAAATGCCAGGTCACCTTCGACAAGGATATGGTAGAGGCTTACAGGCTAATCGGCTACGAGAACCGGAAGCTCGAGAATGACGACTTCGAGAACGATGACAAGGATGCGGGAGAAATCGGTGCAGGCCAGACCATTACAGCGCTTTACGAAATCATTCCGGGAAAGGCGTTCGAAGCCGGCAAATCTGTGGCAAAGTTCGATTTTCGCTACAAGGAAAGCATAGGCTCCCAGAGCATTGCCCTGTCCAACGACGTAATGACTCAAAGTTCTGATCAGCTGTCCGAGAATCTCTCATTTGCTGCTGGCGTGGCCGCATATGCGATGCTGCTTAGAAATTCCGAATACAAAGGCAAAGCCAGCTTCAACATGGCAACCGAACTGGTCAAGGCCGGTCAGGGAAAAGATCCGCATGGGTATCGTAAACAGTTGCTGGAGCTGATCGCCAAAGCAAAGAGCCTAAATAATTAGCCTATAACCTGCATATAACGGGATAAGGAATATAAATAATCAAGAACCTTCTATAACCAAACAAATATTTCTTCAAGAGGGGGCATCGCTTGGAACGGTGCCCTCTTTTTTATATTTATTCATTGACCACCTCGATGCAGTCCGAAGTTATTTCAACGGCGACAGCAATGCAGCCCGGAATTTCGACGATGAGACGTTTCTTTCGAGAACCCTTTACCGAGAGCAGTTGCCCCTCATAGCCAGCCATAGGCCCGTCGATAATCCGGATCCACCGTCCACGCATTCCGGAAGTTATTTCCTGAGGCAGGTAATACCTAGGCTTATCCGAAGACTTCACAGCAGCGATGAACTTCTCCATGTCCTCATCCCTGATTGTCAGAGGCTCGCAATATTTTCTGCCAGTGACGTATCTGTATTGAAGAGTAGGAGTCTTAGCAATGATTTCATCCAAGACATTCTTCTGAGAATGGACAAACAGCATGTCATTAATATATGGCAGCACCAATCTCACTCTCTTGCCACCCACATTCCTGGTCTCGATTTTCATCGGGGTGAACACTTCAAATCCATTCCGGCTCAGCATCTGAAAAGCATGCTCCTTCGCATTAGGGCGTTTGAGGTCTCTTAGGAAAAACCACCGCAAAGAATCTTCTTGTATTGAATCTGCTTCTTTCATATCATCACATCATCTGCTTGAGCATAAAAATACAATATTTTCGCAAAAGAACTTCATGATTTTGACAGGCAGAATCTGGCAAAGTGCCATCAAGGCGGATTCGTATGTCAACTCAGTGAACTTTATGAAGATATCAAAATCTCTGCGATGTGTCCCAAAAGTGTTATATTTGCAAAACCAATGGATATACCTATGGTAAGAGGGGTATATTTGTTGTGCTTTACCAATCTCATAGGGGCGTTGTCGTATGAATGTCGGACTAGACAGTTTTATATCCAATTTCAAGAATCTTCACGAAAGAGGCCTTGCTTTTGCTCGAGCTTTCGTGTTTGATGAAGAGGTCGCAGAGGACATTACTTCCGAAGCTTTGATTGTGCTGTGGAACAAACTCAGGCAAGGACAACACATAGAGCAGCCCCAAATATATTTGTTCGCTATCATCAGGAACAAGTCTTTGGAAAATTTGAGAAAGCAGCAGGCAGAGTTACGTCTTCACGATAAGATGACTCAAGCCGGGGAACGAGATTTCAATCTGCGCATAAGCTCGGTCGAAGCCTCTGACCCCCAGCTCCTTTTCTCCAAAGATGTACAGTCTATTATAAAAGAATGCCTATCGGAAATGGGCTCACAGACCAAATCCGTATTTATGTTGAGCCGTTTCGAAGGAATGTCAAACAAAGACATAGCTATAAAGCTTGGGATAGCTCCGAAGACTGTGGAATATCACATCACTAAGGCTCTCAGACATTTGAAATCAAGATTGGGGGATTATTTGCCTCTTCTGATTTTCTTTTGCATAAATTAGTGTCGAAACAGGCTGCTTCCAAAAAAAAATATTTTTTCGCAAGGGTTAAGGTGGGGTTCGTGCAAGTAATATTCAGTTAATCATTGAATGACATGAACGATAACCACATTACAAAAGATCTTTCTGTTTGCAGAAGGACTGAGACGATGATGCCTCCGACAGGGTCGAAGGCATATTTTGTCATGCTATTCATTCTTGTTGTAACAAATATCATGGGTGTCAGATGAATTATTGGATTAGGCAGCATCATAAAGCTTTAAAAAAATATTATCTGAATATGGACAAAGAATCTCCTTTATCAGCAGAACTTTTGAGAAAATGGCTCGAAGGCTCGGCAAACCAAGAAGAAAGAGAAAAAATCGCAACATGGGCATCGGACAGCGAAGCAAAAGAAAAAGAATTGATATCCAGTAAAATGGTATATATGGCTACGCTTGTCCATGAATATAATACAGAAGGTCAAATGAAACAAACGCGAAGAAGGCGTATCTTGCTATGGTCGGTCTCAATCGCCGCAATGTTTGTGGCAGTTTTCTCGCTTTTTATCATGTTTCCCTCCAATCGTGAAAACTTGCGTTTAAGCGCAATCAACATAACCGTTCCTGTTGGTCAGATGTCACAGCTGATGCTCTCGGACAGTACTCATGTTTGGTTGAATTCAAATTCTAGTCTGAATGTTATCGAGGGGAATAAGGGAGAGAGGACTGTGGAACTCAAAGGAGAAGGATATTTTGAGGTAGCTAAAGATCCTAATCATCCATTTATTGTAAGATGCGGCAACCGAATAGTCAAGGTCCTAGGAACAGCGTTCCGGCTCTCTTCGTACTCACAGGATCGTTTCTCATTGAAGTTGTATAGTGGTTCCGTAGAAATGACGGACATGCTGACCAATTATGCTTGCCGACTTGTTCCTGACGAGCAGATAGAATACGTTAACGGACATTATATGAAGACCAATGGAGAAGCTGTTGACAAGATTGATTGGATTAATGGAACATATTCATTTACGGACGTTTGCCTCGAAACAATCATGAGAAAAGTAGGAGAGTATTATGGAGTGTCAATCCGGTTCCAGGACTCTCTCATAAAACAACTGAGGTGCACATGTTCATTCCACAGCGGAAACGGTTTGGAAAACATACTCGATTTGATTTGCCGGGCCTATGACAATCGCATCAGATACAGCATCAATGAAGAAAAGACGACAGTTACAATACATTATTAACCATTAACTTTTAATAACATGAAGTCGAAAAATGTCATTCTGGCATTAATGGCTTTATTATTCGCCATTAATGCACAGGCACAAACATTTACGCGGAGTGGTGAGACATCCCTCTCAGATGCCTTGAAATCGATTGAACGGCAGACCGGATACCTATTCGTATATGATTCTGCTGGAATTGATTCATCAGCCACTGTTTCCTTAAATTTTAACGGAGCGACTCTGGAGGAAGTGCTCAATGCTTTATTCCCTCCTTTGAATATAAGATGGGAGATAACGGGCAAAAACATCGTCCTGACGAGGACTCGCAAAACGATCGTTGAAACGTTCACGATGGCTGGAGAAATCTTGGAAAATGGCGACACGCCTATTGTAGGTGCCGCAGTACAGGTCATCGGAAAGGATGGAGGAGTGCTTGCAGATGAAAAAGGACGTTTTGTCTATCCTGGCCTCAATAAAGGCGACGTGCTGAAGATCAGTTGCTTAGGATTCCGTGAAAAGTCAGTTCCAGCGTCAAACACTATGTCGGCAAAGATATATCTCATGGTAGATAGCCAGTTGATGGAGGAAGTCGTGGTAATCGGTTACGGCTCTCTTGAAAGAAAAGACGTGACGAGTTCAATCGTATCTCTTTCTGGCAATGACATCATGAAAGGCGTAGCAGGTGCAGACGTGACTCAGGCGCTTCAGGGAAAGATTCCAGGTCTGGTAATTGGTCAGCAGAAAAGCGTCAATTCCGGTACGAGCATGCAATTAAGGGGGATGGCATCAATCGTTGCCGGAAACTCACCTCTGGTAGTAATCGATGGTTTTCCGGGAGGAGACATTCGCTCGCTGAATCCTGACGACATCAAGTCAATTGATGTCTTGAAAGACGCATCTGCAGGTGCTATTTATGGCACGAGGGCTGCTGCAGGGGTCATTCTTGTCACCACGAAGAGTGGTTATGACAGTGATGGAGTGTTGAATGTCACATATAATGGCGATGTCTCTTTCAAGCAGGCATACGGCAAACCTCACGTGTTGACTGCCGACAAGTATAGAGAACATGGCGTAGGGACAGATTATGGCTCTGATACGGATTGGTGGGACGAGAGCATCAATCACAAGAATGTTTCACACAAGCATAATGTGTCAGTAAACTTTGGAACGAAAAATGCCAAAGTGTTCTCTTCGTTTTTCTATGAAAAAATGGATGGGCTGGCGCTGAGCGAGAAGAGAAATGATTTCGGAGGGCGCATAAATGCGTCATATACTATGTTCGACGGTTGGTTCGAGCTAAAAACCAACATTGATTACCGTCAGTCGAAACGTTCTTTCTCATCAATAAATTTTGGCCAGGCACTCTTGAACAATCCAACGAGAAGCCCATATGATTCTATATCAAAAACTGGATACAACGTGTGGACTGATGATGATAACGATTATAATACCATTGCTGACAATGCCTTATATGACAATACTGGCAAGGATATATGGTTTAAGCCTGAGACAGTATTCAAACTGAATGTCCTTCCCGTGAAAGGCCTCTCCTATCAACAGACCCTGGGTTACTCAAACATCAAGTGGGATGGGATCAATTACATGTCTATGAATCATCGTCTTAGCGTAAAGAACAATGTGAACGGCACAGCTAGAATTGAGAGCCACACGACAGAGATGTTGAATGCAGAAGGCTATTTTTCTTATGACAATACTTTGGCTGAAAAACACAAGATAAGCTCTGTCCTTGGTTATTCATATTATCAGTATGACAGGGAATATCATTCAATGAGCAATAGTGACTTCTCTGTAGATGGAATCGGCGTCTGGGACATAGGCAAAGGTTCATATCTGAACGAGGGACTTGCCGACATGTCATCGTATAAAAATGTCACGGAAAAGCTTCTGGCGTTCTTCGCACGTGTTAACTACACATTTGATGACCGCTATATCGTTTCTGCAACTTACAGGAGGGAAGGATCGTCGAAGTTCGGACCAAAGAACCGTTGGGGAAATTTCTGGGCGCTATCTGCCGGATGGAACATGAAGAACGAAAAATTCTTGCGAGACACTGATTGGTTGGATGAGTTGAAAATCAGGGCCGGATACGGGGTTACCGGAAACAATAACTTTGATGCGACTTATACTGGAAAATTCATTAGCGCAGATGAGAACAGGTGGATAATGCCTGACGGCGAGTGGCTTTATACATATGGTAGGAAAGAGAATGTCAATGAGACTCTCGGCTGGGAGTCTAAAGGTGAATTCAACGTAGGTTTGGATTATTCTCTCTTCAAAAGAAGGTTTTACGGACGATTAGACTTGTACCACAGATATATCAAAGATATGCTTTTCTATGTTAGGGTTCCTGTTGGACTGTTCATCAGAGATTATCAATGGCAAAATGTTGGCTCAATGGAGAATAGAGGATGGGAGATCGAACTCGGAGGGGACATAATCAGAGGCAAGGATTTGACATGGAAGAGCAGCGTCAATTTCTCTCATAGTTACAGCTGGGTGCATGAGCTGGACAGGACAGGAACTAAATGGGATGGCGGTGCGCTTCCGGGTCCAAACTCTCCCGGAAAATGCATAATTCTGTCGAATGACAGCGTCATAGGCCAGTGGTACATGTATGAATTCGCAGGTTTCAACAAAAACGGTGAGTTCCTGCTTTATGACAAGAATGGTAACATAATACCAAATGGCTCGAAAACCGGAGACGACAGAAAACTGATGGGAAGTTTTGTCCCTAAGGTCATGATTGGTTGGAGTCATAATTTCTCATATAGGAATTTTGACATTGGAATCAATATGCACAGCTGGCTGGGATTCAAGGTGTTCAATACATACACGATGTCTCTTGGAATCGCAAACAGAAACGGTGAATTGAACGTGTTGCGAGATGCGTACGGAATTTTTGAGCACATCAAAGGAGAGAAGCTCATGAGCGACTATTTTTTGGAAGAAGGCTCCTTCTTGAAAGTAGATGCCATCACTGTTGGTTACAATTTGTCGATAGGGAAATTCACGAAAGATTATCTTAAAAAAATCCGTGTTTGTGCAACTCTCGCCAATCCGTTCATTATCACGGCATATAAAGGATTGGATCCGGAAGTTAACATAACCGGTTATGACGGTGGCATTGATAATTACGCCAGTGCATACCCTAATTACAGGACTTATTCTTTTGGCTTTCAGTTGAATTTTTAAACAGAACGAAATGAAAAACATATTCAAAATAATGCTTGAGGTGGGATCGGCGCTTTTGACCATTACTGCATGCAATGTTGAGCCTGAATTCCATTCAGAAGTGTCTCCGGACACATTCTTTGACTCGAAAGAGGCCGTCCTTCAAAGATTCTATAGGCCTTTTACGCATGCAAGATGGACTTTTGCGCAAGATGCCAGTTATTTCTATGCGCAGGAACTGTCGGCAGACACTTTCTGCAATCCGGTAAGAGGAGGACAGAACGCAGCCCGTGATGAGGACTATAAAATTCATTATCACGAGTATCCGGTTTCATTTGCGATGTCCCATCAATGTTATATTTCCAGAATGGCAGGAGTCGCTAGGTGCTGGGCGACTTTGAACGACCTATCAGAGGTGAAACTCTCGCAATTCGGTTTCACTGAGGAAGATTGGAATAATTGGAAAGCCCAGATCAATACAATGGCTGGACTATATTACCTGCAGGGACTCGATCTGTATGGCGGGCTTCCTCTGTATTCAGAGCCAGCAATCGAGGAAAAGCCTCGTTCATCGGCGAGCGATACATTCTATTTCATAGAGAAACTCTTTTGGGACTCGATGCCGTACCTGGAGAAAAAAACAGAGCTTGGCGGGGAGGAGAGAGGAGACATCAGGCAGGGTATGGCAGCAGTAGGCTTGATGCGCCTCTATCTCAATGCTGAGTCTTACATAGGCGTGCCCATGTATGACAAAGCTGCGAAAGTAGCTCAAGATATCCTAAACGGAGTTTACGGCACTTATGCTCTTGATGAAGACTGGACGGTGACATTCGGTTTCGAAAATGACCGGTCGAAAGAAATAATCTGGTCTATTCCGAGCGAGCGGGCGCAATTGGAAACCGATGCCTATTACCTTTATGGTAGGAACATGCCCCACAGAATGAGTTATTATTTCGGAGGCCTTACCGCATCAGCTGGTGAGAATATCATGTGCCTGACACCTTCCCTAGATGGCTTTGGGGTGCCATATACTACCAAACTCGGTAGGCCTTTTGCTAAATTCAATGATGCAGACCTGAGGAAAAAACCCTACAATTATCTTGGTAATGGCAAGTATGAGGGCATGTTTGTTTATGGTGAATTGGTGAATCCGAGCCATCCAGAATGGAAGGTGACTGGAAAATACGAGTATAGCGGGCAGGTGCTCAATGTTGTGGATTACATAGCATGTAAATCCGAAGGCGGCACTGAAAGTTCTATGGAAACTGGGGAGGAAAATTCGGGAGTAAGACTGGTCAAATTCTCTCCTCGTCCCAATATTAATGATGTCGGCATGCTGTTCAATCCGGACATCCCTCTTGCTCGCCTATCTGAGGCATATTATACTCTTGCGGAATGTAAGCTGCGTGAAGGAAATGCTTCCGAAGCAGCAGATTTGATAAACCATGTAAGGAAAAGATATTTTGAAGGAGGGAATGACCCGGATCCGTGTCCATCGAACATGGACAAATGGCGTATGCTCGATGAATGGATGATAGAATTCCTAGGCGAGTGCAGAAGGCGAACCGACCTTATCCGCTGGGGACAATTCACCGAAGGAGAATGGTGGGATCATAAGCCAGACGGAGCTAACAAGGCATATCTCGCACGTTTCCCATTCTCATCAGAGGATATTGATGCTTCGGAGAATCTGGAGCAGAATGAAGGTTATACTAAATAAGTAGGATAAATTGTTGACAAATATGAAAAAGATACTAATTTTCCTTTTTTCGTTAATGGCTATTGTCGGCTGCCATCCCAACATGTATGATATAAAATACGTGCCATCTCAGGACGAGGGAGAGATAATCCCTACGGCTTTTACTAAAGGAGTGAATCTTGCTGGGTCATTCGAAGTTGGGACAAGTGGCACTGCAGAAAATATCTGGATGGGGTACATTAATGACGAAACATTCAAATTCCTGAAAGAGCTTGGATGTGACGTAGTTCGTGTGCCGATGCAATTCGGACAGTTCATCACTTCCAGAACTGATTATGCTTTGCATAATGCATATTGGGAAAAACTTGACGTTTTGCTTGACCTCGGCGATAAGTATGGCATCACTGTGATAATAGACAACCACCAAAGTGGATATTGTGACATGTTTCCGGAAGATCATGCGCTGTCCTTCCTCAAAGGTATATGGTCTCAGGTGGCGAAGCATTGCAAGGCGCGCACCAATGTCGTGTACGAATTGCAGAACGAGCCTGATGGAGACTGGTGGAAGGATCACTGGCACGAGACCCAGGCAGAGTTAATCACGGAAATCAGAAAAATCGACGATATCCACGATATCATAGTTTG
Organism: Bacteroidales bacterium; assembly: GCA_022653735.1. Taxonomy (GTDB): domain Bacteria; phylum Bacteroidota; class Bacteroidia; order Bacteroidales; family UBA932; genus Cryptobacteroides. The sequence goes on from JALCSU010000044.1 coordinate 10,013, forward strand.
CGCAGCTCCTTACCATAGTCTATCTGAGATTCCGGAATATGATGATGCACATCTAATCTATACAGCCCACATGTATTCACCTTTTGTGTTTACTCATCAGGGTGCAAGCTGGACTGGTCTTGGAGATCTTAGCCTGCATTTTCCGTACAGCAAGGGAGATAATCTTTCTGTGCCGGTACCGGATATTCATCAGTCTGAATTACAGAATTACGCATTCTATGGTACGGAAACCTATGTCCGCCAGGTCATTGACGGGGTTGCCAACGAAATTGCGAGAAGGAACGCAAAGTGTTTCATTGGAGAATTCGGAGCCCTCAACGTTAGTATGGATTCGCAAAGTCGTAATAACTGGCATGAGTGCGTGAGGAAAGCCATGGAAGAACACGGAATATCATGGAGTCTATGGGCGTTCACAAGAGAATTCGGACTATTCAAGAACACGAACTCTGCCATTGTCAATTATGACAAGGATCTTGATGTTGACCTTGTAAGGGCATTGGGGCTCAATATCCCTCCGGCATATCAGGAACATGAGATCAACGAGTCGGATTTCGGCAAAGTTGTCCTGTACGATGACAGTTTCGGTCCTCTGGTTTCGAAGCTGCCGATGGAATCTTTCCCTCATCTGACCATCCCATGCTACGAAGATCCGGCCCCGAACTCCGAGAATTGCGTCAAATGGATATGCGGAGATGCGTGGCAGAATTATCTGCCTTTCTGGTTTACTTCCGCCTGTGCCGACCTGTCAGCCCTGGATATGGAGAATTCCTATTTGAGATTCAAATTCAGGTGCATGATGGACAAGCCCCAGAACCTGAGTTTCGGAATTTGGTTCATCAATAACAAGGACTCTTTTGAAAAACCGGAGCAACAGCACAACTGGGTGAAGCAGTATCGCGTGACTGCTGCTGACGTAACGGCTGACGGACAGTGGCATCAGGTGAGCATTCCTATCAAATATTTCTCTTTCCGCTCCGCAGAAGATGTTCCTGACATTTCTTCAGATCAGTACTTTACTTGGTCGAAAATGAAAGAAATAGATTTCTGCTCATTCGAGGATGGCTCAAACGCAGGCAATGTATTCTATCTGGACGACATAATCATCACCGGACCGAAGAACGGAGAGTGGGTTGATCCGGGTACGAAGGATGGAATGGGCGTGTCCGATTTCGACGAAAATAATTTTTTGTGGTAAAGCAAGAAATTCGGCTATTAATCAATACGATTCAAAAAAGTGAAACATATGAAAACCAAATTAGTTTTAGCAATAATGGTTGTCGCCGCATTGACTTCGTGTGCGGAAAAAACTTCTATCACCCCAGAACCATCTCCGAAGGGAAGAACAATGTCTTTCAAAGTACAGACGATTGAGACGAGGACAGTGCTGGCTGATGGCAGAAAAACATATTGGTCTGGTTCAGAAGCGATAAGCATCTTTGACGGCACTTCCAACAACAAATTCACTGCACAGCTTGCTTCGCCAAGCGCCACGGCGACTTTTACAGGGGAGGCGAATCAGTCTGAGAGTTATGTCGCTCTTTATCCGTATAATGCCTCCGCAAGTCTTTCCTCTGATGTGATTTCCACTGTGATTCCAGAAAACCAGATTGCAGTTGAGGGAACATTTGATCCATCTTCTGCCGTTCTTGTTGGCACGAGCAAAGATGCCAACATGCAGTTGACGAACGTCTGCTCGCTACTGAAAATCACGGTCCCAGACGGCGTGACATCAATCGAAGTCGAGGGTAACGGCACTCCGATCGCAGGAAACATTTCAATCAACCTCGCTGATGGAAATACCGTATCCGGCGCAACACAGACAAAGGTGGTGCTGGCAAAGAGCGATACATCTGCGTTATCGAAGGGAACGTATTATGTCGCTGTCGCTCCAGGTAAGCTGGATGGGGTTACTGTCACATTGAAAGATGCCGTAAATAAAAGGCACATGACAAGGAAAGCCGAATCTCCCCGAACTCTGGCTGGCAATGTGATTTATGACATGGGAGAGTTCGGGACGGTCAGAGACGTAAAATACCTCTATGATGATTCATTCTGTGAAAATGCCTCAATTTACAATACACCGTCGATGACTGAATCTTCTGAATCTCCTGCATCTGGGAACAAATGCCTCAAATGGGTTCTGCAGTCGGCTGACGCATGGAGCAATTACGCAGTGATTGCCTTGCCGACAATTGACATTAAAGACATTGAGGAGCCGTCTAAGGCATGTTTCGTCTATAAGTTCAGGGTGGATCCTGACAACGGCCCTTCGCAATGCTGGAATGTATTCCATCCATATTTTATTAGGTCCAACGATGCCGGAGATTATCAGCTAGGCAAAGGCATAGGGCGTGACAGAGCATCTGAATATGAGAGCAATTTCGATATAATAGTGAGAGACACGAATTGGCATGAGATAACTGTACCATTGGCTGAATGCATCCAGCAGATGAAAGACAAATCATCAGCTATTACTGGGCTTGGATTCACTCCGGCAGGAGAACCGGCTGCTATTGGCACGACGATTTACTTCGATGATATCCGTCTTGAGGGGTGTGGCTATGGGGAAGTTTCCGATGTCTGGGAGAATGACACCCCAAGCGAGCCAAAAGATGTGTATTTGTTTGATGATGTTTTCTGCGAGGGTGGATCAATATATTCAGGGTCGATGACTGAATCTACGGAATCTCCTGCATCTGGGAACAAATGCCTCAAATGGGTTCTGCAGTCGGCTGACGCATGGAGCAATTACGCAGTGATTGCCTTGCCGGCAATTGACATTAAAGACATTGAGGATCCGTCTAAGGCATGTTTCGTCTATAAGTTCAGGGTGGATCCTGACAACGGCCCTTCGCAATGCTGGAATGTATTCCATCCATTTTTTATTAGGTCCAACGATGCCGGAGATTATCAGCTAGGCAAAGGCATAGGGCGTGACAGCGCATCTGAATATGAGAGCAATTTCGATATAATAGTGAGAGACACGAATTGGCATGAGATAACTGTACCATTGGCTGAGTGCATCCAGCAGATGAAAGACAAATCATCAGCTATTACTGGGCTTGGATTCACTCCGGCAGGAGAACCGGCTGCTATTGGCACGACGATTTACTTTGATGACATCCGTCTAGTAGGCTGTAGCCTTAAATGATTCCAATGAAAAAATTGAATTTTGCTATTCCATTGTTCTGCATGCTTTCATGTGTGCAGAGCAATGTTCCAATATATAGGAATGCTGACGCAAGCATAGAGGACAGGGTGGAGGATCTTCTTTCGAGAATGACTCTTGAAGAAAAAATTCTGCAAATGAACCAGATAACATTAGGGGCCAATCTCAATCAGAACAATGTTGGTGATGCTTCTGTTGAGCCTGTGTTGGGAAGTTATATCACATATACGGCAACAGATCCCTCAGAGATTAATCAGCTACAGAAACGTGCTGTTGAACAGACAAGGCTCGGCATTCCTATCCTGTTTGGATTCGATGCGATTCATGGATTCAGAACGGTTTATCCCATACCTCTTGCTCAGGCATGTTCATGGAATCCGGAATTGGTGGAAAAAGCTTGCTCGATATGTGCCAGAGAAAGCAGGCTTTCAGGCATACCATGGACGTTTTCCCCGATGGTTGACATTGCTCGAGATGGAAGATGGGGAAGGTGCGCTGAGGGATATGGGGAAGATCCATATACAGCTTCTGTTTTCTGTGCGGCCTCTGTAAGAGGGTATCAAGGAGATGACCTGAGTGATTCCACAAAAATAGCAGCCTGCATCAAACATTATATCGGCTATGGTGCTTCTGAGGCTGGACGTGACTATGTGCCCACTGAAATATCTCGTCAGACACTCTGGGATACATACATGCCTCCATATCAAGCCGGCATAGAAGCCGGTGTGGCAAGCGTAATGAGTTCCTTCAACTCCATTAATGGCATTCCGGCATCAGCAGATCCTTACCTTCTGACGCATGTGCTCAAACGCCAGTTCAACTGGGACGGAATGATAGTGTCAGATTGGGATGCAGTGAAACAACTTGTCTATCAAGGAGCAGCAGCGGACCATGCTGAATCAGCCGAACGAGCTGTTAATGCAGGATTGGACATGGATATGGCAGATCTGTGCTATTACGATCATCTGGCTCAGCTTGTAAAAGAAAGGAAGGTGAGTGAGAAGACGATTAATGACTCCGTTAGGAGAATATTGCGACTAAAATTCAAGCTAGGTCTCTTTGAGAAGCCTTACCCTCCAGTAACCACGCCAGAGCAACGTTTCACTTTGCCCGGAGACCTTGACGTCGTAGGACAACTGGCCGAAGAAAGCTCTGTTCTCCTGAAGAATGACGGCACGCTTCCATTAGGGCTGAAACCTAGGAAAATCGCCTTGATTGGCCCAATGGCTGATAATTATTGGGAATTGATCGGTTCGTGGGGAGGCCACCCGCTTGCGGAGGATATCGTTACGATAAAGAAAGCATTCTCGGATGGGTTCGGAGCTCAGAACATCCTCTACGCGAAAGGTTGTGACTTTGATGGAGAAGATAAAAGCGGGTATGATGAGGCGGTCGCCAAGGCAAGACAGGCGGATGTCATAGTGCTGTGTCTCGGCGAAAGGGCATCATGGAGCGGCGAAAATGGCATCCGTTCGACTCTAGCCCTGCCAGCTGTCCAAGAGCAACTAGCCATTGAACTGAAAAAGACAGGCAGGCCTATGGTTCTGTTACTGAATAACGGTCGCCCGTTGGAGCTTTGCCGACTCGAACCCCTTGTCGATGCCATCGTAGAACTCTGGCAGCCAGGCATTTCTGGCGGAAAACCGGCAGCAGGCATAGTCTCAGGTCGCGTGAATCCTTCCGGGAAACTAGCTATAACGTTCCCTTATTCAACCGGCCAGATACCAATTTATTATAACAGACGGCGTACAAGTCGCCCGTTCATGGGATTCTATCAAGATATTCCTAGCGAACCTCTATACGATTTCGGCTATGGCCTGAGCTATTCTTCATTTGAATATGGTGACATACGGCAAGTAGGGGAGAGTCCGATGGTTTTTGAGATCAGCGTAATGAATACTGGGTTGGTAGATGGCAAGGAGACAGTCCACTGGTTTATTTCCGACCCAGTGAGTACCGTGACAAGACCCTATAAAGAATTGAAATTCTTCGAGAAGAAACTAGTTCCTGCAGGAAAGACTGCAACATTCCGTTTCGAAATTGATCCGCTCAGAGATTTAGGATACGTAGATGAAAATGGGCATAGATATGTTGAGAGAGGAAAATATCAGATTCTAGTCAAAGACAAGATGGTAGAGATTGAACTGTGATCAGGCGTATGATGTTCTTTTCTCTGCACCATCCTGCGCCTTGGTGTTAGATTTGCCGACTCATTCTTTCCATCTGAACTTGATGTAGTTCTGCAGTGGCTTTCTCTTATTTTCCGGAGGAAGGGTCATATAGTCCCCGTAAGAGTCGCGCAAGATCCTGTCATAACCTTTCCACGCAAAGAAGTCGCAGTCCTCGAACTTGAGGGAGACGTATTCATTAATGTCCTCGTCACGGAAAAACTCGTTCGTGCCCACGTCCGGGCAGCATAATTGTGACCAATGCTGGCTATGTTCAGGGCTGAGCAGGGAGATGAGGGCATTCATATCATTGACTATGGCATTGGGGTCACGTTTCGCAAGCCTCGGATTGATCTTCTTCAATGTCCAGATTTTGAGCCTTTTGTAGATAGAGAATCCGGAGGACGAAATGGTGTGCACCCGTCTTATTCCCACATTCGATTTCATCAGGATCAAAAGGGCGTCATAGATTCTCTCGAATGTCTCCTTGTCGTCCGGCACTCGGTCAACAGGGAATATGTCGATCCAAACCCCGACATCTTTCGTTATCCACGGTATGCAGCTTGTGGCGATGGTCTTTTCCGTGTCGCACACTCGTCCGAAGGCGATGTAGCAGTCCGGAGTGTTTCGGCTGTCAATGAATGTGAATTTGTCCGACCGGTAACTGGACCGGAATCTTTCATAGTCCTCGCGTGGCATCATGATGTCCACGTCGTCATCCCACGGGATGAAACCTTTGTGCCGCACGGCCCCAAGCAGGGTGCCGTAGCCTAATGAATATCTTATGCCGTTTTTTTCGCAGAATCCTGCCACGTCCTTGAGAATTCCAAGGCTGAACGACTGGAGTTCCTTAAAGGTGAGTTGTCTCATTGGTCTTTCTAACTTAGCTTATAGACAGTCTTACCATCGATGTAGTCCTGCTGGATTTCTGTCATCTTGAGAATCTCACCCTTTGACAGAAGATAGAAGTTTTGCTCCGGATTCAGGATGTGCGATATGAACTCACGGATCTCGTACCTCAGGCCCTCTCCCATAAATGGGTAGAAGCACTTCCTGTTCAGGTTCTGATCCTCGAACCTCAGCTCGAAATAGTCAGTTTTCCACCATGGCGCCGGAACGTAGATGTAGCCCTTCGTGCCGGAGATGATCATATTCCCTTCCGTCTTGGCTCCCAGCCCTACCTGGAACGACGCTGTGGCGGAGTCGTACCGGAAGACAGCCTTGGTGTAAATATCGACGTCGTTCTTCATGATGGAATAGAAATTGACGTTTCGCACATCCTTTCCAAGCAATTTTATGATTGGAAGCAGCGGGAAGCAGGCATTCTCATTCATGCTCCCACCGTATTGGTTGTGGTCCAGCTTCGAGGATTTCTCGTCGGTCAGGGTGGTGACTGAGGCATTGATGTCCACGATTTTCCCGATTACTCCAGACTTAAGCATCGTGACAAGATGCCTGAATGCCGGGCAGTATGCAGTCTTGTGGGCTATCATAAGGGTCCTGTGGTTTGCCTCTGCGATCGAGTATAACTCTTCTGCCTCGGCAAGACGTAGGACGAAAGGCGTCTCGCACAGCACGTGCTTTCCGGCCTGGAGAGCTGCCCTGACATATTCATAATGAGTGTAGTGAGGCGAGGCCACGTAGACTGCGTCGCAGTTGCCTGTCAATTCGTCAAGCGAGCGGGCCGCAGACGGGATGCCGTTGGCGGAGCAGAATGCCTCGCACTCTCCATGATCGGGATTGAAGGCAGAGCTGATGGTGTTGCAGCTGACGAACTTGGACTCAGGGACGAATCTTCTCGCAATGCTACCGGTTCCAATGATTCCTATCCTGACAGAAATCTGCTCCTCGCGCAGCATAGTGCTGGAGATGCCTTGCGTGCGGGGAAGGTACACCACTTCGCAATATTCTTTCAGATAGTCAAAGTAACCTTCCCAGTCTGAGCCGATTGCGAAGACATCTACGTTGTATTTCTGGATGTCATCGATTTTCTGCCCCTTGTACTCCTCTATGATGACCTCGTCGGCATAGCCGGTGTCCTTGACTGCCTGGATGCGCTTCATGACGCTGTCTCTTGTGTTCAGCTTGCCTCGCTCAAGGTCAAAATTGTCGGTCGTGACTCCGACGATCAGCCAGTCGCCTAGTTCTTTCGCCCGCCTGAGCCGGTTGATGTGCCCTTGGTGCAGCACGTCGAAAGTGCCGTAAGTGATGACCGTCCTCCTGTGAGTCTTCCCGCCGCTAGCTTGTATTGAATCTTTATTCATTGATCTCAGCTTCGATTGAGTGGATTCTTTCGGCTAACACCCGCAGTTCCTCGTCCGACTGGAGCCCCATGTGTGAGATCCTGTAGAAACCAGTGACGGATCCCGGCATTATGTAGGTCTGATACCGCTCTATCAGGCAATTGAAGATGTGGCGCTCTGCTGTGTCCCTCGTCTGTATGGCCGTGATTGCGCAGGATGGGATCTCGGCCGGCATCGCCCATCCGTACCTGCGGCATTCTGCGCGGAATACCTCGGCTCGATGGCGTACTTGCGAGATGTTGAGAGCCTCTCCGCCCTGTCCCCTGAGCTGCTTGAGCCGTGCGTTAAGCTGAAGGTAGATGATTGTGGCCGGGCTGAACGGGGTCTGGCCTCTCTTGAGATTGGACAGATTGTTCTCGAAGTCCCAGTAATAGCCTCTATGGGCATATTCATATCCCTCAAGTTTTCTGCTGAGGAACACAATGGACAGCCCCGGAGGGATGTTTAGCCCCTTCTGGGTGCTTGTCACGCAGATGTCGATTCCAAGCCTGTCCATATCCAGCTCCTCGGCGAGAAATGAGCTTACGACATCTACGATGAGGGAGACATCGTGCCTGCGGCAGATCTCCGAGATTTTCTCTAGGTTGAACAACTGCCCGCTAGATGTTTCGTGGTGCTGGCAGAGGAACACGTCAGGGTGTTCCGCCTCCATGACCCTCTCAAGCTCCGCATAGTCTATGTCCTTTGCAAAAGGAACCTTGAAGTCTATCACCGGAACCCCGTAGTACTCACAGATTGAGACCCAGCGCTTGCCGAAAGATCCGCCGTTGATGGCGATCGCTTTTCTCTTTGTGCTGACATAGTTCTCCACCACGGCGCTCATAGCTCCGGTTCCGGAACCGGTGTAGATGATCGCCCTTCCTCCATTGCAATGGATGAGATCCAAAAGAATGCTTTCGGATTCGAGATTTATCTTGGAGAACCAGTCTGTCCTCATATACGGAATAGGCTGTGAGCCGATTTCCGCTATTTCCTTGTCCAGATTCCCGGGAAATACATAAGAATGCATATTCGTTTGTTTCAGTTTTTTACAAATTTAGCAAATTTCAGCTATATTTGTAAAAATCGGGCTATATTTTGATCGCTTTATGCGTAAATTGTCACACAGGGAAATCCAGCTCTATCTCCTGGAAATCCTTAAGTCGGTGGATGCTTTCTGCGTCAAAGAGGGGATAAGGTATTCAATGGCATATGGAACCTTGCTTGGGGCAGTGCGTCACAAGGGTTTTATTCCTTGGGACGATGACATCGATCTGCTCATGCCAAGGCCGGACTATGAGCGTTTTGTGTCTACCTTCGGGAAGGAGCCAGGCTCCCGTTACCGTTGCCTTTGTCACAAGGCTGGCGTCAAGGGAGACCGCTTTGTCCATTTTTTCTCTAAGGTCGAAGATGTCAGAACCAAAAGTATTCAAGGCCGAGGCTATGAATATGATTTCGGATTGAACATCGACATATTCCCTATGGATGGAAAACCGGAAGGTGTTGAGTTACAAAAGAAAAGAGAGCGTAAGCTGACGCATTGGTCTCACAGGCTGAACATTTGCGGGACACGCTTCGATATATTCAATTTTCATCAGCCGCTTCTGTCAAAGATTGAAGCTCACCTCAGAGGTGCGGAACATTGGTGGAAGTTGATCAACGATGAAGTCCTGAAATACCCTTACGAGACCTCCCGCCTTGCCGGTGCTGTCTCAGTCACTTACAACGGCACAAGGGAAATCTTTGAAAGGAATATGCTGGATGAATATTCTGACTTAGAGTTCGAAGGTTGCCGCTTCAAGGCTTTCCGGCACTGGGACGAATGGCTGGCTCAGGAGTTCGGCGATTATATGAAACTTCCGCCTGAAGGCAGCCGTAAGACGCACGGCCTAACTGTCTATCTTCTCGACGATTAGCTAAGGTGGAGCTTTCTGCCTTCTTCTGCTTCAGGATTTCTTTGAAAAGGGAATCCCATTTCTCCATTGTCTTCTCAAGGGTGAAATTCTCGGAGAGTCTTCTGGACTCTGCCCCGAACCGCTTCCGCAGTTCCTCATCCTCAATGACTTTGCATATCCCCCGGGCAAGCGTGTCCGTGTCTCCGACATTGGCGAGATAGCCATTGACGCCAATCGTGACGACCTCGGAAGGCCCTTTGGGACAATCGTAGCTGACGATTGGGAGGCCGGTCGTCAATGCTTTGAGCAATATCATCGGGAAGCCTTCGAACTTAGACGACATCACGAGACAGGAACTGTCCCGCAATTCCTTGCCGATGTCACTGGTGTTACCTTCCAGAACGACCTTGCCGGTCAGCCCGGACGCTTTTATGTAGTCCGTAAGTTCATCTTTCCGGCTTCCGCTGCCATAAATGCTTAGAGCCCAGTCCGGATGTCTGTTGTTCACCGTCTTCCAGGCTGTGATCATATCCTTGAAGTTCTTCTGGCTTTCAAGCCTTCCGGCCGCTACGCAGCGTTTTCGGGACAGGGGAGAGGTCTGCCCGGAGACGAATGGCAGCGGATTGTATATCTGCTCGATTCCATCGGCTCTTACCTTCTCCCAGTCCGCTTTGTCCGCCTTGGTCAGCACGATGAAGCGATCCAGTTTCCTGACGGCCTTCTCGAGTTTCCTTGTTCTTAGTGCAGCGTAGAGCCTTCCGAAAAAGTTCGACCCGTATTTCATCTGGAACTTTTCGTGGGAGAAATGATATTCGCCGACTTTGACGCTTCCGTCTTTGCACATCGGTAAAGCGTAAACGCTGTTATCGCAGACACTCACCGTGATGTCGGGATGAATCTCCGAGAGCAAAGCCCCGAGCCTCTTGGTGTATTTTAGGAGGAATACTCTGTCATTAGTGTCAAGATCGTGCATGATAACCTTCTCGCTCATTTTGAAGGACATCTTCCTGCCTTTCTGGCGGGCGGTTATTACGTGGACCTCGTAGCCTAAAACATCGGCCAGATAGTTAGCCTTTGTCGTGAGGACCCTTTCAATGCCTCCTGAAAGATTGAGAGCATGCAAGCAATATGCAATTGTCATATTTTTACAATAGTTCGTTAATTTTATAAAAGTTACGCCACGGCACGGACGCCGTAGAAAAAAAGTTCTTTGAAATCAGTGTTATTTAATCGTATGTTCGGGGATTTTCCGGACATTGCAATAAATCAATCCACCATTGCAGCGTTGTGCAGCAGTGTTTTGATTGAACAGACTGAGAGATCCATCCCTTGCTGCCGAGCAAAGGCCCTGGCGAGGTTGACGGAAGTTAGAGAGGCGTTGAAGGCAAACGATAGCGCCTCCTTGTTTCTCGCCTGACAGTGTGTTAGGCCCGTGAACTGCTTGGCATCGCGAAAGACGAACTCTAACTGGAAGCGTGTCCTGTAGATGTAGAAGATGTCTCGGGCGGACATTGAGTCATCGGTTGAGAAGAAGACCTTTCTGGTCTGACGTTTCTTGTCCGTATCCTCGTAGTCAACCAGGACGACGCGAACCTCACGTCCCAGGCTTACAGCCCAGACTACGGCGGTGTACATCCTGTATACCAGTTTGCCATTTGTAGCGTAGCCCTCTGTGAAGACATTCATGTCCGGGTTTTTGAGATCAACCTTTCCGCTGAACTTCTGTGGACGGCCTCGCTTGCCAGACTTGGGACCAGTGTACAGGTACTTGAGGCTGACATCA
>JALCSU010000045.1 GCA_022653735.1 Bacteroidales bacterium
AGCTCGGTTTCATAATACAGGAAATGGGACGCGAGATCAACACTACCGGTTCCAAGGCCAACCACGCCGACATCCAGAAGTGCGTGGTTCGCATGAAAGACGAGCTCGAGAAAATCCGCGAGCAATCAATGAATATTCTGTAAGGGTAAATAATGTGTACCAATTTGGTATACAAAATGGCATTTATTATATTTACGCAAAATATTGTGGAAATATGGTAATTGTGAGCACGAGAGATTTCAGGGCTAATCAGGGCAAATACCTTGACATGGCAAATAGTGGAGAGAGCATTATCGTCAAGTCTCGCGACAGGGGCTGTTTCAGGATTGTTCCAGTCTCTGACGATGACACGGTATATTCCAAAGAAAAATTATCCTCTATGATTCAGCATTCCAAGGCTCAAATTGAGTCCGGAAATAGCTTTACGAAAGGGGCGGACGAAAGTGGGGAAGATTTCGTAAACAGAATGCTATGTACAAAGTGATATTTTCCTCAGACGCTCAAAAGAGCCTTCTAAAGCTCCAAAAATATAGTCATACAAGCATCAAGAAACTTGCATCTCTGATTGATGAACTAGCAGAACATCCAAGAAATGGGACAGGGAAACCAGAACAGCTGAAATATTATAAGGATATCGATGTTTGGTCTCGAAGGATTAGCAAGGAACACCGATTAGTTTATATTATTGAAGACGGCGCGAAACTAATCAATGTGGTTTCAGTCTATGGACACTACGAAAGGTGAGATCGATAATATTCATTTTATGAAGACTGGTTATCAGTCTAGTGCCGAGAAGGCCTTCGAGAGCCACTCGCATAGGATCACTGCGTGATTGCATTGAGGGTCGCGTGCGCCGTAGAGGAGCGTAACGTTCTGGCTTTGCAATAATTTATTGCAGCGAGCAGCGAATTCTTTAGCGGCAGGGTTGGCGTCTAGTTCTGCCATATAGCGTTCCTTGAACAAAGGAAAGTTCTCCGGCTTGTGACCAAACCATATTCGTAGGCTACCGGTAGGGGCAACGTCCTTGTTCCATTCATCCAGCTTTGCCGCTGCCTTGGCCACGCCACGCGGCCACAATCGGTCAATTAACACGCGATAACCATCCGCAGATTCAGCAGATTCATAAATTCGCTTAACAGTTAATTCATTCATAATTCAGAAATTACATGAATATGTCATCAATTTTCCTCACTAGCTTCCCCACTATCTTCCGGAGCCAGAGCCTTAGGGATGATGGACTCTGGACCAGACTGACGAGAAGAAGTCTTCAGGCTGCCTTTCGCCTTCTTCGGCGATAGTTCGAGGCGCTCCAGCTTCTCGATCTTCTTCACGACAGACTGATTGGAATCAACGAGCTTTTTCTTAGACTCATCGTAGGCAGTCCTGGCCTTGCCGAGAGCCTCCCCCACCTTCACGTAAGAGTCCATCCAGCCTTTGAGCTGGCTCATGAGCTCTTCGGCAGTCTTATATACATCAGCAATGTTCTTCTCCTGGTTAGCCTGCTTCCAAGCCATCTGTATCATATTCAGAACAATCACTAGTGTCATCTGGCTGACCACCAGCACATTGGCATCTTTAGCAGCTTGCCAGAGCAAAGGATCTTCCTCGAGCATCAGGCGGAAAGCTCCCTCCATCGGAATGAACATGATATTGAAATTCACCTTCCTCCGGCCTTCAGGCACATAAGAGGCATAATCTTTTAATTTCAGCTCATCTATGTGCTTACGGACGCTCTCCACATGCGCCTTTGCCCACTTTCGCTTGTCCTCGACAGATGCTGCGTTCATATATTCATTGTATGCATTCAGGCTCACCTTAGAATCTATGATCACCACCGTATCGTCAGGGTAATAAACCATGACATCCGGAATCATCGTCCTGCCAGTCTCGCTCTTAATCTCGTGACCGTTCTCATCTGTGATGACTCCCTGAGTCACGAAATGAACGCCCTCCTGCAATCCAGCCTTCTTTAACACGTCCGTCAGCAGCATCTCACCGAAGTCACCCTGAATCTTCGAATATCCCGTCAGCGCATTCGCCAGGCTCTCGGCCTTATCTCCCACAGACTTGGACTGCTGCATGACCTTCTCTATATTCTCTTTAAGAGCTGCGCTCTGTGCCGCAGCATCTTTCTGAGAGTCTCTCACCGATTTGTCAAATTCCGCGAATTTTTCCCTGATAGGCTTAAGGAGTTCTTCTATTGATTCCGTGCTCTGGTTTTTGAAAATTGCGCTATTCTCGGCAGAAAGGGCTTTGAAGGCATCCTTCATCTGCTCCAGCTCTTTATCGTGTTGTTCCTTTCGAATGCTCATGTCCCTCTCATAGGCCTCTTTCTGCGCCTTTAGAGCAGCTTCATGAGCCTCAGCTAGCTTAGCTTCATATTCATCGCGCGAAGCCAGCCTGCTCTCCAGCGCCGCCTTTTCACTGCTGAGAGCAGACACCTTATTCTGATATTCATCAAGCTTATCATTATATTCCTTCGTCAACTTCTCTTTCTCATCACGGAAGCTCTCCGAGAGCTTTGCCCTCTCTGAAGAACTATGGAATACGATGAATGCCAGCGCAGCTACAGCCACGGCAGCCAGGATGAAAAATAGTATGGCCATTGCGTTCATAATGTCATAAAGATAGCCATTATCAGCGAAAGTAGGGCAAAATTTCTCTATATTTGCGAATTATGAATCTGCCATTTTTCATAGCCAGGCGTTATCTTTTCGCCAAGAAGTCACACAACGTGATCAACATCATCTCGGCGATAAGCGCAATAGGCATGGCCATCGGCACTGCGGCCCTGATAATCATTCTCTCTATCTACAACGGCTTCGATGAGTTGGTGAAATCCACTCTGAGCAACGTGGAACCAGACATTCTGGTGACTCCCGCGAAAGGAAAAGTCTTCCTGCCAGATTCTGCCGCATTGGAAAAACTGTGGAAGGATCCTAACTTAAGCAGCATCAGCCAAGTGCTGCAAGAGAACGTGTTCATAGATTATGAAGGACACCAGAGCGTTGCGAAGGCGAAAGGCGTCGATCCTGAATATGAAGCCAGCTCGCCTCTGCCGGGCAATATCGTTCAAGGCGATTTTGATCTGCACAAAGGGGAACTGCCGCAGATGGTGGCGGGTCTGGGGGTTGCGAACAGGCTGGGAATAAACACGAATTTTCTCTCGAAAGCCGAGATTTTCTTTCCAATGAGGGACAAGAAGATTTCGCTGGTCAACCCAATGGCATCCATAAAAACGGTTAGGGTGAAGCCGTCCGGGACATTCACGGTGAATCAGAGCGTTGACGACGAGCTGGTGCTGCTTCCGATTGAGGTTATGCGTGAGTTACTGGGCTACGATGAAGAAATCTCGGCCCTGGAAATAAGGCTGGAGAATCCATCCGAAAAGGCCGTGAGAAAGGAAATAAAGAACATCAAGAAAATCCTAGGGGCAGATTTCATCGTTCAGGACCGCTTCCAGCAGAACACTTCCCTCTACAAGATGATGCGCTACGAAAAGGCAGCGATATTCCTCATCCTCATATTCATAATCATAATTATCGCATTCAACGTGTTCGGCAGCCTGACGATGCTCATAATTGAGAAGAAGAATGACATAGAGACATACCGCAGCATGGGAGCGACGGACAAACTGATTAGGAATATATTCACTCTGGAGGGATGGATGATCTCACTCTCCGGGCTGGCAGTTGGCCTTGTCGTGGGCATTGCCTTTGCCTTGCTGCAACAGAAGTTCGGCTTCATAAAGATGCCTGGGAATTTCATGGTCAATGCCTATCCCATCATTCTCCAATGGACAGACATCTTAGCCACTATCGCAGGAGTCGCCCTCATCGGCTATTTAATCGCCCTCCTGCCCGTTCGGAAGAATATTCCTAAAGGCCAAAACAGCGATCGCAGAAATCCATGAATCTTTCCCAGTCGTAGTCTGTAACGTCATGCTTTCCCGTCCTTTTATGGTATCCGACATCCAGCATGATCGGGGAATTGACTGTCGGGGGCTCTGGAGAACTCAAGCCTTGCATTCCGTATAGTTTAAAAACAGGACTCGCATTGTACAGCGACAGGTATTCTCCTTTTGGATCTGCCCAAAGGTCATCCTCAGCGCTCGCGACATACAGGTGACGGGGCGCAATGAGAGACAGCAGCCAATGTTGATCGAAAGGCATTTCAGCCTCTCTATTGGCATAGAGACGGAAACGTGGGCAGAACCATTGTGGCTCTATAGTAATGATTTTCGCGACATTCTCGCCGAAGACTCGTTTAAAAAG
Source organism: Bacteroidales bacterium (assembly GCA_022653735.1). Taxonomy (GTDB): domain Bacteria; phylum Bacteroidota; class Bacteroidia; order Bacteroidales; family UBA932; genus Cryptobacteroides. The sequence goes on from JALCSU010000045.1 coordinate 4,275, forward strand.
CGCTGCTCCGCCACAACCAGAATCGTTAGAGATGACGACCTTGAATCTCGTGTCTTGAGCTCCAGCCCAAAGGGCAGCTTTTCCCTGGCGAGAATGGCCCATGATGGCTATTTTCTCCTTATCCACCCAATTCTGAGTTTCCAAAAAGTCTACGATGCGGCTCGATCCCCAAGCCCAGGCGCCAATGGCTTTCCACTGGTCCATCGCAGTTGAGTTCGGGTCATAATCCGGAAACAATGCCGCTATGCTCTTGTCAATCAGCCCTGGACGATCGGGATAAATGTCGTGATAACACATAGTCACGACAGCATAACCCCTATCAATTATCTTTTCGAAGCACCAACGGCTGCTTTGGTTCCCACGCGTCGAATCCATATCTACGAATTTCATGCTTGGAGAATAAAGCACAGATGGGTCAGCAATCGTGCTATGATTTCCTTTGAAGTTATATCCTACAAAAACGGGCACCTTCCCCTTTCGCTTGTTCGGGATGTACATTAGAAGAATCGCGTCCAAATCTTTCTTCCCATTCGTGAAACGAAACCTTACTTGCTCACAAGTAGCTTTTCCGTTAAGAGCCTTCTTATTCTTACTTAGGGTCTTATAGAAGACTGAAATCTTGGCAGTAGGAGTATAACCATATTCCTGAGCGCACAAGCAATCCAGAACCTCTTGACGACGCTTTTGCTCCCACATCTTAGCACTCGTGACCTTGCTTCCGTCATTGCATGTCAAAACATCTGGAAGCACGTAATGAGGGACTTTCGACTCATCGTAATTCACATCGTCATTCGCCGTACCGCTAATCGTGATATTCGAAGGCATCTTCTTTTCCTCATTCTTGGCGAAGCCAAAGCCAAGGACAAGTAAGAATAATGCAGCTGTCAAAAATACTTTTCTGGCATTCATTGTTATAGTGATATAATTATTATGCATGCACGAATCCTACGCTTCGCTAAGGGCTCTGGGAGATTAAATATCTCAAAACCTGAGCGACGCTAGAATCAAGATAAATTTAGCACAAAGGAAAGATGATGCCAAATTTTTCAGCCTCTTTATCCGATGTTGGATATCTTAATGAATACGATTTTGCCTACCCTAGTCTTCGTCCTAGGATAGGCAGAACATCAATTAGCCTTGCAGGCAAGTTCGGCCACCCGTCATTTCTTCAGGCCGAGAACGATTGGAGTGGACCTGAAGCCGATGCCCATACGGTCGATTCCCATGTCGATGAGTTCGAAGAAATGCTCCTGAGTGCGGATAGCGCCTGCGCCCTTGACCTTTATCCTTCCTTTCGCGGCATCCATCATAGCCTTCACGACTTCTACGGTTGCGCCATCATTTTTGCCACCAGTGTAGAATCCAGTGGAAGTCTTCACAAAGTCGGCTTTAGCTGCGATTGCGACCTCCGTCGCTTTCTTGATCTCGTCAATTGTCAGGGCATCGGTCTCGAAGATGACTTTGACTGCGGTGCCGTACTTGTGGCAGACATCGCATACAGCCTGGATATCCTTCTGAACGTCATCCCATCTTCCGCTCCTGATCCAGCCATAGTTGGAAACGACGTCAAGCTCAAAAATAGGCCAGTTCTTGCAATATTCTTCGGCCTGCAAAACCTTAGACTCGGTAGTGGACTTGCCAAACGGGAAGTCGCAGACGACGCAGATCTTAGTGTCAGTGCCCTCGCACAGCTCCTTAGCGATTGGCAGAGAAGAAGGATTGATGCAGACGGTCCTGCAACCGTAATCTATGCCTTCCTGAATATATTTCCGAATATCTTCGTCAGTGAATTCTGGTTTCAGCACGGACTGATCGATGTAAGATGCCAGTTCTTTCACGCTCATTTCGCAAGCTTTCTTTGTAGGTTTCATAATGCTAAAATTTAAAGGTTTATTAATATTTCTTTACTTGTACATACAAGTTAAATTTGCAAAAAAATATATTAACCCTACTTTGGGGACGAATAAACATTCCCAATCGGGTACTTGTCGGTGTTGCAGTAAAGTTTGCTGTACACGTAATAGCCAGGCAGGCTTGTCGTATATCGGACAGCTATATACAGAACAGGTGATTTAGCAGCCACATGCAGGAGGATGCCCACGTTCTCGTCTGCCCGAACGGCTCTTATCTCTTGCTCAGAGCCAGTTATCTCAATCATATACCTCTTGCTGAGGGTCTTGAAGAAAGAGCCATCAACGAATTCCTGCTCCATGAAAGAGGGAACGCAGTCCGCAGCCAGCCAGCTTTCTTCAAGCATGACAGGAGTTGTGCCAACGCAACGCAGGCGAGAGAAATGAATGCACTTCGAAACCACTTCTTTTTCCGAAGGGCTAAATGAGAAATCTCTGCTCCAATCATGGATGGACGGCTTGGATATCATCACGTTCCTGACCTCGTGACCGACAGTCTCAGAGAAGCCTCTAACCGTCAGCAGGCCGAGAGTGTTCCTTCGCTCGCTGACGATGCTCCCCTTTCCATGCTGGCGGGTAATGTATCCCTCGTTCTGCAACTCTTGAAGAGCCTTTCTTGCCGTCGTGCGAGTGACATGGTATGCTGCACAGAGTTCATTCTCGGAAGGGAGCAGATCTCCGACTTCGTAGGAGCCTTGTTGGATCTTCTTCTTCAAATCTTCCTGAATCTGACCGTACCTAGTGCTTTTTTCCATGTCTGTTTCTTAAATCCGATGCAAATATAGGAATCTTTACTTGTACATACAAGTTTCTATGCAAAAATATTTAGCTTTTCTTTTGTTTTCCTCATAATTCCCAACCCACTAATGATTTACGTTCCGGACGTAATAGAAATGGCCGTCTTCTGCTCCCAATACCAAGTCTGGGATGCCGTCCCGATCCCAATCGACAGGAGTAGGGCAAGTGGTGTGACCGGCCAGGCGGCGCTCAGCGACGTTACCTTGATATTTAAACCAGGTCTTTCCATCTTCGGTCTTCACGTTCTTGAGCCAGCAGGCGTTCCTGCTATCGACGATAAGGTCTTTACGCCCATCCCCATCCCAGTCAGCAAAACATATTTTCCGCCTTCCTGACGAACCTGCCTTCCCATCGTTCAGGCGCAGAGGGCCAGGTTCTGAGGTGGCATCTATCCTACTATTCTTGTAAAGTGAGTGATCTATGCCGTAGAATATTCGTTGACCTTCTTTGAAATGAATAGTGCCGTCGTCCGAAGGAATACGCTCATAATAACTCAGATAACCTTCCTGGTCTAGGGAGATCAAATCCAGAAGCCCGTCTTCATTCCAGTCTTCCAGCACCGGAGTTGTTCTCCACTGGGTCACCAGGGTGCCTGGTTCAGGATTCCACCAGTTCCAGGCAGGCTTTTTAGTCACGCCCTCCACATAAACAGGCATCGGGGCAGACATGGAAATGCCGTCTTTCTTGCCTAGATTCCTCATCCACTCGATTTTGCCAAGAATGGAATTGAATATGATGTCAGGAAGTCCGTCACCGTCCAGATCACCGACCGAGAGCACGGTATAGCCCCATTTCCTCTCCGCAGGGCCTTGGATGGAGCCATTCTGCCCCGCCATCACTCTGAATATCTTTCCGTCCTATTTGATTAGCCTCGGGGTATCCCAGAATGGGACATCCCCTCCAGACATATTCATGAAGAAGGCAATCTCCCCAGATGAGCAGCCGGCAATCATATCGTCTAATCCGTCTCCATTCCAATCGTAAGCACAAGGAGTTGAAAGAGCCCCAAATTTCAAGAGATCCGCTTTCTGCTTTAAATATATTGGAGATTCAAACTGCGGCATGCCTTTACGCACTTTTCCGGAATTGCGCATCCATGCCACTCTCCCATCTTCATCGCCGAAGATAATGTCCATGAGGCCATCTCTGTCTAGGTCAACGACCGTCGGGATTGTCATTTCAAGGTGCGCTCTGATTTCTCCATGGCGATTTTTCAATGTCCTGCCTTCTGCGAACACAGGTTTTTCTCTCGAACCAACATTTTCGAACCACGTGAAGCTATCCACGAAATCCCCGCAGATTATGTCGAGGTCCCCATCCCCGTCAAAATCTGCGATGCAAGGATTAGGAGCTCCGTAGACATCAATTGGCTTTCCTCCTGCTAGCACTCTTCCTCGATTCTCATACCTCCCTCCATCGTTTTCTATTAAGTAGACGTAACCATGAAGAGGTCCGTTTTTCCAGTTGCCTTGGCTGTCAAAGGCATTGTCCCAGCCATAGTCATCCCAGATGCCGATGCCTATCACTAAATCCAGATCTCCATCACCATCCCAGTCAACGTATGACCAGGCATTAGAACGCACGTTCCTATATTCATTTAATATCACGCCAGCATCGAAAGGGATCGCCTCCGGTTTTGTGAAATAGGAATTGAAGAAGTCGGGATATTCCTTGCCTGGAGTAAGAATATGCCGCCGTCCCCCTGCCTCGCAAGTCCTAAGCATATTGCTTCCCTCGTCCGAAACTTTCACCGGCACGTCAAAGAGCGGATGTTTCAGGGTTCCTATGTTGCGGAAATAATAGGTTCCGCGGAATGGAGTGTCCGGGCAAGTCATGAATATGTCATAGAGTCCATCGCCATCATAGTCATACGGAATAGGATTCCCCCACAAGCCTGCCCCAAGATCTACTACTTGCCCGTTGTTGTACTTCAGGGAAGAAACATTGTCTTGTGCATGCAGAGTTGGCAACAGCGACAAAAGCCCTACGACGGCTATTATTTCTTTATGCATGGCATTCAGTAACCAAGAATAAGACTTAACACTAAAGACTTTTCTGAATTTCAAGAACTTTCTCAACGCTGAGCGTAGTATTATAGGCGACAGCCTCCGGTTTCATGCCGGATTTCAGCAAATTTCGCGCAACCATTGCCAGGCTTTCTGACCTTCCCTTATCGATTTCTTTTACGAGTCCTTCTTCTCGTCCTTCGACAAGACCTTTGGCACGTCCTTCAGCTCGTCCTTCGGCAAAACCCTCGGCACGTGCTTCGTGACGCACGGTCTCCCGCAGACCATCTATATCCCATTGTGTCAGCATATCTCTCTCATATTTCATTACTTCTTGAGGAGTAAAATTAGCAATTCCCGCCCGTTCAAACAACATCTCGAAAAACTTTCCTTCCAGATACATGGTACTTTGGAAACTCAAACATGATGTACACTATGCTACTCACTCCCAAATTGATTTCAATGGCGTGATTCTCAGCGATTTGACCATAATATTATTTCCCCAGAATTGGTAGCCATCGGCATTTTTCGGGTCACGCTGCATGTAATGCGCATAGGCACCGCCATCTATGAATATGTCAACGGCATATTTATCGACAATCATGTCGACGGTCAAATCCATGCTAGTCATATCTTCAGGAGAATAAAATGTTCCATTGACACGGTTCGAGACCATGTCGTAATCAACAAGGTTCTGACCTTGGTAACTGAAGCCTGCGCTAGTGGCTAAAAATAGCTGAATATTAAACTGTATTCGCGCCACATCCACACCAGCATATTCCTTTAATGCTTTATTCGCCTCCTCAGCGCTAAGATCTTTCCACTCCCCTCCTGGCAGTTCAAGAGTTTCAAGTTCCCTTATTGGCTGGCTGAACAATCGGATGCCATCTTTTGTCGTTCTAAGAGACAGTTCCGTCGGGATAGTCATGCAGCCGTTCACTGGCAGGCTTGGATGATTGATTTTGTCCCATCCGATCTGGATCCTCCTCCCGTCAGGAACATCTGTATAGGTCTGGGCAGCATAGATGGTGCCTCCGCAATAATAATATTTTCCGCCTTCAGGAATAAATTTCTTGCCATCGAAAGACCCTATCATATATGTTCCAGAAGCACCATAAAGCACCCATTTCTTATTGTTCAGGTCTCCATCTACTGGTAGCTCGAACAAATCTGGGCACTCCCAGAAGCCTGACACATGGCTTTCATACTTCCATTCCTTCAGATCCTTGGATGTGTAGATGCTCTGGCCGTCCCGCTCACAAAGAGCCATGACCCATTCGGAATTCGGTGCGTACCAAAACACCTTTGGGTCGCGTGTGTCAACACTATTCCACTTTTCTCTTGAATCTATGACTGGGTTCCCTGAATATTTCGACCAGCTTCTGCCATTGTCGGTGCTATATGCCAGGCACTGCACCTGTTTCGAGCTTGCGCCAGTGTAGATTGCCACCATGGCGTTTTTCCCGAAGCCAGCAGTGTTGTTATTGTCCGTCACTGCAGAGCCAGAAAATACGGTTCCGTTCTCATCAGGATACAGAGCCTCTCCAAGTTCCGTCCAATGTATCAGATCCTTGCTTACGGCATGTCCCCAGTGCATATTCTCCCACTCTCTTTCGTATGGATTATGCTGAAAGAAAAGATGGTATTCGCCATTATGCCACAGCAAGCCATTAGGGTCATTATTCCAGCCGACGATCTGCGTAAAATGCACCTGAGGGCGAGTATTTTCCTTATAGAAGCCATCCTCCCCAGCCCTCTCATCCGCCTGATATATCCTCTTCAAGTCATCGGGCTTGCCTTCATATGTAATTTTCAGAGTTTTACCTTTCCAGTCCCCCATGTCATAAAACACCCAGTAGTCTGGCTTGTCAGAAGCTAATCTTATCACGAACTCTCTTTCTAGCTTCCCATTGACCGACAGAGTCATCTTCGCCCTTTCAGACCCCTGCGACACGGGAATATTGAGGTAGCGTTTTGAAATTTTGAGACCGATGCTTGAATTCTCTGCGGAAGAGGTATTTCCAAGCGAAGAGAAGCAGCAAACCGCAAGGGCAATTATAGTGACGAAAAAATGTTGCATGATTACTCTGATTAATTTTTATAAAAATACTAAATATTCCCGACTTCGTCGAAATTCACCCATTTTTAAGTTTTGTCGTTTATTAGGAGCTTGAGAGCGAGCTGCTCTGGGCTTGAGAGCAGGGTCTTGCGAAGGGTCTGATCGTCATCGGACTTGAAGACAATGGTTGTTACAGTCTTAAGAACTTCCACCGCCCTGTAGGGGCTCACAGCTATACCGTTAAGCCGGAGCCGTCGCTCCAGATTCTATTCTTGCGTCTGCGGACAAACATGTCGTCCGGGAATCAGACGTTTCTCCCTATTGAGATTACCTACGAAGTCGGGAAGGAAAACCTAGGCAACCACTGGGGCAAGGGCAGCGGCGACGCAGGGTGCTCTGATGCGCTACTGTAATATATTTATTCTCAATAGTTTGCATTTGCTTTTTGGAAGTACCCTGTCAAAAATTTGCAGAGTACTTCCAGAATGTTTATTCTTTGCCACTCTGTGCATACTTACTAAAGTATCGTGGACAAATCATTCTGGTATATAGTGAATTGTCTTTTAGAAATCTGGATGACGGGGGGAATCCTTGTCCCCGACCTCTCTTGACGCTTCATTCTATTGAAGCATCAACGAGAGATCGGCAGAATAATATTTTTGGAATGTTGAATAGAGTTTAGTTCTCTAAACTTGCACACTTTTCATCAAAGAAAAGCGTACAGAAAGTTAGCAATCGGATATCTACCTCAGCCTGGAGAGGGTGATTTCATCGGTGGTGCCATCGTCCGCGACGACCTTGAAGGTATCCTGATCGGTCTTGAGGCGAATCGGTGCGAACTGCCAGATGACGCGGGTGGACTCGCCGGAGCCTTTCATCCTCTCGATCTGACGGCCATTCTGATAGAGGGTCAGAGTTCTCGCATTGCTGTAGACCTTAAGGTGCAGGTCTTCGCCAGCAGGGAAATACTTCAATCTGCGGCTAGTGAAATACACCGTGGTCTCAGACTTGTTCCAAAGAGACTTGTAAAGATAGAACACATCCTTTTTCGTCTGACGGTCACGGGTCACGAGGCCCTTGTCATTCATGTACTTACGAGCAGTATTCTCCTTGAACGTCTCGCCGTTATCGGAATCCATGTAGCCTTCCTGACGTCCAGAAACAGGGAAATCGAACAGAACCCATGCTGACGTGAAGTTCAGCCAAGGCATCTGGCGAATCTGGCGCACGTAAGACTCGTGGAAACTGTTCCCGTACTCCTCGAAGTGGCAGGCATCGTCCTTCTTCACCCTGGCTGGGTCCCAGACATGAGAGAACGGATTGATGCCAGCGCCATATTCAGACACATTGGTGACTCCCATCTTCTTGTGAATCTCTTCCATATCCTTTGAGAAACCCTCGAAGTTGCCAGCGTCGTAGTACCAGCCGTTGTAACGGTTCTCGGAAAGGTAGTCAACCTTCAGACCAGTGTAGCCAGGACGCTTGACGGCAGAGTCATCGGAAACGCCCACATACCTCCAAGGATCGAGGGACTTAGCGAACTCATAAAGCTTACCGGTCTGGCTAACTACCGCCTCGGGATCGAACTCGCCTTGAAGCGAATCTTTGTTTCCCCATGAGTCGAGCTCATTCCACATGCCCCAGAAGCAGATGCTAGGATGATTGAACAGATTGTTTATCATCTCTTCCATCTGATCGTGGATGTTGTTGAAATATGCCTGCCTGGCATTCACGCCGCAGACGTTCACCCATGGAATCTCGGTCTGGACTATTATTCCGAGGGAATCTGCCTGCTGATAGGAGAAATCATTATGCGGATAATGAGCCAGACGAAGGAAATTAGCTCCCAACTCTTTGACGATGCGGTAATCGCGACGATAATCATCATGAGTCAGAGCCGTGGCTTTGCCATCCATGTCCTGGTGCATTGCCACTCCACGGAGCGGATAAGGCCTGCCGTTCAGATAGAATCCGTTCTCCGGATCCATGCTGTAATAACGGTAGCCAACTTTCGTCTCCGCTATGTCCAGCATCCTTTTCCCATCGAAAAGCTCAACCCTTACCGTGTACAAGTAAGGATCCTTGACTCCGTTCCAAAGATGCAAGCCAGCCACCACGAATTCGTGCCTATAATTATATTCAGAGAATGCTTTCACATCGACCTTACGGTCAGCCTGATAGCCTAGGCTTCCATCTGCCTCTATGAGCTGAGTCCTGACGTGCAAAGTCATCTCACGATTGCTGGTGTTCATGACCTTAGTCTTAACCACCGTTGCGACCTTCTTCGGAGTGACTTCAGGAGTCTCGACTCTCAAACGGTAGAGCCCGAATGCCTCAGGAGAGAAATACGCTTTCTCCATCTGCACCAGGTACACGGGATTATGGAGCCCGCCGTTCTTATTGAAGTCAGATTCCACCGGTATCAAATCGAGGTCCCTCTTATTGTCGCAGATTACCTCAACCTCATTTATGCCTTTCTTGATAGCCTCCGTGATATTCACAGGAAAAGCAGTATAGCCTCCTCTATGATCGGCCACCTGAACGCCATTCACTTTAACGATGGCTTTCTGGGCCGCTCCTTCAAACACGAGGAAATGATCTGCCTTCGCGTCATTGACTCTGAATTCAGTCTTGTATGTAGCCTCTCCACGAAAATACGCTTTTGAATGACCATCCTCAGCATTGTAGGAATGAGGAATGGTCACATCCTCCCAAGATATGCCGTCTTTGCTGAATTGCCAGTCTTTCAATTCGACTTGTCTTAAACCACGAATCTGAGCATTAACAGAGATTACAGAAAACATTGCCAGGATAGCGGCAAATAAGATATTTTTCCTCATTAGCTGTTGTATCTTTTCTTTTTAGAACTGGCAAATTTAGTAATAATCAATCGAAATCCTTAATTTTGCGGGCAGAATAAATGCTTTATTCATGATAAGCTACGAGGATTACAGTCAAGAGCCCCGAAAGGTTTTCGATTGGATGAGGCTTCTGGCTCCGAAAATAATACTGCTTTCGGTCGTGCTGGGCGCTATAACTAGGATCATCCTTGCGCTGATAAGCCCTGGAAGCATAAATGCAGGATTCATTGGCTGGATGGAGATATTCGGCCTAGGGATTCTGAACGATGCTTGTTTCGCAATACTGTCCCTGGCACCGGCGTTCGCCATCTACATATTCCTTAATGACGTAAAATACAAGAAAGGCTTGGGGTGGCTCATCATAATCATTCTGACCGCAGCCACGGCATATTCATTTTACCCAGAGAATTTCTTCTCTTCTTATGCTCAATGGGTGACGAAACTCGCCAGGATCATTGCCTCCGCCCTTCTAGTAGGCTTCTGCATAAAATTCTTCGTTCCACAGATAAGGAATGCCTGGAGAGGGCTCACGCTCACTCTCGTGGAATTCTGTTACGTGCTCGCAGGAATAGTGAATCTGCTCGGCGAATGCCTGTATTGGCACCAATTCGGAGTAAGATACAATTTCATAGCCGTTGACCGCCTGTTCTACTCCGAAAGCGCCATGAGAGCCTCTCTGGCAGAGTACCCTGTCATTCCCATAGCGATCGCGCTGACGCTCATTGCCATCTTCGTGACATGGAAGATGTTCAGGAAATACAGCGTGGGGGAATCCAGCAATATGGGATTCTCGAATACGATGGCTATGCTCGTTCTGTTTGCGCTACTCTCTTTCGGCAGCCTGAAATGGCTGGACTTCAGCAGCCAGAAAATCAAGAATTCTAGCGTCACAGCCACCGAATTGCAGGATAACGGATGCTGGAAGATAATAAACGCATACAATAGCGGCAAGCTTGAATATTACCGTTTCTACCCCGTCATCCCGACGATTCAAGCCCAGAAGACTGCGGACGAGTTGCTCTCAAAGGGCCTGAACGCCAAAGATTCCACAGATGAGATTCCAAAGAACATAGTTCTCATAACCTTAGAGAGCATTAATAATGAATATATTGACGAAGGCCTCTGCCCATTCCTTGCGTCTTTGGAGAAAGAAAGCCTTTCTTTCAAGAATATGTACGCTAGCGGGCCTTCAATGGCTAAAGGAATCGACGCTCTAACGCTCTGCACTCCCCCGACTCCAGGGAGGAGCGTTGCCTACCAACTCAATAAAAAGGTTCCTGCTGGTCTTCCAACCATCGGCAAAGCTCTGCAATCCAGCGGATATGCCACTGCATTCATCTACGGCGGGAATGGCCGCAGGTCGAATCTCAGGAGATATTTCTCACAAAATGGCTACAATGTGATAGAGAAAAAAGATTTCAGGGATATATCTTTCGAGAACTCGATGGGAGCCTGCGATGACGACACCTACGAGGAAGTCCTTGAATATGCTGACAAACGCGCCAAGCTAGGGAAACCGTTCCTAGCTCATGTGCTGACCCTGTCAAGCCATAGCCCATATTCCTACCCAGGTAGCAAGCTAATAGGAAAAGATGAGAGAAAAGAGGCCGTGACATACACCGATGAGGCCCTGTCTAGATTTTTCGATTCGGCCTCAAAGAAGCCTTGGTTCGGCAACACGATTTTCGTGGTAGTCAGTGACAGAGGCTCGGAGAAAAGCAACGAGAATGGCCCTCAGCTAAATTATTTCCGCATACCAGCCCTCATCTACTCTCCTGGATTCGTCCCCCCAGCCGAAAACGATAAGCTCTGCTCGCAGATAGACCTGATGCCGACCCTGCTCTCCATGCTGCATATTCAGCCAGAAAAGAATTTCTATGGCAGGAATATTCTGGCAAGCGACTTTGATGAAAGGGCATTCGTCTCTAATTTCCTGCAGCTCGGCTACCTGAAGGACAGCACTTTAACAGTGCTTCAGCCAATGCGCGAGATAACAGCATTCAGGATCGAAGGTGGGGAACAAATCAAAGTCACCGAGCCCGATGCGACATTGCAGAAAGAGACACAGGCGCTTTACCAGTGCGCATCCGATCTGTTCTAGTAATTATTTGAAAGTCACCTTCATTTCTCCGAAATAGAGCCCCCAGCAGCCATCCTGGACTATTGGGACATCCTTGCCATCCAGATTCTTCTCGTAATGAGGCTTTTTGAGGAACGTGTGGGAATGTCCCCCGATGACGATGTCCACGTTCCGTGAGCCCTTGGCAAGATCCTGATCATCGAAAGCCGGCATCGAAAAGCCGATGTGGGTGAGGGCTATCACCAGGTCGCACTTTTTCACGTCTTTAAGGTACGCAGCCCATTTATTCACTGCCTCAGCAGGCTCAATGGCCGGAATCCGTTCGGCGATTTCTTTTGAGACAAGGGTGCTGATGTCCGGCATTAGTCCGATGATGCCGATTCTCTTTCCTGCCTTCTTCACGATAGCATACGGCCTTACGTATTTTCCAAGCTCCAGATTGGAGAAATCATAATTGGCGACCACCACAGGACACTTCACCTTTGAGACCCTTCTGGCAAGCTCATCCACCCCGTTATCCAGCTCGTGATTGCCGAGTGTGATGCAGTCGTATTCCAAGGCATTTATCATGTCTATCTCAACGTCACCTTTCAGCACTGTGAAATAAGAAGTTCCTTGGGAAAAATCGCCTGCGTGCAGGAAAAGCACGTTCTTCCTTCCGTCAGCCTTAACCACGCTATCCCTGAAAGCAGCCCTCTCAATCACTCCGCCAAAACCTTTCTGAGAGCCTGAGCGAATTGGCTCAAGATGGCTGTGCGTATCGTTCACATGAATTATAGTAAGCTCCCTCTGACCATAGGCGATGGTTGCAGAAAGAAGCGTGATGCAGAATATTCCTAAAATCTTTTTCATAGCTCCTTTCCGTCTTTGAATATTTTGATTCTCCCATCGCACTCGTATTCAATCGGTTTCCCCTTAGCTGTCAGTTCTTTGACGTAAGAAAGCATGGTGTCTATAATGTAGCCGTCGCACATTATCTTCTTTTCCGCATTCTTCTCAATGTGGAAACCATCTCCGCCATCCAGTAGAAAATCTATCGTTGCGATGCCGTAAAGTCTTTCATCGTCAAGCGGTTCGCCACCAATGGTTGCCTGGGCCAATCTTCCATCTTTAACCACAGCCCTGCAGCCACCGACTATTTGCCAGGTGGTCCCAGCCATCTGCTCCAAAATCACTCTGACGTCCCTGCCCCGCAGAGCCACATAATATAGATGATTATGGAAAGGGAACATGGACATGATGTCGTCAACCATCACCGGCCCGGCTGGCATGTCCACCCGCACTCCCCCTTTGTTGGCAAAACCTATGTCAACTTTCAGTCCTACGCTGTCCTCAACGGCTCGCATGACCTCATCTATGAACCAGTCGTAAAGCTCGCACTCGGGCGACTTGCGAACCATGGCCCTAGTCGAATATGCGATGACGGATTTCACTTCTGCCATCTCTGGCTGCACTCCTATGAGGATTTTCGCAACCTTTTTCGTGGAGTTCCTGAACTTCCTTCCATTCGGCGCAATGTAATAACGTCCTTTGACATATCCCAAGGATTCCGTCACGTCATCGGCATTAGACGCAGTGACGCCAGTCCTGGAGCCGTCCATAGGCACAGTTTTCCACGAAATGCTAATATCCTGGGCGCTAAGACTCAACCCCAGCGCCAGGAAGAACACAAAGAAATATTTTCTCAAAATTAACTCTGTTTAAAATACTTCCAGAGATCCTTGAATGTAGATTTCTTGCCGAACACCAGGATCCCTGACTTATAAATCTTGGCTGAAATCCAAGCAAAGATAACAAAAGTCAGGAGAAGGACAGCGACAGAACCGATGATCTCCCAGTTAGCCACGCCATACGGAATCCTTGAAGGCATCACGATAGGCGACGTGAATGGAATCCAAGAACACCATTTCACGACCGGACTGTCCGGGTTCTGGAACAGCATGAACACTACTATGTAGCCTATCATCAGAGGAATCGTCAGCGGCAGCTGAAGCTGCTGCGTGTCGCCTTCGTTCTCGACCGCTGAACCGATGGCAGCGAACATGGATGAATATAACAGATAGCCTAGGAAGAAGAATACCAGGAAAGCCACAATGAGTTTAACCCAAGGTACGTTCACCAGAGTGCCGATTATCACTGAAGCATCGCTTACAGGGGCTGCGACAGAGTCAGCCGCTGCCAAAGAAGCGGTGTCCGAACCGACTCCCAAAGCCTGCATCTGGGCAGGCGAGACGCCCATAGTCTGAGCCATCATCTGGGGATCCCCGGAGAGCTCTTTGAACTTGTCGAATCCAACAAAACCGCCGACGATTGCGGCAATGCCGAACGTGAGCACGATCCAGAGCATGAACTGGGTGAGCGCGACCAAAGCGATGCCGATTATCTTTCCAAACATCAGGTCAATCGCATTGACGGACGAAACCAGCACTTCTATCACCCTGCTTGACTTCTCTTCAATTACGGCAGACATTACCTGGCCGCCGAACATGGTGATGAACATGAATATTATGATTCCCAGAATCATGGATATTATCATGTACACTCCCGATTCGGATATGGACTCGTTTCCTTTCTCGTCCAGGGTGTATTCAGTGAGGGGCACATCGGCCTTCACGTCATCCATTATCTGCTGCAAGTCATCGATGTTGTAGAGCTTGATCCTATAGTCCTCTACCGCATTCGATGCCATATTCTTAAGATTATCTGTAAATTCGACCCCGACAGGATCTTTCGAGTAAAGACTCATCTTCACCATTCGCGAGACAGTGTCCAGAGGAGAAACCACCACCAAGGCATCCTTGCCAAGGGCAGAAAGGTTGTTCTTCACAGTATCGGCCGGCTCGCTGGAGAAATCCTCGAAAGTCACCCTTTCGTTGTTTTTGAGGAATGGGAACACTATGCCGCTCTGATCCACGACCGCAACGGCCCGTTCCCTCTCCTTCGTGGTGCCCATGATGTAGCCCATGAGGACCAGGAAAGCGACGAAGAGGATCGGCACCAGAATGGTCGTCACCAAGAAGGATTTTTTCTTAACCTTGTTAAGATATTCCCTTGCTATGATTATTTTGATGTTCCTAAAATTCATGGCTATGCTCCCTCCGTTACAAGTTTTATGAATATGTCGTTCATCCTAGGCATCAGCTCTCTGAAAGAAGATACAGGAATTTCCTGCCCTATGATTGCCTGCAGAGCCTGATTCGTCGTGACCTCCGGCTCAAGAGCGAGAACGGCGTCACGCTTGCCACCCTTTACTTCGTCAGAGACGACTGTGAATATGCCGTCGGCATCGGCAACAACTTTGTCGCCGGCGTACTCCAGCTCTATGTTGTTGTTGCCATATTTCTTGCGGATGTCGTTCACTCCCCCCGTTATCACTAGGCGAGACTTGTTTATAAGCGCGATCTCTTCGCACAATTCCTCGACGGATTCCATGTTGTGAGTGGATAGAGCGATCGTAGCACCTTCTTTATTCAGCCTCAGAATCTCCTGACGGATAATTTCCGCATTCACTGGGTCGAAGCCCGAAAATGGCTCGTCCAGAATCATCAGCGATGGCTTGTGGACGACAGTCGTTATGAACTGCACCTTCTGAGCCATGCCTTTCGAAAGCTCCTCGATCTTCTTCTTCCACCAATCCTGAATTCCGAAGCGATCGAACCACTTCTTCAGCTCGACCCTGGCATCAGATGCGCTCATGCCTTTCAGCTGAGCCAGATACATGCACTGATCGCCAACCTGCATCTTCTTGTAAAGGCCTCTTTCCTCTGGCAGATAGCCTATCTTTCTCACATCCTCCTGAGTGATAGGGCGGCCGTTGAACATGACCTCGCCACCACTCGGAATGGTGATTCTGTTAATGATTCTTATGAGCGTAGTCTTCCCAGCTCCGTTAGGGCCAAGCAGTCCGAATATCTTGCCTTCGGGGATGTTCACGCTAACGTGGTCCAGCGCCACTTTCTCTCCGAAGGTCTTCGATATGTCCCTGCATTCTATAATACTTCCCATTTAATTTTAATTATGCTGTATTTTCACAAAAGTACCAACTTTTGACAAATTGCCAACTTTTTTCATCCTATTCGTAACGAAAATTTAATATTTTGACTACTAGCTCGATGAGGAGGTCCTTCGGCGTCGCCTCGCCGACATTTCCGCCTTTGCCTTTGTAGTCATATTCGCAAAGCAGGGATATCACGCCCATCGCAGCAGGAACAGGGAAATTAGCGACTGCCACATCATATTCCTTCCAGAAATAAGGGTTAACGCCCTGCAAAGCGGCAGCCACAGCCGTCCTGTCTGGGTACCTGTTCTTCTGCTTCAAGGCTCCGTATTTAAGGATGCGATTGAAATGAAGGTACAGCGCGCTCACTGCCATAGGCATGGCGAATTTCGCGGAACTTCCCAGGTGATCTGCGACTTTGAGCGCCTCTTTCGCATTCCTGGAAGACAGAGCCTTTGTCAATTCAAATATGCTGAATTCGCGACTTATGCCCACGTTCTGCTCTATGTCCTTCACGGTCACGTTCGTAACGCCTTCAGGAAGATTTTTCAGCAATTTATCGGTCTCGACTACTATGCGGCTCAAATCAGTTCCCGCATCCTCTCCAAGCAAAGCGGAAGCCTCAGGATCAATTTTCAATCCTTTGCTGGAATAATATTGGCTGATCCATCCAGGCATCTCATAATCCCTCAAAGCAGGCGATTCAACAATCACTCCCACCTTCGCAATCTGCTTGTATAAAGACTTGCGCTTATCAAGCGTAGAGCCTCTGAATAGCAGCACAAGCACAGTAGAATCCAGCGGATGCTCGCAGTACGGAGCCAGTTTCTCTATGTCACGCACGGCCTGCGCATCCTTCACTACAACTAATTGGCGTTCTGCCATCATAGGATAGCGCATGGCCGAAGTCGCAATTGCATCCGCATCCACGTCCGCCCCATAACATATTGTCTCATTGAAGTCCCTTGAAGCATCGTCCAATGAATATTTCACGAGGGCATCACAGATCAGATCTGGATAATATGGCTCATCTCCCATCAGCAGATAGATAGGTGCGAACTGCCCCGCCTTCGCTTTCTGAATTATTTCTTCGCACTGAGCAGCTACGCTAACTGTCCCCTTTGCCATTTCAATATGTGAATTTTACTGTCCTACAGATATTCCTTGAAGATGTTCCGAACAAAGCCTGGAAATCTCCTTTCTCTGCCACCCAGGCATGTTT
>JALCSU010000046.1 GCA_022653735.1 Bacteroidales bacterium
CCTTTGACAAAAACGCTTGCACCTGGCATAGGACCTGACTTATCCTTAACGACGCAGGTTAACTGACCTTTCTGATCCTGGCTTGTTCCATTAGCAAATAATGGAAAAATGCAAAGAACCAAAAGAACCAACGAAAGGATCTGAATAGAATTTCTCATTGCGTAGAATATTTTAGTGTGTTGTGGTTCAGAAATTTATTATGTTCGTCCGCTATGCTTATCCCTGTTCAACGAACACTAAGATAGGAACAAAAAAAAGCAAATGCAATGAGTAATCGCGCATAAAAAAATCCCTTGGAATAAGATTGAGATTCCAAGGGACAAGGAATAATGTCGTAACTTAATATTTAATATTTTTCTGGCGTTTCCTCTATCTCATCTTTAGTAATATGTTTTTTATCCATCGCATGCCAGGCATACATGATGTAGGCAAGCACGAATGGTATGAACAGCGAAACAAAGAACATGACTTTCAGAGTGAACACGCTGGAAGAGCTGTTCGCTATGGTCAGGGAGCTCTGAAGGTCAGTGCCGCTAGGGTAATATGCAGTATTGTTGAAGCCTGCGATGAAAAATAGAGCCATCACTACTAGCACGGTGCCAATGCCTGCAGGCCAGATGCCTTTGCGAGACTTGCTAAATATGCCAGTTCCGATGCCTGCCAGAACGCCAGCTACGCCCACTAAAAACATCACCAGAACCACCGGCATCTGAAGGAAGTTATGCAGATACTTGCTCTTTTCCATGAATATATTGCCTTCCATGTCAACTGCGAAGCCTGGCCTTACGAGCAAGATCACCAGCCAAGTAAGGAAGAAGGCCAAGAAAGGAATTGTGCAAGCAAAAATGGTCTTACGAGCCTCTTTTTCCACCATCTCGTCTTCGATATTGTTCAGCATGTACAGATTGCCAAGAATCATCGTTAGGGACACTACGGAAAGGCCGAGCAGCATTGCGTGAAGATTCACTACCGTCTCCAGTCCATGCCAGCTATTACCCCAAGAGCTGATGATCCTCTCCATTGGCTCGCCTATATTGGAGATTGCCTCCTTGTTCACCGTGAAATCCGAGCCGGTGAAGAACGTTCCGACAGCTGCGCCGATTAGCAGAGGGGCAAGTATCCCATTGATAACCAAGAATATTTGGAATGCTCTGGAGCCAAGCCAGTTGTTCTTTTTATTCTGAAACTCATAAGAAACGGCCTGGAAAACGAACGTGAGCAGAATCAGCATCCACACCCAGTATGCACCGCCGAAACTCGTGCTGTAGAACAGTGGGAACGATGCGAAGAAAGCTCCTCCGAATGTCACCAGAGTAGTGAAAGTAAGTTCCCACTTGCGTCCAGTGCTGTTGATTATCATACGCTTGCGCACCTGGTCATATTTCCCGTCAAGCAGAGCCACGTTTGCTCCTTGCACGAACATCAGGAAAACCAGGAGTCCTGCCAGCAATGCTACCAGAATCCACCAATATGATTGCAAAAATTCAAGTGTCATGGTTCCGTCCTCCTATTCATTATTAGTAACTACTGGCACAGCCTCATCGATTTCCGGTCCTTTCTTGAAAGCCTGAATCATGATCCTAATTTCAATTACTAAGAATAGCGCAAACACGCCAAGGAACACGAAGAACGTCGTCTTCACCGCTCCCACGCTAAGGCTAGAAATCGCAGCCTTCACCGGTAGCAATCCTTGAATGGTCCACGGCTGGCGGCCGACCTCTGCCACAACCCAGCCGAACTGGCCGGAAAGGTATGCCATAGGAATGGTAATGATTCCTAGCCACAGAAGCCATTTCCAGTCTTGAAGTTTATCTTTATGCAAGGCGATGAAAGCCAATATGAACAGCAGAATGCCTACCATTCCGAATCCAATCATGAGCCTGAAAGACCAATATACCAGAGGCACGTTCGGAATAAGTTCCTCTGGGGAATCCAGATACCCGTATCCGAGATATTTCTCATTCTGTTCCAGCACTTGGCGATATTCGGCCGCCACCGCCGGATTGCTGTCCCTATTTTCCCTGTAGCCTTTCAGTGCGGCGATAGCCGTCTTTCCCATCTGGATTTTTTCCTCAGCCGAAGGGATCACCTCGCCATTATTGCTTGCGTAGCCGGAAATAATGTCATTTATTCCTGGCACGTAGCCATTGAAATCGTGCGTAGCCAGGAATGAAAGCACGCCAGGCACCTCAACGCCAGGAACAACTGAGAACGCAGCCCTCCTACCACCATCCCAGAGCCCTTCCGAGGCGGCCAGCTTCATAGGCTGAAGCTCAGCTGCGTTTACTCCTGAACGGTCACCTGAAATGAATCCGCCGAACACGCCGATGGCACCAACTATAGCGCCAATCAGTGCGCTTCTCTTCGCAAACTTTATCTCACGTTTCTTGAGCAGGAACCAGCATGACATGCCCAGCACGAAAGTGCCACCGACGAACCAACCATTCAAGACAGAATGGAAAAATTTATCAACCGCCATCGGATTCGAAATCACTTCCCAGAATGCAGCGCTAGAAGCCATCTCGCTCCTGACCGTGTCCGGGTTAAAAGTAGTCCCTACGGGATTCTGCATCCAGCCATTTGCCACCAGGATCCAATAAGCAGAAATCGTGGCTCCTATGCCAGTCAGCCATGTAGACGCAAGGTGGAATTTCTTGCTCACTTTGTTCCATCCGAAAAACATCACAGCGAAAAAGGTCGCCTCCATGAAAAAGGCAATTATTCCTTCGATGGCCAGCGGAGCCCCGAACAGGTCTCCCACGAACCATGAATAATTACTCCAGTTCGTTCCGAACTCGAACTCGAGGATTATGCCTGTGGCTATCCCGACTGCGAAATTGATGGCGAAAACTTTCATCCAGAATTTCGCTGCCTTCTTCCAGAACTCATCTTTCTTAACCACGTACATGGTCTCCATGATAGCCATGACCATCGAAAGCCCCAGCGTAAGCGGCACGAAAAGCCAGTGATACGCTGCCGTCATGGCAAATTGAAGCCTGGACCAAATAAATATAGAAGCATCCATAAATGAATATATTAAATTAATGTCATTGGTTATTCTCTTTTAGGAATATGTTGCCTTCGGTGAGACTGGCGCCAACAATCTCACTTTTCTCTTCTTCGCTCTTCCCTGCCATCGCCGGCTTGAAGAAGAACACTCTCAGCACGCCGAACATGATGATGATCTTCAGGATGATCAGCAGCCACAGCGGCCGGCCCCAAGTCATGTTCCTGAACCCGTCCCTGTAGAATCTCCAAACCGAAGAAAGTGTTTTTGCGATAGTATTAGCCATCGGCATATTAATTATTCCTAAATTTCGTCAGAAGGAATTATATTAATTTTATTTAGTATAATTCCATTTGGCCATTAAAACGATGCAAAATTACAAATATTCTAACTAGATGCAAACGATTTCGAGAAGTTTTTTCACGACTCTTACGGCCTGGATGCAAATTATGTTGTAACTTTGTGAATATAAAATATTAATGAGTATGTCATCTGAGGATTCTTTCAGCAGTCTTGGGAAAATAGAGGCAATAAATAACCTGCTGTCTTCGGCGGGGCTTAAAAGGGAGAGCAGCTTCTCCCCTACGGATGGGAGCCTGGTGAAAAGCGCATGCAGGATATTCCTGGAGGGGATAGACTTTGACCTAATATATTTCCCTCTGCCGCACCTTGGCTACAAATGCGTAGTTGCAGTGACGGGGGAGCTATTCGCCGCTCTAGCGCATCCTAGGGTACTGCAAGTGAGGCTGGGTGTTTCTGCCAAGCTGGATTATAAAAATGTACAGGAGCTATTCAAAGGGATTGTGGCGGCTGCCAAAGAGTTCGGTTACGCGTCGATGGACCTGGATCTAGTGCCATCGCCCAACGGCCTCACGATAGGCATTTCCGCCGTCGGAGAAGAATTGAAATCTACCGAAGAACGTCGCAGGACTGCCAATAGCAAAGATTTAATCTGCATTTCTGGCAGTTTGGGAGCCGCATTTCTCGGGCAGATGATTCTGGAGCGTGGCAAGAAGAATTTCGAGAGAGATTCTTCTCAGCCAGACCTGGAAAAATATAAGATGCTGGTCGGCAGCTACCTGAAGCCGGAATTGAATGCTTCTATCTTGAGCAATTTCGAAGATGATGACATCATTCCATCCAACGCTTATTTGGTTTCCCACGGCCTTGGAGATGCAGTTAAGAGACTTGTGCGTGATACTGGCTTAGGGGCGAAAGTGTATGCAGACAAAATTCCTTTCGAGGGCAATTCTTTCGACACAGGGAAGGAACTCGACATAGACCCGATTTCAGCCGCCATGAACGGCGGGGATGATTTCAAGCTTCTTTTCACGATCCCTATTCTCTCGGCCGAGAAATTCCGTCGTGATTTCCAGACCTTCGAGATCATTGGGCATCTCGCACAGAGCGATGTAGGCTCTGTTCTCGTTACTCCAGACGGTCTGGAGCATCCCATAACAGCGCAAGGCTGGCCGCAAGAAGCCGAATAGGCTATTTCAGATGCTTCAGGAATATGTCCTTGTCTGGCGCATCGGAATTGTCAATCCTGTTCTTCAGGCGCCATACACGGTTATAGATGGCTTTTTTATCCTTTTCAAGCAGGGTTGAGATTGTCGTGGTCGAGAAGCCCGAGGCGGTGAATATGTACAGAAGGTACTCTTCATTCTTCCAGTTCGGGAATTCTTTACGAAGCTTCTGCATTATGCCATCGTAATTATCGTCCAGAAGATTTTCCAAGCTTTTCTGGATTTTAGAATCGCTTCTAAGGCCTTCAACGATGGATTTCACTTCTTTCAATATTTTAGGCTGGAGATTTTCGGTACCTTCGTAAATGTAATACTGCTCGCAAAGACGCTCAAGGGCATCCACGCTCCAAGGAATTTTAGGGCTGGTTTTCTTGTCATCGGTCCCCTTAGCTTCTTCGGCGTTCACGGCCTCATCCTGCTTGGCTGAAGATGTCGCCAATTGTTTTCGTAGATCTTCGGCCAAGGATAAATAACGGTCTTTTTCGGCTGTCTCTGCCTCCAGTTTCCTGCGTTCTTCCTGACGGCGGAGGTAGGCGGCAATTGCGAGGGCAGCTATTGCCAGCAGGGCAGCTAATGAAATAAGCCACATCTTCAAGCGGGCTGCTTTCAGCTTTTCTGCCTGTGCCTGCGCCTCGCTCCTGAAATATTCTCGCTGACTGGCAGCGACAGTCTCTCCAAGCGCCTCTGTCTGAGCCTTATTCCCATAGCCAACAACTCTTTCTAGCGCCGCTAGAGCTTTGGCAGACTCACCATTCCTCGCGCAGATTTGATATTCCCTGAATGCGGCATCTGCCTCCTCAGCAGGGGTTTCAGCCGAGGCCTTTGCTTCAGAAAGCCACTTTTGTGCCTCTCCCACATTGCCTATCAATGAATATGAATATGCCAATATGCCTTTGTCGGTGGAACCGAGGTTGTAGCGCAATTGCTCAGTGGCGCGGCTGAGCATATCAATCGCCAGATATGGATCAGCGGTGTCTTTCTGAACGGCCAAGGAAGCATAAGCTTCTAGGCAGCGTGCTTCCAAGAGGGTGTCTCGAAGGTCATGAGACTCACCAAGAATGCTTTTGAATATGCTTTCGGCAGTACCATAGTCTCCCTTGCCCATCTGGGCCTTGCCTATTTCAAGGTAGCAGTTCTGGGCCTCAGAGTCGTAGCCGACCGATTTGTAGGCTTCGGCGGCTTTCCCCAAATATGTCACCTGATCCGATATATTCATGGTGGCAGCGCTGGTCTGCGCCATGTCGAAATAGATTTTCGCAGACGGAAGAGGGCCGGCGGCATATTCAAGAGCCTTTGTATAGGTCACTATAGCGGCCGAATAACGCTTTGAATTGTATTGGTTGCGCCCTAAGCAATATAATGCTCTTGACTTCTGGTCATCGTTCCCATGCCGTAGGAACCAAGAAGCCATATTGGAGACCTCCTCATCGCTGTGTGTGTTGATGTAGCCGAGATTGTCCTCCAAATTGGCCAGGAGCCCTTCCATCTGGGTATTCAGACCAGTCTTGAATCCTCCCGCCCACAATTGCGCCGACAGGAGGATTATAGAGAATATTGCCAATGATCGCCGCATGCCATCAGTCGTTATTCATCTGGGTTATGTCGACTTTGGCACGCTCAGAGTCTCCGAGGAGCCATTCGCTGTAGTAGTCGGCCATGCGCCAGAAAAAATATTCATTCATGTCTCCGTAGCCGTGTCTCTGGCCCGGCAGAATCATCATGTCGAAACGCTTGTTAGCTCGCACCAACGCATTCACAACTCGAATGGTGTTGGCAGGATGCACGTTGTTGTCAATGTCGCCGGTCCAGAGCATCAGGTGCCCTTTCAGGTTCTTCGCAATTTCTTCGTTAGTGTCAATATGGTAAACAAAAGACGTGTCTCCCTTATCAATTTTCTCTAAGATTCCATGATGCTGCTCGCTCCACCAGCGATTGTAAATAGTGTTGTCGTGATTGCCAGAGCAAGAAACAGCCACCTTGAAGAAGTCAGGATATTTCAGGATCGCAGCAGTTGACATGAAACCGCCGCCCGAATGCCCGTGAATGCCGACTCTGTCCATGTCGATGAATGAATGTCTTGCCCCAAGCTGCTGGATGGCATATTTCTGGTCCTCCAAGCCATAGTCGCGAAGATTGCCGTATCCGTAATTATGATACCACTTCGAGCGGTTCGGGTGGCCTCCGCGGTTGCCCACCGTTATCACTATGAACCCAATCTGAGCCAGCCTGTCCACGCGCGTGAAATTCGCGCTCCAGGAAATGTTGTTAGCCTCAACCTGAGGGCCAGGATAAACGTAGTCGCAGATAGGATAAACCTTCGTGGAATCGAAATCGAACGGCTTGTACATGGCTCCATACAAATCCGTAATGCCATCAGCAGCCTTGACCTTGAAACGCTCCGGAAACTTGTAGCCGGCTTGGAGCAGCAGGCTTAAATCAGCCTCCTCAAGATCTGTGCGTTTGCCAGAAGCATTAATGAGAGCCACAGCAGGGGCATAATCAACTCTGGAATAGTTTGCAACGATGTATCGAGCATCATCGGACACGGTGGAAAGCACGTCCATGTCGTCCATGTCCAACTGCTTCATGGAACCACCACTAAGCGGGACCCTGAACGTGTGCATCTGGTAAGGGTTCTCGTCTTTATTGACGCCACACGCGCTGACAATCATGTAGCCCTCTTTCTCGTTCACCCCCAGAACATCCTCAACATGGAAAGCGCCTTCGGTGAGGTTCTTAACCAGCGATCCATCCGAATCGTAAAGATAGATGTTTGCCCAACCGTTGCGCTCTGACCAGTGCAGGAACTGCTTCCCACCCTTTATGAAGAACGGATTGCGGTATTCCACGTAAGTCCTTTCACGCTCACCGACAATAGTCTTAGCTGAGTCTGCATCTGCTCCTATCCAGCAGAGGTCCAGACGCTTCAAATCACGACTCAGCCTGTAAAGATAGAAGCCGGAATCGTCACCTAGCCACTTGGAAGGCCTGAAATCCAGATAGTCATCGGCCACCACATGGCGAGCGTTCAAAATCATCATATCTTGATCCTTGAAAGCGTGAGTCTTAACGGAATGAGGGACTGCCGATTTCTTATCAGAGCTGATTGTGAATATCTCCAGATAGCCAATCGCACCAGGCTCACCTGGCATCTGATATTTATAGGATTCCAGAGTCGGACGCGGCTGTGAGACTGAATTTATCACCCACAGGTCTTTCAGCGGCCGGGTATCCCACTTGGTGATAGCGAAACGCTTAGAGTCTGGCGACCAGGCCAGGTCTGCAGGCCAATTGCGCTTAGTGGAGTCGGTCTGATTATCACCAGCGTAATTGCCATAGCCGTAGCCATATTCCTTTATTCCGTTGGTCGTCAGGGCATATTCAATTAAG
This sequence comes from Bacteroidales bacterium, assembly GCA_022653735.1. Lineage (GTDB taxonomy): Bacteria > Bacteroidota > Bacteroidia > Bacteroidales > UBA932 > Cryptobacteroides. The sequence goes on from JALCSU010000046.1 coordinate 7,924, forward strand.
GTGCTGTCCTTTTCGTTCTTCGCCGCTTTGCGCAGGTTAGTGGAATCCATCAGCCAAAGATTGTGGTTCTTGGCATATACTCCTATTGTGCCATCAGGCGACACTGCCGCCCAGGAAGGGTATTTGCGTTCTTCTTTGGTTGTCGTATCTAGCTTCTGCGAGGCTATGTCATATGTGAAATATGTCGTGTCGCTATCGTTTTTCAGGCCAGATACTATATTGAAGGTGAACGTTTTGTCATCTTTCAGCCTCAAATCCCTGAACGGAATGTGCTGGGCATCGAACGGATAACGCACGATCTCCGTGATCTCCATCGCCAGCTTCGGCATGTCGAAAACCTCGGTCTTGCTTCCGCTGGAAGGATTCACGATATAATAATGAGTGCCTTGGGAAGTTTTCCAGGAGTACCAGAACTTGTCGCTATCCTTGAACCAGTTAGGACGAATTCTAGTAGAAAACACCATCTGGCCTACTTTCTTGGCGGTGAAGCGAGACGCTAGCTCATAATTGGCTTTCGTAACCCTAGGTCCAAGCGCATTTTCAGGCCGCTCATCACCTGGCATCGGCTGCCCCGAAAGGATAGCGGCAGAAATAGAAACCCACAAACACAAAAGCAAAAAGACTCTTTTCATGAATATGATATATTAATATATTGAATATAACATTCTTTGCCTAATGTCGCAACATAGGATGACAGCTGATGCCGATAGACTTCAACTCACTCACGAAGTCGGTAGTGACTGTGACGAAATATTTCTTAGAGTGGAAACTGATGGTGAATTTCGTCTTTGGATCGAAAAGCTTCATTTCCAGAGGAATTTTCCCAGAATTAGCCTTCAATATATTCGTAAGGTTCTTCCTGAATTTATCCGTCAGCATTGAGGTCGTCAGCCCCAAAGAGCATCCGCTCATCATTGTCTCTGCCACATTGCCCAGCAGCATCATCTTCTTCACCCTGAAATCGTATGGGGCTGCCGTCACCTGACCGTTATCGTCCTGGCGGACACGGTAGCGTTCTTCGATATCCCCTTCAAGGAAAAGGCAGGCATGTGGCTGCAGATAGCTCATGTAGGCTTCGTAGTCTTTGCCAAAGAAACGGAACTCGTAATTCCCGCTGTAGTCCTCCAGAATGGCCTTCGCATACGGCTTGCCACTCTTCGTGGTGCCAGTGCTGCATTCCGTCACTAAGCCAGCCACCATCAGTTTCTTTGTGGTGCGCTTAGCCTCACAGTATGCGATAGCGCCCTGAAGGCTTTGCAGCTCCATATTCGTAAAATTTTCCATCTCGAATTGGTACCTGTCGAGCGGATGGGCGGAAATGTATATTCCTACTATCTCCTTCTCCTTCTGAAGCAAATCCATCACATCCTCCTCGCCTACCATCGCAGGAATCTCTGGACGCTGCGGCTTGAATTCTTCTGCATCGCCGAACAAGGAAGAAGAAGCATCCATGCTGTCCTGGCTGAAGCGTGTGGCATATTTCGCAAGTTCGTCGATGAACTGCTCCCCATTCTGGCACGGCAGGAAATATTGCTTCTTGCTGTAACCGAATGAGTCAAAGGCTCCTGAATATATCAGCGTTTCAAGCGACTTGCGATTCAGGATCCCGTCCAACCGCTCAACGAAATCGAACAAATCTTTGTAAGGGCCTCTTTTCTCTCGCTCGGAAATTATCGCGTCAACCACATTCGAGCCGAATCCCTTCATGCCGGCGAGACCGTAACGAATGTTACCTTCCTTATTCACAGTGAATTCCTTGTCCGACTCGTTCACGTCAGGGCAAAGCACCTTAATCTTATGAGCCTTGCAGTCTGCAAGAATCTTCTTGATCTCGGTCATGTTGGACAAGTTGCAAGACAGGTTAGCAGCGAGGAATTCCGGAGTGTAGTGGCATTTCAGCCAGCCGGTCTGGTATGAAACCCAGGCATAGCAGGTCGCATGCGATTTGTTGAAGGCATAGGAAGCGAACTTCTCCCAGTCTTTCCAGATCTTGTCTAGGACCTTGTCCGGATGGCCATTCTTCTCTCCGCCCTCCATGAACTTGTCGCGAAGCTCCTCCAAGGTGGCTATCTGCTTCTTTCCCATGGCCTTACGAAGCTTGTCCGCCTGCCCCTTGGTAAATCCTGCCAGTTTCTGCGAGAGCAGCATGACCTGCTCTTGATAAACCGTAACCCCATAAGTGTCTTCAAGATATTCCTCCATCTCTGGAAGATCGTATTCGATAGGCTTCAATCCTAATTTTCTGTCGACGAAATCAGGAATATAGTCCATTGGGCCTGGACGATAAAGGGCATTCATGGCTATGAGGTCCTCAAACCTCTCTGGATGAAGCCTCTGCAGCCACTGCTTCATTCCAGGAGACTCGAACTGGAACACATTGTCGGTATCGCCACGACCATAGAGCTCGTAAGTTTCTTTATCGTCAATCGGTATGGCTTCGATGTCAATCGTCTCCCTGTGAGTCTGCTTTATGCTGTCCAGGCACTTATGGATTATGGAAAGCGTGTTCAGCCCAAGGAAGTCCATCTTCAGCATGCCCACTTCCTCAATGTAGTGGCCATCGTACTGCGACGTGCGGACCAATTTACCTGTTTCCTTATCCACCGAGAGGCACATTGGCAGATAATCGGTAAGGTCCCCGCGGCCTATTATAGTGGCGCAAGCATGCATTCCGACCTGACGGATGCTGCCCTCAAGTTTCTCGGCGAATCTCAGGACAGATTTAATCTGGTCGGTACCGTTCTCGTATGCATCTTTCAAGGCTGGCACCAGCCTGTAGCAATTCTTCAGGGTTATTTTCACTGGAGTCTCCTCCATGCCCCTCTGGAACCACTTCATCTCTTTTCGCTTCTGGTCAGGATTGTCAGGGTCTTCGACTTCCACCTCTTTCTGGAAAGACTTGAAACCCGGAAGGAGCGTATCGAATTTTGGATTGAAAGGATATTCCTTCTCCTTCATTTCAGACAGTCGGTCAGGCACGAGTCCAGCAAGCCAGGTCGAATCGGCCAGAGGTAGGTCCTCCACCCTCGCAACATCTTTGATGGCACCCTTTGCCAGCATGGTGCCGAAAGTAATTACTCTGGAGACGTTCTTTTCGCCATATTTTTCCACCACGTAGCGGTGGGCAGCATTTATGTCTTCGAAATCCACGTCGATATCTGGCATGGAGACACGGTCCGGATTCAGGAAACGCTCGAACAGGAGGTCGTATTTGATAGGATCTATATTCGTGATTCCCAAGCAGTAAGCAACTACCGAACCGGCTGCGGAACCACGTCCAGGCCCCACCATGTAGCCTTCGCGACGATGTGCGCCGATATAGTCCTGCACAATAAGGAAATAGTCCGGGTAGCCCATCCTGCAGATGGTTTTCAGCTCAAAGTCAATTCTGTCCGCATGTTCCTTGTCGAGGGGGGCGCCATAACGTTTTTCGGCGCCTTTGTAGCACAGTTCGCACAGATATGCGACCGAATTACAGAACTCATCGCCTCTGTAATTGCCCTTCTTATCATTTCGGCCAGAATCTATTACGTCCTTGTATTTCTCCAGATAAGCGTCTATGTGCGAGAGAAACTCCTCGCCAAGATCGAACTTAGGCAGCACCGGGTCGCGGTCTATTGAATATGCCTCCACTTTATCCGCAACCTCAAGCGTGTTGGCGAGGGCCTCTGGATGGTCAGGGAACAGGGCAGCCATTTCATCCTCGCTCTTCAAGTATTCCTGCTGGGTATAATGCAGCCTGTCGGTATCCGCCAGTTTCTTTCCAGTATTCAGGCAAATCAGATGGTCATGTGCCGGGCCGTCGTCCTTATTCACGAAATGTACGTCATTCGTCGCGATTACCTTCACGCCAAGTTCAGAGGCCAGCTGAAATAGGACTTCATTATATTGCTTCTGATAGTCATAAACCTCGAGTGATAGTCCTGGGACCTCGGTCTTATGCAGCATGACTTCCAGATAATAATCGTCCCCGAACACCTGCTTGTGCCATTCGATGGCCTTCTTCGCAGCATCGATATTGCCAGCGAGGATGTCTTGAGGTATTTCACCAGCGATGCAGGCTGAAGAACAGATCAAGTTCTCGTGATATTTCTCCAGCACTTCGTGCGACACTCTAGGCTTGCCACCAAAAAGGCCCTCGGTGTGTCCTTCAGACACGATTTTCACTAGGTTTTTATACCCATCGTAGTTCTTTGCGAGCAGAATCAGATGATAGTAGCCCTTACGCTTCTCATGATGATCGTAGTGCCTCGTGACATAGACCTCACAGCCTATGATCGGCTTCACCTTGTACTTGCCATCGGCATCTTTATGCTTTCCGGCGAATTTCAGGAACTCTTTCACTCCATACATATTGCCATGGTCCGTTATGGCCAAGGCCGGCATGCCCATCTCTTCTGCCCTGTTGAACAGGGTTTCTATGGACGATAGGCCGTCAAGAATTGAATATTGCGTATGTACGTGAAGGTGAACGAATGCCATTGCTGTCGTGTTTTTGAAATACAAAGATACCCAAAAACAGACATGGGTCAAAAACAGAATGGCTGAAAAATCAGAATTAAGAGTTCAAAGCCTTCAATATGCTCTCTGCAAGGGGTCGGGACACCATTGATGACAAGTCATCAAGTGAAGCTGCCGCTATCCTGGCGACAGAGCCATAGCGCATCAGAAGCCTCCGCTCAGTCTGCTCCCCCACTCCTTTAATTTCTCGCAAAGCACTTTGTATCTGAGACTTGCTGCGCAAGCTGCGGTGAAAGGTTATGCCGAAGCGGTGAGCCTCGTCGCGAATATGCATCAGAACTTTCAGCGCCTGGGAGTTCCGGTCAAGAAACAAAGGATACGGGTCGTTCACCCTAATCACGAGCTCCATTCTCTTGGCGAGGCCAACCACCATGAGGCGGTCCTGGATGCCCAGCTCGCAAAGAGCCTCGTAGGCCATTCCCAGCTGCCCTTTACCACCATCAATCACGATCAGCTGCGGCAGGTCGTCAGGAGCTTCCTCAAGCATTCTCGAATATCTCCTATTCACTATTTCCTTCATGGAAGCAAAGTCATCTGCGCCTACGACTGTCTTTATCTTGAATTTGCGATATTCCTTCTTGGAAGGCTCTCCGTCACGGAAAACCACGCAGGAACCTACCGGATTAGTCCCTTGGATATTGGAGTTATCGAAGCACTCGATGTGCTTAGGGAGTTCTTTCATGCCAAGGGCCTTCTGCAAATCTTCCAGCACCATTCGCTTATACTCGTCAGGATCAGTATGCTGCTTCTGCTTGATGGAATTGAAAAGATATTCACGAGCATTCTTCTCACTCAATTCCAGAAGCGCCAGCTTGTCTCCTCGCACAGGGATCTTAAATTCCACGCCATCAATCTCTACGTCAGGCAGGAACGGCACGATGACTTCTTTGGCCAGAGCGCCGAACTTTGACTCTATTTCTGCGATGAATGTGCTCAGGACAGCCCCTGCCTCTTCCTCTATGTTCATCTTGAAACCAAGATTGAGAGATTGAATGACGGCACCGCCACGAACCCGAAGGAAATTCCCAAAGGCCTCCGGCCCATCGATGACCAATGAAAACACATCCACCGATGTGTCTGTGGCCGAGGAAATGATGGAATGGGCATAATGCTTCTTCAAGGCATCGATTCTATTCTTATAGACTTGCGCATCCTCGAAACGAAGCTCAGAGGCAGCCTGCTTCATGGCGTTCTCATATTCCTTTATTATCTCATTTACCCCCCCTTTCAACAGGCGTACGATTTCATTGATGTTGGCGGCATATTCTTTTACGCTTATGCCTCCTATGCAGCAGCCCTTGCAGCGACCTATGTGATAGTCCAGGCACGGCCTGAATTTCCCATGCAGAATGGCATCGCTAGTGAGTTTCAAGTTGCAGGAGCGGATAGGATAATTCTTTCTAAAGAAGTCCAGCAGGTAATTCACGTTTTTGACCGAACTATAAGGCCCATAATACGTGCCCTTGCTACGATCCACCCTGCGAGTGAGATAAATCTTCGGAAATAAGTCATTCGTGATGACTATCCAAGGATAAGTCTTAGAATCCTTTAGCAATATGTTGTAGTGGGGCTTGTACTGCTTTATCAGGTTGTTCTCCAGCAGCAAGGCGTCTGCTTCGGAGTTCACCACCGAGAACTGGGCATCTGCTATCTTGGAAACGAGGAGTCGCGTCTTGACATTCAGTCTTTCCGGCGGCACGAAATACTGCGCCACCCTCTTGTGCAAATCCTTGGCCTTGCCTACATAGATGACTTTCCCCGAGGAATCGTAATAGCGATACACCCCCGGGGAATGTGGAAACAGGGAAATCTTTTCCCTGACTGAGAGTCTGTTGTTATCGTTTGTCATCCTGAACTTGATTCAGGATCTGTTTCTGACCTTTCCGGCATTCAGAATCAATCCTTATCTCTTTGCCTGAACGTATCCTGCGACAGTCTTCTCGATGTCTTCGCCACGAAGGTCTCTCTTGAGGATGGTGCCATCTGGCCCGAACAGAATGATGTGCGGAATGCCCTGGATGCCATAAATGTCAGTAGGTATCTTCTGAGCATCAATGATTTGGTTCCAGTTTACGCCGTAAACCTTTGCCGTGTCAACGGTTTCTTCCGGCTTATCCCACACTGCAACGCTCAGGACATCGAAATCGTCCCCATGATATTTCTCGTAAACATTCTTGATGTTAGGAATTTCCTTCTTGCATGGACCGCACCATGAAGCCCAGAAGTCAACCAGCATGTATTTGCCTTTACCCACATAGTCTGAGAGCTTCTTGCCTTCAACTTCGAAATCGGTGAACATCTTGCCTTCAGCAGTGGCCATCTGGCTGGCAGCTACTTTCTTCATTGCCACGATGGCCGGACGGTTTGCGAGAGCAGTGTCCAGCGTATTCAGAGCAGAATCCATCTCCGCAGGAGTGAGGGAATACTGAAGGTTTTGAAGAACCATCTCCGTCACGAAGCTGTTGTCTTTCTTTGCCAGATATGCCTTATTAAGAGAATCAGAAATTGCCTGGAACTTGTCATAGAGGGCATCTACGGCATTCTCGTCGGAAGCGACTGCATCATATTCTTTCTTGAACCGCTCGCTAAGAGCCTTGTTGGCATCAGTGTATTCTTTATAGAGAGTCTGGGAAGAAAGCTCTGGGTATTTTGATGTGAACGTCACATTGATTGAATCAACGTTAACTGTGAGAGGGGTTCCGTCAGGGATGAAACGAGCCGATACCTTCCCCGCAGTAAACATAGCCATCGTCGTCTTGTTCGTAGGCATAACGACTTTGAATTTGCCATTGGTAACAGGCACTACGGTGTCGAATTGTGCTGCTGGCATTTTGATTTCTATAGAGGAGATTGAATCTGCTACCGTACCCTTTATTAGAGTTGTTTCAGAAACTTTCGGGTTTGAGCAAGCGGCCGCAGCAAGTGTGGCGACAGCCGCCAAGAACAATGCTTTCTGTTTCATATTCATTAAGTTAAAACTAAATCCAAATATCGCCGCAAAGATATGAATATATTTGGAATATTTGCTAAAATTCTCGGTCAATTTAAATGCTTCGCCAGTTAAGGCAATCAATCGTCCTGCCTGTCTGGCGAGACTCCTCTATCTGGAAGCAAACTAGATGACTTTCAAGAGCTTCCTCAATTGGCGAGATGAGTTCGTGATGCTCCGGATCTTTGACTCCTTTCAGGAAATCCTCTATTATTTTCAGATCCGCATTGCCATGAAGAGGCATGTTCAAAGTCTCTGTGAAATTGTAAATGTCTTCTTTGGAGTGGCTGAAATGCGTCACTGTTACGCTATCGCCACCAGCGAACACTTCCCCGAATGCGCAGTTGATCTTGGTAGCCCTGTCGTCATGCCTGGTAAGAGTCTCAATGGACATCCCAATCGTCACCCCTCCAGACATTTCCAGTCCTACGGTCTGGTGATCCACGACGTCATTGTCACAATGGTAAACGCACCTTCCGTATCGTCCAGATTTCAGTTCCTTTGCTACCACCTCATCCAGAGTTTCTCCATTAGGAACTACGAAGTTAGAGACCCACTCTCTCCTCCTCTGGTAGAGCTCTACAGCCGAAAATGGACACTCACTCTCGATTTTGCAATCTACGCACCTGTCGCTACTTCCCTCAGGAGCGTTCTCTGCCTTGAACCAGCCCAGGGAGCCGAATGAAGAAACTTTAGCGATATGCTTATTCATCAGCCAAATGAGAAGGTCTATGTCGTGGCAGCATTTTTCCAGAATGAGCGGAGTTGATTTGCTGGAATTTGAAAAAATGCCTCGGACATAAGAATGCGTCATCCTCTCCAGGCCGACATTCTCGATGTGGCTTGCTGAAATAACGGGACCCAGCTCACCTGAATCAAGCACAGCCTTTATTTTCCGGTAAAACGGATGATAGCGCAGGACATAGCAGACACATACAAGCACCCCTGCCTTTTTGGCTGCCAGAGCGACATCCATGCATTCCTTAGCCGTGGTGGCTATCGGCTTCTCGAGCAAGCAGTGATAACCGCGACGGATTGAATTCATGGCAATCTCATAATGAGTCTTGTCAGGAGTTCCGATTATAACGGCATCTACGTCTCTCTTTTCAGCAAAGAATGCTTCTGCAGAATTAAAGCACTCTTCGGAAGATAATCCGAAGAGTGACTTTATCTGACTTAATCGTTCAAAATTAGGTTCAACTGCAGCTACCAGTTTGCCTTCATTAGGATGATCTAATAAATAATTGAGATATTTCGTCGTCCTGTTGCCAAGACCAAAGGCAGCCAGGCGAACCGGTGTTCCTGACATTATTTCTTATCGCCTAAATCTAGAATCCTCACGTTTCTGAGCTCAACCCCTTCGCCATGGCCGCAGAAAGACACATAGCCTTTCTTGTTGAACATGCCCGGATGGTTTTTATGGTCTACGGTGTATGGATTGACCTTGCCACCATCTGGAGCCACATTGTGTCCTTTGCAAGCCTTGCGAACGTCTCCGTCCACGATCACTTCTCCATTTACGGTCACTTTCACATGATTGCCCTCGACGCGTATTTCCTCTGTCTCCCACTCACCCAGAGGCTTATGCTTGATCCTCTTTGCCGGAATGACTCCGTAGACAGAGCCATGTACCTGATACTCGTGCAGGTCAGCGTACATAGGAGCGTCATGGTCGAGAATCTGCACCTCGCACATTCCATGGTAGGCGGCATCTACTCCCTGAGGAGTCCTTACGCCCACGCCATTGTTCGCACCCTCTTTCGTAAAGCGGAACTCGAAACGGTAAACGAAATTGCGGTATTCTTTAAGGGTGTAAAGATTGCCGGTGCTGCCATACCCAGCCGAAACTTGGATTACTCCATTCACCGGAGTGTAGCCTTCTTTGTCGCCTTGGAACTTGTCCAGATTAGTTCCGTCGAAAAGCATCTCGAAGCCTTGCTTCTTCTCTTCCTCAGTCAGCTGGCTCACAGGGGAAGACTGACGAGCCTTCGACAGCAGAGTCTCGATTTCTTTAACGGCATATCCATCATCAGCATTGCCAGTGGAACTGAACACCTTCGCAGCCTTTTCGAGATTCGCGGTGTAATCTGCGTTATTGATTTCCTCTGTGGTCTTGTTCGCAATGTTCTTCACGGCATTAGCAGCGGCATAGGAAGCATCCTTATCGTCAAGATACTGCCCGGCAAGGAGGAATGCCTTCATCGTAGGGATGCCAGCCAGGGCATTCAATGCCTTGATTTTCAATGCTTTTGTATTTGCGATCTCTAAAGCATCCTTCAAGTCGAAGCGTTTCTTATCCAGATTCTGCTCATAGGCATTCACTTGGTCGATGTATCGTGGAAGCACTGTGCCGATCTTGGAGGCATCAGACTTCGCTATGTTCATAAGGATAGGAGCTGCCTTGAAATTATTAATCTCCAGCAGACCATTCAATGCGGCCTGAGACCCATTTGAATATGCCTTATTGAGATCCTCTACGGCTAGGTCGGTGCCAGTACGCGCCAGCACAGCATAGAAATTATCCTTTGCTGAAACCTTGTCAATGAGGGACTTCACCCGGGAATATTGCTCCTGAGGGGCGAAAGTGTGGATGCATGAATACAATGCATTCTGAAGCTCAGGGACACTGCTTTTCGCTGTTGCCAGGGCATTCCCGATTTCTTGAATATTCTGCGTCCCAGCAACCCCAGCAAGGTATTTCGCAGCATTTGCTTCTCCCTTTTGATATTCCTTGAATATGGCAGGGTAAGCTTTTGACATTCTCCTCGCTGCTGCAAGGTTCATCAAGCCTTCCTTGTTAGCAGCGCTTCCGAGGGCATTGACAACCTCATCCTGAATGTCACCCTTGAATGATTTGAGAGCAGTGAGGGCTTCTGCGGATTTTGCTGAGCCAGCGCTGCCCAATATATTAATAAGTTCTTTTCCTAATTTCTCGCCGCCGATTTTTCCAGCAGCGCAGATCGCAGCCGCAGCAATGTCTCCGTCTTCAGCCATCGCTCCGTAGACTATGTCAGCCGCTGAAGCTATTTTGTTGTTGCCAAACCAGTTAAGAAGGTCGATTTGGGTTCCGGAAGACGCTTTTGGATATGTCTTGATGAGCATCGGAGCCAGGGTCTCAGTTCCGTATTTGGCGGTAGCATAGCCAAGGACAGCATTCCTGTACTGAATATTCTCATCCTTCAGGGCCTCTCTAAGAAGCTTCATTCCTTTAGCCTCCGGATAGGTCTCGATGCATATCCTGGCAGCAGCGCATCTGTCTTGAACAGAATCCGTCTTTTTAGGGTCTTTGACAAGCTGGAAAGGAATAAGAGGATTGTCCTCCGCCGGTTTGAGGTATCTTTCCAAAGACTCTAGGAAAGCCTTGTTCGTAGCATCTGAGCAAGCTTCGGCAGCCTGCTGCAAGCCCATGAGCACGTTCGTCGCATTATCTTTGTGGGCAGGATCCGTCACATAACTTACAACCCCGCTGAGGGCATATTCATAAATGCTGTTCCTCACTCCCTCGCCGGCAGGCTTCATCATCTTGGCTACTTTGATGATTGATTCAGGCGCTGCGGCAGCCAAATCCTTCATCTGCTCATTAAACTGTGAAGCATCTTGCGCAGGCATTGCAGCCAGCACGTCGGCGACTATGGTTTCTGTCGTCCTTTGTCTGGCATCCTGGGCATAAACTGAGAATACGAGGGCCAGGGAGGCTATTATCGTAAATATCTTTTTCATATTCATTCTCTTTTATTACATCATTGAAGCCCAAGGCTCTCTCATTGGCTGATTAATTAATAAATTAGCTGCGTCGTCATTTATGAACCGCTGCGTCTTAGGATCGAAGTTCAGCGTTCTGCCTAGGCGCAGGGCACAAGATCCCATATTCACGATGGTGCAGCTGTGATGTCCGTTCACCTCGTTCAGAGCGAACTTCTGGCGCGTCCTTACGCTTTCCAAGAAATCCGTCACCCTCGGCTCAGGATCAGGCATTGCGTTTAATTTATCCATTATATTTGGGATGGTGCATTCGAAGCCCTTGTACAGTTTCCCGTTAGGGCCTTCGATATAAGGCACTTTACCCTCGCTCTCAAAGCCTTCGCCTTCGAGGATAATCTTGCATCCGTCCTCGTAGGTGTAGGTAATCTTTCTCCATATTCCCACTGCATCAGGGTGCTGCTGAGGAGCATCTACTTCAACCTTCACTGGGAATGTGTCATCCTTTCCGAGAATATATTGTACTGGGTCGATGTAGTGCTGTCCCATGTCACCTAATCCGCCAGACTCATAGTCCCAATAGCCGCGGAAGGTTTGGTGTACCCTATGAGGGTTATAAGGCTTGTATGGAGCAGGGCCAAGCCACATGTCATAATCCAGCACTTCAGGAACCGGCTGAGGCACTAGATTCTCCTTGCCCGTCCAGTAGAACTTCCATGCGAATCCAGTCGCACCAGAAATTCTAACCGTGAGAGGCCATCCGAGAAGTCCGCTATCGACAAGTTTCTTTAACGGCTCAACCGTTGTTCCAAGCCCGTAGAATGTGTCTTTGAAACGGAACCAGGTATCTAAGCGGAACATCCTTCCGTAGCGGTTCACGGCATCGACGACTTTCTGTCCTTCACCGATCGTTCTAGTCATTGGTTTCTCGCAGAAAATGTCTTTGCCTGCGCGAGCTGCTTCGATAGACATTAAAGCGTGCCAGTGCGATGGAGTGGCAACGTCCACGATGTCCACGTTAGGGTCATGCACAAGCTCTCTCCAATCATGGTAAGACTTCAGAGTCTCTCCAAATTTTTCCTTTCCTCCCGCAATCGCATTGTCAAGGTGATCCTTGTCTACGTCACACACCGAGACAAGCCTGCAACGATCATTGCTGAAGAAATGCAGATTAGACATTCCGATTCCGCCTACCCCTATTATTCCGTGAGTCAGCTGGTCACTTGGAGCGGTATACTTTTTCTCACCGTTCATCGCTCCGAATACGTTTCTTGGCAGAATCGTAAACAGGGCCAAGCCTGCCGCAGATTTCTTAAGAAAACTTCTCCTGGTCTCTTTCATAGTACTATTATGGATATTTATGAATATTGTCTTTTGAAGTCCTAATTTAGGAACTTTTATGCACCTAAACAAAATAAAAAAAGGCTGATCCAAATAAATGACCAGCCTTTTCTTATAAAGTGAATATGTTTATTCAGCTGCCTTGGCGTTATCACGACGGCCGCGGCCTCCGCGACGATCACCGCGATCGCCTCGATCGCCACCTCTGCGGTCTCCGCCCCTGCGCTCGCCTCTCTGTGGACGTGCGTTAGCTGCCTGAGCGTTAGCGGCGTTCATGGCATTTGGAGTAAGGTCCTGCTTGCCATAGCGCTCACCGTTGCAGATCCACACCTTGATTCCGAGAGCCCCGACCTTTGTCCTTGCTACTGCAAGAGCGTAGTCGATGTCAGCACGGAAAGTATGCAAAGGAGTACGTCCTTCCTTGAACATCTCGCTTCTGGCCATTTCAGCTCCGCCAACACGGCCGCTGATCTGAATCTTAATGCCTTCTGCGCCAACCCTCATGGTTGAAGCAA
>JALCSU010000047.1 GCA_022653735.1 Bacteroidales bacterium
CTCATAAAGGTCTATGCTCTGGTCAAAACAGACCTGAAGACACTCGTGACAACTCCACAGCCACTCATTCAAAATCAAGATTTCAAAGAACTAACTTTATTTGATAATTTTTAACGCATCAGTAATATTTCGGGACTGCGTCGTCGTGTCTTTCAGGTACGACGAACTGTCTATTTAACAAACAGAGCCGCTTTGTAAAGAAAGGTGTTTCCGTTTGGTTTATTTATTGCATAAAAATCATTTTGCGTCAATATAGCAAGGTTCTTTCTTCGAAGGAAAATTAGCTTGTGATTTTTTGAATATGGAATATTCCGAATTGTTAGATAGCCAGAAAAGGTATTTTAATTCTGGCGGCACCAGGGATTTGAAATCTAGGAAGGCCGCGCTAAAAAAATTAATGAATATATTGAAGTCCAACGAGGCTCGCGTCTCGGAAGCCGTCATGGCCGATTTCGGCAAGTCCGCATTCGATGCCTATGCGACAGAACTAGGCCTGATATATTCAGAAATTAAATTCCAGATGAGGCATCTGCGGGGCTTTGCTAGACCTCACAGGGCAAAGACGAATCTTGCGAATATGCCGGGGCGTTTCTTCACTGTGGCGGAGCCGCTTGGATGCATCCTCATTATTGGAGCCTGGAATTATCCTTACCAGCTGACATTGGTACCTCTGGTTGATGCCATAGCCGCTGGCTGCACCTGCATGCTGAAGCCTAGCGAGATGGCACCTGCTGCTTCAAAACTGCTGGCGGAGCTGCTGAACTCCAATTTTCCCAGTGAATATATTTTCGTAGCCGAAGGGGGCACAGACGTTGCCTCGTCATTGTTCTCGCTGAGGTTCGACAAGATATTCTTTACTGGCAGCCCCAGGGTTGGCAAGATAGTTTACGAGGCTGCAGCTAAGAATATGACCCCCGTGACCCTTGAGCTTGGGGGCAAGTCTCCAGTGTTCGTAACTGCTGATGCTAATCTGGAGGTTGCAGCGAAGAGAATCGTTTGGGGAAAGTTCCTGAATGCCGGCCAGACTTGCGTGGCTCCAGATTACGTTTACGTGGAGGAATCCATTCTGCCGCAGTTCATTTCGCTTCTGAAAGCGCAGATCTCATTCAATAAATACGAAGATGGTTCCGAGAATTATGCTCGCATAATTGACCGTCGGCATTTCGACAGGATTCTTGCTCTGATTAATCCGTCGAAAGTAGTTTTTGGAGGCAGCACGAACGCAGATACTCTTTACATCGAGCCTACCGTAATGTCAGGGGTTGACTGGGATGACAAGGTAATGCAAGAGGAGATTTTCGGACCGGTGTTGCCGCTCCTGACTTTCAGAAATTTAGATGAGGCCATTTCTGAGGCAGCAAAAAGAGACAAGCCCCTTGCAGCTTACATATTCACTTCAAGCAAACGCAAGCAGGAAGCCATGATTCGTCGCCTCTCTTTCGGCGGAGGCTGCGTCAACGATGTCGTAATGCATCTTGCGAACGAGAACGTACCCTTCGGCGGTGTCGGAGCCTCTGGCATCGGCAGTTACCACGGACGCGCTGGCTTCGACTGCTTCTCACATGTAAAGTCCATCCTGCTGAAACGCTCCCTCTTCGAGCCTGGCTTCAAGTACCCGCCATACACGAAACGCCACTTCCGCATCATCCGCCGGCTCCTCTGACATGATTTCCCACCGTCATCGCAGTGCCCTTAACCAGGCCCTCGCAGTGCATGGCCAATCCACATACAACGGTCTCCTTGCAGGTCAACCTCGCTTACAGGTTTCGCAAAACCCTGTCGAGACTGGTGGTACGGAAGTGCGTGGAAAAGGGCATGTCTCGACATCGATGCCTCCAAAGAGCCATATTGTCGACCAATGCCCTATTGCAGAGCCACCGGAAAGACATACTCAGACAGCACTTTGCGAGATTTCGCTTCAGTATCCAGAACGGCGCACTATCTCATCCTGCACGAAACACGACGCACTACGTCACCCCGAACGACCCCACACATCATCCTGCACTTGGTTCAAGATATCGACAAATCTTGATTTCGTTGGAGGTCAGCTGATTTTTACCTTCTTCTTCAGCCTGTAGCGTACAGTGTAGACGCTGGCAGGCTCCACATGGAATATGTCCGCAATTGCCTGGGTCGGCATACCGCTCAGGAAGCACAACAGGTATTTCTGCTCCACGCTGCTCAGCGGGGTCTTGGCAGACTCGATGATTTCCTGGGCATATTCCGGATTCACGTTGGCGATTCCCATCTGCTCCATCATCAGCAATATGCTCGAGCGCAGGGAATCCGCAGCCTCTTTCGCTGCCCTTGCCTCGGCACTGCGCCTAAGCTCATGGTGCTTCTCCCTTCTGAACACGATTAGGATAGCCCCAGCCAATGCCAGCAGGAGCAAGATTCCGGATAACATCAGAATGCGGTTACGCCTGTGCAGGAAATTGATGCGCACATCTTTCTTTGCAACATCGTATTTGGTCTCAATTTCATGCATGGCTGCATTCTTGCTGACATTGTAACGATCTTTGTCGTTTTGGTTTAGAAGCTGCTGGTAATGCATAGCCTTTTCCATGTCGCCCGTCTTCGTGTACAGCTCGATGTAGAAGCTGTATGCCTCGCCTTGCTCGGTAAGGATCTTGTTCCCGTAGAAAGGCTTAAGCGACTCTATCATCATGCAGACCGTGTCCATCTCGGCCTCAGCGCTAGTGTATTTTCCGTCATAATAGTAGAGCCAGGCCCTCAGGTCACGGATGGAAACTTCGCACTCGATGGAGTCTGCGACCACATTGTGTGGAAATGTCGCACAAACTTCCGCCGCCTTATCTAAATATTTGCGAGTGGAATCGCTCAGCGGAGGATTGAACATGAGGTCATATAGCACTGCTACGTTGTAGTAGTTCCATACCGGCTGCAGATTTCTCCGGGATTGCTCTTCCACGCTCATTTTCTCCTGAAACTCCAGAGCCTTCTTGAAATTCATGAACATTGTGTCCCTGAGGGAGTCAGAAGGCTCCTCTGCTTTTTCCAACTGAGCGCTTTCCATGGCTGCGAGCACAGAGTAATAGTCATAGGCGATTGAATTCTCCTCAGGGTGCTTCTCCATCAGGTCTCGCATCTGATCCTCCATTTTCTGCATCGCCTCCATGTCCCGCTGATTGAAGTAGTCCGTGAAGATTTGATAGCAGCAGTTCGATACTCGGTCGAATTGCCCGTTTTCGGCGAACTTATCCATCGCCTGACGGAACAGAAGGTGGGCTTCGGTCAGGCTGCCTTCTGCCCGTAGGGAATCTGCGCGGTCGTAAATCGCTTCGACATCCATCCCGTCAGTTTTCTCGCCACGGGTGCAGGAGGGGAGTAAAGCCGTTGCGATGGCAAGGGTGATGGCCATGACTGAGGCACGGCAGGCCGCTCCTATTCTGACCATGGCCGCCATGAGGCTATTCAGCATTTTCGAAGCCGAAGTACTCGCCTTTGCGCTCGATTGGGATGCCGGTCTTCATCCATGCCGGAAGCGGCTCGCCTTTCAAATAATGGTCGAAGAACTGCTGAAGCCTTCTAGTCAGGTCGAGACAGTTGCGCCGTTCGAGGAGGTTGTGAGCCTCGTCGTTGTATTCGAGCATCCATGCCGGCTTGTCCAGGCGTCGCAAGTCGGAGAAGAATTCTATTCCCTGATACCAAGGAACGGCTCCGTCAGCGTCGTTATGCATGATGAGGATAGGGGTGTTGACCTTGTCGGCGTGGAATACGGGGGAGTTTTCGATGTAGAGGTCGAGCCCGCCCTCTTCCCAGAGCGTTTTGCCGATGCGGCTCTGTCCGTGTTCGTACTGGCCGGCGCGAGTGATTCCTGATTCCCAGCGGATGCCGCCGTAGGCAGACGTCATATTCCCGACAGGAGCCCCTGCCCCGGCAGCAGCGAACATATTCGTGCGAGTCACAAGGTAGGCAGTCTGATAGCCTCCCCAACTCTGGCCCTGGATGGCCATCCTGCTCTTGTCTGCAATCGGATAGGCCTCGCAGAGAGCCTCGGCTCCGGAGCAGATGCAGTTGTAGGCGCTTTCGCCCGGATGCCCCACCTTGTAGACTATGTCAGGGATGAAAAATATGTAGCCCCTTGATGTATAATAGCTTGGATTGACGATAGAGCGGGAAGGTCCCGGCTTGAAGAAGGAATATAATTCATTGGAATATTTTTCATAGAAGTAGACCATGACAGGGAGCTTCTCGCCAGACTTCACGCCATCGGGAATATAAACTATTCCCTTCATTGGAGTGCCATCGTAGGCCTTCCATGTGAAGAGTTCGGCCCTACCCCAGCGAAGCTCATCTTTCTGAGGATTTATGTCCGATAGCTTTTCGCAGGAGCTGAAATTGCCATCCGATGCGGAGTAAAGGTCGGCGCAGTTGCGGAAATTATCCTTGGTGAAAAGCAGTCGCTCGGATTTCTCCGGCTTGAAGACATTCCTGAACGTCACGGTGTCGGTGAAATATTCCAATGTCTTGGACGGCCTAGCTAGGTCAAGCGACGCGAAACCGTTGGTCATGTCGTCCTCATTCATTATGGAGATGTAGTACCGACCCTTCTGAGCGTATCCCAAAACGTAGTCGGACCTGCTTTGGTTGGATGTAGTCTTTCTCTGCCTGAGATCCGACACCGAGCCGTATTTTAGCTTTTTGTCTCTCAGGATGCCACCAGTCAGATTCTCGGCCTTGCTTCCGTCCGGAGCGAAGCGCCAGAGGTCGTATCGGTCGCCGATAAGCACGGCCTGATCGGACTCAAGCCACTTCGGACTCCTGTCGTAAGGGTCCGGAGCCATAGGCCTGTCATTTTCCTCGTCGTAGAATGCTACGCCGCAATCTTTCGTGAGATTGACGTCGGCCCCGCTCTCAAGGTCGATGCAGTGCCAGCCAAGGTCTGAGTTGCTGAAATAAAGAATGTGACGGCCGGTAGGGGACAGTCGCACCATGCCAGCGTCCAGTTTCTCGGCTATTTGTTTCCTTGATCCATCTTTTAGGCTGACCAATGCCAAATCACGGAAATTGTTGTAGTTCCACACTGAAGCGCGCACGTAAGGCGTTTCGTCCGATGCCAGAGCCCAGTCGGAAGCTCCTGCGCCCAGCAGCGTGATATCCTCGAAAAATTTGTCAGTCAGCAGCACAGGCTTCCTGTCGCCGTCTAGGCTTATGACAGACATGTATGTTTTGCTTTTTATCCTGCCCATGTTTTTCTTCGCCTGCGGAGGCGTGTAAGGCGCATCCCAGTTCCAGATGTCCAGCTGTGCGGTCTCGAAGTCAACTATGCTAGTGTCTTTAGGCGGCAGGAGCGACGACAGCCCTGTCACGAGCCTGCGTCCATCCGGAGTAAAGAATATGCTGCTGTTCTGGTCCAGCACCCAACCGGTCTTTGCGTCGGCATATTCTTGGCTAAGCAATTCCTCCACCGAGACTTTCACTCTTGCAGGTGCCTTCTTGCTAGCTGCAGTCCTGCTGATGCTGACAAGGTTCAATGAATATCTTTTATCGCCTGTTTTGTTGGTGTCTGAGGTGGCAGTGAAGGCGAGCATATTCTCGGCATCGCTGAATGCGGGGTTGCCATATTCCTCTTTTTTGCAGGAGAGAGTATCTGTCTTTAACTTTCCACCCTCATACCAGCCTAGCTGCATCGAGTTGGCGGTGAGGCTGTCTTTGTCATCTTTCTTGGTCGTGAATGCGATCATCTCGCCCTTGTTGCTGAATCTGAATTTATCGACGTTCCGCAGCGTGTCCGCACGATTCGTTGCTGGATTCAGGATGATGAGCCCAGATTTCTTCTTCGGCTCAGACTTCTTCGCTTTAGCTGTGTCTTTGGCACCTTCAGCACCTTTGGCCTCAGCTGCCTTAGTGCCTTCGGATTCCGTTGCCTTCTCTTCCCAAGTGGACTTGTAGGCTACTAGCGGCATGGCCATTGCGCCGGTGCCATATTCATCGGCAACAGGATATTTCCGTACCGACATATTCATAATATTCACAACTGCAAGCGTGTCAGGAGTCATTTTCTCCTTCTTCACTTTTTTGATTTTTTCCTGTCTCGTCACATTGAATTCTGGCTTGATGCGGCAGTAGAGCCATTTCCCGGATGGATCAAGGGTCGCATCCTGGGCCCTTCCTATTGTCAAAACGTTACCCTGCGCCGCATTTCGTCCGGTGGTGGTCTTTCCGCCTTTCTGTCTCGTCTGGAATTTGCGAATATAAAGCATTCCGTCACCTTCCTGCGGAGATACAACCCAGGTTACCACGCTCCCGTCGTCGGAACACTTTATGGATCCGACGGTCTGCCATCCATCCAGATCCTCAATTTCCATTTGCCGTTTGCCGCCATCCGGACCAGCAATTTGATTACCCTTTGCGTACGATGCTACGCTCATTAAAAAAAGCAGCCATGCTGCCAGAAACCACCGAATATTAGTATTCATAGACCAAAATTTCAATTGAACCCCAAGATAGGCATTTTTCTGCGCAATTCAATTCCCCTCCGGCATCTTTTGACCGAACAGCATTCGTCGGCACACTTATTAGCGCCCAGTGGCAAAGTAATCCTGAGACGCTTACGTTATTTGCGACTTTTATGGTATTTTTGCGTGACGTGTGATTAATAAAGAATTTCAAAGGCGTTGTTTTATGATGGATAAAGACAAGAATCCAGGCGAAAAAGTCTCTTTTCGCATCGCTGAGCGCAAGGACTGCGGTCTCATCTTGCAGTTCGTCAAGGAATTGGCGGATTATGAGAAGATGAGCGATGAGGTGACTGCCACCGAAGAAATGTTTCAGGAATGGATTTTCGACAAGCATGCCGCCGAAGTCATATTCATAATGGAAAATGGACGAGAGGCTGGCTTTGCATTATATTTCTATAATTTCTCGACCTTCGTGGGGCGAGCAGGCCTTTACCTAGAGGACATATTCGTTAAGCCAGAGTTTAGAGGAAAAGGTTATGGTAAGGCACTATTAGATAAACTTGCAGATATTGCCATTGAGAAAGGTTGCGGAAGGTTCGAATGGGTGTGCCTAGATTGGAACGAGCCAAGCATCAGGTTCTATCGCTCCATGGGTGCCAGGCCTATGTCAGAGTGGACTATCTATCGCCTCGATGGCGAGGCTCTGAGGCGCAGGGCGGCAAACGCAATCGGGAATGAGTGTGCTGGTCTCGCCTAATCTATAGATGATCAGTCGATTATGAGGCTCTATTTCTGGAGCCTTCGAGTTTAATATATTGATAAGGACAGGCAGTGCCAATCAATGAATCAAAGGTCGAGGATCTGCGTGGAGTGTTCCTTGACCTTTATTTCTTTTGGGCCGATGATGCGGACTATCTTGCCGTCTTCATCGGCAATGAATGTGGTGCGGAGAACTCCCATCACGGTCTTGCCGTACATTTTCTTCTCGCCCCAGACACCGAGCTCTCCGACTAGTTTCTTCTCCGTGTCTGCAATTAGAGGAAAAGGCAACTGATATTTGGCGATGAATTTTTTGTGCGAAGACTCGTCCTGGATGCTCACTCCGATGACCACATAGCCCAGCGAGAGGAAGCGCTCATAGTTGTCCCTAAGGTTGCAAGCCTCCGTCGTGCATCCGGGAGTGCTGTCCTTCGGATAAACATATAGTACGAGTTTCTTGCCTTTGAAATCTGACAATTTCAATTCTTTGCCGTCCTGGTCCTTGCCGAGAATCTCCGGCAGCCTCTGTCCAACTTCCATAGCAGAATATTTTTAGTTTTTTACTAAAAGTAAGAATATTTTGACAAAATTTGGCCGGGTGTAAAGAAATTTTACGGTTTTTGTAAAGAAATTTTACGGTCGGAAATGGCTGCTGAATGGATAATTTGTTGTAAATGAATATGTTGCCTTTGATGGCATGACTAGTGTCAATTCTGTTGTCGCAATGATAACGGATTTGAATATGCAAAAGGTTTTCATAATGTTAATTTCATTTTTAGCTGCGGCGTCAATGGTGGCGGCGCAGCAGGTAGCTGGTACGACGCAGACGTTAGCTGCTGCATCAATGGTGGTGGACACGGTGCAGACGGTGGATGCCGAGCCGAAAATTACGCTGAAGGACTGCATGGCTTACGCCATTTCCAATTCAACTAAGGTGAGGATTCAGCAGGCTGCGAACGGGGATGCGAGAATCGACAGGCGAGACGCGATACTCATGGCTTTCACTCCGCAAATCACCTCTCAGACCTATGCCTACTACAACTTTGGTAGGTCAATCGACCCTCAGACCAACACCTACTTCAACACGACGTCTTTCTACAACGGCTATCAGGTCCAGGCCGGCTTCGACCTCTTCAATGGTTTCCAGGCAGTCAACAACATCAAGGTTTCCAAGACTGCCCTGCAAATGGGTGTGACTCAGGAGAAACAGGTCGAGGCAGACATCTGCCTATCAGTCATGGAATCATACTACAATGTGGTGTATTTCACTAAATTGCAGAAATTATTCGAAGAACAGGTTCAGACTGCCAAGAGTTCCCTGAAGCTTGCTAAGCGTCAGGAAGAACTCGGCCAGAAAGGGCATGCGGACGTGGTTCAGATGGAGGCCGACTTAGCTGACAGGGAATATGACCTTGTGAACAACAGGAGCCAGCTGAATACGCAGCTGCTGAATCTGAGGGATCTGATGTACTGGCCTCTAGACTCTGTCCTGAACATTGAGACAGACATCGAGGATGCAGGAAACTCTTTGCCATCCGGCGATGTCAATTCCGTGGCGGACTATGCACTGAGCAACAACCCAGGGGTGCAGATAGCGGGATGGAAGCTTCGGAATGCCGAGAGAGCGCTTAACACAGCCAAATGGCAGCTGATGCCGAAACTTTCTCTTTACGCTGGTTGGGACACGAGATATTACTCTTACAAAGGCTCTTCGACTGATCCTTTCCACAGCCAGTTTAAGAATAATGCAGGAGAATACGTCCAGCTGAGCCTGACTCTGCCAATCTTCAATAGGCTTTCGAAATATTCGACGATTGCAAGGAAAAAGCACGCCGTGGCAACAGCTTCGGCTGAGTATGACCAGAAGCGGCACGATGTCGATGCCGAGGTGAGAAAGGCCTTTCAGGATAGCGACGATGCGTTGGCGGCATGGCAACAGGCCAGCAGGAAAGAGGAAGTGCAGGATGAAGCCTACAGGCTCAACAGCCGAAAGCTGGAGCAAGGGCTGATCTCGCCAATCGAATATAGGACGGCGACCGACAATTACCTGAAAGCTAAAGCGGACAAATACAACAGCCTCTACAAATATCTCATAAAGCAGAGCGTGGTTAGGTACTATGGGGGAGAGGAATATATTAATCAATTTTAATATAATATATTAATGAATATTATATCAAGTATATGTTGAACATGAAATATTAAAGGAATATGGATACAATAATTGAAAAGAAAAAAGGCTGGCGATTGGCGTTCACTCGCAAGGCGCTCCCTTTCTGGATAGGAGCAATCGTCCTGATATTCATAATTTATCTCATCGCCTCCCCTAGCAGGAAAACCTTCAGGGCAGACAAGGACACCCTCACTATCGGGGATGTCAAGAGCGGCGAGTTCAATGACTATATTCGAGTGAGCGGGCAGGTGCAGCCTATGGTCACCATTCAGCTGAGTCCTCGCGAAGGCGGCACGGTAGAGAAGATAATCCTTGAGGAAGGTGCTATGGTGAAGGCTGGGGATCCTATCCTCGAGCTTAGCAACGATGACCTTGACCTTCAGATACTGAATTCAGAGGCCGAACTGGCAGAGAAAGAGAATATTCTGCGAAACACCATGATTCAGATGGAACAGCAGAAACTTTCCTTGAGGCAGGATGAAGCTACCCTTGAAATCGAGGTTCAGCGCAACAAGAGGGCTTACGAGCAGCAAAAGGCTCTTTATGCAGATAAACTAATCGCCAAGGAGGAATATCTCAAAGCGAAGGAGGACTACGAGCTTTCGCAGAAGAAATACAAGCTGGTGCTGGACCGTGCCGTTCAGGACAGTCTCTACAGGAGTGTTGAAATCGCTCAGATGCAAGACAATTTAAGCAATATGCGGCAGAATATGGCACTGATTCGCGGGAGGAAAGCGAACCTGACGATAAAGTCTCCGATCGACGGCGAGCTTGGCCTGCTAGATGCGGTATTAGGGCAATCTATTCCTGCAGGCACTAGAATTGGTCAGATCAATTCTGTGGGAAGCTATAAGATTGAAGCTCAGATTGACGAACACTACATTGACAGGGTAGTCCCTGGGCTGGAGGCAGAATTCGAGAGGCAGGGCGAGAAATTCTCCGCTCAGGTACGTAAAGTTTACCCAGAAGTGAGGGATGGTAAGTTCCAGGCAGACTTCAAGTTTACGGAAACGCAGCCAGAGAACATACGCACCGGCCAGACATATTACTTGAATCTTCAGCTTGGCCAGCCAGAATCAGCCATCCTCATCCCTCGTGGCGCCTTCTATCAGAAAACCGGCGGCAAATGGATCTATGTTCTGACAAAAGATGGAAGCAAGGCTGTGAAAAGGAATATTCGTATAGGCAGGCAGAACCCTCAATATTATGAGGTGCTGGAAGGTCTTGAGCCAGGGGAGAAGGTAATTACCTCTTCATACGACAATTTCGGGGAAAGCGATGTCCTAGTATTCTGATAAATAATTATATTTGCTCATGATGAAGAAAGGGCGCATACTGGTAGTCGATGACAACAAGGGGATAAGGGCGGCTTTGGAGCTGCTCCTGCCTCCTTATTTTGCTGGCGTTGAGCTTATTCCTTCTCCGGCCACTTTGGTTTCAATGCTTGAAAACTTCCGTCCTGATGTCGTGCTGCTGGACATGAACTTTAATTCCAGCACCAATAATGGCAACGAGGGGCTGTATTGGACCAAGGAGATTAAGCAGATATCTCCCCGAACAGAGGTCGTCCTTTTCACGGCATACGCCGACATAGCTCTGGCCGTAGAAGGAATGCGCAGAGGGGCTTTTGACTTCATAACCAAGCCTTGGGACAACGAGAAGCTTATTTCCACCTTGTCTACGGCTAGGGACAAGGCGATGAAGGCTAATTCTAAGGCGGAGCTGCTGCCGGATGCTACCGTGATGTACTGGGGCGACAGCGAGAAGATGGCGGTCATACGTCACAGTCTTGCGAAGATTGCTCCGACCGATGCTTCTGTTTTGATTACTGGAGAGAACGGTACCGGAAAAGACTTGCTGGCAAGGGAGGTGCATGACAATAGCCTGCGGAAAGACAGGCCTTTCGTAGCAGTGGACGCTGGGGCTATTCCTGAGACCCTTTTCGAGAGCGAGCTTTTCGGGCACGTGAAGGGTGCATTCACGGATGCGCACGCAGACCATGTAGGGTTTTTCCAGCAGGCAGAAGGGGGAACCCTTTTTCTGGATGAGGTTGGGAATATTCCTTTGCATCTGCAGGCAAAACTTTTACGGGTGCTTCAGAACAGGTGCGTTACCAGGGTAGGGGACTCCAAGGCCATCCCGATCGACATCAGGCTAATCTGCGCGACGAACACCAATCTTGAAAAAAGCGTCGCCGAGGGACGTTTCAGGGAGGATTTATATTACCGCATCAACACAGTGCATTTCGAACTTCCGCCGCTTCGAGAGCGCAGAGAAGATATTATCCCGCTTGCTGAGCGTTTCATAGCCGCATTCAATGAAAAATACCATCGCTCGGTAGAAGGCATTTCTGCAGAGACGGG
This sequence comes from Bacteroidales bacterium, assembly GCA_022653735.1. Taxonomy (GTDB): domain Bacteria; phylum Bacteroidota; class Bacteroidia; order Bacteroidales; family UBA932; genus Cryptobacteroides. The sequence continues at coordinate 11,718 of JALCSU010000047.1, forward strand.
CGCCGAGCTGAAAGAATATCCATGGAGCGGGAATATCAGGGAGCTGCGCAATGCCGTGGAGAAGGCCGTGATTCTCGCTGAAGGGAAGCAGCTGGAGCCAAAGGATTTCGAACTTAAGGAACATGTTTCCGTTGCTGCTTCTGAAACTCTGGAAGAGGCAGAAGAAAAGGTCATCAGGGATGCGATGGAGCGGTATGGCGGCAACCTCACGAAAGTGGCCCAGGCTCTAAGCATCAGCAGGCCGACTCTTTACAAGAAGCTTAACAAATATAATATTTGATGCATGACTGGCTGATCATAGTCGTGGCTGCTGCCGTGGTTGTCTTGGCCGTGGCAGTAACAGCTGTCGTGGTTCGCAGAAATGACAGGAAGAAAGTGGATTTCATGCTGGATGCCATAGAGGATGACGAGCTGAATTTCCGTTTTTCTGAATCCAACAGGCTGAATCGCTCGCTTAACAGGTTACGCTGGATTTTCGAACGTCAGCGTCAACGTAACGAGCAGGAATCGTGGACGAAGCTGATACGAGTCCTCACTCATGAGATTATGAACACTGTCTCGCCAATCGCCTCGCTGAGCGATGCGTTGTCGAAGTACGCCGACCTGCCGCCACAGGAGCAGGAAATGGACGTCAAGAAAGGTTTGGAGACCATCTCGGCCTCGTCTCGTGACCTCATCAAATTCGTAGAAACCTACAGGGAACTGAGCGGAGTCGCTCGTCCCCTTCGCAAGGCGGTGATGCTGGACGACCTCATGAACAAGGTCCTCAGGCTGACCGACAAGCAATGCAGGGATGCGGGTACCGAGTGCACTTACGAGGCCTTGACGAAGGACATCATGCTCTACATTGACGAGAGCCAGATTTCCCAAGTGGTCATAAATCTAATCAAGAATGCCGTTCAGGCTGGCTCCAAGCATGTGGATATCAGCACTTACATCGACAATTCGGGAGAGACCCATGTCCGCATCTCGGATGACGGCGCTCCAATTCCGCCCGACGTGCAGGAGCAGATTTTCGTGCCTTTCTTCACCACGAAATCCAATGGCAGCGGCATAGGCCTCAGTATATCCCGCCAGATAATGAACAGGCACGGCGGCACCATCTCTCTACTCGCCTCCAGCCCATCCCGCACGACCTTCGAGCTGCTGTTCAGGTAACTTTCGCCACTGCCTGCACTGCGATACGGCTTCACCATCTACATGACTTGTTGAGAAATAGTTATTCTTGAACGCCCCACCCCGTCATCTTATTTGGCTAGCTGCAAGCCGAGCCAGACAGCTAAGATGCCGAGGATGACGCTTATGCCTATGTACAAACCCGAAAGGAGGAGGTCGCCGGCTTTAATCATGGCGAGGGATTCATTGGCGAATGTACTGAATGTAGTGAAGCCTCCGCAGAAGCCTGAGATCAGCAGCAGCTTGAACTCCGGCGACAAGAAATTTCTGTCCATGATGCCAACCAAGAAGCCAATGAGCATGCATCCAAGCAGGTTGACTGCCAGCGTCGCAATAGGGAAATCAGTGATATTGACCACTCTCCCAACCAGATAACGGCATGCTGAGCCTGCTGCACCGCCCAGAGCCACCAATAAAATATTCTTAATCATGATTCATGACTCTATCCTGACACTATCTTTTCGCAGGACTGTTAGTTTAGCAAATTTCTGAGTACAAAAATACTTTAAAAGTGAAAAAATCAATGGCTGGTGATTAAACTTGCATCAAATTTGAAATCAAAATATGGTCCTGGCAGAGACCTCGCCCCATTTGCGGCTTGAAAATACTCCAATAAATCACTTAAAGGAGTTAAGACTCATGAATATGAAGAAAAGAAGTCAATTTATCATTGTGGCCATGTTATTGGTAGGAATTACAGCAGCGGCTCAGCCACAATTAGGCGTCAGCGGGCCAAGGCTTGGAAACGCCATGGTGGACAAGAGCGGAGACAGCGTCTTGCAGGAACTCATCAAAACCGAAGTTCCAAAATTCAAGCAGCTTAAATATTACGACTCAGTGACCGGAGACACCTTGGATTACAATCTCTTCATTCCTGTGAATCGCGAGCCAGGCAAAAAATACCCATTGCTGCTGTTCATGGCGGACGGGAGTACGACGAACAAGGCAGTGACTGCGCCCCTGGTTCAAGGGTACGGAGCTTTGGAATTCGTCACGGAAGAGGATCAGAAGCGGCATCCGAGCTTTGTGCTGGTGCCTCAGTTTACCGACCCTGTCGTGGTGAATGACACCTTCTATGTGTCCAAGCATGTGGGATCAGTCGTCAGGCTCCTGGGAGAGTTGCAGCGACAATATGACATTGACTCCAATCGTCTCTACACCACAGGCCAATCCATGGGTGGAATGATATCTTTCTATCTGAACATTACTTATCCTGATCTTTTCGCTGCCTCTGTCTTCGTCAGCAGCCAGTGGGATACCAGCAAGATGGGCGATTTCGGGAACAAGAAATTTTTCTACATCGTGGCAGGCGGAGATGAAAAGGCTCCGAAAGGAATGGCACAGCTCGCCGAGGTCCTAAATGCTTCCGGATCTAAATATGCCACTGCGGAATGGAGCGCCAGGCTGCCGCAGAAAAAACAGGAAGCAAAGGTCAAGGCCCTGTTGAAAAAGGGCTCGGACATCAATTTCATCACCTTCACCACGGGTTCTGTGCTTCCTGAAAATGGCACCGGAAACGAGCATATGTGTTCGTTCGATTATGCCTACAAGCTCCAGGGCGTGCGAGACTGGCTATTCCGTCAGTAGGCAATCGCGAGCCACTTAAAGGATTGAGGGGTAGGGCAATGGACTGTCAACCTTTGGTAGGATGTTTTGCAATCAGCGGGCATGGCAATGTTCGTTGTAGATACATCCATACCAATCTCCCATGCCCAGCTCCCGATTTAGAGAGAGCCCTTGGCAGGAGGAACTTGCTCAGAGACCGCTCTACGGGATATCTGCCTGCCCGTTGTTTGCAAATTTATGACAACATTTCTACCCAACCGACATTATGAGGGATATTATATTGGAGAGGAATTCATAAATTTGCAAACCTTATGAGGAAACTGCTGCCCATAATATTGATTCTGCTTTCCGTCATCCCTTCGAAGGCCCAATACCGCTACGGGAATGGCATGGATGAAGAAAGGGGCGCTAAACTGGACAGCCTGGTCACGAAAAAAGATTTTGGCGACCGGCTAGACGCATTCTCTTCAAGCCGCTTCTATCAAATGACATACGTGGGGGCGCCTCTCGTCGTCAGCGGCCTTATTGCCAAGGGGCAGGATGACCATTTCAGGAGCTTGCGAAATGAGTACCTGCCATATTTCAGCATGCATGCGGACGATTACATGCCCTACGTCCCTGTCGCCGTAATGCTAGGCTTGAAGTCTTTCGGCGTTGAAAGTCGAAGCTCTTGGGGGAGAATGCTGATTTCGGATGGCTTCACGCTAGGCTTTGAAAGGCTGGTGATAAGAAACCTCAAGCATATTACGAATGTTGAGAGGCCCGATGGCTCGAACAAGCACTCTTTTCCGTCAGGGCATACCGCAAATGCTTTCATGACAGCCACGATGCTCACGAAGGAATATGGCTACATCAGCCCATGGATAGGAGTGGGTGCATATTCATTGGCCTCAGCGACAGGTCTTTACCGCATCGCCAACAACAAGCACTGGCTCAGTGACGTGCTGACTGGCGCTGGCATCGGCATCCTGGTGACCGAGACAGGTTACTATCTGGCAGATTTAATATTCAAGGATAAAGGACTATGTTATATTCCTTCTGTGGATGTCTATGATAGGATGGCGCCCCCGTCTTTCTTCAGTATCTATCTGGGAATGAATATTCCGCTTAGCGAATATGACATTGACGAGGAAAATGAGTTCAAGACTTCCTCGGGTGCTTCAGCAGGTCTTGAGGGAGCATATTTCTTTAACGCCCACTGGGGAATCGGTGGACGGGCGACGGTGTCGAACACGAAAATAATCCTGAACAAGAGCATGGCGGAAGATAACACTTTAGATGCCTGGTCTTTGTGCTCGGGAGGCTATTATTCTTATCCGATATCTTCCAGATGGCTTGCCGGTGCCAAGCTTCTGGGTGGCTTGGTGCATTACCCGAAGCTGAAACTTAGCGACAGGACCATTCAGGCCAGGGACGGCTTCTGCATGGGTAGCGGAGTCTCCGCGACGTTCAGGGCTGAGGAAAGATACGGCATGCGTTTCTTTCTGGATTACAATCTATTACCATCCCACAGTCGTGACAGCGGCGAGTGGATGAGCACCCTCACCCTCGGTGCTGCCTTCGGCGTGAATTTCTAAGGACAATGAAGCGATGAGGACCGGTGACGGCGATTCAGCATTCTGCTATCAGCTTGTAACCGGAGCCGCGGACATTGACGATGCGGATGCGTGGGTCTTTGGAAAGGCTGCGTCGGAGGCGTGTGATGAATACCTGAAGACTGCGGGCGTTGAAGAAATCGTCGTCGCCCCAGAGGTCCAGGAGTAGGTTCTGCATGGGGACGACTGCTCCTTCTGCGCGGCATAGGTGGCGGAGGATTTCGGTTTCTCGGTGAGAGAGGCTGTTGGTTGTTCCATCGGGGATATATTCAAGGGCCTGGGTGACAGGCAAGAAGCGATAATCGCCTACCAGGTACTCACTCTGTTCCATTTCCTGCCGTTCCGTCATGTAAGCTTTTCCCATCAGAGCCTTTATGCGGACGATGAGTTCCTGGATGGCGAATGGCTTTTTGAGATAGTCGTTGGCTCCCAGCTCGAAGCCAGTGACGACATCGTCTGGGGTGGATTTCGCCGTGAGGAAGAGAACAGGGGTGCGGTCATCGGTTTTGCGGATGCGACGTACCATTTCGAATCCGTCCAGCCGAGGCATCATGACATCGGCGATGAGTACGTCTGGATGGACTTCAAAGAAGCGTTCGAGCCCTCCAATGCCGTCATAGGCGGTCTCAACTGTGAAGCCCTTGCTTCGGAGGGTCTCGCTTACGATTTGGACCAAGGTCTTTTCGTCTTCAACAAGCAGTATTTTTATCGTTGACATAGAAGTTGTTTTGAAATGTTTACTCTTGTTCTTTATGTGCCTTTTCGGCCATTTTCTTCTGCTTCATCGGTCACATAGCTACTGCTATGCTACCTCTTCAGCAATTGAAACTGTCTCGAAAAATCCCTATAATTAACTGCGGCAAACATTTCAAAACAGCTTCTAAATTCTTTGCTCCGTTCAGAATGACAATTAAATATTCATAAAAACAGGGTCATCAGGAAGCTTGAGGAATGAATATCCGGAATTCGCTGCCTTTGCCGAGGGTGCTGGAGACGCTGATGGTCCCGCCGTGCTTTTCAACCATGGTCTTGGCGTAGTAGAGGCCCAGGCCATAACCTTTGACATCGTGGATGTCGCCGGTGGGGACGCGGTAGAATTTGTCGAATATGTGCTTCTGTTTGTCAGGAGCTATCCCTATGCCGTTGTCTTTGACGCTTATTTCAACGCCGCCAGAAGTCGTCTTTGCCCTGATTATGATAATGACGGCATCTCCGGAATATTTGATGGCGTTGTCGATGAGGTTGCTAATGACGTTCCCGAAATGAAAGCGGTCTGCGTGAATGACCAGAGCGTCTTCTGACTCGATATGGATCTCGCAAGGTTTTTCCGTTGAAAGGCGGTGCTGGTCCGCCAAGTTTTGCAGTAGAGGCTTGAGGGGGATATCTTCTTTCCTGAGTTCGAAGGTTTTCCGGCTTTCCATGCTCATTGAAAGGATTTGCTCGATCATTCCTTCCAGTTTCTTCAGCTGGCTCTGGCTGATTTCCAGATATTCACGCCGCTTTGCGGGGTCGTTCCCGGCCTCGAAGTTCAGCAGAGCGTCATTGGCGGCATACGCCACTGCCACAGGTGTCTTGAGCTCGTGGGTGATGTTGTTGGTGAAGTCGCTCTTCATTTCCTCCAGGCTCTTTTGTTTGAGCATGGCATGGATGAGAAACCAGAAGGAAAAGGCGAGCATGAGGAACAGAATCAGCGAGGCTGCGATTACCCCGGACATTTCTATGAATACAATGCCGGTAAGGGGCTCAATCGTTAGCTCGTATTTGTCAGCAAGCGTTTTTCCGTAGACGTAGTCGTAATTCCTAGCTCTGCCGGACGGCTCATAGCCGGAGGTTGAAATAGTTGCGACCATCGTGCTGTCGGTGAACAGCTGCAGGCGGTGCGGTACGTTCAGCCCGTAGTCGTCGAGCATCATTGAAAGCAATGAATCCAGCTTATGGAAATTCACTTCGGCAAGGACATCCACTCCTGCATGCATTCCCCGCTGGTAGTAGTCGGTAGATTCTTGAGAATTGCTAATGGCGTAGGCGTACTGCGTCTGCTCGTTGTCACTGCCGGGATTTCGGTCAACTTGAACGGTCGTGACTGATACGGATTTGGAGCCATTCTCATTAATTGCGATTTGGTTTGTTTGGACGGAAACCAGTGATGATACACTGTCTTGGGACCATCCGGTGTTCAAATCTATCGTCCCGTGGCGGCCGCTTGCGCTGACCTCGCGCAGTCGTTCCATCATTTCGGCATAATCGGCTTTCTGGAGGGCGAGGTTTATCTCGGATTCCTTCGATTCGATGGAGGAACGGTATAGGCCGGACAGCCAATAAATCTGGTAGCCGAAGAGAGCTGCCAGAGATAGTATCAGCAATATGACGATGCGTCTGGACGGAAATTTCATAACGCAAAGTTAGCGGAATTTGCAGAATCTCAGAGCGTTTTAACACTATTTAACACTTCTTAACCGAACGTTAACACAGTTTGTCCGAGATTCATGGCAATTTAGCAGCGTGAAATAATGGCCGGAAAGGACGGCCTGATTTTTATCGACATGAAGAGAATTTTATTGCTGGCGTGTATTGCCATCTCTGCTGCCCGAGTGGCGGCACAGAATCCGGATTCATTGTCTGTCGCCGCAGCTGACAGTCTGTTTTTGAAATTGTCGGAAGCCACGGTCGTGGGTGAGATCCCTGTTGTCAAGGTGGATAAAGGCGCTTTGGTATATGATGTGCAACGAATTTTGGAGAAGACTCCGGCGGACAACGCCTTCGAGGCCATCGGGAAGCTTCCAGGCGTGACGCCTCAGGGAGACGGCTTTGCCGTAGCGGGAAGAAGAGCCACCGTTGTCATCGATGGTAAAGTTTCCACCCTATCAGCCGATCAGGTGAACGCTCTGCTGAAATCCACGCCCGTGAGCCGGATTGCCAAGGCGGAGGTCATTCCCAACGCTACGGCGAAGTACCAAGTGCGAGGCGCGCTCATCAACATTGTCCTGAACCACGATTCCGAAGACCGAGGCAAGCTGCAGGGAGAAATCTATGGGCGGTATGTTAATCAATATAACGGCAGCGGCCAGGGGCGTGGCTCCCTGCAATATGCCAAGGGCAAGTTCTCTACGGACTTGACATACACCTATGAATATGAGCAGACGCATAATGATAATACGATGAAGGCACGGCATCGGCTCAGCGATGGCAGCGTCCATGATATTGATGAGGAGAAGTTAGTGGATGACTGGGAGCGGAATCACCAGGTGCGTTGGGGCGCTGATTATTTCTTCAGCGAGAAGCACAGGGCAAGCCTGGTATATAATGGCAGCATTAGCGAGAAAGGAACGGATATCAGTACGACTGGAACACAGGTTTCGACGGCCAGGTTAGGCAAAGACCGCCAGCTGCACAATTTCCGTGCAGACTATAAGGCTCCTTTCGGGCTCTCGCTTGGTGCAGAATACACGCATTACAATGCGCCATCCGACCAGCTGCTCAAAAGCACATTCGAGGGCGTGGGCAGCCATTACCGCACAGAAGACCGCCAGACGATCGACCGCTGGAAGGTGTTTGCGGCTCAGGAGCATAGCCTCGAAAACAGCTGGGAATTGAACTACGGAGCGAATCTGGAATGGGCGAGGGACAAGAGTTTCCAGTGGTACTATGACCCTGTTACGGGCGGCAAGATAAACGTCGGAGGGGACGACGGATTCATCTCGAAACTGAATGAGCAATCGCAAAATGTTTATGCTGGATTCAGCAAGTCATTTTCCGAGAAATGGATGATGAACGGCTCGCTGGCTGTGGAGCATTTCAAGAATGCAGCGTGGAATGACTGGTCGGTTTATCCGACGCTCAATGTCACTTGGCTTCCTACGGCAGGGCACATCGTCCAGCTGGGGCTATCTTCGGACAAAGGGTATCCTGATTACTGGTCTCTGCAGAGCACGACGACCCATTCCGATGCCTATACCGAAATCGTTGGCAACCCTTCGCTGCGGCCAAGTAAGGAATATCAGGCCGCTCTTTCCTACATCTTGAAAAGCAAATATGTATTCTCGGCATATTTCAGTCACATTAAGGACTATTTCATCCAGCTGCTGTATCAGAATCCAGACAGGCTGGTGCAGACGTACCGCACTTTGAACGAGGACTTCATGCAGCAGGGTGGCATCCAGGCCTCGATACCTTTCAATGTAGGTGAGTGGTGGACTGGCCGCACGACGCTTATCGGCACTTGGCAGAGAGAAAAGGACAGTGACTTCTATGATATTCCTTTCGACAGAGACATCGTCTTCGGGATGGCGGTGATGAACAATACCTTCACCCTGTCCAAGAAGCACGGTCTCAAGCTGCTGGTGAACGGAATGATACGTTCCAAAGGAATCCAAGGCAATTATGACCTGCCTGCTTCCGGTAATCTGGACGTCCAGCTGCGCTGGGGGTTCGCAGAAGGCAGGGGACTCATCAATATCTTCTGCAACGATATTTTCCAGACGAGCATGATTTCTCCGCTCATCGACTACGGAGGACAGTACATGAAGTCAGGATATGAATGTTATCGGCAGGCGGGAGTGTCATTGACCTGGAAATTCGGAGGATATACCGAGAAGAAGCGTGAAGGATTGGACACAGGAAGATTCAGGTAAGTTGTAAACAAAGTTTACGCATTTTGTAAAATATCTTTACGGCTGTTCTATG
>JALCSU010000048.1 GCA_022653735.1 Bacteroidales bacterium
CTCCGAGAGGTATCTCATAATAGCCTTCCGGAACGCCGCCTTCATGGAACATCTCGCCCTTGTCGTATATTCTCTGGCTTTCAAAGAATATGACAGGGTCAGTTCCCTGCAGGGCAGCATTCATGAGCCCCTTAGCATCGTAAGGCGTAACTGGGAAGCAGACTTTGAGCCCAGGGATATGGGCGCAGAGCGACGTGAAGTCCTGAGAGTGCTGGGCGCCATACTTGGAACCTACTGACACTCTGACGACTACAGGCATCTTTAATATATTCCCGGACATTGCCTGCCACTTAGGCAGCTGATTGAATATCTCGTCTCCAGCGCAGGTAATGAAGTCACAATACATGATTTCAGGAATCACCCTGCCGCCGCACATCGCATAACCGATTGAAGTCCCGATGATTGCAGCCTCTGAAATTGGAGAGTTGAACAGACGGTGGAAAGGCAGAGCCTCGGTCAGGCCTCTGTACACGGCGAATGCGCCACCCCACTCACGGTTTTCTTCGCCGTAAGCAATCAAGGAAGCATCTTTGTAGAAACGATCGATGATGGCCTCGAATATTCCGTCCCTGATGTTGTAGGTCTTCATCTTGCTGACGTCCTTGCCGTCTTTGTCCTTGTAGAATCTCACCTTGCCAGCGATCTGCTTCACGCGAGGATTCTCTTCCATAGGCATCAGCACATCCGGCTTCACGCCAGGAGCCATGGTATCGACGCTGCCATTCGAGAACATCATGTCCCCGAGCAGCTCATCATTCTTTACCAAATCCATGCGAGGAGACTCCTCGAAGTCGATGGCCAGCTTGTAGCAGGTGAAGATATTGTCATTGACATCCTTGCGGATTTCGTCAAGTTTCTCCTGAGTCGTGACGCCAGCCTCAATCAGCCTCTTGCCGAATGCTACGATGCTGTCCTCTGCCTCCCAAGCTGCGATTTCCTCCTTTGTCCTGTAAGAAGACTGATCGCTTGGAGAATGCCCGCCGTAACGATACGTGACCACATCCAGAAGGGCAGGGCCTTTCTTATCCAGGAGGTATTGTTTCTTGCGACGGAAAGCATCGATTACTGCCAGCGGATCGTAACCGTTCACTCTTTCAGCAGCCATCGCATCATCTTTGAATCCTGCGCCCAGACGAGCCGGGAAGTGCCAGCCTTCGGTCTCGCCATTAGTCTGGCCACCCATCGCATATTGGTTGTCCATTATGTTGAAGAGCACCGGCAGCCCGCCTTTCATGTCGCCTTCCCACAAAGTGTTGAACTGATCCATCGTGGCGAAGGTCATGCCTTCCAGCACAGGGCCGCGGCCCATTGCGCCATCGCCCAAGTTAGCGACCACGATACCTTTCTTGCGGTTGACCTTCTTATAAAGAGCAGCGCCGACGGCAATGGCTCCGGAACCTCCCACGATGGCGTTGTTTGGATATATTCCGAAAGGAGTGAAGAATGTGTGCATGGAGCCGCCCAGACCTTTGTTGAAGCCAGTGACGCGGGCGAAAATCTCTGCCATCGCGCCATAGAGCAAGAAGCGGATTCCCAGCTCCTTGACATCATTCCCGGAATATGCTTTCTTGGCGACTTTAAGGGTTGCTCCGTCCCAGAACTCCTCCATGATTTTCTTCAATTCCGCATCTGGGAGAATCTGAATCGAACGAAGACCTTTCGCCAGGATTTCGCCATGAGAGCGATGGCTTCCGAATATGAAGTCGTCGGTGTCCAAGGTGTAGGCCATGCCAACGGCCGCTGCCTCCTGCCCTGCGGAAAGGTGGGCAGGCCCAGGGTTATTGTAAGGCACTCCATTGTAGCCGCCAGTAGTCTTCACGAGGTTGAGCATGGTCTCGAACTCACGGATGTAGCTCATGTCGCGATATATGCGCAGAAGATCTTCTTCTGTGAAATTGCCTTCTTTTAGCTCCTGCTTGACCGTCTTGTCATAAGTCATCACAGGAATGTCTGGGATCTTGATTACGTGTTCCTTCGGATGAAGGGTTTTCTCTGGATCGATGTAAAGTGATTTCGGCATGATATTGAATTTTTATTGATTACTTGAATGAAAATGCTGTTTCTTTGAGAATTTCTGAAACGGTTGGATGCGGAAAGACAACTTCCCTCATTTGCTCAAGTGTCATCTCGGTCTCAATGGCCATGCAGCAGCCGTACAAGATTTCAGAACTAGGGTTTCCAAGCATGTGCACGCCCAGCACTTCATGATATTTCTTGCCAGCTATGATCTTGCATATTCCCTCACCCCCCTCATTCTCCGCTACGAATCTTCCTGAATATGCCATAGGCAGCTTCACTATGACATATTCCTTGCCAGAGGCCTTCGCCTGCTCTTCGGTGAGGCCGACTCCCGCAACCTCAGGGTTGGTGTAGACAACGCCCGGAATCGCATCGTAACGCATGCGGTCTTTCTTTCCAAGAATATTATTTACCGCAACTTCACCCTCTCGGCTAGCAGTATGAGCCAGCATGGAGAAACCAGTCACGTCACCTGCAGCGTAAACTCCAGGAATGTTCGTGCGCATGTGTTCGTCAACCTTGATGCCCACCGGACGACCATTCTTGTTCAGAAGGTACTCCAGGCCGAGATTTTCGGCTCCAAATCCATTCAGATTGGCCCTGCGCCCAACGGAAACGAGAATCTTGTCCCCGCAAACCTTCTGGGTCTTGCCTTCCGGGTCTTCATAGACAACCGTATTGCCCTCGATTCCAGTGACTTTGCAACTGAGACAGAAGTTAACCCCTCGCTTCGCATATATTTTCTGAAGCATCGAGCTTATCTCATCGTCCAGAGGCCCTAAGATTTTCGGAAGCATCTCTACGACGGTCACTTTCGTTCCTATCGTATTATAGAATGCGGCGAACTCCATCCCGATGACCCCTCCGCCAATCACTACAAGCTCCTTCGGCTGCTCTTTGAGATCCAGGATCTCGCGGTTGGTGCAGATCACGTCGCCCGCCTCTTTCAGGCCCGGGAACGGAGGCACGGCAGCTTCTGAGCCGGTGCAAATGAGGAGGTTTCTGGCAACATATTCATTTTCCCCTGCCTTTATCTTTATTCCTTCCGCGTCTCGGCCCTCAATCATCGCCTCAGCAGCTACGACCTCGACCTTATTGGCCTTCATCGCAGCTTTTACGCCGCCGACTAGTTTCTTAACCACCTTTTCCTTGCGCTTCACTACCTCGCCGTAATCTATCGTAGGATTGCTGACATGAACGCCGTAATGCTCGCCAGTGAGAGCATAATTGTACACTTTGGCGCTATACAGAAGCGTCTTGGTAGGTATGCAGCCTTCATTCAGGCACACACCGCCCAATGACTTCTTCTCGAAGATTATCGTGGAAAGGCCGGCTGCCCCTGCCCTTTCTGCGGCAACGTATCCGCCTGGGCCGCCGCCAATTATTGCTAAATCATACATATTCATGAACATTAGAATTCGACTTCAAGATTTTCTATCTCGGTTGCCACCTGCTTGAGGAATCTGGTCGCTTCGCCACCATCGATCGCCCTGTGGTCGTAGGTGAGGGAAAGGCCGAGGCAAGGCACGAATGCGACTACTCCGCCTCCAATGTCCTTCGGCCTCAGCACCATCGTGCCGACGCCAAGGATGCAGCTCTGAGGCACATTGAGGACTGGGGTGAACCACTCTACTCCGAAGCCTCCCAAGTTTGACACGGTGAATGACGCTGCCTCCGGATTGATAAGATCAGGATTTACAGAGCCTTTCCTGCAGTCGTCCGCAACCTGCTTAAGCTGTTTGCTGAGTCCAACGACATTAAGGTCTTCAGCATGCTTTATCGCAGGAACCATGAGCCCACGTTCAGTGTCAACCGCACAACCGAGATTAACCACGTTGAATATTCTTAAAGCGTCTCCCAGGCAATGAGAGTTCACTTTCGGGAATTTCTTCAAAGCCTTGATGACAGCGAAGCACACGAAATCGTTGATGGTGACGTTCGCATCTATCTTGCCATCCGCATAGAGTTTCTTGGCTTGCTTACGGAGTTCCTGAATCTTACGCGCGTCAGCCCCCAGCATATGCGTGAGCTGAGCGGTATTCTGCAGGGAATTGTACATGGACTTGGCGATAAGCTTGCGCACGTTGGACATTTTCTCGACCGAGAACTCTTCTCCTTCGCCAGGAATATTGGTGTGCGTCGGCTGCCAAATTTTTAAGTCCGCACCCTTCACCATGCCACCAATGCCAGAGCCGCTGGCAGGAGCCTGATAAGTGCCATCGGCAGCCATTGCCTTGGCCAGGCCAGATCTTGGAGCGGCTGCCGCCGCTTCCACGTCACGAGCGATTATGCGTCCATGAGGGCCGCTGCCTGCCAGGACAGCGGTATCTATTCCTTTCTCGGCTGCAAGATTACGAGCTCTTGGAGAGACGGGAGCACCCGTCACCACCGGCTGAGGAGCCTGCGCAGCTGCCTGCCCTGGCGCTACCGCTTCAACAGGCTTTGCCTCAGCTACCTGGGACGACTGAGCCACAGGGGCTGTGCCTGACGGAGCGAATTCTGAAAAAGACTCACCTGGCTCGCCAATCACCATGACATTGGTCAGGCAAGGAATCTCATCGTTTTCCTTAAAGAAAATCGCCAGCACCGTGCCGGCGTCTTTAGCTTCTTCATCGAAAGAAGCCTTGTCAGTCTCGTAGCTGAACAGTACGTCTCCTACCTTAACCTTGTCACCGACCTTCTTTTTGAATTCTGTAACAATGCAGCTTTCTACTGACTGCCCTTGCTTGGGCATAATAACAACATGTGCCATTAATATTTTGGTTAAAAAACTATCAATTCTGATGTTTCAAAGTTAAAGTTTCTGTGTCAAATAAAAAAGTCTTATATTTGTCTGCCATACCAGAAATAGCATATTTTAAATTCAAATAATCAAATAAGAAATGCAATCATCAGAAGAATTGAAGAACATCGCCTCCCAAGTCAGGAGGGATATCATCAGGATGGTCACGCAGGCAAAATCAGGACATCCGGGCGGCTCGATGAGCAGCGCTGATTTCCTGACCGCGCTATATTTCAACGTCATGGACCAGAATCCATCGAAGTGGACAAGGGATGGCAAAGATCAAGACATGTTTTTCCTGTCAGCAGGCCACCTTACTCCAGTCTATTATTCAATTCTTGCCAGGGCAGGCTATTTCCCAGTCTCCGAACTTGCGACTTTCCGCAAATTCGGCACCAGGCTTCAAGGGCATCCTTCCATTCAAAAGGGGCTTCCTGGCGTCGTCCAGGCTTCCGGATCGCTGGGTCAGGGGCTCTCGGCCGCTATTGGAGCCGCTCTGTCGAAGAAACTCGATAAAGACCCACGCACCGTGTTCGTAATGTGCGGAGATGGGGAAAGCGAGGAAGGACAAATCTGGGAGGCAGCTATGTTTGCTCCGCATCATAAAGTGGATAACCTGATCGCCATGACCGACTGGAACCACAAGCAGATCGATGGCGACACCGAAGATGTAGCAGGATTAGGTGACCTAGAGGCCAAGTGGAAAGCCTTCGGCTGGGATGTCATAGTCGCCGAGGGAAACGACATGGACAAAGTCTTAGCCGCATTCGCCGATGCTAAATCAAGGCTAGGCAAAGGCAAGCCAGTGATGATGCTCTTCAAGACCGAAATGGGGCATGGAGTGGATTTCATGGCCGGGACTCACAAATGGCATGGTGCGGCCCCTTCAGAGGAACAATGCGCAGAGGCCATGAAACAGCTTAAGGAAACATTGGGAGACTTTTAAATATTAATAGGAATATTATGAAGAAATATACAGACAGAGGCAAAAAAGACACTCGCAGCGGCTTCGGAGCAGGCCTTCTTGAAGCAGGAAAGGCAGACTCCAGAGTAGTGGCTCTCACCGCGGACCTTAAAGGCTCACTTAAAATGGGGGATTTCGCTAACGAGTTTCCAGAGAGATACTTCGAGTGCGGCATCGCTGAAGCGAACATGGTAGGAGTAGCGGCGGGAATGGCCATTGCAGGCAAAATCCCATTCGTGGGCTCTTTCGCCGAGTTCGTCACTGGCCGCGTTTACGATCAAGTCCGCATGGAGGTCTGCTACGGCAAGACCAACGTGAAAATCGCATCTTCCCATGCTGGAATCACGCTTGGAGAAGACGGAGCTACGCACCAGACGATGGAAGACATAGCCCTCATGAGGGCACTTCCAGGAATGGTCGTCATCAATCCATGCGATTGGACTCAGACAAAACAGGCTACGATAGCAGCAGCCAAATATGACGGTCCGGTGTATTTACGCTTCGGCCGTCCTAAATGGCCAGATTTCATGCCGGATGAGCCATTCGAAATCGGCAAGTCATACGTGCTGAATGAGGGTAAGGATGTTTCCATTTTTGCAACAGGACACATGGTCTGGGAAGCTTTGCAGGCCGCAGAAATGCTTGAAGGCGAAGGGATTTGCGCCGAAGTCATAGATGTCGCTACCATAAAGCCTCTTGACACGAAGACTGTGCTGGCTTCCGTCATGAAGACAGGGGCTGCCGTAGTCGCCGAAGAGCACAACATGGCAGGAGGCCTTGGCGAATTGATTGCCGGTGTGCTTGCAGCCTCGATGCCTAGGCCTATTGAATATATCAATGGCAAGGATCTGTTCGGCCAGAGCGGGACTCCGGACGAACTTCTGAAAGCTTACGGCCTGGATGCAGCCCACATCGCTGACGCCGCCCGCAAAGTCATGAACAGGAAATAGACTCTTGCATACAAAACCGAACCAGGGTGCCCCGATTGGAGCACCCTGATTTTATTATTTCCATAAAAGTTTATTTCACGAACATCACCGCCTCAGCGATAGAGTTCAGCTTCGTGTCCACGCTGTCAGCACGGCTTGCGAGCACGCAAGGAACAGTAGTTCCAACGAGCATGCCGGCCTGTTTCACGCCCTGAGACAGCTTTGAATTAGTCTTCCAGAAAACGTTAGCAGATTCGATGTTCGGGAAGAGGAGGCAGTCAGCATCTCCAGCCACAGGGCTTGTGAGCTTCTTTATCTCAACCGATTCTTTATCCAGCGCAACGTCAAGCGCCAGAGGGCCATCTCCGATGCATCCCCTTATCTGGCCACGGTCGCACATCTTTGCGAGGGCGGCAGCCTCCATGCAGGCTTGCATAGAATCCAGGACCTGTTCCGAGGCAGCTATGAAGGCGATTTTCGGCTTTGCGATTCCGAAAGACTGAGCCACGCTCACTACGAATCCAGCCATTTTCATCTTCTGGCGGAACTCAGGCAAAGGAATCACAGCCATATCCGTAAGGAATATGAGTTTGTGATACATCGGGCTCTCAATCACGCCCACATGGCTGAGAAGCCCTTTCGGAGGCAGAAGGCCAGTTTCCTTATTCAAGATGGCGCGAAGGAATTTATCAGTTGAGCAAAGTCCTTTCATGAGCACGTCGCCTTCGCCGTCGTGAACCATTTGCACGGCTTTTGCCACGGCTTTCAGCTCCACAGGCTCATTCACGATCTCGAACTTGCCGGCGTCAATTCCTTTCTTGTTGCAGGTGACCTTGATCATGTTCTCATCACCTACCAGCGCAACTTTAACGAAGCCGAGGTCAGTTGCTTTTGAGCAAGCCTCAATCGTGTGTTCGTCTACAGCCCAAGCTGCAACCATTCTTTTGCAGATGCCCTTCTCTTTAAGGTCTGCGAAAACGTCTGTAAATTTCGTGATCATATTCATTGAGATTATTCTTCCATATTCTGAACCAAGCGCATGGTGTCCTGAGCGATGACAAGCTCCTCGTCAGTAGTGACGAGAGCAACCTTCACCTTGGAGTCTGGCATGGAAATGATTGTATCCACGCCCCATGCGGTATTCGCTTCGTAATCGAATTTCAGTCCCAGATAAGAGAAATTCTCGCATACCCTGCGGCGCAGACGGCTGTTGTGCTCCCCTATGCCGCCGGTGAAGATGATGGCATCCACTCCATTCATCTCGGCAATGTATGCGCCAATGTATTTGATCATCTGGTGAGTGAGCATTTTGAACACCAGCTTTGCCTTCGCATCCCCGTTATTCGCCAGTTCATCCAGCTCGCGAGCATCTGAAGACACACCTGAGACACCTTGGAAACCGCTCTGTTTGTTCACGAGGTTGTACATCTCATCTGGTGTCTTGCCCTCTTTCTTCATGATGTAGAGGATTGCGTTCGGGTCGAGGTTGCCGCACCTAGTTCCCATGATGAGGCCCTCCAGCGGGGTAAGGCCCATCGAGGTGTCCACGGATTTTCCGTTCACTATGGCAGTAATGGAGCTGCCGTTGCCGATATGGCAGGTAATCAGCTTCGAGTTATCTATGTCCAAGCCCAGCATCTTGCAGCCTTTCTTCGCCACGAACTGATGGCTGGTGCCATGGGCGCCGTAGCGGCGAATATGATATTTCTCATAATATTCGTAAGGCAGGCCATACATGTAAGCATACGAAGGCATGGTCTGATGGAAGGCGGTGTCGAACGTAACGACCTCTGGGACTCCAGGAAGCACTTCCTGGCAAGCCCTGATGCCAAGCAGGTGAGCAGGATTATGCAATGGGGCGAAATCGCAGCAATATTCAATCTTCTTCATCACGTCGTCATCCACGATGGCGCTGCTGCTGAAGAAGTCGGCCCCCTGCACTATCCTGTGGCCTACGGCATCAATGTCATCAAACGAATCAAGGACGCCGTTCTCTTTATCCACCAGCGCACCAAGAACTATGCGCATTCCCTCTTTATGGTCCGGAATAGGAAGATCCTTCACGACTTTGTTTCTCCCTGTCGGCGTGTGCTGAATTCGGCTCGTCGGAAGCCCTATTTTCTCAACGATTCCCTTTGCCAGAAGGCTGTAGACATCGTTACTTTTCATGTCCAGAAGCTGATACTTGATGGAGGAGCTTCCGCAATTTATGACTAAAATGATCATTCGATAAGAAAATTATGAGATAACCGAACAAATATAGCAAAATATTAAGTAATTTTAGAAAAAATATCACATTGCTTAATGGCAGGGGCGAGAGACATAAGAGGGCTGGGGTTGCCATTCGTCACGGGAACGGTGCTAGGAATTGTCATATTCCCGAAATTACTGCATCTGGACGTAGCCGCTCCCATTCTGCCAGCATGCTTGATCCCTCTTAGTTTTCTGGCCTTCCAGTACCATAGGGGCCTTAAAATTTCTCTTTCCGCCACTATCATTTTCTTCCTGGCAGGAATATTTTGCTCCTTGAATTCATCATTCTGTTCTATGAATATGCAGGATTCCTCCAATGGCAATGCCGCAATGGCTGCAATAGGAAGCATGATAGATAATATTCCTTATCCTTCGGACACTTCCGCACCTTTGGTGAAAGCCCTGCTCACTGGGGACAGGAGCGCACTGCCAGAAGAAATCGTCAGCACATTCAGAAAAAGCGGCGCAGCCCACGTCCTGGCTCTTTCTGGCCTGCATCTTGGCATGATTTACCTCATCTTGATGAAGCTTACCCTGCCTCTAGGGCTTTTCAGGAAGGCCAGAGGCGCAAGAAGCATATTCATAATATTCATCTGCGGCCTCTATGTGAAGGCAACTGGCGCATCCCCTTCCTTGGTGCGGGCATTCATATTCATACTCCTGAATGAAAGCGCCAAGATGCTGGAAAGGAAGACGCAGCCGAAAAATCTTCTTGCCGCGGCAGCCACCATCCAGTTAGCCATGAAGCCATCCTCAATCGCATCCATAAGCTTCCAGCTCTCATATTCAGCGATCTTAGGAATATTCTTAATATTCCCTATTCTTAGAGGCTTTTACCCATCACCGGGGAAGAAAAGCCCATTCAGATGGATGTGGGAAAGCGCCTCTTTATCAATATCTTGCCAAGCCTTCACTGGTCCCCTGGCCTGGCACTACTTCCACTCCTTTCCTAAATATTTCATGCTCACTAACTTAATTGCGCTGCCACTGACAAGCGCGATAATGGTGCTTTCAATTGCCACTATCGCGCTATCTGCTTTAGGAATATGTCCTGTTCTTCTAGTTCAGGCAAACGATAAGGCCATCCAGGCCATCATCTACTGCCTCACCATCATCAGCGAGATGTAGGTCTCATCAGCCTCGTCATCCTCACTCCGTAGATGCAGATCACTATGAAGCAAATGAAAGGCAGCACGAATGAAATGTTCACCGCTGGAAAATTCCAGACAGTTCCCATGTCAATGATCTTCGCCTGAAGCGGAGGCAGCACGGAACCGCCCAGAATAGCCATGATAAGGCCAGACGCACCCATCTTGGCATCATCGCCCAAACCGCCCAGAGCTATTCCGTAGATTGTCGGGAACATCAGAGACATGAATCCGCTCGTAGCCACGAGACAGTAGAGGCCAAGCCTGTTCTGAAGGAATATTACGCCAATTATGCTGAGCATTCCGCCTGCCGCGAAGATAGTCAGCATCTTGGAAGGCTTGATATATTTCATCAGGTACGTGCAGATGAACCGGCAGGTTACGAAGATGACCATCGCCAGAATATTGTACCGCTGAGACAACACCTCCGCATCCCTCTCTGGCATGCCTTCAGCCATGAACACTCTCGTGCCATACTGGATGATGAATGTCCAGCACATGATCTGGACGCCCACGTAGAAGAACTGGGAAATCACGCCCTCTACGTATTTTGAGTTATGAAGGAGCCTGCCTAAGGTAGGACCGATGTTGAGGCTATGATCGCTGTCGCCGTCCTTCGGCATTCTGGTTATCAGAATCAAGATGAACATAGCGACTATCACAAGGCCTATAGCCAAGTACGGTGCCGTCAGCACATTCAGGTCAGCTTGCTTCATGGCATCGAACTCAGGGCCGCTCAGCAGAGACCTTTCCGCAGTGCTTGCCGGGTTCAGCCTGGCCTGAATGAAATTCATGGCCACGTACATTCCCACCAGCGAGCCGATTGGATTGAAGCACTGGGCGAAATTCAGCCTTCGAGTCGCAGTCTCTTCCGGTCCCATGCTCAGAATATACGGGTTGCAGCTGGTTTCCAGGAACGAAAGGCCACAAGTCATTATGAAATATGCCAAGAGAAAGAAGCCATAGACTCCTACGTTCTTTGCAGGCAGGAAGAGCAACGCTCCTATTGCATACAGGCCAAGCCCTACCAAGACTCCGGACTTATACGAGAATTTCCTAATGAACAGAGAGGCGGGGAAAGCCATGCAGAAATAACCACCGTAGAATGCGACCTGAACCAGCGCTCCCTGGGTTACGCTCATCCTGAATATCTTAGAGAACGCCTTGACCATCGGGTTAGTGATGTCATTCGCGAACCCCCACAGAGCGAAGCAGGTAGTAATCAGTATGAAAGGCAGGACGAATCCTGCCTTCAGAAAAGATTTCTTTGTTTCAGCAGCCATGAAGGACTATTTGTAAATTGGACCGAAGTTCTTGCAGGCACGGAAGTCAGCGCCTTCCTTATCCATTCCGAATGCATTCCAGCATGAAGGACGGAATATCTTGGCGTCAGCCACGTTATGCATGCACACAGGAATCCTGAGCATGGAAGCCAAGGTAAGAAGATCGGCACCAATGTGCCCGTATGTTATGGCGCCATGATTTGCGCCCCAGTTGTTCATCACGCTGTAAACATCCTTGAACGCATCCTTTGATGGATCGAGACGCGGGGTGAACCAAGTCGTAGGCCATGTAGGATCGGTGCGCTTATCCAGTTTCTCGTGGATTTCCGGATCGATGTCAACTACCCAGCCTTCGGCTAACTGAAGCACAGGACCCAGGCCGTCCACGATGTTCACCCTTATCATAGTGGCTGGGAAGTCGCCCTTCGACAGGAAGTGAACGCTGAATCCGCCTCCGCGGAAATAGTCGCGATCTGCAGGCATCCACTGCGTGTGCTCCAGGCAGCGTTTCTGCTCCTCTTCCGTCACCTCCCAGAAAGGCTTCATTACTGGATTGCCCTCTGCGTCGCTGCATTGGCCGCATCCATCAATCGTGGTCGCGCCGGAATTGATAAGATGGATTATGCCAGGAGCAGCCTTGCCGGTAAGCTCCTTGCCAGTAACTCTCTTGACAGACTCTGGACTCCAGTAGGTACGGACATCGGAGAATATCATTGGCAGATTGGTCAGCAAATGTCCCAGAAGCATTGCCACGCCGTTGAGCGAATCGTTCTCGGTGGCCAGGATCGTAGGCTCCCTGCGGCCGTTCCAGTCAAAGTTCGTGTTCACTAGCGTCTCAGTGAAATCTCCGTTCGGCATCCAGTCAGTCCACTGGCGCTGTCCCTGGAAACCGCCGGCGATGGCATTGTGGCCTAGGGATTCCTCCTTGAAACCCATTTCCTTGAGCTTCGGGTTGCCATGCAGAAGGTCATAAACGATGAGAGTCATTTTCACCACGAACTCCCAGTCTTTATCTTTCTCGCCGCGAGTCTTCTGCTTTTCTGGACGGTTTTTGTCCCAGCCTTCGTTAGCCATGCAGTATTTGCGAGTCCACTCCATGGCCTTCTGGAACTCGTCCTTATCATATATTCCTAAATCCATCCTTCTTAGGATTTCCACCTCATCGATGCTTTCATTCCTCATCCCAAGATATTTCTGGAAGAAATTGCAATCTACGATGGAACCTGCGATTCCCATGGTGACGCTTCCTATCGAGAGATATGACTCTCCCCTCATCTCAGCCACTGCCACAGTCGCACGAGCGAACCTTAGAATCTTCTCGGCGACATCTTCAGGAATGGAGTTATCCTCCAGGTCCTGAACATCTTGACCGTAAATCCCGAAAGCAGGCAGTCCTTTCTGAGCATGTGCCGCCAAAACGGCTGCGAGGTAAACTGCTCCAGGGCGCTCTGTTCCATTGAAGCCCCATACAGCTTTCGGCCAGTATGGATTCATGTCCATCGTCTCTGAGCCATAGCACCAGCAAGAAGTCACCGTTATGGTTCCCCCTACCCCACTGTGCTCGAACTTGTCTGCACAAGCAGCGCTTTCGGCAACCCTGCCGATAGTGCTATCTGCGATGACACATTCTACGGGAGTCCCATCCCTATATTTTAAATTCTTAGAAATCAGTTCGGCAACATTTTTTGCCAGAGTCATGGTCTTCTCTTCCAAGCTTTCACGCACTCCGCCCTGACGACCGTCAATGGCTGGACGAATACCAATTTTTGGATGTTTCATATTTAAAGGTTTTTAGTTTTATATTGATGGCATAAATATACTCAAAAAATGTCAAATTGAAGCCCTCACAGCCATTATTATCTTTTTAACGATGTTGACAAGGAATGAGCTCGACCTCCGCCAGAAGCTCAGTTCATAGTTCTTCCAATCGGGCACTTCTGCCTGTCTGGCAGTTTCAGCCAATATGCCAGGAGCAAGCACCCTCGCTACATCAGCCTTTGCAGCCCTCTCCCCATAGCCATAATCCAAGATGCTGCGATGGAATATGTCAGATGGATTTGCGACCTTCGAGAAAGCATATTCAGGAACGAACGCCAGATTCAAGTCGAATAGATGGCAAGGCACCGGAATCACAGGATCCGGTTCGATGAGCCTTCCTCTTCTGGTACGCCCGCCAAAAATAAGCTCTCCTTCCCTAGCCACGGACCCGACAATGATTGCCTTATGCCGAAGAAATTCTGAATTCTCCAAGAATATGGCAATGGCATTTTCCATCAAAGAAAGATCAGAATCTGTGAATATATAGAATTCAAACTGCTCTTTAGACGCATGAGACCAGGTGCTTTCGATGCCCATGCTGCCTTGGGTGTTCATGAATATGGAAAATGAATATTTCTCATCGGAGGCAAGGGAATCGATCTGCCTCTGACACTCTTCCAGACAAGTAGCAGCCTTGTCGTTCTCGTTCTTCGTGGTTATGATGATGGCCACTTTCATCACGAGTCAAGCTTTAGAACAGCCATGAATGCGCTCTGAGGCACTTGCACGGTACCTATCTGACGCATTCTCTTCTTGCCTTCCTTCTGCTTCTCCAGCAGCTTGCGCTTTCTGGTCACGTCTCCGCCGTAACATTTCGCAGTCACGTCTTTGCGCACCTGCCGCACCGTCTCCCTAGCGATGATTTTCGCCCCAATCGCTGCCTGAATCGCGATGTCGAATTGCTGGCGTGGAATCAAGTCCTTGAGTTTCAGGCAGATTTTGCGCCCGAACTCGTAGGCGTGGTCCTCATGAATCAAAGTAGAAAGTGCGTCCGCAGGCTCCCCATTCAGCAATATGTCTAATTTGACGAGTCTGGCAGAGCGATAGTCGATTATATGGTAATCAAACGAAGCATATCCCTTTGAGATTGATTTCAGCTTGTCGTAGAAATCGAAGACTATTTCCGAAAGCGGAATGTCGTAGGTAAGCTCCACTCTGTCGGCGGTGACATAATGCTGGCCGATGAGCGTTCCCCTCTTGTCCAGGCAGAGCTTCATTATCGGCCCATAGAAATCGGATTTAGAGATTATCTGAGCCCTGATGTACGGCTCCTCTATGTGGTCTATCAGCGTAGGAGCAGGCAAGCCTGACGGATTGTGCACGTCAATCACCTGTCCCTGAGTAGTGTAAACCTTGTACGAAACGTTCGGCACAGTCGTGATCACGTCCATCCCGAACTCACGGTACAGCCGTTCCTGCACTATCTCCAGGTGCAGGAGCCCCAGGAAACCGCATCGGAATCCAAAGCCAAGAGCCAGCGAGGATTCCGGCTCGAATGTGAACGAGGCATCGTTCAGCTGGAATTTCTCCAGCGTGGTGCGCAGTTCTTCGAACTTATCAGCTTGGACAGGGTACATGCCGGCGAACACCATTGGCTTAACCTCCTCGAAGCCCGCAATAGCCTTCTCGCATGGCTCATCGACCTTCGTTATGGTGTCCCCAACCTTTACTTCAACGGCATTCTTTATGCCAGAAATTATGTATCCCACGTTGCCCGCAGACACTTCAGCCGTAGGATGCAGCTTCATTTTGAGTACCCCGACCTCCTCGGCGTCATATTCCATTCCAGTAGCTACGAACTTTACTTTGTCGCCAGCCTTGATAGTGCCGTTGAACACTTTGAAATAGGCTATTATCCCCCTGAAAGGATTGAATACGGAGTCGAAAATCAAAGCCTGCAACGGGGCATTCGGGTCGCCCTTCGGGGCCGGAATCTTGTCCACGATGGCATCCAGCAACGGAGCCACGCCCTCGCCTGTGCGAGCTGACACGCGATAAACCTCCTCTGGATTGCAACCCAGCAACTCGGCTATCTCATCTGCGACAACCTCTGGCTGAGCCGAGTCCATGTCTATTTTATTCATCACCGGAATAATCTCCAGGCCATGATCGACGGCCATATAAAGATTGGAAATAGTCTGCGCCTGAACGCCTTGAGAAGCATCCACTACCAACAACGCTCCCTCGCAGGAAGCGATAGAACGAGAAACCTCGTAAGAGAAGTCCACGTGCCCAGGGGTGTCGATAAGGTTCAGGACATATCTCTCCCCGCCCCTGACATATTCCATCTGAATAGCGTGGCTTTTGATGGTTATGCCCTTCTCCCTTTCCAAATCCATATTGTCGAGCACCTGAGCCTCCATATCCCTCTCGGAAAGAGTCTTCGTCAGTTCCAGGAGCCTGTCGGCAAGAGTGCTCTTGCCGTGGTCTATGTGGGCTATGATGCAGAAATTCCTAATATTCTTCATAATCGCAAAATTAAGCAATTTTCTTCGTATTTTTGAAGGCAATGGATGATAAAGAGATTCTGGAAATATATGGCTCCGGGCAGCGTGAGGCGGCCTTTAACCAAATCGTGGCCAAGTACAGCGAGAAGCTCTACTGGCTAGTCCGCCATTTCTTATGCTCACACGAGGACACCGACGACCTGCTCCAGGAAATATTCGTGAAGGTGTGGCAGTCTCTGCCTTCCTTCAGAGGCGAGTCAAAGCTGTACACCTGGCTGTACGCCATAGCCACGAATCAGGCCCTGAACTTCCTGCACAAGCAGAAAATCCGGGCAGCCCTGAATTTCAAGGATCTTTCCACCGAAATGGAGAACAAGATTGACGAGGATCCGTATTTCAACGGCGACCAGGCACAAAGGCTGCTGCTGAAAGCAATAGGACGGCTGCCTGAGAAACAGAGGACGGTTTTCAGCCTAAGATATTTCGAGGACTTGTCTTACGAGGATATTTCCGAAATCCTAGGTACCTCCGTCGGGGCGCTAAAAGCCTCGTATCATTTTGCCACCGAGAAAATTAAAGACGATATAAAAAAATATTCCGAGTCGGATTAAACTACTTTAACTGAAATCTGTCAAAGATTGCGTAATGAACATGGAAAAGGACATATTAGATAAAATCAAGAAACCAAATTTCAGCGTGCCAGAAGGCTATTTCGACAAGCTGAAGGCTCACCTGGAAGAGATTCCAGGGAAAGAGGTTCAGGTTTCTACATGGCAGAAATCGAGACCTTACCTTGTCATGGCTGCATGTTTCTTGCTCTCGCTCATCGTTGGCACGGGAATATTGAAGATGACAACGGGACAGAGCGTCTCTGACGCAGACCAGTTCTACTACGACCTCGGCTATGCGGACCTTATCCCCGTAACCTATGCCGATCCTTCTCTTTACGAGAATGAAGGAGCTGCAGAGCTTTCCAGTGAAGACATAGAGGATTATCTAATTGCGACGGGAGTGTCTGTCAACAGGCTGGCATATTCTGAAACATTAAATGGAAAATAATATGAAAAAGATTTTTTCAATAGCGCTTTCTGCCATGCTCCTCCTCGGGGCGTTCACCTGCCTGGCTCAGGGCAAGCCTGACAAAAAGGAATGGCAGGAAAAGATGAAGGCAGAGAAAGTTGCCTATCTTACGGATTATATGAACCTGACAAGCGCAGAAGCGCAGAAATTCTGGCCGGTTTATAATCAGGCTGAATCTGAGAAAATGGAAGGCTTCAAGAATACAATGGATGCCTACAAGGCCTTGGAGACCGCCATTGATGAGAAAAAGAGTGACAGTGAGGTGCAAAAGGCCTTAGACAATTATCTTTCGGCTCAGCAGAAAGGCAGCGAGATTGACAAGAAATATTCCGAGAAATATAGAGAGATTCTTCCTGGACAGAAAGTTGCGAAACTTTATCTTGGCGAGGAGAAATTCCGGCGCGAGCAGATTCATCGCTGGCATCGGGATGGAGACGGACCAAAAGGGAAGAATAACAAGTAGTTAGAGGTAATAATCTTTCGTCAGGGAGGCGTGCTTGAGGGTGCGTCTCCCTTTCTCGTCTAGGAGCACAAGTTCTTCTTCAATAGGCATCGTTTTGCCTTTCCTGAAGGCGACGATTATCCTGAATGGAGGTTTGCGAACGACAGATTTAATTCTTAATATCTTGTATTCCTCAAATCGAAGCATCCTGGCATAGCGAAGGAGTTCTTTCTCCTGATCAGCCGGAAGTATGAGCCATAAAGACCCATCTTCCGCCAAATGCGCTTTAGCATATTCAAGGATTTCCTTGTATGAAAGAAACCCTTCTGAATACGGAATATTCATTAGGGCTCCTCCTGTGTGCCTAGCCACATTCCTTTTAACATTCGGAGCTTCCAGAGAGTTGTCGTAATATGGCGGATTCGAGACGATTAAGTCGAAGTTCATCTCTGGGGACGTCGCTTCGAAGGCTTTCAAGGACATATTCATTGAGCAAAGGTGGCTCCTCCACGGAGATCGACTGAAATTCTCTGCCGCGTCTGCAGCTGCCCCCTCTTCAATATCTATCCCTGTCATGCGGAAAGCCTCGCTAACTTGAGCGAGCCTCTGGGCGAGCATTAAGGCGACAAGACCGCAGCCTGTGCCAATGTCGAGGGCAGACGTAATATTCATGGAAACTTCTGTCGCTGAGCCCAGCAGCACTCCGTCGGTCCCGACTTTCATAGCCGACCGATCATCACAGACATCGAATTTCTTGAAATGGAAAACGCCCATGGCTCAGAAGCTGTTCCGGTGACCGAATACCAATTACAGCGAATCCACGAACAGCCCGTCTCTCATGTAGAGCGTTCTGTCGCACATTTGCGCCAGAGACGGATCATGGGTCACAATGACTATTGTCTGGCCGTACTTGTCCCTAAGGTCGAAGAAAAGCTGATGAATGTCAGCCTTCGTCCTCGTGTCCAGGTTGCCTGTCGGTTCGTCAGCGTAAAGAATCGCAGGACTATTTATGATGGCTCTTGCGATGGCGACCCTCTGCTGCTCCCCCCCAGAAAGCTCGGAGGGCTTGTGATCCATCCTGTCTTTCAGGCCGATATCTTCTAGCAGACGTACCGCATTTTCCCTGGCATCTTTGTCAGAGCGATGAGCGATGAAAGCCGGAATCATCACGTTCTCCATGGCCGTGAATTCTGGCAGAAGGTGATGGAACTGGAACACGAAACCAATCCGCCTGTTTCTGAATGCTGACAATTCCTTGCTTCCAAGATGCAACACATCCGTTCCATCTATGTTCAGGCTGCCTGCATCTGGCGTGGACAAAGTTCCAAGAATCTGAAGGAGAGTGGATTTCCCCGCTCCTGAAGCACCCATGATGGCTACAACCTCTGATTTCTCGGTGGTGAAGTCAATGCCCTTTAGGACATTCAACGCCCCGAAACTCTTCTGGATTCCTCTTGCTTCAATGATGCTTGCCATTGCTGTCTTCGAATATGTTGTTCAAAGATAACGTTTAAACTCTATAACTCAAAGAGAGAAACGCAGCTTCAATGAAATCTCAAAGGAAAAATCGAAATATATTTTTGTTTTGAAAATAAAATTATTAATTTTGCAGTCCAATCCAACGGGAACGAATACTTTTAGATTCGTTGTCAGGAAAGGCCTGAGGGGTTAACCCGAAGGAACGTTATCGGGGTGTGGCGCAGTTGGCTAGCGCATCTGGTTTGGGACCAGAGGGTCCAGTGTTCGAGTCACTGTACCCCGACTTTGTAAAGCAGTGCTGAAAAACGGCACTGCTTTTTTCGTTCATTTTCATCGGCACGGCATAATTCGGGTCAGGTCGCAGTCTTTTCGCTTGCCTGCAGGCTCATCCATGCCGAACAGCCGGTCTCCAGAGGGTGAGCAAAACATCTTCATAAGCGATTGATTATCAATAGGGGTGCTGCTCACCCATATAAAAAGTAAGCGTCTCCGGGAATACGCATTGACGCTCGCGAAATCTACCGCTACCTTTGCGTTTTCAAAAGCAGGATTGATTAAGACCGTACGGATGGCGTTTAGCAAACTATTGGGTGTAAAATAGTTAGCTAGCTGTCATCGTACGGTCACTTTTTCGTCATGACGACCGTGCGCACGCCCTTCGTAACTAGTTGATTATGAATGGGCATTTCTACGATGCTCGTACGGTTCCCCGTCATCCTGAACGACCACCCACGTCATCCTGAACGACACACCCCGTCATCCTGAACGACACACCCCGTCATCCTGAACGACACACCCACGTCATCCTGAACGACACACCCCGTCATCCTGAACTTGTTTCAGGATCTTTGTCCAACCATCCCGCCATCCAGAAACGATTCTGTTACTACGTTTGCAATTGGCGGGCAGGCATGTTTGCATCAGATGGCACTGCACAACATAATGACATGCCCAGCCCCCTTTTTAGAAGCACCCCTGGGCTCGCATAACCTCATTATGTGCCACTGCAATGAATAGTGCCGTGCCCGCTAATTGCACAGACAAATCCTTCCATCTTATAATTGTATGTTTGCCCTCAAGGGCTCATAGATATTTATTCGCCGAAACTATTTTAAACAACTATTAATATCTTTTCTTTCAATTTGGCACGGAAATGGTATAATGATAAAGCGACATAAATATTTTTACTCATAAACCAAAAACTGACTCAATAGTTATTTCATAAGTATTGAATAAATAAAAAGAGGCCGATTGCGAAATCCGCCTCTTTTTTTCATTTAGTGAGATCATCCTGTCTTTCACGCTTGTAATCCTTGCATCAACTCTTACTCAGTACATCTCTCAATCCTCCCGACCAAAATCCACAAGGACTCCGCCATCCATTTCCTTCCACGGTCCTCATTTCTCAATTCTCATGATTCATAGCATTGTACCCTGCAGGATAGAATCCGCATGCAGCGCCCCGGTCCCCATCTCTAAATTCCCATGATCGATAGACTAACAAACATCAAAGCAAAAATAGTCGGCAATGCTGAAATGCAACAGAACGCATAGGATGCATTTGACCATTGCCAACCCTAATTTTAGAGAGGGGGACGGGAACAAGTACATGAATAAGATGTTGTTACTTCATTGAGTGGTGTTGCCGACAATTTTACTGGTAGTCGTCGTGCGAGGAAAGTGAAGTGGCGCTTCGGCTTCTTTGAAGAAGAAGTTGCTGAAGCAGAATATGAACGGTAGTGGTGAGGAAAGTGAAGTGGCGCTTCGGCTTCCCGAAGCCGCTTGTCGAGGCGGAAGTCGGCTTTCTGGACACGTCATCCTGAAAACGATTCACCACGTCATCCTGAACTTGATTCAGGATCTTGCGGTCGCAAACCTAGATTCCGGATCGAGTCCGGGATGACGGGAATAAACGAGCCTGGATTCCGGATCAAGTCCGGATGACGGGTGGGTTGTGCCTCGGTTCGGGCTTGGGGTCGGGGTTCGGGCTTGGGGTCGGGGTTCGGGCTTGGGGTCGGGGTTCGGGCTTGGGGTCGGGGTTCGGGCTTGGGGTCGGGTTTCGGGCTTGGGGTGGGGTTTCGCGATTGGG
>JALCSU010000049.1 GCA_022653735.1 Bacteroidales bacterium
GCGGATGCTCCAGGTCGCAGACGGTATATTGCCCGTTAGTGATGTTTATGGACTTGTCCGGCATCATCTTGATATTATGCCCGTGAAGGATTCCATCATCCTGCTGGGTTATCATATTATGAATTAATGCCTTCTGTGTATTGAAATTGTACTGGACATCCTCCATGTTGAAGGTCTGGCCGCCCTGAGTCATCACCGGCTGTCCTTTCCATGTACCCGTGAGTGAATCGTATGTGCCTTTTGCGAAAACGACTCCGCTTTGAACGTCATATTCCATGTAGTCGGCAGTGAGCTTCATGTTCCCGTATGTGACGGTAACGTCTCCCCAGTAGTACATCTTCCTGTGACCTTCGACCATAGTCTGCTTCATAGAATCTTTAGCAGCGGAGAAGGCTGGCTGGTTGAGAGAGCTCTTATGAAGCATGTTAACGGAATCGGCCCTGGCAGTAGAGTCAGCGACACGGATAGAGTCAGTGACTATTCTTATAGAGTCTCTTTTCGCCCTTGCGGCAGCGGAAGTGTCCATATCCCCGACGTTCTGCGTTGCATTATTACGCCGCTGGCGCCTCGGATTCTGCCCTAAAACGACAGAACCAGTCACCAGAATGATGGTTAATACGAACAGAAATGTATGTGTGTACTTCGTTAAATGCAATTTTTTTCTAAATTTGCAAAGGACAAATATAAGTAGATTTTGAATATACTTCGCAATTTTCTTGCCGCATCGGCAGCTTTAGCATTAATTGGCGCTGGTTTTCATGCCTCAGCTCAGAAGCAGTCGCCGATTAAGCTTAAGACAGTTGTCATAGATCCCGGCCATGGCGGAAAGGATTTCGGCTGCACTAGCAAAGATGGGAAGGTGAACGAGAAAAGCATAGTCCTTGATGTTGGCAAACGGCTAAAAAAGAAAATAGAGGAGGGATACGATGACGTTAAGGTTATCATGACCAGAGATAAGGATTATTTCGTAACTCTTCAAGGCCGAGCAGACATAGCAAATAAGAATAATGCTAACCTGTTCATCTCAATTCACGTAAATTCTGTCGAAGGGAAGAAGACCGGACCTAACGGCTATTCGATTCATACGTTAGGGCAATATACGAGTAAAAAACGCGACCTGTATGCAGGAAACATGGATGTCGTTCGCAGAGAGAATTCCGTTATCATGCTTGAAGACGACTATACAACAACATACCAAGGCTTTGATCCTAATGACCCCGAATCTTACATATTCATGAACCTCATGCAGAACGCTTACCTCGAGCAAAGCCTGAAATTCGCTCAGTATGTCGACAGGGAGATGAAAAACGGGGCTATCAGGGAGAGCCGAGGCATCTCTCAAGATCCTTTCTACGTGCTTTGGAAAACAGCGATGCCGGCCGTTCTCGTCGAATGTGGATTCATGTCGAACCCTACTGACCGCGCCGCGCTTAATTCGGAAAAAGGAAGGGAGAAGATTGCCTCTGAAATATACGGAGCTTTCGTAAAATATAAAAAGGAATATGATGGGACTGCGCCTGCCAAGGCTTCTTCAGAGACAAGGCAAGGTAATATGGAAGAAAGCCAGGAAGAGACTCCTGCTGAGCAAAGTGCCACCGACGAAATATCGTACGGGATCCAGGTGCTAGCTTCATCTAAATCCATGAGCACTAGCGACCCGGTTTTTAAAGGATACGAGTGCAAAAAATTTGTCTCAGGGAAATTATATAAATATGTCGTCGGAATCTCGAACGACAAAGATGAAGCAAAAAAGAATTTGAAGGAAATAAAAAAATATTTTCCTGATTGTTTTTTAATACGGATCGAAAATAATTTTATCACTCCCGAAAAATAATCCATATAGTCTAGATTTCAGCTTGTTGAAGAATCCTCTAATTTATAATTATTCAAAAATCATAAAGGCTTTGATTATCTGGCAATTGAATGGAATTCTGTTTTGTAAAATATTGATAATTAGTTAATTAATAAAACAAAAATTGTCGGGTTGCTTACGCTAGGTAAGAAATTTATTATTCAAAAACAATAGCGAATAAATTTTTTTATGAATAATTTTTCCTCCAATTTTGCTGTTGAAAAAAAGAGACGAAAATTTCTTTTTAGGAAGTATCTTATAGAACCGACAATCAATGACTGGTCAGGAAAAATTAGTTTCTGTGTGGGAGTCTTGCCTGCGAATTTTTAGCGAACTCGTGGACAAGAAACCTTTTGAGATTTGGTTCAAGACGATAGTCCCTGTTTCTCTACAAGACAATACTCTTACTGTAGAGGTTCCTACGGATTTTTTCCGCGAGTATCTCGAGAGCGCCTATCTTCCTGTCATCAAATCCACTCTTAGGAGGGTAATCGGGCCGGACGCAAAGCTTGTGTACCAGGTGCATCCAGTAAAAAAAGAACCTGCCATGGTGTATCCAGCAGCGAACCAGCAGATGCCTGAAAACAAACCAGTTTCAATAAACACATACCAGCCAGCCTCGAATCCTGGACCATTCGTTTTTCCTGGCATTCAGAAGGTTAGGATTAACCCAAGGCTCAATCCAGCATATTCATTCGAGAACCTGGTCAAGGGAGAGTGCAACAAGATGGGCATCAATGCGGGAATGTCAATCTCCGAGATGCCCGGCAAAACTCCGTTCAATCCTTTTTTCATTTTCGGAGGTCCTGGATTGGGCAAAACCCACATCGCTCAGGCAATTGGCCTGGAAATCCATAAGCGTTTCCCTGACTTGGTGGTGCTCTATGTGACGGGCAACGAATTCAAGACTCAGTATGTCAATGCTGTGACCGTGCAAAATAAGCTGTACGATTTCATGGCTTACTACATGAGGATAGATGTCCTTATCATGGACGACATACAGGAGCTCATAGGGCCTTCCACTCAGAATGCCTTCTTCAACATATTCAATCATCTCCACATGGCGGGCAAACAGCTGGTTTTCACCTCTGACCGTGCCCCGATCGAGCTGATGAACTTCGAAGAGAGGCTTCTCACTCGCTTCAAATGGGGTTTGTCGGTTGAGTTGACTAAGCCAGGTTATGAGACGCGCCTCGCAATGCTTAAGGCCAGATGTTTCAGGGAAGGGGTTACAGTAGGCGAAGATGTGCTAGAGTTCCTGGCGAACAAGATTAGGTCGAATTTCAGGGAGCTTGAGGGGGCACTGATTTCCCTGATTGCCAATGCGACCCTCTGCCACAAAGAGATTACATGTGAACTGGCAGAGAAGGTCACTGGGAACATCGTGAGTGAGGAAGACAGAGACATAACTATAGAGAAAATACAGCAGGTAGTCTGCGACTATTTCAATATTTCCAAAGAGGAGATCCTATCCAAATCCAGAAAGAGAAACATTGTTCAGGCTAGGCAATTAGCAATGTACATGTGCAGAAACCTCATCAGCAATTGCTCTCTTTCGACGATAGGCATGGAACTTGGAGGGAAAGACCATGCGACAGTCCTGCACGCATGCACGACCGTTTCTGATCTCATGTCCACTGACAAAATTTTCAAGCAATATGTCACAGACATAGAGAAGATGCTCGTGCCTGATGCAAGATAGACCGACTAAGGCTAGTGATTATTTATTAATATGATGGATTCATCTAAAGTACTTGAAATCTTCAAGGAGATAACCCGTATACCTAGGGAATCGGGGCATGAAGAGGCAATGTGCGCCTATCTCCAAAAATTTGCGAAAGACAGAAATCTCGCTTGCAAGACCGATGAGGTTGGAAATGTCTGCATCACGAAAGAAGCTTCAAAAGGTAAAGAAAATGTGCCGGCTTTAGTGCTTCAAGGGCACCAGGACATGGTGTGCGAAAAGCGCAGCGGAGTGGCACATGATTTCTCGAAAGATCCTATTAAATACGAAATAGAAGATGGCTGGATGGTGGCAAAAGACACGACGCTCGGTGCTGATGATGGCATCGGGGATGCGGCTATGCTAGCTCTTCTGGATAGCGACCTGCCTATGGGCAAGATAGAATGCGTGTTCACGGTTTCTGAGGAGACAGGGATGGATGGAGCATTCGGAATGCAGCCAGGCTTCTTCACAGGTAAAACCATGATAAACGTCGATTCTGAAGATGAAGGGCAAATGTTTATCGGCTGCGCCGGAGGCGTTGACACTCTCGCTCATTTTAAATACCAGGCGGTCAATTTCAACAAATCCTACAAGACGTTGCATCTTCACATATTCAATGGCCTTGGAGGGCATAGTGGGGACGATATTAATAAAGGAAGGATGAACACGCTTTCGACTCTAGCTAAATTCTTGTCGAAAGAACTGGAGAATGAGGAATTCCAGCTGATTGTTCTTAAAGGAGGTGGAAAGCCAAATGCAATTGCCAGAGAGGCCGAGGCAGTGATAGCCGCAGTGGATGTGAATGGCGTGGAAGACAGATTCTTCAAGTTCATGGAAGAGGCTGTCAAGGAATATGCTGAAACTGACCCTGACATTAAATATACTGCCGCAGACTGCCAGTGCACGGAGAAGCCTATGGACAACAAGGATGCAGATGCATTAGTCAGGGCTTTGGCGGCTTGCCCTCATGGGGTTATCGCAATGAGTAAAGATGTTTCCGGCTTAGTCGAGACATCGACGAATCTGGCTTCCGTAAGCATGCACCAGATGGGTGAGGTTGAAGTTGTCACGAGCCAGCGCAGCTCCGATAAAGCCGAATTGAAAGAAATAGCTGAGAAGGTGGCCGAAGTATTTCGTAAAGCCGGAGCCGAGGTTGAACACGTAAGCGAATATCCTGGCTGGAAACCTAATCCTAAATCCCATATCCTTGATGTCTGCGTTTCTTCGTACAAGAAGCTGTTCGGCAAAGAGCCTGAGATTAAGGCTATTCACGCAGGATTGGAATGCGGTCTGTTCGGAGAGAAGTTCGGCAATTTGGACATGATCTCGTTCGGGCCTACGCTCCGTAATGTGCACACGCCAGGGGAGAGGCTCGATTTGGATTCACTAGACAAGTTCGTAAAACATCTGACGGATGTCGTGACCTCATTCTGTTAGTATGAAAGTAGCTCCTTCTATTCTATCGGGGAACTTCCTGAATCTTGAAAAAGACCTCGATATGGTGAATGAATATGCCGACCTGATTCATGTTGATGTCATGGATGGCACATTCGTCCCGAACATTTCTTTTGGCTTCCCTGTAGTTGATGCCATAGCCAAAGTCATCAAAGTGCCTATGGACGTTCACCTGATGATAATTAATCCCGACAAATACATCGAGAGATTCTCCAGGTCAGGGGCGAATATGATAAGTTTCCATCTTGAGGCTGCCGAGAAAGAAGGGAAGGATCCAAAGGAAATTAT
Organism: Bacteroidales bacterium; assembly: GCA_022653735.1. Lineage (GTDB taxonomy): Bacteria > Bacteroidota > Bacteroidia > Bacteroidales > UBA932 > Cryptobacteroides. The sequence goes on from JALCSU010000049.1 coordinate 5,322, forward strand.
AGATTTGATTCACTCTTTCGGAGTTAAGGCTGGGATAGCCATCAATCCTGACGTTCCGGTCGAGAAGCTGTTCCCATATATTCAGGATGTGGATTTCTTTCTTGTGATGTCTGTATTTGCAGGCTTCGGCGGGCAGAAGTTCATTGAGGCATCCGTCCAGAGGATAGAATCACTGCGAGAGGAAATGAAGCGCAGTGGCACCTTTAAGGATATTGAGGTTGACGGAGGCATAGGACCCGATAACATAGAAATCCTACGGCAGGCAGGATGCACCATCTGCGTCGCCGGAAGCTCTGTTTTCCATGCATCGGACAGGGCGAAGGTCATTGCCGAATTAAGAGGGGAGTAATTTAATCAGATAGTCTAAATAATATAACTTATTTCTTTGAAGGCGAAGCGTATGACTTCGCCTTTTTCTGTCTCTACGCAAAGCTTTCCATCTGGCGAGACGCCGATGATCTTTCCCACGAACGGCTTGCCAGAAGCGCAATCGGAATATTCATGGAACTCATCCTTCCTGTAAAGGCATTCTTCATATTCATTTGCCATTCCTTCGCCGAACGGGAGAGTGAGCCTGCTGGAAAGGCATCTGCAGAGCTTCACCAGCTCTTCTTTCAATGAATATGCTTTATTCGTGATCTGGCTCATGGATATTGGGTTGACAAGACCGGCAGGGAAGTCTTTCTGATTCACGTTCAGGCCTATTCCGATTATGGAATTTGAGATATTCCTTTCAGAAAGGGTATTCTCTATTAACATTCCGCATATTTTCTTATTCTTATGATATATGTCGTTCGGCCATTTTATCTTGCACTCAATGCCTTCTCCTCTCAGGTAGTCAAGCATCGCCAATGCCGCAGCCTCGCTAAGAAGGAAATTATCGGCGGCTTCCAACTCACCTGGCTGAAATTTGAGAAAGAGTGAGAATGTGAGGTTTTTCCCCTCCTGGACGTGCCAGGTGTTGCCTCTTTGTCCTCGTCCTGCGGTCTGGTTCACGGCGGCGATTACTGAAAAGTTCTCCAGAGCGTCAATCTTGCGCTGCATTTCAGTGTTGGTGGAATCAATCTCGTCGTACCATTCAATGGAGATTTTGTTTTTCATTGGTTTGAAAATTATGCTATATTTGTAAGCTAATGCAAATTTATAAATAAATCGAACATGATTACACACGACCTCAGGGTTATGGCAGACGCTATGCTGGACAAGAAAGCGCAGGACGTCGTTGACATAGATCTTCGACCGCTTGGCACTGCCATCACTGATCACTTCATGATATGCAACGCTGACTCTACTACGAACGTCAACGCCATAGCTGACAACGTGATTGAGAAAATGAGGACAGAAGTCGGCAGAAAGCCTTTCAGAATGCAGGGCATGGAAAACAACTTCTGGATCATTCTAGACTATGGCGACATTGTCGCTCACATTTTTTTAACTGAATATCGGAAATTCTATCGTCTGGAAGATCTCTGGGCTGATGCTCCGCATAAAGAATATAAAGATAGGAAAACACCAGCTAAAAAAACTCAATAGATGGCTCCGAAGATTAGAAGAATCAGAATCAATCTGTCCTGGCTCTATATCCTGCTTCTGATAGGAATTGGATGGCTCTTGTTCAGTCAGTCTGGAGCTAATCCACAGAAGATCGAGTGGGCTGAAGTGAAAGAGATGTTCCTTGGTGGAGACATCAAGGAAATAAAGTTCATAAGGAACGACTATAAAGGGAATATCACGATTAAGCCTGACAGGCTGTCAAAATATTCCGAGAAGTTCGGCGGCAAGCTGCCGACCAGTTCTCCGCATTTCTTCTTTCTGGTTTCAGATAAGTTCGATGCAGAGAGCGAATTCGGTGCGCTGAATGCTCAGATGCCTGCTTCAGACCAAGTAAAGATAACGATTGAAAACCAGTCAAGGGCCTGGGGAAGCGTCTTGCAATGGATCATTTTCCCTATCATCCTGATTGTCATGTGGCTGTGGATGCTGAATAGCATGAACAGGAACATGGGTGGGGGCTCGATGGGTTCCGGACAAGGCGGAATATTCAATGTAGGCAAATCCACAGGGAAACTAGCCGATAAGAATAAGGTGAATGTCACGTTTAAAGATGTGGCTGGCCTTTATGGAGCTAAAGAAGAAGTGATGGAAATCGTAGATTTCCTGAAGAATCCAGCCAAGTATACAGCCTTGGGCGGTAAAATCCCTAAGGGAGCATTGCTGGTAGGGCCTCCAGGCACCGGAAAGACGTTGCTGGCCAAGGCCGTCGCAGGCGAGGCCAACGTTCCGTTCTTCTCGATTTCCGGTTCCGATTTCGTAGAGATGTTCGTGGGCGTGGGTGCTTCGAGGGTACGCGACTTGTTCCGTCAGGCAAAGGAGAAGGCTCCTTGCATCGTATTCATTGACGAAATCGATGCGGTGGGCCGCGCTAGGGCCAAGAATGCCGGATTCTCGTCGAATGACGAGAGAGAGAATACACTGAACCAGCTTCTTACCGAAATGGATGGCTTCGATACGAATAGCGGAGTCATCATTCTTGCGGCAACCAATAGAGCTGATATCCTGGACAAAGCATTGCTGAGGGCTGGCCGCTTCGACCGTCAGATTCATGTCGACCTGCCTGAACTTAAAGAGAGGGTAGAGATATTCAAGGTGCATATGAAAGGCCTCAAGATCGACCCAAATTTCGACGTTGAGTTCATTGCTAAAAACACTCCTGGCTTCTCTGGCGCAGACATCGCAAATGTCTGCAATGAGGCGGCCCTGACTGCAGCCAGGAAGAATAAGCCAATGGTCGACAAGGCGGATTTCCTCGATGCTGTCGATCGAATCGTGGGCGGCTTGGAGCGCAAGAGCGCAACGATCATGACGCCTGAGGAAAAACGCACTACGGCTTATCACGAGGCTGGTCACGCCGTTGTGGGATGGCTGTTGCCTTATGGTGATAACGTGTTCAAGGTGAGCATAATTCCTCGCGGACAGGCCCTGGGACTTACATGGTACCTTCCAGATGAGAAGAAGATGTACCCGAAATCGTACATGATTCAGCAGATGTGCTGCCTGATTGGCGGGCGCGTCGCAGAGGAAATCGTCAACGGAGAGCCAGCTACCGGTGCGCTGAATGATCTGGAGAGGATGACTAACATGGCTTATGGCATGGTTCAATATTACGGAATGAGCGAGAAGATAGGCAATGTCTCATTCTATGATTCTACAGGCTCTAGAGGTTATGAGCTTTCTAAACCATATTCAGAGAAGACAGCTGAAGTGATGGATCAGGAAGTTAAAGACCTCGTGAATTCCGTTCATGAACAGACGAAAAAGCTGCTTCTCGACTACAAGGACGGCTTCGTGCAGGTAGCTGAACTATTGCTCGAAAAAGAAGTCATCTTCGCAGAGGACATCGAGAATATCCTTGGGCCGAAGGTGAAGCACGAAGAAAAAACAGCAAAGGCTGAAGAGATAACAAACTAGAAGAAAACGATCGCAGGCATGAATAACACAACAGTGAGAGCGATTTCAGGCACCGTGTTCGTCATCTTGATGGTGCTGTGTCTGTCATTCAACAAATTCCTCTTCGCTGCCATGGTCATCACGATCATGGTCTTCATGCTGCTTGAATATTATAGGATTTCGATGGGGAACAGCTACACATTCTCGAAAGTGCTTGCGATACTTTCTGCCGTATTCCTCTTCGTCCTTCTGTTTGTGATGCAAGCCTACCACTTGCAGCTCAGATTCGTGGCCCTCGCCATGGTACCTGTGTTCATCGTGATGATAAATTCCATTTACCTCAAGGATAAATCCGAATACGACAAGCTCTCCAACATCTACACTGGGATTCTCTACATTGCGATTCCTCTCGCTTTGTCGAATCTCATAGCCTTTGATAAGGCGGGAAACTTCAGCGGACTGCTGCTGATTGATTTTTTCGTGATTATTTGGTGTTCTGATGTCGGAGCGTTTACTTTTGGGAAACTGCTCGGGAAGATGTTCCCGAAGAAGCTCTTCGAGTCTGTCTCTCCTCACAAGACGTGGGTAGGGTTCTTCGGAGGCTTGTTCAGTTCCGTTCTGGCTGCTTTCGTGCTGTATGAGACGGGCACCCTGAGATTTCCTCTGATTCACTGCCTCATACTTTCCGTGATCATGTCGGTGGCAGGAGTCTATGGAGACCTCTTCGAGTCACAGTGGAAGCGCTTCTACGGAGTCAAAGACTCTGGGAACATCATTCCAGGGCATGGAGGCATGCTAGACAGGTTCGATAGCACTCTTATGGCGATGCCTTTCGGAGCCATATACCTAGCTATCTTCGACTTACTTTGATTTACTAATATATTAACGATAGGAAACAGAGATGGTAATTGATAAAGATTCAATAGGAACTATAGCCACGGTAGTAGTGCCGTGCGTCATCGCCGTAGTGCTGATCTTGATTTTCGTCAGGCACCTATGGATTTCCGTGCCTCTTTCCGTTCTGATTCTGTGCTTCGCGTTTTTCGTCATTTGGTTTCACAGAGTCCCGGTCAGGGTAACACCAGAGCCGCAGAATGACAGGCTCGTCACTTCGGTTGCTGACGGCAAGGTCGTCATCTTGGAAAAGGCGTTTGAGAGCGAATATCTAAAGAAAGAATGCATTCAAGTGTCCGTTTACATGAATTTCTTTGACGTGCATGCCAATTTCTGGCCTATGAATGGTACAGTGTCATATTATCAGTACCATCCTGGCAAATACCTGTTGGCATTCAAGCCGAAGGCATCAGAGGAGAATGAGCATTCTTCCACAGCCCTTAAAAATGAATATGGCGAAATATTCTTTAAGCAGATTGCAGGCACGTTCGCTCGCAGGATTGTCTGCTACTCGAAAGAAGGTGCTAAGGAGACTCGCGGAGAACAATGCGGAATAATCAAATTCGGTTCAAGAATAGATATCTTCCTGCCTCTTGACGCTAAGATTAAAGTGAAAATAGGCGATTTAACCGTTGCTGGAGAAACCGTCATTGCCGAGCTTTAGCCTCGTCTTCCTCAATAAGCTTTACTAATTTTTCTACTGCCTCTGTGTCAGGGACATGGCGCAGGACAGGCATCTTTTTCTTATAAATGGTAACTTTGTGATTGCCCTCTCCTACGTAGCCCCAGTCTGCATCTGCCATCTCTCCAGGGCCGTTCACGATGCAGCCCATGACGGCAATCACCATCGGTCTGAGCCTCGCCGTCTTCAGTTTGACTTCCGTGAAGGCTTTTTCCAAATCGTACATGGTTCTGCCACAGCCAGGGCATGCAATATATTCAGGTTTCGTGAATTTTCTTCTTGTTGCTTGCAGAAGCTCTTCCTCAAGATATTTCCCGATGCCAGAGTCTGCTATGGAGATTCTCCTTCCTTGCTCATCCTTGAACGTGCCATCTATTCCCACGTCATCAATCTCATTGTCTAACAGGCGCCGTCCGAAGTCACAAGAGAAATCCAACAGTAAAGTTTCCTTAGAAGGGGAGTCATAGGTAGCGAGGACCTTTCGGCCTTCTATTTTCAGTGAAGTCAGCGAAGAAACTATCTTATGTCCATATCTGGCTGCCAGGTAGGCAGCGGGCGCAAGTTCTGTCTCAGGGTCACCCGTAAGAGACACTCTTATGGTATCCCCGATGCCTTCCGAGAGAAGCGTCGAGATGCCTACGCAAGATTTCATTATTCCGCTGTCCCCATTGCCCGCTTCTGTCACGCCGACGTGAAGGGGGAAAATATGTCCTTCGGCTTCCATCTCGCGGACAAGTTCTCGGTATGCTTCTACCATCACCTTCGTGTTGCTAGACTTCAAGGAGACGACGACGTTCAAGAAGTTTTCTTCTACGCACATCTTCAGCCACTCCATCGCAGCCTTTGCCATAGCCTGAGACGTGTTGCCGTATAGGTTCGTAATATATTCACCCAGAGAGCCGTGGTTAACGCCGACTCTGATAGCCGTGCCGTTTTCCCTGCACGCTTCGATGAGTTTTCTGAACTGCCGTTTAGCCTCTTCGTGGTCTCTATTGAAGTTGCCAGGGTTTATCCTGACTTTCTCGACAATTGGGGCAACGGCAATGGCGGTTTCCGATGAAAAATGAATATCCGCTACCAGAGGAGTCAAGATGCCCCTGGAGCGGAGCCTCGTCTTAATTTCCCGAATATTCTCCACGTCGCTCATTCCTGGCACAGTGATGCGAATCAACTGCGACCCTGCATTACTGAGCCGCACACATTGTTCCACAGTGGCATCCACGTCGTAAGTGTGGGTGTTGCACATGGTTTGAATCACGATCGGGTTACCGCCACCGATTAGGACGTTACCTGCTTTAGCTGTTAGAGTTTTCATTGTGCTGTAGGTGGTATAGGATTGTAAACTGCGTCACGAGCTTCCCTTCTTAATTGGGCTTTGCTTTTTCCATTTCTTCTGGTCAGATGGAAATATATTCCAGCATTAATCATCACGTTAATCGGGTAAGCATACCTGTAATAATATTCGCTGTAATAGTCTGGATCATAAAGAGTTCCCCAGCCCCAGCGAAACTGGCCGCTGATGCGCAGCTCAAACGGGTCGAAGATGATTCCGAAGCCCGCTCCGCCCACGAATCCATAATCAAATCTTCTATCGGTGCCCAGGAACGAGGTTCTGATTGAATCTGCCACATTCTGTCCGGTCCTTTCGATGTTCAGCCTGTAGCCTCCGTAGATTCCGGCATCTGCGAACAGCTTGAAGTGAAGCATGTCCACATGGAATTCGGCCATCATTGGCACTTCAACGAAATCCATTTTTACCTGAGTCGCCCCTTCAATGGTTTGCGTAGTGCCGGTTTCTTTATTTTCCTTGAATTTATAACCTTCTGTAGTATAGCGAAGACCAATCTTATACCCGAAATACGGCATGTATCCGAATAGTTTGCTGTGGTATTTCGTGTAAAAAACACCGATCGTATTCGGGCAGACAAGCATCTGCTGAGTCATCGTTGGAGTGAACCACATTTGGTTCATTGACACTCCGTACTCAATTCCTATCGAGCTGTAATCGTTCAGAATGAATTTCTTCTCTATTTTCACCGTGTCAAGATAGTCATCGGAATATTCTTTGACTGTCAATGAGTCAGGCACAAGCTTTCTTGTCCCTGGGGCCAGCTTCAGGGAATCTCGCTTCTCCTGGGCAGCGCCAGAAAGGCATGCGAGAAACATTGAGATAGCGAATATATATTTTATGGCACTTGTCATTTGAATAATTCTTTGAAATTCAGATCTTGGACGATGTCACTCTTCTGGGGAATATTAATGTATTCGGAGTCTTTGAATTTTATGAATATGACCTTTTCAGGCTGTCTATGCTGCAAGAGAGAGCCAGTGTCGACGAAATCATTCCTATTCTTATCCTCCGTGACCCTAAGTGAATATTTCCCTGGCTTTAGATATTTCATGTTTATCTTGGCGCTGGATTCAATCTTATATGTCTTTAGCACCTCTGAACGTTTCTCGTTAAGGAGGTCGATTATGTAGCGAGAATCTCCGCTTGTTATGATATTCAGCGAGAGCGAGCTTAGGGTCTCGTCGGTCGGAAGCGAGACTTTTACCTCGGTGCTGTCGTTCCAGTGCCCGTTGATGTCTTTGAATGCCCTCTGAGGTATCTTGAAGTGATATTCCCAGCCATTCTGGAACTTGACTTTCGGAGTAATGTGGTAAAGCGTGAGGTCGTGAATGTCTCTGTAGTAAGAGAACGCCTCGTTTTGCTCCTTCTGCCTCGGATTCACGGACCAGAACTTCAATGAGTCAAATTTCCCTATGATAGGAGGAAAGTCGAACTTGATAGTGAATCCCTCGTCTTCGACTTTTTCTGGTTCTCCCTTGAGTGTCAGAGCGCAGACGGTGTCGGTATGCTCTACCTTAACCCGCTTGTGCTTGTTCTTTATCATGTTCTCGTCCACCAAGTCGACCTTTTCAGTCTTCTGCGCAAGGCCTCCTGTGGAATCTGTCTTCCAATAGACCAGTCCCAGCTTCAGCGTATCGGGCATCCGTCTCTGGTCGTTCAGCCACAACAAGAGGCTGTCATTTGTCGGATTGAATTCAGTGATGACATCGTTGGCCGGGAAACCATAGAACCACAGTGAGTCTATCTTAGCATCAGGTGCCATGAATGTAATGTATGCGGACCTAGGGGCAGTTCTTACCTTGTTCATGAGCATCTGTTTCGACGGCCTTTCCTTGAACACTCTAAGCTCTATTTCAGATTTTCTCGCAAGGCAGTTCAAGGTATCCTTCATGTCATATTTCTTCAGCTCGGGCAGTGAATCGTTGACCTTCTGCATGGGCTTGATCAAGGAATCCAGGAATGCGACTCGGTCCTCGTCAGGGTCGTAGACATTGTTATTGTTGGCATCCACGATGGCGTAGAGCCTGTAGACTGTATCTTGAATATTCCGTAGCACGAAATAGCCCCAGTCATCGGTCCTCGAAGACACGAATGGCCTTTCCTTGAATACGGCGGAGTCCCCGTGATTCTTGTACAGCATGACAGTCGCATCCTTGACAGGGAGAAGTGTTTTGCAATCCAGCACAGTCCCCGTTATCATCATAGAGTCTATGGAAGAGCCTGTGGAGAATACGGTAGTGAACCCGGGGAAAGGATTATTTTCGTTATTGTCTTGAATGGCATTTGTTATGTCCAGAGTATATGTCGTGTTAGGAAGCAGGTCTTCTTCGAAATATACCAGCACGCCCTTTCCCCTGATCTTGTATTTCGGAGCCTTTTTCTGAGGAGGCGAGAGATAGATCGAGCTGCCGCTGCTAACCTTCACATATTCATTGAAGCCGAAATATACGGTGGTCCCGTGCGTGGGCACGTTCTTGCTGCCAGGCGAAGGCAAGACCTTCGTCAAGACTGGCGGAATCGTGTCTTTCGGGCCGCCAGTAGGTGCCTGAGTCGTATTTGCGCAAGAATGCGAGAAAACCGACAGAGCAAGGAAGAAGCCTATCGGGAATATGATGAAATATCTCTTTATGAATTTTCTCATGACTAAATATCTGCTCTTTGGACGCTCTGAACTCCTTCGATTGAGCCTAACCTGCGAATCATTCGCTCCAAGACGCTCTTATCGCGGACTTCCAATTCTATATAACCTTCGAATATGCCTTCGTCGGCAGCGAAATATATTTTTTTCATGTTAACGCCCATGACGAGGGAGATGAAGCGCGATATCTCGTTCAAGAGGCCAACCCTGTCGACGCCTTTAATGTTCAGACGCACAGGGAAATACACATCCTCTTTTGCTCCATCCCATTGAGGCACGACCACCCAGTCCCCATGTTTCGAGGCAATGCTCTCCGCCACCGGACAGGTTTTCTTATGCACGGTGATCACGCCATCAGGTGACTTGATCCCGATGACGGGGTCGCCAGGAATAGGCCTGCAGCACGTTGCTATGGCATATTCGGATTTCTTATCTTTCTTATCCTCTTCTTTATCTTTCGTCTTCCTGAACCAAGGGAATGACCAAGATTTCGATATTTTTCCGCCACTGAAAGCATCACTCGACATGAATGTGCTCAAGTCGTTCAGCTTCACGGTGCCAAGGCCTATGTAGAAGAAAAGGTCCTCTGGATTCCTGGCTTGTATTCCATAGTGTTCTGAAATTGCAGTGACAGCATCGTCGTTCATTCTGTAGCCTATTTTCTCCAACTGGTCGGAGAGCATCTTTTTCCCTGTTTCGGCGAACTCTTTCTTCTGCCCTTTGAAATAGTCAACTACTATGCTCCTCGCATGCCTTGTGGTGAGGAACTGCAGCCATTCGCGCTTAGGGTGCTCATTCTCTGCCGTGATTATTTCCACGGTGTCCCCAGATTTAAGAGTGTGTGACAGAGGAACGAGCCTCATGTTCACCTTCGCAGCAATGGCCTTGTTTCCGATCTCAGTGTGTATCTGATAGGCAAAGTCCAGAGCAGTAGAATTCTTCTCGACGGTTTTTTGCTCTCCCTTTGGAGTAAAGACGACAATTTCCTTGCTGGTCAAGTCTTTATGGATAAGGTCGAGCAGCTCCAGGGCATTCACGTCTGGGCTGACGAGTATTTCTTTCACCTTCTCCAGCCACTTGTCCATCTCGCTGTCGTTCTCGCTGATGTAGCCCTCCTGCTTGTAAGTCCAGTGTGCGGCAATGCCTTTCTCGGCAATATCGTCCATTCGCTTAGAACGTATCTGCACCTCTACCCAAATGCCCGTATCGCCCATCAAAGTACAGTGAAGAGCCTCATACCCGTTGCTCTTCGGATGCTTCACCCAGTCCCTGATACGGTCCGGCTTGTAACGATATATTCCTGTGATGATAGAAAATATGTGGTAACACTGGTCTCTCTCGCTTTCTTTCGAATTGGCGTCAGGAGTGAAGACTATCCTTAGGGCATACAAGTCATAAATCTGCTCGAAGGTGACGTTTTTCGTCTGCATCTTATGCCATATCGAATATGGCGTCTTTACCCTCTGGCGAATGAAAAAGTTGAATCCGGCAGTCGTGAGTGCTTCCTGGATAGGCTTCACGAACTTGTCTATCTCGGCTTTTTTGCCAGAGAGGTTCTCGTTTATCTTCGACGTTATCTCGTTATATGCGTCTGGCTCCTTGTATTTCAGCCAGATGTTTTCCATCTCGGACTTTATCTCATACAAGCCCAGACGATGGGCGAGAGGAATGAATATGAACATCGTCTCGCTCAGGATTTTATCACGCTTGTATTCTGGCATGAATTCAATCGTGCGACAGTTGTGCAGGCGGTCAGCCAGTTTTATCAGCACGACGCGGACATCATCGTTGAGAGTGAGCAGAATACGTTTGAAATTCTCGGCCTGCAAGCTCTCTGTGTCCATTTTATTCTTGCTGCGGTCCTCGTTGTCCAGCACATTCTTAATCTTCGTGAGCCCGTCCACAAGGCTGGCGATTTTGTCGCCGAAAAGATTCCTTATGTCGTCAATTGTGTAGTCTGTGTCTTCGACAACGTCGTGCAACAGGGCGGCAGAAATGGATTTATAGCCTAGCCCGATATCGGAGACAACGATTTTCGCCACTTCAATCGGGTGAATCATGTAAGGGTCCCCAGAGCGGCGTCGCACGTTCTTATGCGCCTCATTAGCGAAATCGAAAGCCTTCTGGATGACTTTCATTTCCGCCGGATCCTTCACGCGCTTCTCTGCCGCAGCTTTCAGCTCTGAGTAGCACTTATTTATCTGATCGTAATCCTTCTGCGTAAATTCCGAAACACTCATACTTCTGCTAATTCTTTATCTCTCATTTTCTGCTCCCTTCGCTTATCTCTTCTATCCTTCAGAGCCTTATTCAGCTCGCTAGCCTCCTCTTTTTGGAAAGAATATGAGAACTCGGCACCATATAAAATTATCAGCCACCCGAATCTAAGCCAGATCATGAAGAGAGGGATGATCGCGATAGCTCCATAAACCATATTCAGACGCATCACCATCAATTGAGTTTCCAAATATAAGTACTGCAATATAGTGAATGCAATTCCAGCAAGCAAGGCTGCTTTGAAAGCATGCCTGTAATATACTTCCGTCGCAGGAATGAACTTGTACATTCCGGACAACGTGAATATTGCGATGACGCAGAAAATCACCCATCCCAGGAATGAACGGATGGCTTTAGTCGCGCCTATCCAGTTCGGGAATATGTAGTCGGCAAGATGCGAGTAGAGCACGGTAGCGTAGGAGAAAATCAATATCATGAAAGGGAGGAGCACCAATATGATGATGTCTATTCCCAGGCTCTTCACGAATTTCCTCTTAGGCTTTGAGATGCGCCACACGTTGTTGAATACCTTCTCCACACGGTTCATCATCCAGATGATCACCCACACGAACATCAAAGTGGAGATTATTCCGAACCAGCCGTTCTGCGATGTGCTGATGATATTCTGCGCAGCCTGCATTATCTTGTTTCCCAATTCCGGGCTGATGTTGGCCGAAAATAGGATTTCCTGCATCTTGTCTTCCAAGCCGAAACCGCTAGTAAGAGCGAAAGCCACGGCTATGAACGGCACTGCGGCTAAAGTGCAGAAATAGCTCAGGGCCACTGATTGAAAGCCTATTTTCTCTGTCTGGAAGGTTTTCAGCACCCTCATGACCACTCTGGTGTCAGATGCGATCCTGGCCTTTGTCTTGGACCAGGAATATTCTTCCGGCTCGCCACGCCAGATCTCTATTCCGAGGAATCGGTTGACTCTCCGGACAACAATCCTAATCTTAGTTATCGCCTTGGCGAACCAGTTCATATATTCCTAAAATAAAGTGGGTTCCTCTTCGCTGCTTAAACTTTTGGTTTCGGCAGTCTCCGGCAACATATTCATTAATTCTTCTTCCGAGATTACCTTTATTCCCAGTTCAGCCGCCTTCTTCATCTTCTCCGGTCCAGGCTTGCTACCTGCTAGCAGGTAACTGGTTTTCCCGCTGACGGAAGAACTATTCTTGCCTCCGTTGTCTTCGATGAGCCTCTTCATCTCATCTCTAGAGATGCTGAAATTTCCTGAAATTACTATCGTCTTGCCTTCCAACGCATTGGAAGATGTCTTCTTCGCTTCCATTGAGAATCGCAGCCCTGCGGTCTTCAGCCTCTCTATGTCTCTAAGGTGCCTGGAGTCCCTGAAATATTCATAGACGCTCTCGGCTATCGTCTCGCCAATATCCTGTACTTCCAGCAGCATCTCCTTAGAAGCCACGGCTAAAGCGTCAATGTTACCGAAATGAACAGCCAGCTCTTTGGCAGTCGTCTCCCCAACAAATCGTATTCCTAACGCAAATAGCACATGGTCGAAAGTCACCTGCCTGGAAGCATTCAGGCTGTCCAGGAATCTTTGAGCAGACCTTTCTTTCCAGCCGTCCAACATTAGCAACTGGCCTTTAGTGAGCGAATAGAAGTCTGCGGGCGTGCGCACGAATCCCAATTTGTATAGCTGGTCGATTGTTGCCTCTCCAGCCAGCACATTCATGGCCTTCCTGCTCAGGAAATGCACCAGCTTGCCTTTTATCTGGGTAGGGCAGCCGTCTGTATTCGGACAGAACCATTTTGCCTCGTCTTCTTCGCGCACCAGCGTAGTACCGCAGTCTGGGCAGACAGTAGGGAATTCCGGTCTCTTGGCATCTTTAGGCCTCCTTTCTAGATCCACAGCAATGATTTTCGGGATTATCTCACCGCCCTTGATGACTTTCACGTAGTCTCCGATGCGAATGTCCATGTCCCTCACGAAATCATTATTGTTCAGCGTGGCTCGCTTCACGACAGTTCCTGCCAGCTGGACAGGTTCCATATTGGCTACGGGAGTGATGGCTCCCGTCCTGCCGACCTGATAGTCGATAGAAACCAGCTTCGTAGTAGCTTCCTCTGCCTGAAACTTGAAAGCGACGGCCCAGCGAGGGGATTTGGCCGTTGCACCAAGAGCTGTCTGATAGGCTAGTTCATTTATTTTTATAACTATGCCATCTGTCGCATAGGGCAAGAATTTTCTTTCCTTGTCCCAGTAGTGAATGTATTCCTCTATTTCCTCGATGGAGGAAACGATTTTTCTCTTGTCTGAGACAGGAAGCCCCCATGAAGCAGCTGCTTTCAAGGCATCGTCATGGGTAGGGAAGGAGACGCTTTGGCTAGGAATATGATAAAGCGTGCACCAGAGCCCGCGCCTGCCAACTTCTTTAGGGTCAAGCAGCTTAAGTGAGCCGGAGGCAGCATTCCTGGGATTGGCGAACGGTGGATCCTCGTTATCCTCACGCTCCTTGTTCAACTTATCGAACGATTCATAAGGCATTAATATCTCGCCACGAATCTCGAAATCATCAGGATAGCCGGTACCTTTCAGAGCGACGGGAACATTGGATATCTGTTTCACGTTCTCGGTGACATCGTCCCCGATTACCCCGTCTCCACGAGTCAAGGCTCTGAATAGCCTGCCGTTCCTATATTCAAGGCAGATTGCAGTCCCATCGAACTTCAGCTCGCATGAATATGTGAACCTCACCCCTTTCAGCTCTTTCTCTGCACGCCTGACGAAGTCTTCTATCTCGCTGATGCTGTATGTGTTACCAAGTGAGAGCATGGGATAGTGATGAGGGTACTGGGCGAATTCCTTCTGGATCCTTGGCTCGGCATTATCCCCGGCACCGCCTGTTTCCAGGTCGCTGCCGACTTTCTGTGTAGGGGAGTCCGGGGTGAGCAGGTCAGGAAACTCCTTTTCCAAGGTTTCCAGCTCATGCATAAGCTGGTCATATTCGTAGTCGCTCATGGTTGGAGCGTTGTCCACGTAATACTTCCTGCTATTCTCCCAGAGGGTCTTTCTAAGCTCCTCTATCCGTGTTTTTGCCTCTTCGTGATTCATCGCCATGCCATAATATGGAATTCACAAATTTAATCAATTTTTTT
>JALCSU010000050.1 GCA_022653735.1 Bacteroidales bacterium
ACCGCTCATCTCTTTCTCGTATGTCCCGCATCGCAATATCACTCCGTAGCCACCAGGTCCGGGATTACCGCTTGATGCCCCATCGGTGAACAGATAAATGGTTTGTTTCTCCATGCCTGCAAATATAGCAGAAATTATGTTGGATGCGTTTTTTATTTCTGTTCAGATTCTGGAATTTTATTATTTTTGTACCTGCGGCTCAAAATCTTAGACTATGTCAGATCATGATGACCGAAATAACGATGAAATCCTATTATTGAGAGCAATCGTTAATGATGACCAGGAATCATTCAAGGCCATCTTCATGAAGTATTACTCTCCTCTAGTTATTCTTGCGGACAGATACATTCACTCCCTGAGCGAAAGTGAGGATGTGGTTCAGGATATGTTCTTCAACCTTTGGAAAAATAGAAAAAATATTCAGATAAAGACGAGCTTAAGAAGCTTACTTCTGGCAAGCGTTAAGAATAGGAGCATAGATTACGTCAGAAAATTTAAGGTCAGGGATAAATATGAAAGTTTATGCATGGAACGAGACTCACAGGCTGAAGATATCCTTTACTCGGAATCTGAATTGAAAGATGCTCTGAATAAAGCTTTATCGAAGCTCCCTGAAAAGGTCAAGCAAGTTTTTTTAATGAATAGATTTCAAGGCCTCAGATATAGTGATATCGCACAGAAGAATGGTACTTCCGTCAAAACAGTCGAAGCTTACATGACTAAAGCCCTGAAGATGCTCAGGTACGAAATGTCAGATTACATTAAGCAATAATAGGGTCTAACTTCTTAGGGTATGCGCACATATTATACGTCTTATTATAAGTGAATTAATTTTTCGAAAATTAAAATAACCATTGACATTATTCTCAAATATATGACTAGAGAATTGCCTGATGATATAATGAGAGAATTAGAAAAAGGTGCATCCAACTTCACGGAATTAAAGGAGTTGCTAGATGCAGCTGATTTCGTGGCTGAAAATGCGGATCTTCTTGAGGGTAGTGATAGGATAAACCCTGAAAAGAGATGGGAAACTCTATCGGAAAAGATAAATCGCCACGAACGGGCGAGGAAAATTGCGAGAATATTCTGGAGTGTTGCGGCATCTTTAATCATATTCGTTACTTCATTCTTCACTGTTTCATATTTTCTCCGCGGCCAAAGACCAGGGAAACCAGTGGAAGAAATCGTTGATGTCTATTCAGCCGAGGGTACTGTTACAAGGATTATTCTGCCTGATAGTTCTGTCGTTATCCTCAATTCTGGATCCCATATCCAGTACGCAAAGAATTTCACTAGCGAACAAAAAAGAGGCGTTCGCTTGAATGGTGAGGCGTATTTCAAAGTAAGTCACGATCCAGACAGGCCTTTCGAAGTATCAGTCTGGGATGCGTTGAGAGTTACGGCCCTCGGAACAGAATTCGATGTTCGTTCGTATGATACTGATTCTTCCATAGACGTAACACTTGCGAGTGGAAAAGTCGAATTGGCGAAAGGAAATAAGAAATACTACATGCTTCCTGGGCAGATAGCGAGAGCGAAAAAAGATATTGATAGCGAATGCATTATTTCTGAAGCCAATATATATGAAAGAATTGCTTGGATAGATGGAAAATTGGTTTTCAGGAGGGCGAAGCTGAAAGATATTGTGAACCAGCTTTCTCGTCACTTCAACGCTGAAATTATTCTTAGAGGAAGCGAGATTGAAAATTATGAATATTCTGCCACGTTCAAAGATGAAAGTTTAGAGGATATACTTTCCCTTCTGGAGATGACTGCACCAATCAAGATTAAGGTATTCAACCCGCAAAAGAGGCCGGATGACAGTTTTTCTAAAAAGCGAGTCATCATTTCTTTAAAATAATCTATAAAAATCATAGGGTATTGCTTCCCATTGTTCGTCTATATTATAGTTTTCGCTAAAGCTAATTATGACTCAATTATATTAGTTCAGAACTATGATTTTAAAAGACGAATTCAAGAAGTTTGAAATTTTATCCAGTAAGATTTCAAGTGTCTGGAAACTATTTCTCGTAACCCTGATAGTTTCGCAGATTTCTGTGTATGCTGGAGCTTCAGCTATTCAGGTGAGGAAAATCTCTTTGAACATGAACAAAGTCACTGTTGAAAATGTGCTTGATGCCATTGAACAGCGCACTGAGTATGTATTCTTCTACAACACCAGAGACGTAGACGTTAGCAGAAATGTAAATATCCACGTAAAAGACAGACCTGTGACGGATATTCTAGACAATGTCTTTGCTGGCACTGATGTGACATATTCAATTAACTCAAAACAGATTGTTCTTACAAGGCAGAACATGCAGACGGAAGACAGAACCATCACCCTGAAAGTAATTGATGGGAGTGGGATGCCAGTCGCTGGAGCAAGCGTATTAGTTATTGGAACCAATATTGGAGGGATCACTGATGCTGACGGAGTTCTGTCTCTTACTGTTCATGGCAACCCGAATTTGGAAGTATCATTCCTTGGTTTCGTGACCCAGAATGTTTCTGTCGGGGATGAAGATAACATGACGGTAGTACTCAAAGAAGACACTGAGGCTCTTGAAGAAGTTGTTGTCATCGGCTATGGAACAGCGAAGAAAAGCTCTCTGACGGGTGCTCTTTCGCAGGTAAAAAGCGATTCTTTCAAAGATCAGAGGGTAACTCGCATTGATCAGGCCTTGCAAGGAAGAGCTTCCGGCGTGCAAGTATCTAATACTGTAGGAGCTCCGGGCGGTTCAGTTAGGATTAGGATAAGGGGTGCAAACTCAGTGCTGGGAGATAACAGCCCGCTTTTCGTGGTAGACGGCTTAGTCGGCGTAGATTTTTCTTCGATTAATCCTGATGACATTGAGTCCATTGAAATTCTCAAGGATGCATCATCGACAGCTATCTATGGCTCCCGCGGGGCTAATGGAGTTGTTCTCATAACGACTAAGAAAGGTGCTGTTTCTGATAAGGTGGAAGTTACTTACGAGGGAAGTGCCACAGTCTCGAAGATATTGAAGAATTACGATCTTCTAAGCGCTGGCGAATATGCAGAAGTATACAACGAACATTCTGCCGCATACGGACTTAATCCGACGTTCACTCAGGAACAGATAGACAGCTATTACAAGAGCGGTGGGTACGATTATGTGGATGCTGTGCTGAGGACTGCTTTCTCGCATCAGCATCAACTGAGCGTTTCTGGAGGAACACGGAATGTGCAGTGGAGAGTGTCAGGAAATCTATTAGACCAGCAAGGAATAGTAAAAAAATCTAATTATCGCAGGACGAACCTGAGAGCAAACCTGAATGCTAAAGTAAGCGACAGGCTTTCATTTAGATTCAATATTAATGTGAATAATGGCACAGGTTACAATAATCAGGGATATTCTGGGGCCACTACCGTCCTGAATCAGGCTGTAGGCTGGGCTCCGACCACGATGCCTT
The DNA here is from genome assembly GCA_022653735.1 of Bacteroidales bacterium. Lineage (GTDB taxonomy): Bacteria > Bacteroidota > Bacteroidia > Bacteroidales > UBA932 > Cryptobacteroides. The sequence goes on from JALCSU010000050.1 coordinate 3,442, forward strand.
ATGATGACGATGGTAATCTTGTGGTGAATGACCCTGTCGGATCGCTCAAGACAAGTCCTTTGGCTCTTCTTTATGATGCGGAGAACATCCAGGAAAAAACATTCCTCACCATACTTGGAGGAGCAAAATATGAGATATTTGATGGCCTATCCCTAGATTTCCAGGCCGCAACAGATAGGTTATTCGAGAGAGACAAGATCTATAACGGAACACTTGCCAACAGATCCGTAGCTGGTGCTTCGCTAACCGACACGAAAGGGAAGACTTTGCAGACCACTACTCAACTCTCATACAACAACACTTTCGGAAAGCATGAAATCAACGCAGTAGCTGCCTTCGAGACACAGGAATATAATGCGTTGGGGCATTCAACCACCTCTACGGGATTGAAATTCCCATCTTTGAAATATAACAATCTGGCACAAGCCACGACTATAAATGCCTCGAGTGATTACACGAATTGGACGCTGTCTTCATATATTGCGCGTCTAAACTATTCATACGACGGACGTTATCTGGCATCTGTTTCAGTAAGACGCGATGGCTCATCTAAATTCGCTAAAGGAAATAAATACAGCACATTTCCTGCTGCGGCTGTTGCTTGGGCTATATCGAAGGAAAAATTCATGGAGAATGTCCCTTTCGTGAGCAATCTGAAGATCAGGTTCAGCTGGGGGGCGACAGGAAGCCAGGCCATCAGCCCATACGCAACTCAATACTTCTTTAACTCTACGACATATCCATTCTCTATGGGCACTTCGACGAGCGGCATTATCGCAGGAAATCCTGCTAATAAAGATCTTAAGTGGGAGACCACAGTGCAGAAAGACATAGGATTAGATGCGGGCTTCTTCGATGATAGGCTGACGCTTGAGGCTGACTACTATATGAAGGACACGAAAGATCTTCTGCTGAACAAAAACGTGCCAGATTATCTTGGTGGCGGAACCATTACGTCTAACATCGGAAAGATACGTAACAGTGGTTTTGATTTTACGCTGACAGGAAGGATCATCGAGAAGACAGATATGTTTCTCGAGTCGTCTGTCAATTTCTCATTCCTGAAAAATAAGGTCAAGGATTTAGGCGAGGAAGATATAGTGTATGTAGCTACGAATCTTACGGGAATAAATGATGGTGCTTACGATTTGATCTATAAAGTGGGAGAACCTCTCGGAACACTCTTCGGGCTGCATTACCTTGGCGCGTGGCAGAAAGGACAGGAAACAGAGGCTGCTAAATACGGCTGCGTGCCGGGTGATGCAAGGTATGAAGATCTTAACGGAGACCATATATATGATAGCAGCGACTATAAAATAATTGGATATGGCATGCCAAAATATACCCTTGGATGGAATACTAATTTCCGTTGGAAAAAAATAGGGGTAAACATGTTCTTCCAAGGTGTGATTAAAATGGACAAACTTAACTACAACAGGTGCGTAAATATGATGGCTACCAGGGACGTAAGGGGTGCTAGATTCGCGGAAGTGAAAGAACGTTATATTCCTGGGGTCCAAGAAGATGCGTGGCTTCCTGCTTGGAATACTTCTAGCACATGGTATCCTGTGTCCAGCCTTTGGCTTGAAGATGCAAGCTATCTTAGACTTAAGAACTTAAGCATTTCTTATGATTTCTCGATAAAGAAAATCGCAGATTTCTCTGTGTCTCTCAATGCCACGAACTTGTTCACGATTTCTGGCTATAAAGGGATCGATCCAGAGGCTAGCAATGTAGGAAGCAGCTCCGATGTCTATCAGGGACTTGATTACGGAGCTTATCCGAATTCTCGTTCTTTAACGCTTGGCTTGAATATAAGATTCTAATAACGAAGATAATATGAAAAATATATTAATATCAGCCATTCTTTTTGGCATATTCATTATTCCTGCTTGTTCTGACTTCCTCGATGAGGAGTCAAAAGGAAAAGTCGATGAAAATCTGCTCACTACGCAAGAGGGGCTTGAGGCAGCGCTGACAGGGGCATATAGGGGATTGAATCAGCCTTGGGGTTTCGGAATATGTAATGGCACATACCAACAGTTATGCTCAGGTGCAGATGATATGTACTGTCCGACAACTGATGCTAACGGGACCCAGTTAGACAGATGTAACCCTACGAATTCCAACGGCTCATTCTCGAGTACATGGAGCGGATTATACAAGACTGCACTAGGGGCTAACAGAGTGATTAATAATTATCGGAATTGCAGCGGTGATGCTAGCACTATAAAAGTTATAGCCGGCGAAGCATACTTCCTCAGGGCATTCGCATATTATACCCTGGTGAGATTGTGGGGCGATATTCCGTTGGTCACTGCATCGGGCTATAATTCTGATGACGCATCAATAGGTTTATCGTCCGAGGCAGATGTTTATGATTTGATTGAAAGTGATATAACGACTGCCGTAAGCCTGCTTGGCGATTCACGACGGAATAACGAGGTTGGAAGACCTAACAAGCTCGTCGCTAAAGCATTGATGGCCGAGATATATCTCACTGAGGCAGGATGGCCGCTGAAGAAGGATGGTTATTATGCGAAGGCGGCCTCGGTAGCAAAAGAAGTTCTCGACGAAAGCAGTGGAGCCGGCTTTTCTCTTGAAGGAAACTACGCTTCTCTGTTCAAAAACAGAGAAGAAGATAATAACATCACCTCGGAAGATTTATTCGTTATTCCTGCAAGCACCACTGATTATGTGGTATTCTATGGTGCTTGGTGCGAGCCTTCAGAAATAGGAGGCTGGAATGTAATATTCGCAGAAGTCGGATTCATGAATAAATTCCCTGAAGGTCCTAGAAAGGATGCCACTTTTTATACTGTGACAGACAAAGGCGTAAGCTGGCAGAATTGGCAGCACAAACACCCATGCATACTCAAACTCATGAAATATCCGCAAGGGGGACAGAACAATGTGGCGAACTGCTCTTCTGTGCTTCCTGCTCATATACTCAGACTTTCTCAGACTGCTCTAACATACGCAGAGGCAAAGGCTCGTTCTGATGGCCCTGATGCTGAGGCATATTCGTGGCTGAACAAAATAAGAGACAGGGCAGGGCTTCCTGAATATTCCGGACTATCAACAAGCGATTTCATCAATGACGTTGTGCAAGAAAGAGCTTGGGAATTCGCCGGAGAATGCGTTAGGTGGTATGATCTGCTGAGGTTGGAAATGGTTCCTGAATCATTCGAGGGCAAAGATCCGGAATATGACCCGTCTAATTTGCATTCCCAGTCAGACAATAGGTACACTTTCCCGATTCCTTCTAGTGAAATATTGTTGAATCCTAATCTTGGGAAATAGTGATGAGGCTCTATAAGAAACTTATTTGCATCGCATCGGCATTAATATTTGTTTCTGGATGCGTCGGGACACGGCAGTCACCCCCGGAAGGATTCATCGGGATATCTGGTACTAACCTCATCAATCCTGATGGCACTGTATATTTCATCAAGGGAACTAATCTTGGCAATTGGCTGAATCCCGAAGGCTATATGTTCGGGTTCGGCAGAACGAGCTCTCCGAGACTCATAAATGAGATGTTCTGCGAGCTAGTTGGCCCGGATAGGACTGCGCAATTCTGGAAAGAGTTCAAAGATAATTATATCTCCCGCGAAGATATTAAGTTCATTGCCTCAACGGGCGCAAACACTATCCGGCTCCCTTTCAATTACAGGTTATTCACAGATGAAGATTACATGGGGCTGACTAAGGATCAGGACGGTTTCGCAAGGATGGATTCTTTAGTCGTGTGGGCAAGAGAGGCGGGCCTTCATGTAATACTTGACATGCATGATTGCCCAGGTGGGCAGACAGGTGATAATATAGATGATAGTTATGGCTATCCTTGGCTTTTCGAAAGCTCGGAAAGCCAGGCTCTTTTCTGTGATATCTGGCAGAAGATAGCAGAGCATTTCGTAAATGAACCTGTCATTCTTGGCTATGAGCTGGCGAATGAGCCTATAGCCCCTTATTTCAAGAATGTTGACGACCTGAACGGAAAGTTTATGGACGTATGCAAAAAGGCGGTGCAACGTATCAGAGAAGTAGATAATAATCATATCATACTTATTGGAGCTACACAGTGGAATACGAATTTCAAGTCAGTAACTGACGTGTCGTTCGATGACAAGATTATTCTGACCTGTCATAGGTATGGAGGAGAGCCAACAGCAGAAAGCATTAGGAATTATATTAGTTTCAGAGACAGCACAGGTCTGCCGATGTACATGGGGGAAATAGGTCACAACACATTCGAGTGGCAGAGGACATTTTGCGAAATCATGAAAGAGAATAACATCGGATATACTTTCTGGCCATATAAAAAGCGAGATAACAGTTGCATGGTTAATTTTCATGTCCCGGATGGATGGGACGACATTATCTGCGCATTTTCCGAATCTCCGCGAGGAGATTTCGGCCAGTTGCGAGAGGCAAGGCCAGATCAAGAAGAAGCTTGGCGAATAATGCAGGAGTTCACGAAAAATGTGAGATTCGAGAATTGCCGGCCTGATAATGAATATATCGAATCAATGTTATTGAATTAGAAAATGAAGATAAACAGGTTTATTCCGATGGCGCTATTAGCAAGCGCCATTGCTTTCGTTTCTTGTGGCGAGAAAATCTTTACGATTAAATTAGATTCCTCAAAGGAAATGTCAGGGAGCAAGATTGCCCTCAAGGCCATCAATCCGGATCTTCCTGAAGATTGGAAAGATTATAATTATGTCGTCATTGAATATAGAATTTCAACTTCACAGCGTTTCCAGTTAGGGTTCAAAACGACTGGCGGCTATAGAGAGGCAAGGGTAATGTGCTATGTCCCTAAGGCGTGGAACAGACTGGCAATACCGTTGAAGTATTTCACTCAGCTTCCGGATCCAGAGTCTGATCTTGCCGCAACTTATAATCATCCGCGCTACATGGGATGGATTAACCTGCTTAGCAGGATAGGCCCGCTTCAAGGCGTGGATTCGATAGGAATCAGGATGCGTCGCCCAATAGGGGATCAGACATTCGAGATAAGGAAAGTTGAACTGGCCGTAGAGGATCCGGGTGATTCCTATCTGGAAAACAAACCTGCGATCGATTCACTCGGGCAGAACATATTCATGGATTATCCTGAAAAAGTTGCTTCTCTTTCAGAATTAAGACAGCAATGGGACGAAGAAGATGCTCAGCCGATGGACACAGCTGTGTTCCGGTACTCTAAATTCGGCGGGTATAGAGATCATAAGGTGACTGCGACAGGATTTTTCCGTGTTGAGAAAATAGATGGTAAATGGTGGTTCGTAGACCCGGAAGGATATCTCTTTCTCTCAGTCGGAGTAGATTGCGTAAGCCCTGGAGGTGGAGGAAGCGTGAGGGATTATGAGAAGAGGCCAAGTATGTTTCAGGCAATGCCGCCAGGAGATATTTTCCCTGTTTCTAGACGTTCAGGTGGCAAAGGATATTCTTTTGGCACTTGGAATCTTTATAGAAGGTATGGCGAAGACTATATTGATGAGGCAAGGAAGATGATAATCAGGCGAATGGATAAGTGGGGATTCAACACTATAGCGAATTGGTCAGATCCTGCAGTAATGTCAATGAATAATAAAGCCTTCGTCGTGTCATTAGATAATGTGGGCGCAGAGCCAGAGCTCATGGGTTTAGCTGATATATATGATCCCAAATTTGAAAGCTCGGCAAAGGAATTCATTTCGAGACAGGTTTCCAATTATTTAGGTAATCCTTGGCTTATAGGGTATTTCATCGGCAATGAACCGGCATGGCTTGATCATGAAGTAAGACTTTCACAAATGATATTAGAAGGTCCTAATAAGCCTATTAAAAATGCTCTGAAGTCATGGCTCGAAGAGAATGGGGATACGGAACATAGTCGCAAACAGTTTATATTCAAAACATTCGATGCGTATCTTTCGGAAGTTAACGAAATCCTGAAGTCCGTTGACAAAGACCATTTGAATCTGGGCATCCGTTTTGGGAATATCAGTGATGTCGGTGACGACGTGCTTGCGATATGCGGTAAGCATTTCGATGTCTTCAGCTTCAATTGTTATGCTCTCAAACCAGACTATGACGCAATGGGACATGCTGAAAACATCCTGAATCTTCCTTTGATGATTGGCGAATATCATTTCGGGACGGTTGATAGAGGCATGGCGCAGTCTCTTTGGCAGGTTGAGTCGCAGGAGCAAAGGGGTGTAGCCTATCGATATTATACTGAGCATGCATATTCACATCCGGCATTGATTGGCACAGGGTATTTCCAGTGGTGTGATCAAGATATCACTGGGCGTTTCGATGGCGAGAATTACAACTGCGGTTTAATTGATGTGACGGATAGGCCATACAAGAAGCTCGTTGAGGCAGCCAAAGCTACATCGGAAAGGCTATATAAAATACATTCTGGAGAAGTTTCCCCATTTTCTGAAGAACCAGTGAATGCAAGAGGACATGAGTTAGGTCCTGATATCTGGGAATGACGACATGCCGTTGGCTCCGTTTCTGTAAAGATGTTTTCATCTAATGCTTATTTTATTAAATTTGCGTATATGAACATTTTGGTCACAGGAGCAAACGGCCAATTAGGGACCGAACTCAGAAACGTGGCTGGCAGCAGCCGTAATCATTACATATTCACTGATGTGACAACCATTCAGGGCGTGGAGACTGTGAGCTTAGACATCACGGACGAGGATGCTGTGCGCCTGGTATGTGAATCAGAGCAAGTAGGCGTCATAGTCAATTGCGCCGCCTACACGAATGTGGAGCAGGCAGAGGATGACCCTGTCTGGGCTGAATTGCTAAACTGCACAGCAGTTGGCAATTTGGCGAAAGTGGCCGCCGAGAGAGGTGCGACGATGATCCACATCTCTACCGACTATGTCTTTCATGGCGACAGGCCGCTGCCTTGTGAAGAAGACTGGGAGACGGATCCGCTAGGAGTCTATGGCTCCACGAAGCTGGCAGGAGAGAATGCCTTGGAAAAATCCGGCTGCAAGTACATCTTGCTGAGGACGGCCTGGCTCTATTCGCCTTATGGGAAAAATTTCGTGAAGACTATGCGCTCCCTGATGTCCCAGCGGGATTCGGTGAAGGTAGTCTTTGATCAGGTAGGAACCCCGACTTATGCGTTAGACCTAGCCAAGGTCATATTCAAGATAATTGAAGAAAATCTATTAGCTAAGACTGGCATATATCATTTCAGCAACGAAGGAGCAATCTCGTGGTACGATTTCGCAGAGGCAATCCGTGATCTGAGCAACATCGAATGTAACGTGCAGCCCTGCCATACGGAAGAATTTCCTACGAAGGCAGAGAGGCCAAGATTCTCTGTTCTCGACAAGACAAAGATAAAAGCGACCTTTGGAATTAAAATTCCATACTGGAGAGATTCTTTGAAAGACTGCATTAATAGGCTGAACGAAACTAATGATCAATGAATATGAAAGGAATAGTATTAGCTGGAGGTAGCGGCACGCGCCTTTACCCGATCACGAAGGGCATCAGCAAGCAGCTGCTGCCTGTTTACGATAAGCCAATGGTATATTATCCGCTTTCCGTGCTCATGGAAGCAGGAATACGGGATGTCCTTTTAATATCTACTCCTCAAGACCTGTCTGCATTTAAGAGGCTTCTTGGCGACGGCGGCGATTTCGGCATATCCTTGACATACGCAGAGCAGCCATCTCCTGACGGCCTGGCACAAGCCTTCATCATAGGTGAGAAATTCATCGGCGGCGACTGCGTATGCCTTGTGCTGGGAGACAACATTTTCCAAGGAGCAGGCTTCGAAGAGCAGTTGAAGGTGGCAGTGCACACCGCAGAGGAAGAGGGGAAGGCCACGGTTTTCGGCTACTGGGTAAGCGACCCTAAGCGCTATGGCGTGGCTGAATTCGATGAGTGGGGGAACTGCTTGAGCATTGAAGAAAAGCCAGCAGAGCCTAAGAGCAACTATGCTGTTACAGGCCTGTATTTTTACCCCAACGAAGTTGTCGAGATAGCAAAGACTATAAAGCCTTCCGCTAGGGGAGAGCTAGAAATCACTTCCGTGAATGCCGAGTTCCTGAAAAGGAATGAGCTTCGAGTCCAAAAACTAGGCAGAGGATTTGCATGGCTAGACACCGGCACTCACAGCTCTTTATACGAAGCTTCCAGCTACATAGAGGCTATAGAGACCAGGCAGGGGCTGAAAATTGCCTGTTTGGAGGAGATAGCCTTCCGGAATAGATGGATAAGCGCTGGGAAGCTGCGTGCTTTGGCAGAACCGATGAAGAATAACCAGTATGGGCAGTATCTTCTGAAGGTGGCGGATGAAAGATAAATATTCCAAATAATTAATGATGAATATATTAAATACGGATATTGAAGGTCTGTCAATAATAGAGCCGAAGATTTTCAGGGACCCGAGAGGATATTTTTTCGAGTCGTTCAATGAAAGGGAATTCCGCTCCAAGGTTGGTGAGATTAATTTCGTCCAGGACAATGAAAGCAAATCCAGTTATGGCGTTGTCAGAGGACTGCATTTTCAAGAAGGAAGTCATGCGCAATCCAAACTCGTGAGAGTCGTTTCTGGAGCAGTGCTGGATGTCGCCGTAGATTTGCGCAATGGTTCAAAGACGTTCGGGAAATATGTTGCGGTGGAGCTTTCCGGAAAGAATCATCGGCAGCTGTTCATACCTCGCGGGTTCGCCCATGGCTTCAGCGTACTCAGCAACAAAGTCATTTTCCAATACAAGTGCGATAATTTCTACTCACCCCAGAACGAGGGTGCAATTGCATGGAACGACCCAGACCTCGGGATAGACTGGGGGCTTCCCGCCAAGGATGTGATTCTCTCATCGAAAGACAGCAATCACCCCTCTTTTAAAGAATATTGCAAAATGCACGGAATTTTATGAATATGGGATATTCAAGAACCATCATTATTACTGGCGGCGCAGGCTTCATAGGCAGCCATGTCGTCAGGCTTTTCGTTAATAAGTATCCAGACTATCATATAATCAATCTTGATAAGCTGACATACGCAGGAAACCTGGCTAATCTGACGGACATTGAGAATAAGCCGAATTACACATTCGTCAAAGGCGACATCTGTGATTACGAATTAGTGAAGAAGGTTATAAGCGAGAATAACGTGGACGGAATAATTCACCTAGCTGCAGAAAGCCATGTGGACCGCTCCATCACTGACCCATTCGTATTCGCGAAGACCAACGTGTTAGGCACGCTGACGCTTCTGCAAGCAGCTAGAGAATTCTGGGAGTCTTCCGGATGGGAAGGAAAACGTTTTTATCACATTTCAACCGACGAAGTTTATGGAGCCCTCGAACTTACTAATCCAGAAGGCCTTGAATCTCCATTCGTGACTAAGGCTTCTTCAGCTGGGCATAAAGCTTACGGAAGGACATTTTTCACCGAGGAAACGAGGTACCAGCCGCACAGCCCGTACTCTGCTGCTAAAGCTTCAAGCGACCATTTCGTAAGAACTTACCACGACACGTACGGCATGCCGACCATAGTTACAAACTGCTCCAACAATTACGGACCATACCAGTTTCCAGAAAAGCTCATTCCGCTATTCATAAATAATATTCGCAGACGTAAACCTCTTCCAGTTTATGGGAAAGGTGAGAACGTGCGTGACTGGCTGTACGTCGAGGATCACGCTAGAGCCATCGACCTCATATTCCATAAAGGGATGGTCGCTCAGACCTACAACATCGGAGGCTTCAACGAGTGGAAGAACATTGACATCGTGAGGCTTCTGATAAAGACAGTGGATAGGCTCCTGGGCCGCCCTGAAGGGGTAGACGATGACCTGATAACATTCGTGACCGACAGAAAGGGGCATGACTTACGTTATGCAATCGATAGCCGAAAGCTTCAAAGGGAACTTGGATGGGAGCCTCAGTTTCAGTTCGAGGAAGGCCTAGAGAAAACTGTCCGATGGTACTTGGACAATCAGGATTGGCTTGATAACGTGACTTCAGGTGATTATCAGGCATATTACGAGCGAATGTATAAAGGTCGCTAATGATAGACCATAAGTTGAAACTGGCCAATGTTCTGGTATTTTTTTTAAATTTGCAAGATTTATATCTTGTCTATGAACGCACTATTAAACGAAATTTGCGGGAGATATACTTTACCGCAGGAGGTAAAAGCAAAGGGAATATACCCGTATTACAGGCCGATAGAATCCGGTCAGGATCCTATAGTCCAGATGAATGGGAAGCGGGACGTGATGATGTTCGGATCCAATTCTTATCTCGGTCTGTCGGATGATCCTAGACTTAAAGATGCCGCAAAGGCCGCCATTGATAAATATGGCACTAGCTGCTCAGGATCTCGTTTTTTGAATGGCACGCTCGATATTCATGTGGCTCTGGAGAAGAAACTTGCCGAATTCGTTGGCAAAGAAGATGCCGTGACCTTCAGTACTGGATTCCAGGTAAACCTTGGCGTAGTCAGCCTTCTTGGTTTTCACGAAGGATATCTGTTCTTGGATTCTTACGATCACGCCTGTATCATAGATGGGGCGCGCCTGTCCCAGAGCAAGGTTTTCAAGTTCGCCCATAATGATATGGTCACGCTTGAAAAGAAGCTCAAGCTTGCCGAGCCCGATGCTCCAAAACTGATAGTCGTCGATGGGGTGTTCTCTATGACAGGAGATCTCGCGAACTTGCCAGTGATAACTGACCTTGCAGAGAAATATAACGCCGCTGTCATGGTCGATGACGCTCATGGATTCGGCGTTTTCGGCGACCACGGAAGAGGATCGGTGGACCATTTCGGGCTTACTGACAAGGTTGACCTCATTATGGGCACTTTCTCGAAGTCTTTCGGTTCGTTAGGTGGATTCATAGCTGGCAGCAAACCCGTCATAAATTTCATTAAGCACTGCGCCAGATCACTTATATTCAGCGCATCTATGCCACCTGCTAATGTTGCTGCAGTGAACAAGGCACTGGACATCATGCTCACCGAGCCGGAGAGGATTCAGCATCTGTGGGATATGACAAATCATGCGCACGAAGAGTTCATTCGCAGAGGTTTTGACATAGGCGTTACAGAATCACCGATCTTCCCTCTTTACGTTCGCGATACGGATAAATGCCTCACTGCTGTGAAAATGGCCTTGGAAGATGGTCTGTTCATTACCCCTGTAATTCCTCCTGCAGTGCCACAGGATTCAATCATCATCCGTTTTGCTCTTATGGCCACGCATTCTATGGAGCAGGTTGATAAAGGCATCGACATCCTAGACAAAATATTTCATAAACTTGAGATAATTAAATGATCATCCTCATCACGGGCATTACTTCTGGTTTCGGTCGTGCCATGGCTGAGAGGCTTTCCAAGGAAGGCCATACTGTTTACGGCACGCATCGACATGCTAAAGAATTTCTGCCCGGGGTGCATTATATTCAGGCTGAGGTTACGGATGACACATCGGTTGAAGCTGCCGTAAACGAAGTCCTTAAGCAAGAAGGCCGCATAGATGTCTTTATTAATAATGCAGGCATGGGGTTTGGCGGCCCTCTGGAATGCTGTTCCATTGAGCAGGCTCGCAGGCAGATGGACGTGAACTGGCTAGGAATGGTGCGTTTCTTACATCATGTCGTCCCAGTGATGCGGAAACAGCGCGGCGGCAAAATATTGTGCATCAGCTCGATAGGTGGCCTGATCGGACTTCCTTTTCAAGGCCTTTATTCCGCCAGTAAATTCGCTATTGAGGGCTATTGTGAGGCTCTGCGGCTGGAACTTCGGGACTTTTGCGTGAAGGTCATAGTCATAGAACCAGGAGATTTCCATACGAACTTCACTTCATCTCGTCAGTGCGTAGATCCAGCATCAGTTGCGAATTGCTATCCGAAATATGCCCGATCACTGGCGGGCTTCCAGAATGACGAGACTAATGGGATGGGGCCGGATGTGCTTGCTAAGAAGGTCGTGAGGATCGTCTCTAAGAAGAATCCTCGGAACTCATATGTGATCTCGAATTTTATCGAGCACCTTGCCGTTTTCGCTAAAAAGTTCCTCCCGTCAAAATTCTTTGCCGTGCTGGTGGCTTGGTTCTACAAGGTCTGACAGACATGGATGCAAACGAAAAGTCCCGAAGGAAACTCCGGGACTTTATCTTTCTAAAACTCTCCGTTGCGGTAAGGAATTCCGGAGAAGGAGTCTTGGCTACCGGCATTTCTGCTGCCTGGCGGCCTTGAAAGCTATCAAGGAATTCCGCTTCGGCTTTCTCCGGCCTTTCCGCTTACCGAAAAGTCTGTTGCAAATATAGTTATTATTTTTAGACTTGCAAGCATTTATCTGAAATTTCGTTGATATTAATGCGCCTAAGTATCTATAACACAACTGTTTCTGTAAATAATGCAATATGTGAAGTTTTTGTTAAAATAAAACTCGGTAGCAAATTCTTTATCAATAACCTGCCCCTCTTTGCTACCGAGCGGGATGGCAACTAATCGCCTTCCTCAGGAATGTCTGAAGGTCATCCTCCGTATTGAGCCGCAGTCTGTTTATCTACAGGCTCTACGACATCTGCGATGACTTCGTAGCTTGTTCTCTCGATACCGTCGCTGGCTTTGTACTTTTGGTTCTTAAGTCTTCCCCGCACGTAAATAGGGCATCCTTTAGATATGATCCCCAGGTCTGGAATGTTTCTTCCCTCCCAGGCGGTCACTGTGTGCCAGGTTGTCTCGATCACAGGCTCGTTGTTCCTGCCTTTATAGGCGTAATTAGTTGCTACGGAGAAATGAGCGACTTTTCCCTCTCCGACCTTGACGATGTTGACATTGCCGACATTGCCACGGATTTCGATTCTGTTTAGCTGTTCCATTTTTCACGTTTGTGTTTAGCTTGATGCAAAGTAAAGTAGAAAAATTCGCAACAGAAGCACCCTGAAAGAAACATTCTTAATGTTTTTCTGTTTCTTTATCCTACTTCTAATTTTTAGCTAGGATATAAAAATTATTGTGCGTCAAGACAGCATATTCATGCATCCTTTCAAGAAAAAATTCAGGTGTCTCAAAAAAACTTTGCGTTGATTTTTCATTTTCATTTGTTAATATTTCACGCATTTCTCAATTTTGAAAATAAAGGGGGGGAGATCATGAGCGAGAAAGAAGAACACGAGGGGAAGAATTGCTTGGAATGCGGGAATCCTATTCCTTATGGCAGCAGAAAGGATAAGGTCTTCTGTTCTGACCATTGTAAGAACAAATACCATTATCATAGCATCTCGAATATGAAGTTCCGCAACAAGCGCCTCAAGATACTCAATGCCCTCAGCCGGAACTACGAGATTCTGGCCGCTTTAGTTGACGGAAAAGTCAAGTCGATTAGCATGAACGAGTTGATACTAAACGGGTTCAATCCTAATTACATGACATCATCCTGCAATTCGAGGCCCCACAACGAATACTGGTGCTTCGATATTAGATATTGCATGACAAAGCGGAAGGTCTTTAATCTCTGCCGAACTGAGTAGCAAGGCTATGCGACAGCTTCAGATTTATGTTTATCGGGATCTCTGAATAGGATCAGGAATAGGATGCCGACGACGAAGGCATAGCCAGCGAAAACGTACCAAGCAGCGGACCAGTCTGGGTTGGCAGCGTTGTAGACATAGTGGTTAACGACTTTGCCTGCCACCCATGTGCCAATAGAGGCTCCTAAGCCGTTTGTCATCAGCATGAACAGGCCTTGAGCGCTAGAGCGGATGTCTTCCGTTGTCATTTTGTTAACGTAAAGGGAGCCCGAGATGTTAAAGAAATCAAAGGCCACGCCGTAGACAAGGCAGGAGAGGATGAACATCCAAACCCCAGCTCCAGGGTTGCCTGCTCCGAACAGACCAAATCTGAACACCCAGGCGAACATGGATATAAGCATCACGACTTTTATTCCAAAGCGTTTCATGAAGAATGGGATCAACAGGATGCAGAGAGTTTCAGACATCTGGCTGATGGAGATCAGTGCGTTAGCGTTATTGGCCCCCCAAGTGCTGGCATATTCAGGATTATTTGCAAAAGACGAGATGAACGTGTTAGCGTAGCCATTCGTGATCTGCAGGGCAGCTCCCAAGAGCATTGAGAAAATGAAGAAGATGGCCATTTCTTTCTTCTTGAAAAGTGAAAATGCCTTGAGGCCGGTCTGTTCCATGAAACTTTTGCTGTTGTTTTTCTCGATAGGAACGCCAGGAAGAGTGAGCGCATATGCGAATAGGACGATGCTTAGCGCACCTGATGTGAGGAACTGGTAATAGCTGTGCTGGTATTGTATTCCCTGCGGGTCTCTCATGAAATTAACGAACAGCATCGTGACTATGAAACCGATCGTCCCGAAAACCCTAATTGGCGGGAATGCGACGACTGGGTCTTTTCCAGCTGACTCAAGGTTGGCGTAGGCGACAGAATTAGCTATGGCTATGGTCGGCATGAAGAAGGCAACGCTAATGGTATATAGTGCGTAAAATGTTCCGAAACTGAAGTCAGGCGATGTTACGTAAGCTCCGCCTGTCAGAACTACGTTATTCATGGCGTATAGGCCGGTGCCCAACATTGCAGCTCCAGCAATCAGGTGACAAAACGACAGGGTCTTCTGCGCTGGTATCCATTTGTCGGCTATGATGCCCACAAGGGCTGGCATGAATATGGACACGAAGCCTTGGGTAGCGAAAAACAGCCAGATCTGAGAGCCGAGCCCTGCTTTTCCGAGGAAACTGCCCATGGAAGTGAGGTAAGCGCCCCACACTGCGAACTCGAGGAAGTTCATGATTATCAGCCTTAGGCTAATCAGTTTATTCTTCATATATGGTTCCATATAAAATCAAATTGAACAAAGTTAAATATTTTATGGTAAAAATGCCTATCTTTGAAGCCTGATTATTTTCAGGATGAAATTTGTTCAGACAGCAATAGATCCAGCATCGAATGCTAGGACAGGAGTCTTTACCACGGACCATGGCGAAGTGCATACCCCTATTTTCATGCCTGTGGGTACTGTGGGTACGGTTAAAGGCGTATACCATAGGGACCTGGCCGAAGACATTAAGGCCGAGATTATCTTAGGCAACACCTATCATCTCTACCTGCGTCCAGGCTTGGACACGCTCAGGAAGGCTGGCGGGTTGCACAAGTTCGAATCATGGGACAAGCCAATCCTGACTGACAGCGGTGGCTTCCAGGTGTTTTCGCTGACGCAAATCAGGAAAATCACCGATGAAGGCTGCACGTTTCAGTCTCATATTGACGGCTCCAGACACACCTTCACTCCTGAGAATAATGTTGACACACAGAGGATCATCGGTTCAGACATAATGATGGCGCTTGACGAGTGCTGCCCGGGAGATGCGGATGAGAAATATGCTGCCAAGTCATTGAAGCTTACCCAGCGCTGGCTTGAACGTTATTTCAAGCATTTCTGCGAGACAGAACCGCTCTACGGGTATGATCAGGTGATGTTCCCGATCATTCAGGGTTGTGTCTAT
>JALCSU010000051.1 GCA_022653735.1 Bacteroidales bacterium
CTTGCGCAGTTCTGCAGCAAGGCTTTCGTTCTCCGGCTTCTCGAGCGTAGGGTCCTGGGCCAAGATATGCTCTGCATACGATCTGGCGTCGGATAGTATCGTGCCATCATGAGTGAGCGATGCGATATTCAATTCTATCGGGAGGCCGCTCTGCTGGGTGCCTTCCAAGTCACCCGGCCCTCTCATCTTCATGTCTTCTTCCGCAAGGTCGAAGCCATTCTCCGTGGCGCACATGAGGTTCAGCCTCTTCATGGACTCGTTGCTGACCTTCCGCCCGTGCATCAGGACGCAGAAAGATTCCTCAGACCCCCTTCCTACGCGACCTCGAAGCTGGTGCAACTGAGAAAGGCCGAAACGCTCTGCGCTCTCGATCACCATCACTGAAGCATTAGGAACATCCACGCCGACTTCTATTACAGTCGTTGACACTAGAATATTCGCTCTTCCCGATGCAAAAGCATTCATATTCAGTATTTTATCCTCATTAGACTGCTGACCGTGCACAATCGCCACCTTGTAGCTAGGGTACGGGAAATGCTCCACTATGTCTTCATAGCCTTTTTCCAGATTCTGGTAATCCAGCTTCTCGCTCTCGAATATCAAAGGGTAGACAATGAAGATCTGCCTGCCCAGAGATATCTGTTTTGCCATGAACTTATAGAGAACAGGCCTTTTAGCCTCCCCGAAGCAATATGTCTTCACCGGCTTCCTGCCAGGAGGCATCTCATCTATGATGGAGACATCCAAATCGCCATAGAGAGTCATCGCCAGCGTGCGAGGAATAGGAGTCGCAGTCATCACCAACACATGCGGAGGCACTCCAGCATTGCCTTTAGCCCATAATTTCGACCTTTGGTCTACTCCGAAACGATGCTGCTCGTCTATGATTGCTAGCCCAAGGTTCTTGAATATGACATCGTCTTCTAAGAGAGCATGGGTGCCAATAATAAGCTTCAGCGAGCCGTCGCGCAACCCTTCATGAATCGGTTTCCTGTTGGCTGGGGTCGTGGAGCCAGTTAGCAGTTCGCAGTGAATTCCTGTCGGGGCAAGGTATTTCGAGATATTCGCATAGTGCTGCTGGGCGAGCACTTCCGTCGGGGCCATGATGCAAGCCTGATAGTCATTGCCTATGGCAATCAGGGCAGTCAGCACTGCAACCATAGTCTTACCGGAACCCACGTCGCCTTGAAGCAGCCTGTTCATCTGATGGCCGCTCATAAGGTCTGCCCTTATTTCTTTTATGACACGCTTCTGGGCACCGGTCAGTGAATATGGGAGAGCGTTATAGCAAGCATTGAACGGAGATCCGACTCTCAGCATCTTAATTCCCACCTCATTGCGGCTGCGAATATATTTCTGCTTCAAGAGCGAGAGCTGAAGCAAGAAAAGTTCTTCCCACTTCAGACGGTAGCGAGCCTTGTCGAGAGATGCCTGATTTACAGGGAAATGAATATTCCGAATCGCGAAATTCAGCGGGCAGAGACCTTTTTCTCTAAGAATATAATCTGGAAGGGTATCTTGAATATCTTGGATTCCCATGCCGATGGCAGCATCCATCATCTTATTCATTACCCTGCCAGTGATGCCTCCGTTCTTCAGTTTCTCTGTAGAAGCGTAGACTCCTGTAAGCGTCCCAGAGAAATTCTGCGGTCCTCCGGTCGGAGGGAAATCTATCTCCGGATGTACCATATTCAGTTTTCCATTAAAGAATGACGGCTTCCCGAAGAATAGAAAAGTGCTGCCCGCCTTTAATTTTTCGGCAGTGTATTTTATGCCTCTGAAGAACACCAGTTCCATCTGGCTGGTGTCGTCGGTTATCACTACGCTAAGGCGTTGTTTTCTGCCGACACCTGTCACAGAGGAAGATATCACTTGGCCAAGCACCTGGACGTAAGCGGCATCCGTTGTTATGGAGCCTATCTTCTGAATCGTGCTCCTGTCGATGTAGCGGAACGGAAACAGGTGCAACAGGTCGCCGATCGTGAAAACTTCCAGCTCGCTTTTCAGCAGCAGAGCCCGCTTGGGCCCCACTCCCGGCAGAAATTGTATGTCCGAGTCCAAAATGCTCTTATGCATATTCACAAATTTAGTGAAAATTAAATGGAAATTGCCTATATTCGTGTGCCACATTCAGGCACAGAACGATTAGACTGTTCCATCCTGAACGGTACTGCCACAGTCATCCGTGAGCCGACTGCTGGTCATTCTGAACTTGATTAAGGATCTAATTGAACGACAATGATATCAGAGTTGATTTCCAAATATATCTGGCTCATACAGACAATCTCCAGCTCCGGCCAATCGGGACTGAGCCTCGAAGACATCTCGAACAAATACGAGAGACGGTTCTCCGTGACCTATCCCAGAAGGACCTTCAACAACCACCGCGAAGCCATCGAAGCCATTTTCGGAATCGTGATAAAATGCGACAGGAGGACGAACAAATATTCCATCAACTATCCGGAGGATGCGATGGACGAGAGTTCCTCAACTCGGTGGCTGATAAACACGTTCGCAGTCAAGAATGTACTGGACCTTGGCAAAGAGAGACTGTCCGGAAGGGTCTCGGTTGAGGAGGCGCCCTCGGGCGAAAAAAACCTTCTGCCGCTAATGAAAGCGATGGAAGAGATGATGGAAGTTGAAATTGAATATCAGAAATATAAATCTACATCTTCAGAACTTCTTCATGTTCAGCCATTTGCGCTTAAGCAGGACAAGCAGCGCTGGTACCTGGCCGGCTATTGCGAGGAGCGTGCGATTTCCAAAGAAGGCAATAGGTCGCCAAACTCTGACATACGAGCCTGGAGGGTGTACAGCCTTGACAGAATAATGTCAGTGAAGCAGACAGAAGTAAAGTTTTCGCTCCCAGGCGGGTTTGACGTGGATGACTGCTTCGCCCAGAGTTATGGTCCTTATCTGCCTAACGATGGCAGCAAGGCTGTCACGATCCGTTTCCGGGCAAGTGACAGCGAGGCAAAATACCTCCGTGACCTGCCGCTGCATAAATCGCAGAAAGAAGAATCCAGGAAGAAAGATTCAGAACATATTTTCAGCATAAGGGTAATTCCAAACACTGACTTAATAATGGAATTCTGCAAGAGGGGTTCTAGAGTCGAGGTGCTGGAACCGGCAGAGGTAAGGGAAAAGGTTGCCGAGGAAATCAAGAACGCTAACGAAATATATTATAAAAAGAGATGAATAATATTTTTAAGGCTGCCCTTAGCGCAGCAGTTTGTGTAACGATGGTAAATTGCAGCACGCAGAATAACGAAAATGCTTCGGTCGAATACATAGGTCCTTCCGACATCAAAGTTGAGAACGGCCTGATGTCGCCTGAGGTCATGCTGAACCTGGGCCGGCTCTCGGATCCTCAGCTAAGTCCTGACGGGAAAACGATACTCTATGGTGTCTCTTATACTTCCATTGAGGACAACCGATCTTGCAGGAACCTGTTCCTCACCGGCGCTGACGGGAAAGACGCCTGGCAGCTTACGAAAGAGGGGAAAAGCCTGTCCAATGCCAGATGGTCCAATGACGGAAAGAGCATATATTATATTCAGGATGGGCAGGTTTGGAAAGCCGCTTTTGATGGCTCGAGTCTGTCTGGAGCGAAGAAAATCACTGACATCGCCTCTGGCGTAAGCGAGTTCAAGCTCAGCCCGGATGAAAGCATGTTATTGTTCACTAGCACAGTTCCAGGCCAGGTAAAAACTCCAAAGGATTACGATCCGAAGCTGGATAAAGCCAAGGCCTATGTTACCGAAGACCTGATGTACCGGCATTGGGATCATTGGACAACCGAGAGGCCTCAGGCATATATCGCCCCTCTCGGACAAGGCATAATCGACTCTACGAAGGCTGTCATCAATGTCCTAGGAGATGATGCCGGAAAATACGAGCTGCCTACGGAGCCTTTCAGCGGCATCGAGCAGCTTTGCTGGAGCCCGGACGGGAAGAAGGTGGCATATTCTTGCAAGAAAGTCGCGACCGGGAAGGAATATGCTTTCTCAACGGACACGGAAATATATTTATATGACGTCGCCTCCGGCAAGACTGCGGTAATCCCTATGGGCGGTGGCTACGATACCGATCCCGTCTGGAGTCCTGACGGTTCTCGCATAGCATGGATCAGCATGGCTCGCAACGGCTACGAGGCTGACAAGACTAGGCTTTTCGTGGCCGAAGTCGCTTCCGACATGACCGTTTCCGGAATATCCGAGCTGACAGGAGGTTTCAAGTACAACGCCACGAATCCGGTTTGGGCAGAAGACTCCAAGAGCTTGTATTTCTGCGCACTTACCGAAGGGCTACAGGCATTGTACAAAGTTTCCGCACCTCTGGCAGATACCGAGGATTCCGCAGCCGTTCCGGTCAGGATAACTCCTGAAGATGCATGGTACGACTTCGGCGGCATTTTCGGGTTCGTCGATGGCAAGCTGCTGACCACCTATGATTCCATGGAGTTCCCTACTGAGCTGGTGGCCGTGAACGAGGCCGATGGCAGCTTCACCCAGATCACTAAAGAGAACGAGCATATTCTTGGGCAATTGAAGCCTTTCAAAACCGAAGAGAAATGGCTGAAGACCGTGGACGGGAAAGAGATGCTGACATGGATCCTGTACCCGCCTGAATTCGATTCCACTAAAGTGTATCCAGCCGTCGAGATATTCCTGGGAGGGCCTCAGGGCACTCTCAGCCAGGGCTGGAGCTATCGTTGGAATTACCGATTGATGTGCAACCAGGGCTACATCGTCGTGCTTCCTAACAGGCGCGGCACCACCGCATTCGGGCATGACTGGTGCGAGGAGATTTCCGGGGATTACATCGGGCTGAACATGCAGGATTATCTTACTGCCGCCAATTACATCAAGTCGAAACCATACGTCGGGAAGCTGGCAGCTTGCGGGGCATCCTACGGCGGATACAGCGTCTATTACATGGCTGGCATTCACGGGAATACCTACGACTGCTTCATAGCTCATGCTGGGATTTTCGATGAGAAGTACATGTACGGCGAAACCGAGGAGATGTGGTTCCCGAACTGGGACAACGGAGGGCTGGCGGAATATTCATATACGCCTGGTGAGGTTGGTCCTACGGGTGACGGGGTGACTTTCGGAGGTATCCAGCAGGCCGGTTCGCCGTGGAGCAATGCTCCTAAGGCTCGCAGGCACTACGCCAATTCGCCTGAGGTTAACGTAACTAAATGGCACACGCCGATTCTCTGCATCCACGGCATGATGGATTACCGCATTCCTTACGACCAGGGCATGGAGGCGTTCAATTGCGCACAAATGATGGGCGTGCCTTCCAAGCTGATCGTGTTCCCGGAAGAGAATCACTGGATCCTGAAGCCTCAGAATGCCTTGTTCTGGCACAGGGAATATTTCGACTGGCTGAATCGCTGGTGCAAGGACTAAGCCCCGTACTTTCCGTGGTAGTTTATTATGGCTTATTCACTGAATTACGAATATGACTTCTTCGAGGATTATTCGCCATGCTTTGGTTTCGGACATCGAGCCAATCCTAAATGTGATTGATGCTGCGAAAGGAATAATGCGAGCCTCTGGGAATATGCATCAGTGGGCGGACGGATATCCGTCTTCCGATGCCATCATTCAGGACATAGAGCGTGGCGGCGGCTATGTCATCGAAGAGTCTCTCGACCTTAGCCCTGCCAACAACGCAGAAAGCCCTGCTTTAGAAGGTCGTCGCATCGTGGCCTATTTCGCATTCCTGCCATCGCCTGAGCCGACATATTCAGAAATCTTTGATGGCGCCTGGCTTGACGGCTCACTCCCCTATCATGTGATACACCGCATAGCCAGTTATCCAGACGCACACGGCATATTCAAAGAAATCATTGACTATGCCGCCTTGAAGGATTCGAATCTCAGGATTGACACCCATCCCGACAACAAGATCATGTTGCGTTTACTCGCCGAGAACGGCTTCACCTACTGCGGAATAATTTATCTCGCCTCCGGTGACCTCCGGCTCGCCTACCAGAGACTTCTGCCAAAGTGATGACCTGACCAAGGTGCGAGGTCTGTGGGATTGTCGTACTCTTACTTTCTTGCTTCGGATCGTGACTGACTGCTATTATCACGATCCGAATTATTCTCATATATCATTTCACAGGTTCCCATTTACAACGCACAGGCGATACAATGGCTCCTTCTTTTTTCAAATCCGCAAAAGCTTTATCCACCTCTTTGCGATCGGTGCCCAATGCCTTGGCTACATCTCCGGCAGAAAGCGGTTTTCCGGCTTGCCGCATAGCTTGCAATACTTTTTCTTTCATCTTTCAGACAGTTTAAAATGTTACAGTTTCTTCCAATTCCATCATTTTGAAAAATGAGGCGGTCGCATCAGCCAAATAATACATCACACCGTTTTCTCCGTTTTCACCAAGTACGGGCTTCAGAGTGGGCATCTTGTCCACCAAAGCCTTGCCTACTTCCGGGCGGTCATCCTCCACCAACCTGCATTCTATACGCAGTGTCTTACCTTTAAACGCACAAATCTCAACTTTTGGATTGACGGCTATTTGATGAGTAGCATTGGTCTTACCAAACGCCATGATGTATATTTTACCTTCATAGAACAGTTGGGCTCCGTAAGGACGTACACGGGGCTGATCACCCTCTACTGTTGCCAAATAAAACGTCTTGGCATCATCCAGGAAATCAAACACTTCTTTTACTGTTTTCATATCTTCTTCTTTAATTGATGAACTTAAATTTAATTACATCTGCTTGACCAGCCAGTTCTGGCGACCTATCATTTCGATCATCTCTATCTGCTCTTGGCTCCAGTAGAGATCTTCCTCCTCGTCGGCAAGATAGGCTTTAAGGATGTCGTAAGTAGTAGGATCGTCTTTTAGCTCCGCCATGCAGTTGTACAAAACATCTAACCCTTGTTCCTGAATTTTAAGGTCTGCTTTGACGTATTCGACAGGGTCCTTTACGATTTGGCGACCCTTCTGGTCTTCGATTTTAACTTCGCCTCCGAGGTCGTTGATACGAGTGATAAACTTCTCTACCCAGCCCATCTCTTCAGCGTAGTGCCCTTTATACTTCTCTCCAAGTTTCGTAAAACCCATAGATTCAAAATGTTTGCCCTGCACAAAGTGTGCGAAAGCTCCATTTGCCAACCCTGTAGCGAATAGCTGTAATGCTTCAATTGATTTTTGGTGTCTCATTGTTTCATGATTTTTAATTATTCGATTTTTGTTCTAAACGTCTTCAATTGTTTGTTACCTTAAAGGTCACCTCTATATTATTGCGTGTAGCGTTGGAATAAGGGCAAACCTGATGTGCCTTCTCAACCAACTCTTGGGCTTGCTCGATGCTTACCTGCGGAATGTTCACAGATAGCGTTACCGCCAATCCGAATCCACCATTGTCCAACTTACCTATTGAAACCGCAGCAATTACGGTGGTTTCGCTTGTTCTTATTCTCTGCTGACGCATCACGAGGTTGAGTGCACTGTCGAAACAGGCTGCATATCCCCCTGCGAAAAGCATTTCGGGGTTGGCATAGTCGTCGTTGGCTCCGCCCAACGCCTTGGGCGAACGTACTTCCAAATTCAAAACCCCATTGTCTGAAACTATTTTTCCGTTTCTTCCTCCTGTTGCCGTTACTACGACCGTGTACATTGACGTCATAATATTATTCTTTATTTATTAATTTGTGAATCAATCTTTTCAATACTTCTATCTCTTCCGGAGACAAGGTAAGCTCCTCTGCCAGCTGAGGTGGTATTTTTACGACTTCCTCTTTTAGCTGCTTGCCCTTGTCGGTGAGGCAAATCCTCACCGTCCGCTCGTCTTGCCTGCAACGATTGCGGCTTATCAGCCCTTTGATTTCCATTCGTTTGAGAAGGGGCGTAAGCGTACCACTATCCAGATGCAGTCGCTTGCCGATGTTGTTTACCGTCATTTCGCCATCTTCCCAAAGCACCATAAGCACCAAATATTGCGGGTAGGTAATATCCAAATCGCCAAAATATTTGTTATATCCTTGAATAATCTCTCTCGATGCCACATAAATCGGGAAGCATAGCTGATTATTCAATTTCAATATATCGTACTTCATCATTATTTCTTTTTCCGATGCAAAGATAGTTATTAAATTGTACACAACCAATTTTTTTACAATTTATTTTTGCAAAACATTTTTGCTTGGGGAATAACGGACATTCCCCGCACTTGTAAGTTGCCTTATTACAAAGCTTTACTTTGGATTAAATTCAAAACCCCGTGTTTAAGGATACTCCCCATCATCCCAAGCGTTCCACCGCATCATCCTGAACGACCCACCACGTCATCCTGAACGACCCACCACGTCATCCTGAACTATTCTCCCCGTCATCCTGAACGACCCACCACGTCATCCTGAACTATACTCCCCGTAATCCAGAGCCGATTCTGTTTCTACGTTTGCAATTGTCGGGCACGCATGTTTGCATCAGAAGTCACTGCACAACATAACGGCATGCCCAGCCCCGCTTCTAAAAGCGCCCCTGGGCAGGCATAAACTCATTACGTGCCACTGCAACTAATAGTGCCGTGCCCGCTAATTGCACGAACAAATTCTTCCGGATCATAATTGCATGTTAGCTCTGCAAAAGCATCAGGACTGAGCCACATGCATTGGTCGCAGGATGCCGGTGGCGGGAATCGTACTCATTTTCGCGCTCTCATATTTTCCGGCTTTCCCTCCCGTCACGCTTCAGGCTATCGCCTCTCCAGATGCCACTCGGAAAACCGTTCGTTCCAAGGTGATTTCATTCATTCTTTAACTCAGGGTTTGGGACTTGACGCCGATAGTAGTAGGGGGCAGAGCCCATTAAAATAAGCATCTTCCGGAAGTTATCCTGAGCGTCTGGAAAATGCCGCTCAGTCCGGACTTCAAGTCAGATGCGGATAGTAGAACACAGAGCCCCCTCACAAGTCGCGGTCACACGACCGGCGGAGGCCGGGTATTCGCGAAGCGAGTAGCCAAGCGAATGCCACAAGGCCGGGAGCCGCGGGGGTTCTCAGGGGGCAGAACCCCCTCACAAGTCGCGGTCACGCGACCGGCGGAGGCCGGGTATTCGCGAAGCGAGTAGCCAAGCGAATGCCACAAGACCGGGAGCCGCGGGGGTTCTCAGGGGGCAGAGCCCCCTCACAAGTCGCGGTCACGCGACCGGCGGAGGCCGGGTATTCGCGAAGCGAGTAGCCAAGCGAATGCCACAAGGCCGGGAGCCGCAGGGGTTCTCAGGGGGCAGAACCCCCTAAAAAAATAGAGGGGGCAGCGCCCCCTAAAATCAGTACCCCCGCACGGATTCGAACCGTGATCGTCGGAACCGGAATCCGAAATTCTATCCATTAGACTACAGGGGCTTAGATCGTTCATCTTGAACACGTTCCTAAATCTTCTCAGACAAGGACGTTTCCAGAGCCATAATGCTCTTTGCGTTATCCAGTACAAAGGTAACTAAAATATTTTCGTTTATTCCAATAAATAATTGTAATTTTGTTTGATTATCCATAAAAGGATTTCAATCAGAAATTTATGAAAAAAGCGTACGTTTTTCCTGGACAAGGCTCACAGTTTCCCGGAATGGCAAAAGATGTCTATGACAAAAGTGCTCATGGCAGGGAGCTTCTAGAAAGGGCCAATGAAATCTTAGGTTTCAGAATCACCGACATAATGTTCGACGGCACAGCCGAGGATCTGAAAGCAACCAGAGTCACGCAGCCAGCCATTTTTTTGCACTCCGTCGTTCTGGCGAAGTGTTACGATGGCTTCCAGCCAGACATGGTGGCAGGGCATTCTCTTGGCGAGTTCTCAGCATTGGCGGCAGCTGGTGCAGTCCGTTTCGAGGATGCCCTGCGGCTTGTTTACATAAGGGCCACCGAGATGCAGAAATGTTGCGAGAAAGTGCCGGGAACAATGGCTGCAATAATCTCATTGTCTAATGAACAAGTAGAGGATATCTGCAAGTCCTGCTCTGGAATAGTCATCCCTGCGAATTACAACTGCGACGGACAAGTAGTGATTTCCGGAGAGGAAACCGCTGTGGAGGAAGCTTGCGAGAAGGCTAAGGCAGCAGGAGCCAAGAGAGCCCTGCCGCTGGCAGTGAGCGGAGCGTTCCACTCCCCTCTCATGGAGCCGGCCAGAGTAGAGCTCGGCAAGGCTATAGAAGCCACGGAAATCGTGGCGCCTAAGTGCCCAATCTATCAGAACGTGACTGCGGAGCCTACTACAGACCCTGCGACAATAAAGAAGAATCTTCTTGCTCAGCTCACTTCTCCGGTGAAATGGACACAGAGCGTAAAAGCCATGCTGAACGATGGCGCAAGCTATTTCATGGAAATTGGGCCTGGCACTGTGCTTCAGGGGCTGATCAAGAGGATTGGCAAGGACATTGAAGGATTAACTGTGGAAGGCCTTTCCGCTCTGGAATAGAATATCTTCATAAATGAATATTCCATATTCAGAGAATGCCGTAAATGGCAGGAAAGACTCAATGCAAGATATTAATAGTCAACTTTCTAAAACATAATAACGTTAACGATATGGCTAAAGAAAAGAAATTCATCACTTGTGATGGTAATACTGCGGTCGCAAACGTCGCATATCTATTCAGCGAGAATGCCTGCATTTACCCAATCACGCCGTCATCACCCATGGCCGAGGACATCGACGAATGGGCTGCACATGGGAAAAAGAATCTTTGGGGCGAGACTGTGTCCGTAACTGAGATGGAAAGCGAGGCAGGCGCAGCGGGAGCCGTTCACGGTTCTCTCCAAGCTGGCGTCCTGACCACTACCTACACAGCATCTCAGGGCCTCCTCCTCATGATTCCTAACATGTACAAAATCGCAGGCGAAATGCTCCCTGCAGTATTCCATGTTTCAGCTCGTTCGCTGGCATCCCACGCCCTTTCGATCTTCGGAGACCATCAGGACGTGATGGCTTGCCGTCAGACAGGTTTCGCCTTGCTCGCTTCCGGCTCTGTCCAGGAAGCTCAAGATCTTGCTGCAGTGGCTCACCTCTCTGCAATCAAGTCCAGCATCCCATTCCTGCATTTCTTCGACGGATTCCGCACATCTCACGAGATCCAGAAGATAGAGGCTCTTGACGAGGAAGCCCTGAAAGGCATGGTCAGCGAAAAATCCCTGAAGGCTTTCCGCGAGAAGGCATTGAATCCTGATGCCCCTGTCACTCGTGGCACCGCACAGAATGGTGACGTTTACTTCCAGGTTGCAGAATCCAGGAACGCCGCATATGAGGAAGTTCCGAACGTGGTCGCTCGCTACATGGGCGAGATCAGCGAACTCACTGGTCGCGAGTATCGTCCGTTCCAGTACTATGGAGCAAAAGATGCCGAGAACATAGTCGTAGCAATGGGTTCTGTCACGGAAACAATCAAAGAGACCATAGATTATCTTGCTAAGAAGGGCCGCAAATATGGACTTATCACAGTTCACCTTTA
Organism: Bacteroidales bacterium; assembly: GCA_022653735.1. Lineage (GTDB taxonomy): Bacteria > Bacteroidota > Bacteroidia > Bacteroidales > UBA932 > Cryptobacteroides. The sequence goes on from JALCSU010000051.1 coordinate 11,489, forward strand.
CAGGCCGTTCTCGATGGCATATTTCATGAAAGTCCTTCCAAAGACCGTCAAGAGGATCGCAGTTCTAGACAGGACGAAGGAGCCAGGTTCTCTCGGAGAGCCTCTCTACCTCGATGTGAAGGCACTTTTCCAAGGCCAGGAGAATTCTCCTCTGGTGATTGGCGGAAGGTATGGCCTTTCTTCAAAGGACACGACTCCGGCCCAGATCGTGGCAGTGTTCGACAATCTAGACCGCAAAGAGCCTAAGACGGACTTCACGATCGGCATCGTGGACGATGTTACGTTCAAGTCTCTGCCAATCAAGAGCGAAGTATCTATCGTTAAGCCAGGCACCGCTGAGTGCAAATTCTACGGCCTTGGCTCCGATGGCACCGTAGGTGCAAACAAGAACACCATCAAGATCATCGGAAACCATACCGACAAATACTGCCAGGCATATTTCGATTACGATTCCAAGAAGTCCGGTGGCTACACATGCTCGCACCTCCGTTTCGGGGATCAGCCTATCAAGGCTCCATACCTGGTGAGCACACCTGACTTCGTTGCCTGCCACGTTCCATCTTATCTGGCGAAATATGATGTGCTTAAAGGCATCAAAGAGAATGGGACCCTGCTTCTCAACAGCCTCTGGGATGAGGAAGAAACCCTTAAGAGAATTCCGGACAATGTAAAGGCTACCATAGGCAAGAAGCATGTGAAACTCTACATCATCAACGCCACCAAGATAGCTCAGGAGATAGGTCTTGGCAACAGGACTAACACCATCCTACAGTCCGCATTCTTCAAAATCACGAATATAATCCCTTACGAGGATGCCGTAAAATACATGAAGGATGCAATCGTCAAGAGCTACGGCAAGAAGGGCGAGAATGTCGTGAATATGAACTATGCCGCTGTCGATAGAGGCGGTGAATATGTCGAAGTGAATGTCCCTGCTGATTGGGCTAAGATCACCGTCAAGTTCGAGAATCCGAACAAGGATCGCCTGGCTCCTGCCTTCGTCAAAAATATCGCCGATGTCGTGAACGCACAGAATGGCGACTCTCTGCCAGTAAGCGCATTCATCGACTACAAAGACGGCACCATGCCGGCCGGCACTTCAGCATTCGAGAAACGAGGCGTTGCCGTAATGGTTCCTACATGGAATCCGGACAACTGCATTCAGTGCAACACGTGCTCATTCGTCTGCCCACATGCGGCCATCCGCCCGTTCCTGCTCGACGCAGAAGACGTAACTGCCGCCCCAGCCGGACTCAAGAAAGCACAAGGCAAGGCAGTGCTAAAAGACTATCAATTCGCTATTTCAATTTCAGTTGACGATTGCACGGGATGCGGCAATTGCGCCGATGTCTGCCCTGCAAAGGAGAAAGCCCTCACGATGGTTTCCGCCCTCGGCCAGCAGGATGAGCAGAAAAACTTCGACTGGCTCAACGCTAAGGTAGGTTACAAGGATACAGTCGTGAACAAGATGGCCAACGTGAAGAACTCCCAGTTCGCACAGCCTTTGTTCGAATTCAGCGGTGCTTGCGCTGGCTGCGGCGAGACTCCTTACATCAAGGCAATTACCCAGCTGTTCGGCGACAGAATGGTTGTGGCTAATGCGACAGGATGCTCTTCAATATACGGAGCATCTTTCCCAGCTTCGCCATATTGCCAGAACGCTCAGGGACACGGCCCTGCTTGGCAGAACTCTCTGTTCGAGGACAATGCGGAGTTTGGCCTCGGACTCAAGATTGGCTCAGATCGCGCTCGTGAAACTGTAGCTGCCCTCATGAAAAAGGCGATCGACTGCGACAAATGCTCTGACGAGCTGAAGGAGCTGTTCAGGCAGTGGCTGGACAACCAGGACAATGGTCCTGTGACCAGAGAGCTAGCCGACAAAATCGTTCCTCTGCTGAAAGACAGCAAGTGCGAATCCTGCAATAAGCTTCTCGACTACAAACACTTCCTTCCAGCAAGGAGCCAGTGGATATTCGGTGGTGATGGCTGGGCATACGATATTGGCTACGGCGGACTCGACCACGTGCTGGCATCTGGGAAAAACGTGAATGTGCTTGTGCTCGACACAGAGGTATATTCAAATACCGGTGGTCAGAGTTCCAAGTCAACTCCTGCCGGCGCCATCGCCAAATTCGCTGCTTCCGGAAAGAAAATCCGCAAGAAAGATCTTGGAATGATGGCTATGAGTTATGGCTACGTTTACGTGGCTCAGGTTGCCATGGGAGCCAGCCCTGCACAGTATCTCAACGCCATCAAGGAAGCTGAAGCTTATGACGGTCCTTCACTCATCATCGCTTACTCTCCGTGCATCAACCACGGTCTGAAAGCTGGCATGGGTCTAAGCCAGAAAGAGGAGAAGCTTGCCGTTGAGTGCGGCTACTGGCACCTTTACAGGTACAATCCTGCCCTAGAGGGAACAGACAAGAATCCGTTCACTCTCGATTCCAAGGAGCCTGACTGGACCAAGTTCCAGGACTTCTTAAAGGGCGAGGTGAGATTCTCTTCTCTCTACAAGCTGTTCCCTGACAAAGCTCAGGAACTCCTCAGCCTGACCGAGGAATTTGCTAAAGTGCGCTACGGCTCATATGTCCGTCTCGCCGGTAAATAAAGAAGGAATATAAGTTTTTTGAAAAGCGGAGTGGCATCCAATGCTATTCCGCTTTTTCTTTAAATGTTTCATGTTGACCTATGAATGAATGTCATTGGAAACACGTAGCTGGTAGAAAGAAAAATTATTTCAATGAAAAAAGCTATATTTGTATTTTGGCAGTTTGCCCTATCTGCCATAGTTTTACTGTGTTATGATTAAAAAAATGAGCTTCAATATATTCATAAAGCATTTTGGCGTTGCTGTCATCGCATTAGTGGCTATGTCTTTTTTGGCAGGCTGCAATAAGGATAATAAGTACAAGGAGAATGAAGACAGTACTTTCGGCCATGTGTTGTTGTTTTATGAATGCGGCAATAATTCTCTCCAGAGTTATATCTATTCTGACATGTACAAGGAACTTCCGCAAGGTTTCCTACCGACAAAAGGGAACAAGCATAATGTAGTTCTGGCTTTCAACAAGATTGCGAATTCCAGTTCGAATGCCATGGCATACCTGGTCAGGTACTACTCTTCTGGGAAAAAAGCTGTTCTTGACACCATCAAGACATACGGAGCTGGAACTGTGGCCACGAGCCCTGAAGTCATGAGATCTGTGCTTAACTACGTCAAATCGGAATTTCCGGCCAATAGTTATGGGCTCGTGTTCTCATCTCATGGCTCTGGCTGGCTCCCGGAAGGTTATTACCACAATCCGTCAAGCTATGAGGCAGAACATGCCTCGAAGAGAAATGCGACAATGGCAGCGGACAGAAGGAAGAGGCTGCCAGTTCCAGAAGGGAACATCGAAGACGAACCTTCGTATATGCTGGTAAGGAGCCTCGGGCAGGACATAACTTCTTCCGGTGCAAGCGAGATGACTGTCGCACAATTTGCATCCGGCATCCCATTCCATCTGGACTACATACTTTTCGACATGTGCTTTACTGCCGGTGTCGAAGTGTGCTATGGACTGAAAGACAAAGCCGATTACATCGGGTGCTCCCCTGCCGAAGTACTTGGCGATGGCATGTTTGACTATACGAAAATCACAAGCTACCTTGTTCAGAATGCCACTTACGACCTAACGACGTTGTATAAGGACTCTTTCGAGAGATACAATTCTCAGAGCGGAGAATATCAGTCATCAACGGTGACTCTAGTCAAGACTTCCGGACTTGAAAATCTGGCTTCTGTCTGCAAAAACCTCTTCGAAAAATATCGCCCAGCTATAGATGAGGCGCCTGTCGATAATATACAGAGATATTACCGCCTTGGGCGCCATTATTTCTACGATCTCTATGACGCTTTCGCAAAATGCGGAGCCAATCCAGAAGACCTCGCAACCCTTGAAAGCGCAATCAATGGAGCCACAGCTTACAAGAATGCTACCCCTAAATTCATGCCTGGGAACGGTGGCTTTACCATAAATACATATTCTGGATTCTCCATTTATCTCTCCGCTGCCGGCACGCCCCTTTTGGACAGCCTGTATAAGGAAGAGGCATGGAACAAGGCCGTGGAGATGGTGAAATAAGTATTTGACATATTCACAATATTTTATATCTTTGCAGTCCCAAATTACAAAGCAACCAGTGCTTTTGGTGCAATGGGGTTCCTGCGTGTCAGGAACTGAGTAACACATTTTAAAACAAACGCAATGAAACATTTTGAACTCAGCGGAACAATCCGCGAAGTGGGCAACAAGGCCGTCATCAAGGCCTTCCGCAGGCAAGGACTCGTACCTTGCAACCTCTATGGGCTCGGACTCAAGAACGTATTATTCACAGTAAGCGACAGGGATCTTCAAGGTCTGCTCTGCACTCCAGAGTCTTTCATCGTAGATCTGAATCTTTCAGACGGCAAGAAATATCTCGCTATCGTTCACGAACTTCAGTTCCACCCGGTAAAAGACAACTGCCTGCACGTGGACTTCCTTGCAGTTGACGACAAGAAGCCTATCACCATAAACGTTCCACTTGTCTTCCAAGGCCATCCAGTAGGCGTCCAGAAAGGTGGTAAGTTCTTCAAGCTGGCTCGCGAACTTCGCATCAGCGCTCAACTGGAAGATCTTCCTGATAATCTTGTCATCGACATCAATAAGCTGGATATAGAGAAGAAGCTGACTGCTGGCGATCTTTCTTACGATAAGGTAACCATCCTGACTTCTAAGAACACGATTCTCTGCCAAGTTAAATCTTCTCGCCAAATGGCTGCTGATGCCGCAAGGGCTGAAGCTGCTGAAGAGGCTGCAGAAGGGGCCAATGCTCCTGCTGCCGAAGCTGCTGAAAGCGCTGCTCCTGCTGCTGAAGATAACGCTGACAAGAAAGAATAAAATTGAACATGGAATACCTGGTAGTCGGATTAGGCAACATTGGAGCAGAATACGCTTCTACCAGGCATAACATGGGGTTTATGGCATTGGATGCATTTGCTAAGGCATCCAATGCCGTTTTTTCTACCAAGAGGTATGGCGATATAGCCGAAACTTCCTTCAAGGGAAGGAAAATAACTCTGCTAAAGCCCTCTACTTACATGAACCTCAGCGGCAATGCTGTTCGTTACTGGGTAAATTGCATGGCACTTCCGCTTGAAAACCTAATAGTAGTCTGCGATGACCTGAATCTGCCTTTCGGAACAATCAGGATGAGGAAAAGTGGTTCTGATGGCGGCCATAACGGGTTGAAAAACATAGAGGAATGCCTGGGAACGACTGAATATGCCAGGATCAGGATTGGGATTGGCGACGATTTCAAACATGGTGAGCAGGTAGACTTCGTGCTAGGAGCTTTATCTGAAGAAGAACAGTCCCAGATGCCTCAGATATGCTCCAAAATCACGGAAGGAATTCGGAATTTCACTACTATCGGGCCAGATAGGGCGATGAATTTACTCAACACACGTGCAAAAAACGTTTAAATTGTTTGATTATTCTTTTTTTTTCTCTATCTTGCACACTGGTTAAAGGCATATAAGTAGTATTAAACATCTGATACCTAAGAAAATACATTATTTTTATCAATAACCCTTTAATTTTTTTTAGAAATGAAAAAGCTTGTAGCAAGAATCAAAGAAGAGCTCGATGCATTCGTAGTTAATGCTGATGCTCAGTTAGAAAAAGGCAACAAAGCAGCTGGTGCTCGCGCACGTAAAGCCGCTCTTGCTCTTATGAAGGACCTCAAGGACTTCAGGAAAGAGTCTGTTGCAGCAGCTAAGAAAGCAGCTCCAAAGAAGAAATAAATTTCTTTATGATTTTACGACGGCACCTTTACCGGTGCCGTTTTTTTTTGTTTTACTCTGTCAGAAGGCTCTCTAAGCAGGAATGGACGTAACCGAATGGGAATACTGAAAAGAGAGCGACCATGCGGGACTTAATCTTGTCGTTGCAGAGGTTGCCAAGCGAGCCTTCGTGTATATGATGCAGGTCGGAGGCAGTTAGCGTGGCACCTGCAGAAGCACTGCCAAATTCGAACGTGCCATCCTGGATTGATGCAGCGACTTGGCGGTAGGCATCACGGAAAGGCACACCCCTAGACACAAGATGATTGACTTCTTCCACACTGAAGCAAAGCTTGTAGCGTGGGTCAGACATGATATTCTTATTTATCACCATGCCTTTAATGGCATATTCAACGATGTCCAAGCAATCATCCAATTCTTTAAAAATCGGGAAATATATTTCCTTGAGCAGCTGGAAATCGCGGAAATAGCCGCTTGGCAGATTCCCTGTCACGCTTCTTATCTCAACTGGCACGGCGATGATCTTGTTGCAGTGAGCCCTTACTAGCTCAAACACGTCTGGGTTCTTCTTGTGAGGCATGATGCTAGAACCCGTAGTGAGGGCATCCGGGAGCTTTATGAAGCCGAAATTCTGACTTGAATAGAGACAGCAGTCATAGGCCAGCTTTCCAATTGTCTCGGCTACCGATGAATATGCTCCTGCAACGGCACGTTCCATCCTGCCCCTAGTCATTTGTGAATATACCGAATTCCAGTCCAAGTCTGCGAAGCCCAGAAGCTTCGTGGTCATTGTTCTGTCCAATGGAGCGGAAGACCCGTAACCAGCAGCGGAGCCTAGCGGGTTACGGTCAGCGATGTCCCATGCGGCCTTCAGCATCACCATATCGTCCGTGAGGCTCTCGGCGTAGGCTCCGAACCAGAGTCCGAAAGAGGAAGGCATTG
>JALCSU010000052.1 GCA_022653735.1 Bacteroidales bacterium
ACTCAGAGATTAGCGTTTCCGAGAAGCTGAAGACTCTTTATCAGTTGCAACAAACTGATTCTGAGATAGATAAAATTCTTCAACTGCGTGGTGAGCTGCCTTCTGAGGTTGAGTCTCTGGAAAATGATCTGGCTGATTTGAAGGCTAGGCAGACCCAGCTTACGAGCGTAATCGAAGCCTATAATCAGACTATCGCTGACAATAAGCAGAATATCGTGGACTGCGATAACGAGATTGAGAAATACAAGTCTCATCTGGATTCGGTAGAGAATTCCCGGGAATATGATTCTCTTAACAAAGAGATCGAGAATCAAGATCTTCTGCGTCAGATTGCCATTAAGACGATTAACGACACTAAAGTGGCGATCGCTGATAAGAAAGACGAGCTCGCCCAGCTGAAAGACACTATCTCCGTTAGGAACGAGGACTTGAAAGCAAAGAAAGATGAGCTGGCTACTATCGAGGAGTCAACGGCAGATCAGGTGAAGAAGCTCACGGCGAAGAGAGAGGAATGCGCTAAGAAGATTGATGCGAGGACGATGAGCGCTTACGAGAGGATTCGCGCTAGCGTTCACAATCACCTTGCCGTGGTAACTGTCTACAACGGTGATTCTTGCGGAGGCTGCTTCAGCACCATCACTCCTCAGCGGTTGATCGATATAGCATCTAACACCAAGCTCGTCATTTGCGAGCATTGCGGCAGAATAATCGTAAATCCTGACTTCGCTTAAAACTTATGCCAGGCCAGCCTAAAAAGACATATCGCAAGAAGGCTGAAACGGTCAATCTAGATACTCTGGGGCTTGAGATGGGAAATAAACCGCCTCAAGCCCTTGAAGTTGAAGAAGCCGTTTTGGGAGCCATGCTAGTGGAGCCTAACCTGAAAGATATGGCGGCCGAAGAACTGGATGAAACCTGTTTCTACGACCCTAAGCATAAGATGATTTACGAGGCCATGATGAAACTGGCGAACGAGCATTCGCCGGTGGACATCTACACGGTTTCTGAAAAGCTTAAAGCCTTAGACAATCTGGAGGCTGTGGGTGGCGCCGTGGCCATCACGGACTTATCCCTGAAAATAGGGGCGGCTGCTCATTTCGAATATTACATAAAGATCCTTAAGCAGAAAGCCATTCAAAGGGCACTCATCTCTGCTTCGCATAATATCCTGAAGAAGGCTTTCGATGACTCATACAGCGTAGACGACCTTATTCAGGAGTCTCAGGATAGCATCTACGAGGCAATCCAGAGCAATATGAAAAAGGACGTGAGGGACATTGGCTCCGTGATTAATGATGCTATGGATGAGGTGCAGAAGCACCAGGAGCAGCCTGGCATCAGCGGCGTGCCTTCAGGTTTTCCGTCTCTGGATGCTTACACTATGGGCTGGCAGAGTTCTGATCTCATCATTCTGGCTGCCAGACCTTCCGTAGGTAAGACGGCGTTCTCGCTGAACCTTGCCAGGAACGCTGCCGTGCAGTATCATATGCCTGTGGCTTTTTTCTCGTTGGAAATGTCCTCTTTGCAGCTGGCGATGCGTCTCATGGTGTCCGAGTCTGGGCTTGGGGCTAACAAACTGAAGGGCGGGGCTAAGATTGAGCCGTATGAATGGAAAGAGCTGGAAGTAAAGCTAGGGCCTCTTTCTAGCGCTCCGCTGTACATAGATGACACTCCTGGCATCCTTCTGTCCGAATTCGAGACAAAGGCAAAGAGGCTGGTGAAGACGAAGAACGTCAAACTGATATTCGTGGACTATATGCAGCTGATGCAAGGCCCTAAAGAGCTTAGGGGCATGCGTGAGCAAGAGGTTGCCGCCATTTCCAGAGGCTTGAAAGCCACCGCCAAGGAACTGAATATTCCTATAATTGCGCTCTCTCAGCTTTCGAGGCAGGCCGTTCAAAGAGCAGGAAGCAACGGGAAGCCTCAGCTGAGCGACCTCAGGGAATCGGGTTCCATCGAGCAAGATGCCGACATGGTGATATTCCTGCATCGTCCGTTTTTCCTTGGCCTTACAAGCGGCCAGGAAACTCCCGAAGATAAAGAGAATACAGAGATCATAATCGCAAAGAACCGTAACGGAGCGGTTGGATCCGTGCCTATGCTGTTCAAGGGGGATCAGGTTAGATTCATTGAGCCAAGTGACTCTCTCGCAGCTCAGGCAAGCGCTCAGGGTACGGATTCGGCCATGAATTTCGACTCTATCGGCCAGGGCGGTGAATTTGGAAGCAACACAGATTTTTAGTGCCTATGAATAGAATTCGATATGCAACGTTGATTCTTGTCCTGTTGTCCTGCTTGCCTTCTTTTGCCGGAAATGACAAAAGAACTTGTCTGCCAGTCAAGGATTTGAGCGAGAACCACAGGGCTTTCGGGGACAGGGAAAATCTTTCATACAAGCTACATTATAAATGGGGCATGATAAATGCCGATGTTGCCGATGCTTACATGAAAGTCGATACGACGACGATGAATGGCAAGAAAGTTTTTCACGCTACGATCTCGGGGCAGACCCAGAAGTTCTATGATAACTTTTTTAAGGTGAGGGAAACTTTGGATTCTTGGTTTACTCGCGATGGCTTTTCTCCCGTGAGATTCAAGCGGATTTCCAAGGAGGGAAGTTATTGGCTGAATAACAATTCCTCTTTCGTATGGTATAAGGATAAAGGAGTCGTTACTGCGAACATGGAGACTTCTCGCAAGGGTCAGTTCTCTTTACAGAAAGAGCTTACGAGCTGCACTCTGGACATTCCGACAATGTTCTACCTGCTTAGGAATATAGATTTGACGGGAGTCGAGGTTGGCAAGCGCTATCCTCTTTCCTTCATCATGGATGATGACGTGTACACGCTTCATTGCGTGTATTTTGGGAAAGAGACCAAGAACGTTTCCGGCCTGGGCAGAGTGACATGCCTGAAATTCGGGTTCGAAGTGGTCGTCGGCGATGTGTTCTCTGGCGATTCTGACCTGCTCTGCTGGATTTCGGACGATGATAATCGCATTCCTGTGTATTTCAGCGCGCCGCTTAAGATAGGGCAGTTCAAAGGAAGGCTGGAATCTTATGAAGGCCTTAAGCATCCTTTCAGTTCTCTGGTTAAATGATGTCGAAGAAAGAAATATCTCATACTGGCAGAATATCATCAATAGAACCAGACAAGATCTCAGTCGAAATCGTGTCCGAATCTGCTTGTTCGGCTTGTCAAGTAGCTGGTCTTTGCAGCGCCGCCGAGTCGAAGAAGAAAATCATCGATGTGCCGAACGACGGAGTCACTCCTCATTATGTCGGAGAAGAAGTCGAGGTCTGCCTGGGGCAGTCTTTGGGGTTGAAAGCTGTGTTGATATCGTACGTCATTCCGGTTGTGATTTTACTTATTTTAATAGTAACTTTGTCCGCGCTTGGAAAATCCGAGCTTCTGGCAGGCCTAGTGTCTGTCGGAGGTGTTGCTATATATTATTTCATAGTCTATCTCTTCAGAGAGAGGCTTGAGGGAAAATACGAGTTTTATATTAGGAACGTTAATTGATTGATTATATGACTTCTACTATCATCTGGACAATCGTGATCATAACAGCCTTGGGTCTGTTGCTTGCGCTTGCCCTCTACCTTGTCGCTCAACGCTTCAAGGTGGTTGAGGATCCTCGAATAGAGGAGGTCGAGAAGGTGATGCCAGGGGCAAACTGCGGAGGCTGCGGCTTTGCTGGCTGCCATGCTTTCGCCGAGGCTGCCGTGAAGGCTCCGAATCTCGACAATAATTTTTGCCCGGTGGGCGGCAACGAGGTTATGAAAAAGGTGGCTGCAATCCTTGGCTATGAGGTCAAGGAGAAAGCTCCTATGGTTGCCGTGGTTCGTTGCAATGGTACCTGCGAGAACAGGCCTAGAATTTATGAATATGACGGAGCGAGGAGCTGCAAGACCAAGGTTGGAGTAGCTCCGGATACGCTTTGCCGTTTCGGCTGCCTGGGCTGCGGGGATTGCGAGGCTGCCTGCCAGTTCGGGGCTATCAAGGTGGATCCGGTTCTGGGCATTGCCACCGTGGATGAGACAAAGTGCACGGCTTGCGGAGCCTGCGTGAAGGCTTGCCCTAGGGGATTGATCGAGCTGCGCTATAAGGGGCCTAGGGGCATGAGAATGTTCGTGGCTTGCAGGAACCTTACTAAAGGGGCTGAGGCGAAGGAGGCTTGCGATGCTTCCTGCATTGGTTGCGGAATATGCTACAAGACCTGCCAGCATGGCGCTATCCAGTTCCTGAACAATGTGGCTTACATAGACTATACGAAGTGCAAGCTGTGCCGCGAGTGCGAGGCCATGTGCCCTAGGGGAGCGATTCATGGGGTGAACTTCCCTAAGCCTCTGGATAAGGCTGCCGTTAAGGCCCGCGTCCTGGAGCGTCAGAAGAAAGCCCGCGAGGCCGAGGCCGCAGCGAAAGCAGCAGAGGCTTCTGCCGCAAAACCAGTAGAGAAAAAGGAGGACTAGAATATGGCAAGAAGAACATTTTCAATGGGTGGCATTCATCCAAGCGACTCGAAGATCTCCCGTGAGTGCAAGATCGAGAAACTTGCAGTTCCTCCTGTGGTTTACATTTCGCTGTCTCAGCATATCGGCGCTCCAGCCAAGCCAGTTGTAGCAGTAGGCGACAAGGTGAAGGTCGGACAGGTAATCGGAGAGCCGGGCGGATTCATGTCGGCCTATATTCATTCTTCCGTTTCAGGAACAGTGAAGTCCATAAAAGACACGCTGGATCAGGGTGGAAAGGCACAACCTACCGTGGAAATTGCCGTTGAGGGCGATGAATGGCTGGAGTCTATTGACAGGTCCGATGCATTGGTGGCTGACATTCCTGCCGATGGCAAGGCTATTTTGGAGAAAATCAAGCTGGGCGGCATCGTAGGCCTTGGTGGCGCTACCTTCCCGACCCACGTGAAGCTTTCTCCTCCTCCGGGGAAGACGTGCGATATGCTTATCATCAACGGCTGCGAGTGCGAGCCTTACATCACTGCCGATGACAGGACCCTTCGCGAGAGAGGGGCCGAGGTGGTCGTTGGCGCTGCCCTCATAAAGCATGTGCTGGGTGTTGCCAAAGCCACCATCGCAATCGAAGATAACAAGCCGGAGGCAATACAAAATATTCAGAAAGTCCTTTCGGAATTGAGAGGGAAAGATCCTGAATATGCTGGAATAGAAGTGCTTCCGCTGATGAAGAAATATCCGGAAGGTGGAGAGAAACAGCTCATTGATGCTGTCATGCACCGTCAGGTGAAGTCTGGCGGGCTGCCGATTGACGTCGGTGCCGTTGTTCAGAACGTGGCCACGGCCTTGGCTGTCTATGAGGCTGTTCAGAAAAACAAGCCTCTGTTCGAAAATTCCATCACTGTTTCTGGCGAGTGCTTCCCTCATCAGGCGAATGTCCTCGTCAGGGTTGGCACGCCACTCCGATTCATAATCGATCAGCTTGGAGGCGTTCCTGAAAATGCCGCTAAAATAATCAGTGGCGGTCCTATGATGGGAAAAGCTATATCTAACTTGGACGGACCAACCCTCAAGGGAACTGGCTCTATCCTGTTCCTTACGAGAGAACAGACGAAGAGGGAGCCGGAAGGCCATTGCATCCGCTGCGGGAAATGCGCAGATGCTTGCCCTATGGGTCTGGAGCCATTCCTGCTGTATCGTCTTTACAAGGCTGGTGACGCTGCCGCTCTCGAGCGCAATGCCGCTCAAGACTGCATTCAGTGCGGCTGCTGCTTATACACCTGCCCTGCTAACCTGCCTCTTCTCGACATCATAAGCCTCGCAAGGGGGCAGGTCATGGGAATCTTGAAAGCTCGCGCCGTTGCCGCCAAGGCTGCAGCCGAGGCTGCCAAAGCAAAGGCTGAGGCTGAAAAAGCAAAAACTGAATAGCCATGGAAAAATTAATTGTTTCACCTTCACCTCACATACATTCTAAGGTTCGCACAAAGAACCTGATGCTGGACGTAGTAATAGCACTATTGCCCACAGTAATAGTTTCCGTGGTCTTCTATGGCCTTGGGGAGTTGCTTGTTCTCGCTGTGAGCATCCTATCCTGCATATTAATTGAATATCTCATCACTAGATATCTACTGAAGAAGCCTTCCACCATCGGGGATTTCTCTGCTGCGGTCACAGGTATATTGCTGGCGCTAAACCTGCCTTCCACGACTCCGTGGTGGGTTGTTTTCATTGGCGCTGTGGTTGCAATAGGTGTTGCGAAGATGTCCTTTGGAGGGCTCGGGCAGAATGTCTTCAATCCAGCGCTCGTGGGCCGCGTGTTCCTGCTAATCTCTTTCCCTAAGTACATGACACGCTGGGAGATCCCTCAGGGGCTTTTCGGAGCGGATGCGGTTTCTGGAGCGACGCCTCTGGGTGCCATCAAGGAAGGTCTGATGCAAGGTGGCTCGGTCTCTGACATCATGGCGCAGCATGGATATTCATATTCGCAGATGCTGTTTGCCAACATCGGCGGTTCCGCTGGAGAGGCTTGTGCCATAGCCATATTGGCAGGTTTCATCTATCTCGTCGTTCGCAAGGTGATCAAGCCTTGGATTACGCTGTCCATTCTGGGTACCGTGGCTGGCTTCTCTCTGATTTTCTGGCTTGCCAATCCGGCTCAGTTCACGGATCCTGTCTTCAACCTTCTCACCGGAGGTCTTTTACTCGGCTCCTGCTTTATGGCGACCGACTACGTGACCTCTCCTATGAGTACGAAGGGTGGAGTGATCTATGGCATAGGAATAGGCTTCCTTACATTGATGATAAGATATTTCGGCTCTTACCCAGAGGGCATGAGCTTCGCTATACTGATAATGAACTGTACGGTTCCTCTTCTAAACAACTGGTTCCATCAGAAAAAATATGGGAGGGCATAAGTTATGGCTGCAAAATCTAATTTAACGAATATGCTGCTGGTCCTAACGGGGACCTGCCTGATTTGCTCTGCTCTGCTCGCTGGCGTCTATTCAGTCACTGCTGAGCCAATAGCGCAGACGAATAAGAACATACTGATGGAGTCCATCAGCGCAGTGGTGCCTGATGGGGTTCAGATTTCTGATGCAAAGCCACTTAGCGTTGGGGGAAAGGATTCAGAATATTACGAATGCTCGAAGGATGGCTCCGTGGTCGCATACGCCATCAAGTCCGAGGCGACTGGTTTTGGTGGAGCTCTTACGCTCATGGTCGGGATAACTACTGACGGAATCGTCTACAATACTTCCGTGCTGTCTCACAACGAGACCCCAGGCCTTGGGGCGAACTGCACGACCGACGAGCAATTTAAGGCTCAATGGAAAGGGTTCGACCCTTCGTCCAAGATTCTAGCCGTCAAGAAAGACGGCGGGGATGTCGATGCCATTACTGCTTCCACGATCACTTCCAGGGCTTACGCGCTGGCTGTGAAGAATGCGGTTGAGGCTTATAAAAATATTAAAGGAGAATAGGCCATGACAAGATTACAAACTTTTACAAAAGGGTTCTTCAAGGAAAATCCTACATTCGTGCTCATTCTTGGAATGTGCCCTACGCTGGCCACTACTACGTCGGCCATCAACGGTCTCAGCATGGGCTTGGCCACGCTGTTCGTGCTGGTTCTCTCCAACATAGTCATTTCTGCGATTGCCCCTGTGGTTCCGGACAAGGTGCACATTCCTGTGTACATAGTCGTGATTGCGACGTTCGTGACCATTCTCCAGTTCGTCATGCAAGCTTACACCCCGGCAATGTACAAGACCCTCGGAATATTCATCCCGCTCATCGTCGTGAACTGCATCGTTCTGGGTAGGGCAGAGGCTTTTGCAAATAAGCATGGCATTCTGGACTCGGCTCTGGACGGGCTTGGAATTGGCTTGGGCTTCACGATGTCTCTTACGGTGATAGGCATTGTCCGCGAGATTATCGGCATGGGCTCCATATTCGGTTACAAGTTCATCTCCGGCGACGGAATCCTAGTGTTCGTGATGGCTCCTGGCGCTTTCCTGGTGCTGGGCTATCTGATGGTATTGTTCAACAAGATCGCTAAAAAGAATTAAGCCATGGAATATTTTCTCATAATAATCTCGGCGATATTCGTCAATAACATAATGCTGGCCCAGTTCCTGGGCACGTGTCCTTTCCTTGGCGTTTCCAACAAATCGTCAACTGCTACTGGCATGTCCGGAGCCGTGGTTTTCGTGATCACTCTGTCCACGCTGGTGACATATCTCATTAATAAATATCTTTTCTTGCCTTTGCATCTGGAGTTTCTGCAGACCATCGCCTTCATTTTGGTGATAGCGGCTCTGGTGCAGATGGTGGAAATCGTGTTGAAGAAGATCAGCCCTTCGCTTTATCAGGCTTTAGGAATATATTTACCGCTCATTACCACCAACTGCGCTGTGCTGGGTGTCGCCATCAACGTGGTGACTAAGGAATTCACTTTCGGTGGAGGCCCTGCTCACATGCTGAACCTCGGTGAGGCAGTCGTCTATGCTTTCGCTACGGCTTTGGGTTACGGCTTGGCGATGATTCTGTTCGCCGGGCTTCGCGAGCACTTGGAACTGAACGATGTCCCTAAGGCATTCAAAGGCCTTCCTATCGCCCTAATCACCGTCGGCATCATGGCCATGGCCTTCATGGGCTTCTCCGGGCTGGTGTAGGAAATTTTCATTACTTTGTCGGGCGCCCTAATGCAGTTGTTCTGCCGAGGGCGTCCTTTTTTGTATGTTACATTCCCACCCTCTTTTCGTATTATAGGTGAAGACGAAAAAAGATGATTGATGATTTTCTGACAAAAGCATTCATGCGGCTGAGGCGCAGAAGGGGTATGTCTTCTGAAGATGCGCTTCAGGATGCTTTCTGCCGGCTCTGGGGAAAGAATTTCGCCAACGAGTCTCAGGCTGAGGGCATGCTGGCGAAGACTGCCAGAAACATCACCATCGATGAGTACCGCAAGGTCAGCAGGACGAGGATGGAAAGCCTTGATGGGAGGCAGGTGGCTGCGGACGATGGCGACCCTATGGAAAAGGAGGCCCTTTTCAGGAAAGTGGAAGCTTCGATCGAGGAGATGCTGTCGCCTCTCCAGAGAGAGATCATGAGGATGCATGAATATGAGGGGGCGACTTTCGAGAGCATATCGTCAAGGCTTGGAATGCAGCCTGCGGCTGTCAGAATGCAAATTTCGAGGGCTAGAAAATTAATCAGAGAAAAATATGAAAATGAATATGAAGGATTATAAAGAATATGCAGACCGTTATTTCGAGGGGATGCTTTCCGATTCGGAAGAACAGGAACTTAAGGATTTCCTGGCTTCTCCGGAAGGCGCTGCCAAGGAATATGACGAATTGCGCGCCGTCATGAGCTTCTTCGCTGTAGGCCGAGGCCTGGCCGACAAGAAGAAGAGAGCATATTCAATATATTCAAGAATAGCAGTGGCTGCCGCATGCCTGGTGACCCTTTTCGGCATCGGGCTTGGCATCTACAATCGCAAAAATGTCTGTGTCACCTTCTACAAAGGCGCGAAGATCACTGACAAAGCGGTGGTGATGAATGACGTCGAGTCCACGCTTGCGGAGTTAATGTCTTCGGACACAGGTGTTTACGATCAATTGTCTGATTTCTTTAACACGGAAGAAGAATGAGAAAGATTTTTATTTGCATAGCATTTTCATTCCTGGGCCTTGCTTCAGCCCTGGCCCAGGAAAATTTCAAGACCGATAGCGTCTTCAATTGGCATCCTCGCTCGCAGGTAACCATGTCTGTCGTGAAAGGCAAAGAATTGAAGGCCTACAATCTAGACTATTTCAAAAGCATCCGCTTCAAAGCTACGGATGAGGAAACAGCTCATGTGCTGCGCTGGCTGGAGGATGATTCCGCAACGGCCATAGATGACGAAAAGGTATCTGCTGACGGGCATTTGGTTTACCGCCTGATGAGGTTTTCAGGCCAGAAGCCGTCTCTCTACCAGTACATCGGTTTCCAGCAGAAACGCATCGATGGCGAGGCCTATCTCACGGTAGTGTACATGAGGGGCGAAGCAACGCCTGACGATTTAAATAAAATTTTCAAACACAGGAAAGTAAAATGAAAAACATGAATATTCTAAATTACGTGGCAGCTGCCTCTTTGTTGATTTTGTCCTCTTTTCCGGCGCTGGCACAAGACAAAGACTCTTGCCGTAACGATTCGTCGATCAGGAAAAATAATGACGCAGGTTCCGTGGAAGTAATCGATTTCGACATCCCCTTCTACGGGAGAATCAAGAACAAGGAAAATTCTCAGCTTGAGCTCTCAGGCATGGGATTCGGGCTTATTTATGCGAACACGAGCGACCCGTTGGATTTCAACGTTTCCAGGTCCATAGAAATCCAGCCTTTCTGTTTTTATGCTGAAAAATATTGGCAGCGCAACAGCCTTTCTCTAGGGCTTGGAATCCTTTCCCGGAATTTCACCATGACCGGTGACACGATGCTTAGCCGTGACGAGGATGGCAGCATATTGGCGGGGCCCTATCCGGCAGGCTCCAAGCCGAAGCTTTCGAGGCTCAGCGTATTCAGCATAACTGTTCCGTTGTTATATTCCTACAACATAAAGAATGGCTATGGCTTCTCAGTCGGGCCGGTCATGGAATTCAACACGAAGAGCGTCCTGAAGGCTAAGTATAGCATTGATGGGAACAAGCTGAAAGATAAGTACAAATTCGTCCACTGCAATCCTATCACGGTGGATTTGATGGCTCAGCTTAATCTGAAGCACTTTTCGCTTTATGTGAGATATTCGCCAATGGACCTGATGGACAGTCAGTGGTGGCCGAAAATGCATCAGCAAGTCTCGTTCGGAGTGATGCTCTAGACCAATGAAGAAGCTGGCTAAAAAGTGACCCGACCCCCGAAAGTTTTTTGTCTAACTTTCTAGGCTCGGGTCAAGTCTTTTACTTTTAGTCAGCTTACTTTTTAATTCTGAAATATCACCTTTCGATTGTGGCGTCTCGGTCCGGGCCGAGGGAAATTATGCTGATCGGCACGCCTAAGTAGCTTTCCATGAATTTGATATATTCCTCAAACTCGGTAGGAAGCTCGTTTTCGTTGCGAACGCCGGTCAGGTCTCTTTTCCACCCTTTGAATTCGGTGTAGACTGGCTCTATCGGAGCGGAGATGTCATAAGGAAGCTCCTTGGTTTCCTTTCCGTCAACCTTGTAGGAGGTGCAGACCTTAATGGAGTCGAAATCGTCCAGACAGTCAGACTTCATCATGATTAGGTCGGTGACTCCGTTCAGCATCACTGTGTACCTCAGGGCGACGAGGTCGAGCCAGCCGCAACGGCGAGGACGGCCTGTCACGGCGCCATATTCATGACCAATCTGGCGAAGCCTCTCGCCAGTCTCGTCGAATAACTCGGTAGGGAACGGGCCGCTGCCAACGCGAGTGCAATAGGCCTTGAATATTCCGTAGACTTTGCCGACGCGGGATGGTGCGACTCCGAGTCCGGTGCAGACCCCTCCGATGGTGGTCGAGGATGAGGTCACGAAAGGATAAGACCCGTAGTCCACGTCCAGCATGGAGCCTTGGGCACCCTCTGCAAGCATAGGCTTCGATTCCAGCCAGGAATTGACGAAATATTCGCAATCCACCAGCCTGAACTGCTTCACGAACTCAATCGCATCCATCCATGCCGCCTCGTCCTTCGAAGGGTCGCATTCGTAGTGCAAATCATTGATCATCTGAATATGCCTAGCCTTAAGTTTCTCGAAGCGTTCTTTGAAATCAGGAGCAAGGATGTCGCCTACCCTGAGTCCGTGCCTTGCAATTTTGTCTGTGTAGGTAGGTCCGATGCCTTTGAGCGTGGAGCCGATTTTGCCTCTGCCTGCGGCAGCTTCGCTGGCTGCGTCCAGAAGACGATGCGTAGGGAGTATGAGATGAGCTTTCTTGGAGATGAGGACCTTATCTTTTGGACTCACTCCAAGTTTCTCGATCTGGCTGCATTCTTCCCGGAAAGTCACGGGATCGAAAACTACTCCGTTTCCGATTATGTTCACTGAGCCTTCTCTGAATATTCCGGAAGGGATGCTTCTTACGACAAAGCTTTTGCCGTCGAAATGAAGCGAGTGGCCGGCGTTAGGGCCGCCCTGGAATCTGGCTACTGCCGGATAGCGCCCTGCGAGCACATCCACAATCTTACCTTTGCCCTCGTCTCCCCATTGAAGCCCGAGGACTACATCGATTTTAGAACTCATTGTTTTCTCTATGCGTTGTTATTATTGATATTTCAAAATATGCGAAATGTCCGCAAATCATGTTCCTGGGAATATTTAGAATGGAAGATCATCGCTTGGCTCGTCGGTTGCCTGCTGTGAAGGCATTGGGCCTGCTGGTTGCTGTGGCTGGTAATAAACCTGCTGCAATGGCGGGGCCTGCTGTGGCTGTCCGTAAGCCTGCTGCGGTGCCGGGGCCTGCTGTGGCTGTTCGTAAGCCTGCTGCGATGGCGCGGAGTATTGAGGCGTTGGCCGGCCATACTGCGTCTGGCTTCCATACTGCTGTCCTCCTTCAGAAGCTCCTGGATTGTCGCTCTTCCTTCCCAAGAGCTGCATGCTATCCACGTAAACCTCGGTAGTATAGCGTTTATTGCCGCTCTGGTCAGTCCAGTCGCGAGTGCGCAGCTTGCCCTCAATGTAAAGCTGCGTGCCCTTCTTTACATATTTCTCAGCAATGTCGGCGCTATTCCTCCAAGCTACGATATTGTGCCACTCGGTCCGCTCCTGAGGGTTTCCGTTGCGGTCACGATACCTTTCGGATGTTGCTAAAGTGAAATTTGCAACCTTGGCGTTAGGATTATTTTGGCCGCCACCATCAAGATAACGTATCTCAGGATCCTTCCCCACGTTACCAATCAGCATTACTTTGTTCAATGACATCTCGATCTGTTTAAATTTAGTGAATATGTTCCCTCGGCATCCCAGCCGAAAGTCACACTAAATTACGGAATATTTTCCGTATTCCCTCATAAAATCGCTAGGAAAAACTTCGCAAAAAACATTGCATGTCTGTAGCCAGGCACCCCAGGGCTACACTACCTTGCGCTGCAAAAGCATCCAGACTGATATTCGCTCATTGGTTGCAGTATTGCAAAATAACTGCCTTATCATCTTGGCGGAAAGATCTATATTATCTAAGGCCTAGATCCTGAAACAAGTTCAGGATGACGGGGTGGGTCGTACAGGATGACCGGGTTCGCGATGACGTTGTTTGTCGTTCTGGATGACCAAGTTTGCGATGACGGGGTTGGTCGTTCTGGATGACCAAGTTTGCGATGACGGTGTTTGTCGTTCTGGATGACCGGGTTTGCGATGACGGTGTTTGCCGTTCTGGATCAGCGTAGTGGTTTTTCGCAAAGTGCTGTCGGAGTATGTCCTTCCGGTGGCTCTGCAAAGGGGTGCTGCTCGACAACGTGGCTCTTGGAAGGTCTCGATGTCGAGACATGCCCTCCCCTACGCACTTCTGTGCAGCCTGCCTCGACGGCATTCTGCGAGACACTTCTTCCGAACGGTTTGAATATACGTATGCGATTCTTTATTCACATCGTCGACAAGGTTTTGTGAAACCTTGAAGAGAGATTTCGATTATTCACAATCGTAGGCAATGGCGATATTCATTATAAGCGCCGAGGACACGTATCCCCATTGCCAACCCCCTTTCTGTGAACTGGATGGGCAACGCAGTCATTCATTACAAGCCAGTCGGTGGCATTATACCGTCGCCCATAAATTCTCGTCCTTCTAAGCGAGGACATGGATTATACTTTGCAACCACATCGACCACAGCCTCGCTGGCAGCCCCACATTTCACGTTGACGGTAAAACTGGTTCATCCTTCTTCCATCATCCGTGCTTGACCAGGAATCTGGGCTCGTTTATCCCCGTCATTCCGGACTTGATCCGGAATCTAGGTTTGCGGAAACTAGATCCTGAATCAAGTTCAGGATGACGTGGTGGGACGTGCAGGATGATGTGGGGGTTTCGGGCCTTGCGGTGTGCAGAAGGGCCGAATTGCACACCGTGACGGGGTTTCGGGCATCGCGGTGTGCAAAAGGGTCGAATTGCACACCGTGATGAGATGGGTCGTTCAGGATGACGTGATGGGTCGTTCAGGATGACGTGGTGGGTCGTTCAGGATGACGTGGTGTATTCTTAAACACAGGGTTTTGGATTTGATCTCAAAAAGGCTAAAGTTGAAATCTTTGGGTATGTTGCGTATCTTATTGACTATTATTATATTAATATTGCTAAACAACTTAATATGGTTTTTCTTAGCATGAATAAACCTTAGGCATATAATCTCGGAACCCCACAGCTTTTAGCAGAAAGTAACAATACGAAGGCGATTCAGGGAATCATGAACGTAATGTCCCATATCAAGCTTAAGCAGAAGGACTTTGCCAAGGGGGCGAACTGCAAACTCACGGCCTGGCAGGTCCTTGTATGGTCAAATGGTTCGTGAGTGTTTCCGCAGGCAAACTGTCTCCGCAACTTGTAGATCCCAATTATTATTTCTATTTTCAGTGAACTGAAAGTATCGCACAGTACCACTATGGGTTTACGAAATCAACTTCTCCTGGATCTCTACATGCCCTCACTTCATGTGGTTCAGTCGGTCAAAAATCTCGTTGAAGGTGCGGCGGAGCGCATCGCGGTCGGCGATGACGGCCCTGACCTGCTTCAAGCTCCGTTCGTTAGGGGAGCCGGGTATCCACAGGGTGATGTATCCGTTTGAGCTGTATTTCTCGTCCATGTGCTCGTCAAAGCGCAGCCATTGAGCCTCCTTGCCTAATTCCGGATAATGTTCCAGCCCGTATTCTATGGCACGAGTGAACACGACATCTGGCTCAAGATCTCTGTCTGCCTCGGCGACGATTCGTCCATAAATGCTTCTGGGGGCATGATCAGAGGACGCTCTATGGTCTTCCACGGCTTCCTTCATCACCTGAATCTGCTCCGGAGAGAACCATTCCCTAAGGCGAGAGTCTTCCATTAATATCTTGCCGCTAGTGATATGATGGATCTCCCGCGGGCCACTCATCCCGAGGTCATGATATGCCGCAATGGCATATGCCATGTTCTCGTCTATCTTCCCGTCCCCAAGGAACTTGACAAGTTCGAGGGAGTTTGAAATCACCCTCTGGACATGCTCAACGTTATGCGAACGACCGAAATTCTTGTACTCAGGAATGATTTCAGCCTCGATGAATGCTTTCAGCTCAGGATTCACCATATTTTAGAAAGAATATGTTCCCGAGCCAACCTCATGAATGTCGAATATGTCTTCGTATGGGCTCACTGGCGAATCTGGATTTACACCGAAACCTCTGCCGTTGCTTCGAGCATTCTTGACAGCGTCAATGCTCTTCGGAACATAAATCGTGGCGTTGCAGCCGGTAGGAATGCTCACCTTCAGGGAAACTTTGCTGCCATCGTGGGTGACTTCTGAAGACACTTCACCGTAAGGCGTCATCGTCTTGTAATATACCCTATCCAGGCCTGCAACAGGCATAGGACGGATGATGATGTGACGGAATCCTGGTTTGCATGGATCAGTGTCCACCCCTGCGAGTATTCTGTAGTACCATGTGAGGGCACTGCCAAGGAATGGATGGTCGTGCGAGTTTCCGCCGTCCCACTGCTCCCAGGTCGTGGTTGCTCCCTGTTTGATCCACCATCCGTAGCTAGGGTAATCCTCCTGCTTCATAATGTCGAGGGCAAGGTCGCCAAGGCCGTTCATGGACAGGGTCTCGAACAGGAATCTGGTTCCGAGCATGCCTGTGTTGAGATGCTTTTTGTATTTGACTTCCAGCTCTTTACGCAGAGTTTCCCGTACGGCTTCATAGCGATCGTCTGGGACACCCATGTAGAGGGCGAAGACATTGCTGCCAAAATCCCCGTAGCTCAGTGAGTCGGCATCATAGAAGACGTTGTTGAAGGCATTCTTCACAGATGCGGCTAATGCGGAATATTCATTTGCGGTGGCATCGTCTCCCAAAGCCGTTGCCGTCCTGGAAGTGATGTCAAGGCAAAGCCAGTAGTAGAAAGTATGCACTAGGGCATCGCTAGGCAGCTGATAGGCCGGCACCCATTCTCCCAGATTATACCAAGGCGAAGGCGTCCCATCCGGCCTCGTCCTATTGACTAAAACCGTCCCGTCAGGACGCTGCCAAGTGCCATAGTATCTGCAATATTCCTTCATTCCTTTCAGCGACTTCGCTAGAATGTCCTTGTCGCCATATTGATTATAAAATTCCCAAGGCATGACGCATATCGCCGCACCCCATTCCGGTCCTCCGCCGCAGACTGGCTCCCAAGGCGCTCCGTTCGGCACGTAGCCTGTCTCTGGGTTCTGGCTTCCGATTATGTCGCCTATCCATTTGTTGTAGAACCCGGCTGCGTCGAAATTGTACAGAACCGTCTTCATTGCAATCTGGCCATCTCCAGTGTAAGCCATCCTTTCACGGTGAGGGCAGTCGCTGGCCACTCCGCCGTGCATATTGTTCATCTGGGATCGTCTCCAGATTTCATTTATTTTGTTCAGGAGGGTGTCGGAGCATTCGAAGACGGCATCCAGCGGCACGTCCGTATTTACGGCCTGGGCGACCAGGTTCTCTGTCGTCAGGTCAGGAATGCCCGAGATTTCGGCTTCCCTGAAAGTGTACCATGTGAAGTGTGGAATGGAAGCGGACATCTCCGGCTTGTCGAATCTGTATTCGAAACTTCCGACAGGGCTTTCGGATATATATTTGACTTTGAGCGTGTCGCCTGTTTTCCCGATGACTGAATCAAATCTTATCCAGCCGGAGATTTCCTTGCCGAAATCCACTTTCCATGCATTCTCGCCGGTCTTCTCCAGTCTTACTGGCTTAAGCGTTTCGGTGACCCTGTCTACTGGCCCTACGTTGGCGGTGAGTTTGCCGTCGGGGGCATTTAGTTTCACGGCTTGTTCCCATGAGGCATCGTCCAGGCCAGGCATGTCCCAGCCGTCCACGGCTCTGGACGCATCGTATTTCTCGCCAAGGTACAAGTCGTTGAATGACATAGGGGATTCCTGAACCTTCCAAGATTCATCCGAGCAGACATATTCGGTGTGTCCGTCTTTGTAGGTAAGCTTTATCTGGCAAATCAATTTAGGCACTCCAAAGCTTTCATTTTTGACGTTGTTCGGCATTGAGCTGTGATACCCGTTGCCAAGAATGACTCCGACGGCATTGTCCCCCGCCTTGATTTCGGATGTGATGTCATAGCAGAGGTAGAATGCTCGGTGATATGTGACGGCCGGGTCTATCTGTATGGCTGCAGCCTCCAAGAGGTGCGGGCGCGTAGCGTAATCTGTGAAGCCTGGCACGAAGTAGTCTTCTCCCACCTTGGCGCCGTTCAGCCTCATCTCGAACCAGCCTAAGCCACAGATGAAAGCCTTTGCGCTCACTAGGCCGGCTCCGGCGTTGAATTCTTTCCGGAACATAGGGGCGGCAGGGTACCAATTGTCCCAGCATTGTTCCTGCCAAGGCGTGCCTATCCATTCTGCCTTCCAGTCCTCTGCGGAGAACATGCCTGTGGTCATCTTGGCAGGGACGCTCCATCTGGAAGCTTTGTCATCTTTGTTCCAGAAGCGTACCCTCCAATAATAGTCGGACATTGGAGCCATCGATGGCCCTGAATATTTAACCAGATGCGATTCGCCGGAAGTCACTTTTTCTGAATCCCAGAGGACTTCTTTTTTGGGGAATCTGGCATTGGGACACACTTGGATCTGGTAGGCTGTCTGCTCTTCCGGGTTGATCCAGGAGAGCCTTGGGCTCTGAGTGTCGATAAGGACGTCTTTCTCTTGGTATTCGCATTTCAGCGCATCAGGGGATTGGATGCAAGATGCTGCGATGAGAAGCATCAATGATGAAAGAAGCGTGGTTTTCATGGTTATTTGATATGTGCTATTGTGTAAACTGGTGCTATCTTTTCCAGGCGATTCCTGCCATAGAGGCTGTCAAGTTCTGCTATGAATATGAATTCGTTCACCTTGATGCCATATTCCTTTCCATCGATGGAAAGACGGGTTTTGTCCAAA
>JALCSU010000053.1 GCA_022653735.1 Bacteroidales bacterium
TACATTATAAAAGTATGATTTACGGTTACATCAGAGTCAGCAGCGACAAACAGACTGTTGAAAATCAAAGGTTTGAAATCAATAATTTTTGCTCTAGGGAAAGCCTGTGCATTGATGGCTGGATTGAGGAAACTATAAGTGGAACGAAAAATTTCAACAAGCGCCAGCTGGGAAAACTCCTCAACCGTGTGCAGAAAGATGACCTCATCATTTGTGCCGAACTATCCAGGCTTGGCAGAAATCTGTTTATGATCATGGAGATTCTAAATATATGTATGACGAAAGAATGCAGGGTCTGGACTATTAAGGACAACTACCGACTAGGGGAGGACATCCAGAGCAAAGTACTGGCCTTTGCATTCGGGCTCTCTGCAGAGATAGAGCGAAATCTCATCAGTCAGCGAACGAAAGAAGCGTTAGCACGGAAAAAAGCTGAGGGAATAGTTTTGGGTAGGCCAGTTGGCAAAAAGACAGATGAGGCAAAGTATAAGCTCTTCCCCAAGAGAACTCTCATCAAAGAACTGCTCGAGAACGGCATATCCCAAAGAAAGATTGCTGAAATTTGCAAGGTGGATAGAAATACACTTGGCCGGTATATTCATTCGTTTCTGAAAGAATAGGAGAAATTCTCTTGCAATCCCCTATGGCTGCCGCTCCCCTTCCCTCCCAAGGAAAATGGTTTGAAGCAGCCATTGCCATATTCATATATTGCTGTACTTCAGTAAATTACAAATATGACACATCTTTTTTCAAATATGAAACGTCACCTTCGCCGCCCCATTTTATTTTTGCAACGCATTCGACGGGATGGCACAAATGAGAACGGTCTATTGGGTATATATCGCAGAGAACAGAAGAGGAGGGATGACAATTGGTTTCTCCGTAGCGATGAGCAGGACGCTCATCGAAGTGTCAATGCGGGAAGAGACCATAACATATCTCCGACCTTTTTCTGTGCCCTTTGACGGACTGGCGCACAAACACCTCTTGGAAGACCTTTCGAAAGATACGCTAAGAGACCTCGTAAGGCGCAATTGGAAGCGTTCGAAGTTATATCTGTCGGGCAGGCAGCTGCCCTTTCAGATTTCCCGGAAAGCAACGGAAAGTAATATTTGCAAGAATCAAAATCATAATTGATATATGATGCATAAGAAAATCATGTTAATAGCGTTGCTTGTTTTCCTATTTTCGGGGATTCAGGCACAGACTTCCCAGAAAGGGCGACGGCACGGTAGGCACGACTTACACCGCACTCACTTGCAGCCAGCAACCGAAGAACGGGCATGTGATTGTCCTCACCGTGAATGGCAAAGAACTCCGCGCTACCCTGCCTGCAATCAATTACGGTGACGGGTAAAGCTTCACATACCTCCTCACCGTAGGCAAGGATAAGCTTCTGCTGAGTGACGTACAAGTAGCCGACTGGACCGGAAGCGGAAACATCGGTGAGGGAATAGCCCTGTAGGACAGAAATGATCAATCATAATAACGAAAATATTAATATGAAGAATATCAATAAATTGGCAATATTCGCCACGTCAGCGCTTTTCGCTGCGTCCTGCAGCCAGCACGAAGACTTGCAGGTAGGTAATGACAACTTCCCAGCAGACGGGGTCATCCGCATCTCAGCTGGAGTAAATAATCCGCAGACAAGAGCGGGCGTAAAGACATCGAATCTTTCCGACTTCTACCTTTTCATCGAGAATCCTGCGAACGAGAAATACACTTACAATGCGCACATCGTGAAAGAAAACAGCATTTGGAACACCTACGATGCAGCTTCGACAGACAGCCCTCTCCTTATGCTGTGGCAGAACAAGACTCAGAAAGTCAATGTGTCCGCTGCGACAATTAAAAACGCTCCTACTGCAGAAGAATGGAAAGGCAACAGCCTCGTCACGATCAATGTTTTTTCTTTGCAGAACAGCGAGCAAGGCATTGTGGCCTCTGATTTCCTCTATATGCCAAAAACCGAGGTAAATCCAGCTACAGGCCTCACAACTGAAGGCTGGCTTAACATTACCCTCAATCATAGGCTATCCAAGATCAATCTTATGCTGGAGCTCGGCACTGAATTCAACCTCGGGACCAACAGCACGGAGACCAACCCTGTCACTGCTGTGAGTGTGAAAGGCTCATGCACACAGGCCTCATGGAACCTTGCCACAAACGAACTCAGCAATCTGACCAACGTGAATGGAATCGCCCCTTTTGCTGGAGACTATTTTGCAGGCGATGGCTTGACGACAAAGGCCAGGGCGGGATACGAATGCATCCTTATCCCACAGACCCTCGGAAGCGGCGCATTAAGCGTGGAGGTCACGATTGGCGACAAGACTTACACGTGGAAATCCACGACGGAGATTACCCTGGACAGCGACACGGTTTACAATCTTGCCCTCATGGTTGGCAAGGATGGCGTCACCACGGGAAGCATCACCACCAACCCTTGGGTTGAACTAGACCCAACCGACATCGAGACCGAGTAAAGCCCGACATATAATATACATCACACAAAGTAGGAGACCGACTCACTAATGGGTCGGCCTCTTTTTTGAGCCGAACTCATCTCACGGTCATTCCAGAAGGCATTGAATACATATCGGGAAGATCCTTGCAGAAAAATGTATTGCCCTGATTGTACATCTTAACAAAATCAGCTTCTGACGGATGTCCCTTATACACAGAGAAGAAATGCTTGTCACTCTCATTGGCTCCGACGAACTTATTCCTCCAGGTAACGACCATGCTAACCCTTCTTCCTGTCATCGGGGCGTGTATGTTAACTGTCCAGTAATCGATCGTTTTGAAACCCTCCACACCAGTCTCTGTAACTCCACAAGGCTTGCGCTTGTCAGCCGACACCTTAGAAATGGCCTTAAGATTATTAACGAAAACGGAATTGTTGATGCCCTGATAGCAGTCCATCCCTACGAAATCGACCCAGTTGTCACCCGGCCATCTAAAGTAGAAGTCCTCAACAGTCTTGGCGCTGTCCATCTGCGGGGAGATGGCATATATGAGATTATGCACTCCCTTGGTATCCCTCAGATACGTGATGACATATTTCCACAATGCGACATATTCCTCGGTGGTGGTACAAGAGGAACCCCACCAGGACCAAGTCTGAGTATGTTCGTGGAAAGGCCTGAATATGATAGGAATGAGTTCCCCGTCCGATCCTTTCATATCTAAAACAGCTTCTGCTAGATTGTCCAGCCAGCCCTTGAACTTGAGATTCGTCTCACTCCCTTCTTCAAGAATAGAGGAAACCACCTTATTATTTGAATTATCCCAGGAATCCCCCCCTGTCAAGGGGTTGTTGATGTGCCAGCAGGCCGTAATCACAATGCCTCTGTCATAAGCCTCTTTGATGCAACGCATCCTAATGGCATTCTCATCGGCTGAGGACTCCCTCCTGTCATCTGACATCTCCGCCAAGTCGAGGCTATATACGGCTGGATAATCCCCGCAGACATCCTTCGTATCTGATCTACCCGGCTCGTTATACCAATATCTGCCATACATAAGATCATCGTGATGACCGAACATAAACCCTTTTTGCTGAATCTTCCAGAGATTGGCATAGAGGGCCCTAGTCTTTGCTGTGGCCGAGGCATCACAAAGCGTAAGCTCGGAGACCTCCTCATCAATTTCATTCTCCTTCACGCCTTCGGCCTTTTCCACACCGCCACAGGACATTGCCTGGACAATTGTGGAAAGCAGGATAAGCTTTGATATTGTCTTCATATTAAATCAATTAATCGTCATACTTCATTTCCGTAAGGAGAAGGAAACTCTCCGCAGGAAGGTTCATTCTCAGCATGCGCTTCTCAGGAGCAGCTGTTTCTGTCAGCGTCCCTGGTCTCGAGAACGAGAAAATCGATGCGTCTTCTAGAGCTCTCGGAAGGGCTATCGCAATCGCTTTATCTTCTTCATTGCAGTTGACCATAGCCACAGACATTTTCCCATCTTTCACCGCTGCCGCAGCAGTGAATCCGTAGCACTTGTCCACATCGACCTTGAGGATATCAGAACCGGAAGGAAAATATTTGCAAATCAAGGACCATGTATAATACCACGGCCTTACATCCTCTTGCGATGCATCATCGAAGACTTCCTCTCCGAGAATATTCCACATCCCCCATATTTTCAAATCCTCCGGTCGTCCAGAATCTCCATTGGTATGCATTGCATCGTCTAGCATCCAAGCAGCGATGCCCGAGAAGCCTGCATTCATTGATTCCATCGCAAGAAACGGCATGTCAAGCGCATAAAAATAATCATACACAAGCATATTGCAATCAGACCCTCTAGTATATGGATGCCCTTCGCATCTTCTCTGATATTCTTTCCAATATAAAGAATCCGCCGGATCACTCTGGTATTTGTACCCAGCCTCTCCGAGCACGATACGAAAGTCAGAAGGGACATTTGACCTCATCGAAACCATTGATTTGCAGAAATCACCACTCAAAACGAACCGCCTTCCTGGGTAAGCATGCACATCGTATATACCGGCAATATCACCAAGATCTCTTGCAGCGTTCACGACCCAGCCCTCAGAATCGTATTTGGAGGCAGGATTCCTGTAATTCATCACAGCGTCAGGAGCAGCAAGCCTAACTTTCTCTTTCAAGCCGGGACATTCTGACATCCTAGCATCAAAGCGGCGCGCCATTGATAGCCAAAATTCATAATCTCCGTTGGTGGAAGCCCAGTTCCCGTCAGGTTCATTGAATATGACGAACTGTTTTATGCAATCGTAGCCACGTTCAATGACCAGCCAGTTAAGGAAGTCTACAGACATTCTGACCCATTCTTCCGAATCCTTCATATCCCAGCGGGGAGGATTGTACTCTCCAAAAATGACGTTCACCCCATGCTCCTGGCAATAATCAAGAAGGCGGGCAAGCGCTCCTATGTTCCTAGTCCTGTCATAACGTCCTGTCTGCGCATCATAGTAAGTGAAAGGACTGTTGATCATGCATCTGACATAGCCCGGACGCATATAGTCGAGCCTCGCCTCTAGTTTCTCCCAATCCGCATCGCTAACCTCAGATCCCCAGGACAGAGCCTCATCGTACGGATCCCATTCTACGCCGTTGCCCAGATAATCCCGACTGAGAATGCAGCCGGAATCCACGCTAACAATGATGCGATCACCCCCTATTCTCCCACAGGACAACACCAGCGCAAGCATAATGATTGTTGTAACGTATTTCATCATTCTGCTGGAGTCTCGTCCTTGGAGAACAACATCACATAATTTCTCTGGCCTACGGCGAATCTGTCGAAGTCAGTCCACAGCCAACTCTTATTATAACCCTCCGGAATACCTGAGTAACCAAGGTCAAAATCTAGGGCAACGTCACTGACTGTCAATTCCTTCTCATTCTCTCCGAACTTGTATGTGCCAGAGGTGAGGAAACGGACAGTGACTGTGATGATACCCGAGGTAAAGGCCAATGTGCCTGCCTCCGGGTCATATACAAAGGTACTCTTCCCCTTCGGAAGGAGGCCGTATGAAGAACTAAGGTTAAGAGCTCCCGTACCCCATTTGTTCTTCGACGCCAGCATAATGCAGTCCCAGTACTTGCCATCTGCACCAGGCTGATAATCAGCATTGCCCTTCATTGTCCCATCCTCAAGAACCTCACTAACTTCCAAGACAAGTTTATTGTCTTTTTCATTGTTCACAGACGAGTTCCACATCCAGCTTTTGTCGGCAGGGTTGACGAATGCAGGTGAATCGCAGCCACCGAACACGGTGAATCTAGTAAGCGAATACGTGCCTTCTAGCTCAAATACCGGCTCTGGTTCAGGCTCCGGTGGGGTGAGATCTCCTTCGGTACCCTCTGTCATCGATTCCTGAGGGATTTCATCGACCGGGGTCACCATCACGAAGTATGCCCTCGGGCGTTTCACGAACTTGTCATAGTCTGAGAAAATATTGGTCCAGTCATCCTTGCCTGACAAGGCAAAGGAGAAAGCATAGTCATCGATAGTGATGGAATGAGTGTAGCCATCTTGATTATAAATCTCGTATGTGCCGCTCTCCATCAAGGATGCAACAGTTTCCCTGCCACTCGAGTCAGTGAAAGTGATTGTATTGTCGGAGTAACTCCTTTTCCATATGCTCTTTCCTATAGGAATCTGACGATAAAACTTGTGCAAGTCAATCTGGTCTTTCCCTTCCTTATTCATGTTGGCTTCGAAAATGCAGTTCCAATGCTTTCCGTCAACTCCGCCATAATGGATGCAGGTGCCAACAGTGTTACCGTCGTCTGTAATCTCATCAAGAGTTATCTCAAGATAGTCATCATATTCCGCTGACGGTCCGAAACCCTTTGAATTCCAACACCATGATTTCGTAGCAGGATCCATCACGGCCCCACCACCATACATGGGTCCAGTTCCTCCGAAAACCTTGGATGACGTAATCTTGTACTTGCCAGTCAGAGTCTCCGTGAACTCGGTCATATTGATTTTGTACGTCCTAACATCGCCATTAGGAGAAGTTACGGCAATTTCTGGAGAAGGCACCGTGAAGTCAATCGTACCTCCAGACTCAATCGATCCTTTCGCCTTGTATGACAGGGTAATATATTCCACCTCAACCTTGGACAGGTCATCCACGTATGCGGTAGCCAGCTGAAGGTCAACAGTTCCTGTCTCTGCACCCGTATTTGTTATCACCGGCGTTCCTGCCTGCCCTTTAAACTTTATGTCTATGATGGACCGCTCGTGGTTCCAGTCGCCGTCAGCAATATCTGACCATGGATCCTTCTGGCAGGATGCAATGGCGCTCAAGGAGATTGCCGCTGCAATAATGTATCTGAACTTATTCATAATAATCACAATTATTTGTTTCTTCAATCTTCATCAAAGATTAGGATTAAGATCTGTCTCTACCTTTGGTATCGGATAGAAGACTAGGTCTTCAGCAGTGTACCCCTGTGCTTTCGCCTCAGTAATATCGGTATGGAGACGATTCCAGCGACGAAGATCGTAGCACTGATCGCCTTCAAAAGCAAGTTCGTATTTTCTCTCATGAAGCACGGCTTCTCTGAAAGAATCCTTGTCGAGACCAGGGGCTAGCTCGCCAAGGCCTGCCCTGTTACGAATATAATTAACGAGGCTATAAGATTTCTCAGTCGGACCAGCTGCTTCAGCATAAATAAGAGCAACGTCTGAATACCTCAGAAGGAAAGGTCTTGTTGATGTCTTATCTCCTGCAAAGTTCGGGTCAATGAACTTACGGCAGAACGGATATCTCAACTTTCCGTCAGCAACGGATGCAATCACATTGCCACCCTCGTTATAAACCTGATTGCAGAATAGCCAGTCGTGTCTCTTGTCCCCGCTCTCGAATGAAGCATAGAAGTCCAAATCGGTCCTGTACTCTCCCCATCCGTCGTGTGTCTTTATGAAATCGTTGCTGTCGCCCTGCCTGAGATATACAGTTGCTCCGGATATGTACGGAATATACATCTTGGATATCTTTGAATATTGGCCTTCGCTCTCTCCTGTCCTGTCCATTGACATAAGGAATATATTCTCGGACCCGTCCGGTTTCTCTACATCATAAATATCCAGAAGATTATCCACGAAACCATAAGTCGTCTGCTCTGGATTGTCAACCACCATTGACGCATATTCCACAGCCTTGGCATAATAGTCATCCACGTTAAAATTCATTGAGGAATACTGAGGGGCACCGTGATCTTTAGCAGAGGCGATATAAAGATATACCTTGGCAAGGAATCCGCAGGCCGCGGCCTTGTCCGCCCTTCCCGTCTCAGGTTTGTCATAAAACGGAAGAAGAGACACAGCTTGCTCTAGATCGGAAATAATGAAATCCCACATTTCATCGAGAGTTGATGCAGCAGGTACTGCGCTCATATCAAGGGTAGTTACCGGCTCTTTATGAATCGGGACTTTCCCGAAGTTGCGGGCAAGGCAAAAATACGACCAGCCTCTCATGAAATATGCTTCTCCAACATACCTGTTCTTCGTTTTCTCATCAAGGAAACTCACAGCTCCGACATTTTTAATGACAGAATTCGCCCTATTTATGGTTATGTAGGAATATTTGAAGAAATTTCCCAGAGTCGTATTCGTATTGAGATTACTGAGCTTCCAGCCGTCAAGTTCCTTGTTTGCAGCCGTGGCATCGCCCTTCGGGGACATCACATCTGTGTTCATATCTCCAAGAAACACTATTGAACGGGAATACTCAATGTAGTTTATCGCATCATAAATATAATTCACCGATGACTCAGCATCCGCGGCTGTCTTATAGAAATTCTTCTCTGAATAGAAACCATACGGATATTCATCAAGAGAGCAGGAGAACAGTGCCGATATCCCGGCGACCATCAGTATAATATTTTTTATTTTCATCGCTTTCAATGTTTTAGAATGTAAAATCAACGCCTATGGTCCACTTGCAGAGCCTCGGGTACCCGCCATAATAAATGCCGAGAATGCCGACCTCAGGGTCATATCCGTCGAAACCTGTGAATGTTAACAGATTGTCACCACTTAGATATATTCGCACTGCCTTGGACCTGTCATTTTTCCTGAATGGAACTGTATAGCCGAGAGTCATACTCTGAATACGGACAAAAGATCCGTCTTCTATCCACCAGTCAGAGAGTTTGATCTGTCGGTTTGCATTGAGCCTCGGATAGTTGTTGGTAGGATTGTCCTCGGTCCAGCGTAGAGGCGAATTGTCTGGCTGTCCGAAGCGCTTGGTATTCAGCACGTCATTGCCGAATACTCCATTGAAGAATATGCTGAAGTCAAGATGCTTCCAGGATGCTTCTAACGCAAGCGAAGCCGTCCAGTCAGGGTTAGGGTCGCCGATTATGCATCTATCATCCTCATTGACCGTGACCATCCCGTCTTCATTGTATATGTCCATATATTTGAATTCTCCGGGTTGGGCATCATCTCCTGTGAGGCCTGCCTCAAGTCCCTCGGCCAGCGACTGGACCATCCCGTCTACCTGATAACCGTAAAATACGTACATCGGCTGGCCAACCGCAAGGATATTGGTGTATGAGTGGAACTGCCCCATGCTGTTTCCATAATACTCAAACTGCATTCCTGTCCGCTTGTCAGTGTTCAAGCCCGCCTCTACCGCATTGCCGAGGCTGAGCACCTTGTTCCTGTTTCTGGAGAACACGAAGGTTCCTCCCACATTCCAGTCCTTGTTGCTGAATATTATTCCGTCGAGAGTCAGCTCGATGCCTCTGTTGCGAATTTTTCCGTCATTCACCCACATCTTATCATATCCTGAGGACGGAGCGATATTCCGTTTACGAAGGAGGTCCTTAGTAACTTTGTCGTACCAGTCCAGGGTAACATTAAGCCTATTGCCGAACGCTGAGAAATCGAGTCCGACATCTACCTGCGAGGTGGTCTCCCATTTAAGTCCCATATTAGGAATGCCGCTCCAAACCGCATAAATTCCGTCCTGTCCAGCATAGCCCGACTGATAGCCCGGCCCAATAGCTGTCACCCAAGCCCCGTTGTGGAAATACTTATGCTGCCCATAGCGGCTCAATGTCTGATATGCTGAAATTCCCTGATTCCCGGAAACCCCATATGAAGCCCTGATTTTCAACACATCCAGCCACTTGGCATCTTTAAGGAAAGATTCTTCGTTAATCTTCCAGCCCAATGCTCCGGAAGGGAAGAATGCCCATTTGTTGTCTTTTCCGAATTTCGACGAACCATCAGCACGAGCTGTGAACGTGACGAAATATCGGTTGTCATAGGAGTAGTTGAGACGGGTCATGGCAGAAACGAGTTCCGTCTTGTATGCGCCGTTGCTAATGGAATAGGTTTCAGGATTACCGGAAGCGAGGTTCTCATTGCCGAGAGACTCGTTTACATAGCCTTTTGATGCAAGGAAGGAGCTTCTGGACTGATAATTCTCATAAGAGTAACCGGCCATCGCAGTGAAATGATGCTCCCCGGAAAATGTCTTGTCAAATGTAGCATACGCATCCACGACCACATTGTCGTCTTTCCAGTTGTTTATGGAACCATAACCGTCATTGAAGGTTCCTTTTTCAGAATATTTCTTAGGGAAGTACTTGTCAGTAATGGACTCTCCGTGCTTGTAGTTGAGCTGTGAGCTGATATTCAGGCAATCAAGCACATCCCAGCTTATGGATGCGAACGAAATCAAGTCTAGACCCGTGCTGACATTTTTCTGAAGATTCGTAAGAGCGAGAGGATGATAATAATCCTGAGCACTGTACTGCCAATAGTCACCGTTCTCATTATAGACCGGGAAAATCGGATTTCTTGAATATGACAGGCCGCCGTTGTTGTGTCTTTTGTTACGCGTCAAGTTTGCACCTGCCTTCATCCTAAGATTATCATAAATCTTATGCTCAACCGAAAAGTTGCCACCATATTTTTGATAATAGTCCTTGATGTACATGCCGTTGTCGCGATAGTAGTTTGCGGAGGCCATGAAGGTTGTCCTATCATTGCTGCTCTGTACCTGGACAGTCGTATTGTCCGAGAGAGGAACATCGCGGAAAACAATGTCATCCCATCTCGTATTGGTGGTCCAAGTAGTCTTAAGTTCCTCAATCGAAGGGTAGTATACTCCGTTTGCATTAACTGCGCCTACATATGAAGGAGTAAGACCAGCATTGATATTCGACTCATTAGATAGCATCGCCATAAGCACAGGATCCCTCCAGAGGTTCAGTTTGGAAGAGAATTGGGACATTGTTGTCTGCTGGCGAACAGTGATCCTAGTATTGCTCTCCTTTGCCTTTCTCGTCGTGATGAGTATGACGCCGTTGGCTCCTCTAGAGCCGTAAATTGCAGAAGCCGAGGCATCCTTGAGGACTTCCATTGACACGATATCCTGAGGGTTAATCTGCTTGAGATCGCCGGCCTCACCATAAGGAAAGCCATCAATGACCACAAGCGGGGCATTGGATCCGTTCAGGGATGAATTTCCCCTTATTCTAATCGTAGAGGAAGCTCCCGGATCCTGAGAAGAGTTTATAACCTGAACTCCTGCTACACGTCCTTGGAGGAGGCCGTCGATTGAATTTGCAGGAATGTCCGTGAGTTTCTCCGGCTTGACCGATGCGACAGATCCGGTAAGATCGCTTTTCTTCATTTGTCCATATCCGACTACAACACTTTCCTCAAGAGTCATCGTATCTTCTTCGAGTACGATTTCAACTTTTGACCTCCCTGAGACAGGAAGGGTACAAGTCTTGTAACCGAGCAGGTCAACAGAGAGCGTGGCATTCTTCGGCACGCCTGAGAGGTAGAATACGCCATCCAAATCCGTGATTGTTCCCTTCATAGGCCCAATTACGATGACGGAAGCGCCTGTGACAGGTTCTCCGTTGCGGTCAACGACCGTTCCGGACACGTCAATACGGTCCGCAGTCTGAGCGAACAGCTTTCCTCCCCCGGTCAGGCACAATGCAAGCAGGAGCAAGAGGATTTCCAATAATTTCACTCTCATAAAATAACTGTTAATAGTTCTAGAAATTAATATTTAATTATGCTTTTTTGAATATCATATACCACATTCTTCCTTCAAGTAGAATAGAAGATCTTTCAGAGGGCATGTTGCTACTCCAACATATCTGTCAGCTCCTCCATAATAGAGATAGAAAATCCCATCAACGACAACATTCCCTGTCGGGAATACACAATGGCTGTAGAACCCTTCCGTCTCATACCATTCCTCAGGAGAAAGAATCGGTTCCGGAGTCCTAGCTAGGACCTTAAGCGGATTTCCCCTATCCAAGAGCAATGCGCCCACCTGATAGGCCGCCTTGCCACCGTTCGCCACACCGTGATATATCATCAGCCAGCCATCCTCTGTCAAGATCGGAGGTGTGCTGCCACCTATCTTCTCCTCCCAGGTACCCTTCTTCCCGGTAATGAGGAGATGACTCTCCTTGCTTTCCCAATCAAGTATATCATCCGAGAACTTCATCCATATTGAAGGATATTCCACTCCATATTCAGGGCCGACATATTCCTTGGGACGATGCAGCATCACATACTTTCC
Source organism: Bacteroidales bacterium (assembly GCA_022653735.1). GTDB lineage: Bacteria > Bacteroidota > Bacteroidia > Bacteroidales > UBA932 > Cryptobacteroides. The sequence goes on from JALCSU010000053.1 coordinate 12,074, forward strand.
GCCTACCTTATCCGGAAAGAGAATTACATCCCTATCATCCAGAACTGGAGACGTAAGCCTCCCCAGACGTCTGAAATATTTGAAATCCCTTGTCAGTGCAAGGCCCGTGTTTCCAAGATTGGCAGCCCATGCCTTTGGAGCATCAGCCCCGCATTCAGGCAATCTTACGACATCGTGTGGGAATGTCCAATATCGTCCCGGAGAATATGGCCTGTAGGCATAAGTAACATAGAAATCTTCCCCCAACCTGATAATTCTCGGATCTTCCACGCAGCCGCTGTCAGGACCGTCAACGCTCGGCGAGAAGACGGGGTTCTCAGACATTCTTTTGAAATTCAGCCCATCGCTGCTCTGAGCAAGCCCTAACCTTATTACGTGATTTTCGTCATCTCCAGCCGCCCTATACAGCATATAGAACACACCGTCGGAGTAAATGACGCCAGGATTACAGGTGACGAGATTCTCCCACTGATTGGCTGGATTTGGAGCGACAATGGGATTTCCGGAGTATTTTACCAGTTTCATATTATTGATATTAATTATCTTAAGACAAAAAGCATCAGGGCGCATGCGACTAGTAGAGTTCCTCCCAAAACCCTGTAATTTGAATACCACGGCTTAGTTCTTAGGACTGCTGTCTCATCCCTAAAATCACTCATCTTGAACATCGTAGACTCAAGTTTTTCGGGGGAAGGAGCCGGAGAGGCAAGGCTGGACAGATATATGACCATCATGCTGAAGATGAGGAGTATCGGTATCACATACAGGAAGTGGAGGCCGCCGAAAATTTCGTCCTTCCATATCAGTAAGGCAACGGCCACGACAAGGCCGGAAAGCAACCCGATGAAAGCTCCCTTCGCATTGACGCGCCGGCAGAATATTCCCATAAGGAACGCAGCCACCACCGGAGGAGCGAGATAAGAGAGCATTTCCTGATAATACTTCAGCAAAGACCCGAACTTCTCAATTTGCGGAGCCCAGAGGGCGGCAATCAAGACTATTGCAGTGGCTGCGATCTTACCCACGGCGACAAGTTTCTTCTGGTCTGCTCTCGGATTGAATTTCGCATAGAAGTCCATCGTGAAAAGTGTTGACGTAGAATTCAATATTGCACTCATGGTAGAAGTCAGCGCGGCCAGCAACGCAGCCAGCATTATGCCCAGAAGACCGACGGGCAGAAGCTTCATCACCATCGTAGGATACACCATATCACCGATTTCTATTCCTGGAAAGAGTTTTCTTGCTATAATTCCAGGGAACACGATTATGAACAAAGTAGTCAGCGTCAAGAAACCGGCGAGCATCACTCCCTTGCGGCCTTCATCAACGTTCTTTGCGCTCAGCACCCTCTGGACAAGAGTCTGGTTGTTTGCCCAGAAATATATTCCAGACACCGGCATTCCAACGATAAGTCCCAACCATGGAGTCTCGGCATCCGTAAGCGGCCTGACAAGCTTTATGGAAAGGTCTCCGCTGCTGAGCAGACTTGCAAGATATTCTCCTCCGCCATTGGCGAAGCAGGCTATCGTCAGAATAATCGAGCCTATGATAAGTATCACAGCCTGAACCAGTTCTGTGCTTATTGCCGAGGACAGCCCACCAGGTATGGTGTAAGATGCGGCAACGATGGCGAATGCTGCGATGATCAGCCTTAGGTCAACCTCAGGGAAGACCAATTTGATGATCAAAGCTGCTGCATAAAGGGCACCTGCTGCATCTAAGAATATATTTCCGATAATGGAGACCGCTGAGAAATAATATCTTGACTTCTTGTCATATCTCTTTTCCAGAAACTCCGGAATCGTGAAAATCCCAGATCTTATGTACAAAGGAAGAATGAACGTTGCGAAAAATACCAGAACTACAACGCCGATAAGATTGTAGTTGAACGGGGCCACTCCAGCATTATAGGCATATCCTGCCTGGCCGATGAGCGTGGTGCTCGAGATGCTAGCGGCAAATAGGGAAAGACCGACTACCCACCATGGCATGGATCTTCCTGCAAGAAAATATGAGCCAGCACTGTCCGACCTAGCGTGGCGAAGCCCCCACCATATTATTAGAACTATGTATGCGAGTATTATGACACAATCCCAGACGCTGATATTCAATGCTGCCATATTGCTGGTTTTTTACACAGAGCAAAGGTAAGAGTATATATGCGGCAATCGTTTTAAATCAATGTTAAATTATTATACTTTTTTGAATTACTGTATTGTTTTAAATGAATATCTATGTATTTTAGCATTGAAAAAAATAAAGGAATGATCGATATACAGCGAGAAGTGACCCCGATAACCAAGGAAGACCTTTTTATTATCCTGAACCACCCGAATGCAAAATTTGACTATCCTGTGCATTGCCATCCTGAATACGAGATTAATCTGGTAATGGACACCGAGGGCACAAGGGTCGTCGGTGACTCAGAGGAAAAGTTCAGCAACTTCGACCTTGTGATGATAGGGCCCAATATTGGACACGTATGGAAATCAGAACTTGAAACCAATCACGTGATCACAATACAATTTTCAGGGGACCTCCTGTCATTCCCCATCCTGGACAAGCGGCTTTTCCTCCCTATCAAGCAACTGCTTCAGGACTCCGTTCACGGATTGAGTTTCACCGGCCCTGATGCTGTCCGCATCAAAGATGAAATCATTGAGCTCACAAAGATGCAAGGCTTTCAGACTGCGGTAAACTTCCTGAATATCCTTAACCTCCTAGCGACTGCAAGCCGCAAGAGGCTAGTGAGCAACAACTATGATCCCGAAAGTATTGTAACATCCTCTAAATCAAGAAGAATAGCCAAGGTGTGCAAATACATTGACGAGAATATCAGCAACGAAATACGCCTCAAAGACGTTGCCTCAATGGTGAATATGTCGGAGTCGGCATTTTCCCATTTCTTCAAGAAAAGGACCAATCTTTCCTTTATTAGCTACGTCAATAACCAGCGCATTGCGAAGGCCTGCAACCTGCTGGCCTTTACAACGCTGAGCGCATCAGAGATATGCTGGGAATGCGGGTTTAATAATAAGTCCAATTTTATCCGGACCTTTTCGAAGAAAAAGAATATGACCCCGATTGAATACCGTAAAAGCATCGCACAGATGCTGATAAAGTATTGAAGAACAGGTAAAAAAGAGGCCGGCCAAAAAATGGTCGGTCTCTTTTGGATTATTGTGTAGCTGGAATATTATCTGTATTCAGCGAACTCGATGTCGGTCTGGGACCTCTCGTAAAGAGCCTTGTCCTGCTTCTGAACCATGTCGAGATATTTCTTCACGTCGGAAGCATTGCCCTTGCGAGCTGCTATGATTGCCCTCAGGTAGTTAGCCTTACCGTGATTGCAGCTTACTTCTGCCTCGGCCTTGTCAAGCTGACCGTTCAGAATGTATGCGAGGGTGCGGTTAGAGCAGCAGCCCTTGGTGTCTTTGATGTCCTGAACAGCTTTGCTGTAATTGCCCTGGAGAATATCGAGGATTCCGATGTTGGTCTGAGCAGCGTTGGTGCCTGAATTCTTGAAGTGCTTGAGAGCCTCGTCGTAGTTGCCCTTCCTCAGAGCAATGGCACCGAGAGCATTCTCGTAGTCGGCATCCTTATCCTCAACTTTTGACAGAGCGTTTTCAGCCTTGCTGAGTTCGTCGTTGTTGAAGTATGTAGCGGCAAGATTGTACCTTGCGACATCGCTGTCATATTTATCGATAGCCTTGTTGTAGAGCTTAATCTTGTCGTTCTCGTCTTTTACGAGAGTAGCTGCGTGCAGAAGAGCAGTCTCGTCAAGAACGTCAGAGTTCTCGTCCACGAGCTTGAGAAGTTCGTCTGCGGTGTAGTTCTTATATTCAACGTTTGCAATGAACCTGGCGCGGCGCAGCTCAGGGAGAACGCTGCTCTTAAGGTCAGTGTAGACATTGGACATGTTCTTGATCTCGCTTTCACGAACAGCAGGATCGCTGTACATAGACAGAACACGAAGAATCAGGTCTTTATCTTCGATGTCGGAATTCTGAACCAGCTCCTGGAAGCCTTCCCAGTCCTGGCCGACACTCTTAACCTCAGGGTCAGCTACTTCCTTGCCCTTCACGACTTTGCTCCAAGCCTTGTCAGCCGTCTTGGAACGCTTGTCGGAAAGTTTCTGGTTGAGATTCTGTCCGCCATCCGGAGAAGCGTAAGCAACGACCTCCGTCCCAACGAGAGTCTTTCTCTCATTAGCCTTAATCTCATCGAGAGCCGCCTGGAAATCCTTAACTGACTGACCCTTGAGCTCCTTAGAACGAACATCTGCAGAGTTGATGTTATACAGAATCTGTCCCTCAGCGGTCTGCTTCAGGATAGCCTGATAACCGTCGGCTTTGAGAGGGAATACGCCCTTGTCAACCAGCATGTAGGTAGTGTTGACACCGTCGGCAACCTTCCTGACAGGAAGCTTGTAAGACTTATTTTTGTACTTAACGACTCCGCGAAGCTCCAGATGAGAGTCTTCCATTCCCTCAACATACTCGAAATGAACTTTCTCGTTCACGGTGCCGCCATCCTTAGAAACAACCTTGTAGTTGT
>JALCSU010000054.1 GCA_022653735.1 Bacteroidales bacterium
TCCGCTGCGTCGCCAACTGGCAGGCCAACGGCAAGGGCGCCCTCGCAAAGCGCAACACCGGCTCCGCCCGTCTTTCAATCAGGAGCAACACCGGCAGCGCAACCCCTGTGACCGCCCCTCAGCCTGGCATCTATGTAACGAAGATGGGTGACGGGGTCGAGTCAGGAGAGCCTGATCCGGTAGAAGCCAACATAGAGCTCTCCACTGATCTTCTGACCTTCGAAGGAACTCCTGCCGCTCCGGCTACCTTCACGGTAAGTTCTGACCAAGCCTTCACGCTGAAGAGTGACGCTTCTTGGCTCACTCTCACGCCAGATGCCGGCGTCGCCGGAACTCCTGCCGAGATCACGGTAACCTGCGAGCCTAGCACTCTCTCCAGCCTGCGTCAGGCCAAGATCACCGTTACTTCCAGTCTTTCGACCGCTGTAGTGAATGTCGTCCAGTCAGCAGCGGGAGGAAATCTCGACCCGCTCATCTCTCTTTCGAGCGGCAACTCTATTTCAATTCCTTCCGACGGAGGCGATTTCACGGTAAACGTCCAAGCTAACGTAAGCTATGAGGTTCAGATCAATGGCGACTGGATCACCCCTAAGCCGTCGCCTACGGTTTCCTCGATAGTCTCAACCTCTTCCCATTCTTACAGCGTCGGCGCTAATACGAGCGGCGACAACAGGATCGGAACAATCCGCTTCTACAACACCGCCAACAACCTTGAGGCTGTCCTCACGGTCAGCCAGACCCCTAAAGGAACGGTTGCCTTCTCGGACAACTTCGATTGGGTGGCACCTTTCGTCCAGTGGGACAAGGACAACAAACGTACTCAGGGAGACAGCATGGGAAGCAAGGCGACTGTCAATATCGGCACCTCCTATTCAATCCCTGGCTTCGTGGACGCTTTCACGGCCAAGGGCTACGAGGCTCTCTTGCCTTCCTCCAAGACCGTCTATGTCTGCGAAGGAAACTACCTCAAGTTCAGCAAGACTTCCAATGTCAACGGCATCAGGCTTCCGGCTGTCACTTTGGGGGCTTCCGGAAACATGATCGTAAGTTTCGACTGGGGCAAGAATGCCAGCGACGTCTTCAATCTTGTGGTCGAAGTCGAAGGCAAGGGTACCATCAACGGAGAAAAGAAGGTTGAGTACACCAATGATTACTGGACTTGGAAGACCGAGTCCTTCATGGTAAAGGGCGCAGATGCCGACACCAGAGTGATTGTCCACCCTACGGACTACACCGGTTCTGTAGCGTCAACCAAGATACTCCACCGCTGGTTCCTCGACAACGTACAGATAGAGGTGCTTTAAAAGAGCTCTCTTAATATAACGAATCGAACGAGAGGGTGCCTCTGCAGTCTGACAGACTCCGAGGCCCCCTCTCTTGTTTGTCACCATATTTCCTTTGACTTATTCCAGGTCAAATCCAGAACCTCAATGGTAACGGGGCCGAGGAGGCCGGCTTTCCGGAGGGGAGATTCTTCTACGTAAAGATTACGGGAGGTCCATGTGAATTTCTTTGCGTTCGGCTGCAGATCGCCAATGAGGCGATTCGTCCACGAGTTGGTAACCTTTACCACAAGGTCATTCTCCCCCGCCCTGACATATTCAGAAATATTGAAACGAAACGGAGCCTTCCAGCCGATGCCCACATTGTGGCCGTTGACAAAGACTTCCGCAATGCTCCGAACATCGCCAAGGTCCAGCCAGAGTTCTCCGGAGCCGACCGTCGACTCATCGACAAAGACTTTCTTGGAATATGCCGCAGTGCCGGAATAGTATCTGACGGCAGGGCTGGAAGCCTGCGACCAATCCGAAAGAGCATCGAAAACGGTGTCTGACGGGGCATCAAAGCCATCGAAGGAAACAAACCACCCAGAATCCACCTCGGCAGCCTTCCTCCGAACAACGGCAGGGGCAGTCCAAGACTTCTCCCCAGTGCGCTCGCGGAACACTATGAATATGGCTTGGCGTGGATCCAGATGCAGGGAGACGATGGTCCTGGAACCTTCAATCCTGTACGAGGCTCGCCTGATGGAACCGTCTTCCGCATTCCAAAGCTCCGGAGCAAAACTGCGCACATTCAAAGAAATTTCTGCTTCGCAAGGCTCGGCGGAGCGGTTAAGCACCCAGTACAAATTCTGATGTCCCTTGCGTCTGTGAACGAATCTGAAATCTTTATCATCCATCCCGGAGACCATGGCATCAGGGGACGAGCCAATATATTCCAAGGCAGCGTCCATGTCAGAGAACAGGCAGCCCTTCCCGATGCGACGGATTTTCCCGCCATCGCCCCAAAGCCGCGAAACCAATGCGGAATATTCCTTTGCATCATCTTCAAGGCTGGGACTTCCGGAAGGCTTGCACCCCACGACCATGGCACCCTCGCCAATGAGTTCCTCTATCCTGAGCAGCACAGGCAAAGAAATTTTCCTAGCGAAGACTGAGTCTATGCAGAGCAACGAATATTCATTGCCGGATTTAGCGACTATCTTCCCGTTCCTCACCGAAATGGCCCCAAGGATGGCATCGGCATTCACGAAATCAAAATCATACCCCTTCGGAATGCCCGGAAGCCCGTCCGGATAGCAGGCCGTTATGTTAGAGCCCTCTCCGTAAAACCAGAGAATGTCTGCCACGCTGCGACCTTGCTGCAACATGAAACAGCTTCTGGAAAGATAGTCCATCCACGGCCTGGCGGCATTCCATGCCCACGTGTCGTGACGATTGAACCACTGTCCGAAAGCCCCCAAGGTAATGCCTGGCAGGTGGTCGTCAAGAGGCTGATGCACGGAAGAATGAATCACGAAGCGGTTCAGCCCGGAAGCCATCTCCATGTCTGCGGTAGGCTTTAGATTCTCCGGCACGCAGCCCCATGAATTCCCGGAAGTCGAAAGCGACTCTGCAGCAATGTATTTCTGTCCATAAATATGCGCTACCGACGCAGATTCCTTTATGTCGGATCCTTCCTGAGACTGAGGAGGAAGCCACATAGCCCCCATCGGCACGTCAGCAGAGCGCTTTGCCTCCATCCCATCTCCGTTGAAAGCCCTTCCGTTCTCGTGAGACTCGGAATATCTCTGCATTCCCCTGTCAGCTAGCATCCGAGTGATAACCTCGTAATAATTCTTGATTATCAAGTCACCTATGGTCTTGCGGAAATCGTATAGGAATTTATCCGTGTCTTCCGAAGATCCGATCACATATCCTGCCAAGGCTGGCATCCATGGCAGCAGTTCGTAGCCTCTGAGCGACCTGAAATCCTCTACCATGGAATCAGTCCAGTTCTGGCAGCCGGCCTCCCAGCTGTCTGTCACCATGGAGTTAAGCTCAATCCCACCGGCTGCCTCATCGAACATGCTCAGATACGTGCTTAAATAGTCTCTGACATATCCCGCATTCATTTTGTCCACCTCTAGGCCTGTCGCCTCTTTCGCCGCAGGCCCGTTCTTGCGCCCCGTGAGCGAATACCCGAACCGCAGCACCTTCCAATTCCCGTCAGGGGCATTCCAATTCAAGGTTCCGTCAGTGGTCATGAGCGCCGTCAGGTCAAGAACGTCATTCTGCCGAATGACGTCTCCGGATGAATATTCCGGAGTGGGGGCATATGCGGAAACAGAAGCCGAGAATCCCGCCTTTTCCGGGAAATGATTCACACGAGGCAAGGCATGCAGCTTTAACTCGGCGACCATTACGCCGGCCGGCTTCTGCGCAGGTGCCCTCCAGATGAGAGTCCTAGGATCCCTGGCAGCATATTCAGGGGAAACCAGAGAAAGGCGGAAGAATCTGGCTTTCACCGGCTTGAAAGAGACCGACCTCAGCGACACTCCGCTTTGCGGAATGTCTGCCAGTTTAGTGAAGCTGATGCCATCTTCGCTATATTCAAGAATTGGCCGCTCATCGAAGCGTATTTTCTCATAACTAGTGCCTGGCTCGCTCAGAGCCACGTCTACAGCGGTCACGACCTGTGAGATGGGATATTCGTAAAGTATCCATATCCTTTCCCCAGGCATACGGTAAGGCAGCTCTACGCTCGTGGAGAAATCCCCGTCGCACAACATCTCGGCAGAGAATTTCCCTCCGCTGCTGGAAATCTCCGGCTTCGGCAAAGAAGCTTTCAATGGCAGCCTGATGCCAATGACGGCGATGTCGCGATAAAATGAGTCTTGTTCCGGAATATTCTGAAAAGATCCGGCCCCAGACGGTGGCGCAGGCAGCCTAAGCGTGACTTTACCGCCGCCTTTCACGTCCGACTCGCTCCAGCAGAGCTTTTTCATTGCTTGCTCTGGCTTCACCCACGGACCTCCGCTCTGGCTCCAGCCAGGCGATGATGCTATGCCGAACGTCATCCCTTTTTCCTTGGCAAGCCTAAGGGCATACCTGAAATCGTCCTGCCACTGGGAATTCATGAACACTGCCTTCCCCTCCATGACGGAAGCCTGGCTGCCAATGTTAATGTCGAAAAGCTGTATCCCGCTTATTCCTACGCTTTCCATCCAGTCCAAATCTTTCCGTATGCCATCCTTGGTGATGCCGCCATTCATCCAATGCCACCAGACCATTGGACGTGCCTCCTCCGGGGGATTGCGGAAACCTTGTTCAAGGGACTGAGAAAAAGCGCTCGTGAATATGCATGATGCGATGATGGCCGAAGCCGCACGGAAAATCTTCATGGAGGATATTTTTTCCGCAAGATAAGAACAATGACAAAATTTTGCCGCATTATCGCTTTATTTGACTAAATTTGTGGTCTAGCAATCCGCAAAAATGTTTAAGAAAGAGCTTAACGAAGAATGTGGAATATTTGGCGCATGGAATGTACCAGATGCCTCTGAGGTAACCTATTACGGACTTCACGCTTTGCAACACAGGGGACAGGAAGGCGCAGGAATCGTTTCAGTCGATGAGACCGGACACCTCACCCGAATCAAAGGCTTGGGCCTCGTCACTGAAGTTTTCAATCAGAGAAATTTATCACAACTGAAAGGCTCCATGGCAATCGGCCATATTCGCTATACTACGTCTGGAGGGCAGGGCATCGAGAACGTGCAGCCCTTCCTTTTCAGGCACAACAGCGGAGATTTCGCCTTGGCCCACAATGGGAATATAGTGAATTCAGCCCAGTTAAGGCAATATCTTGAAGATCGCGGCAGTTTGTTTCAATCGACATCCGACAGCGAAATTCTTGCCCACCTCATCAGGAAAGACCCTACGGAGAGGGAAAAGCCTAGAATAATTCCTATCCTGCAAGCTCTGAATATGATAGAAGGAGCTTTCGCCTTTGTCATAATGACGAAGAACCGGATTTATGCAATGCGAGACAAATACGGATTGAGGCCTTTGTCCATAGGCAGGCTCGGCGATGGCTACGTGGTGGCCAGCGAGACTTGCGCTTTCAGCGTGACAGGAGCAGAATTCATAAGGGACATCGAGCCAGGCGAGGTTGTTACGATTGACAACCACGGCATCAGAAGTCAGTTCTATTCGGAATACCAGCGCCATGCGATGTGCGCCATGGAATACATCTACTTCGCTCGACCAGACAGCGACATCGAGGGATGCAACGTGCACTCTTTCAGGAAAGAAAGCGGGAAAATCCTTTGGCGGGAGCAGCCAGCTGACGCTGACATCGTGGTCGGGGTGCCGGATTCCAGCCTCAGCGCTGCTTCTGGTTATGCCGAAGCCAGCGGCTTACCGAATGAGATGGGCCTGATAAAGAATAAATATATTGCCAGGACCTTTATCCAGCCGTCGCAGAAGCTCAGGGAAAGGGGCGTGAAGATGAAGCTTTCTCCTGTAAAGAGCATAGTGAACGGCAAGAGAATCGTCTTGGTGGACGATTCGATAGTAAGAGGCACGACTTCGCTGAGAATCGTGCGCATGTTACGTGAGGCAGGGGCAAGGGAGGTGCATGTAAGAATTGCCAGCCCGATGATGAAGAATCCTTGCTACTATGGAATAGACATGTCTACGAAAGAGGAAATCCTCTGCTCTTCCAGAACGCTTGAAGAAGCTCGCCAAGTGATCGAGGCGGACTCGCTAGGCTATCTCTCCTTCGATGGGCTGCTGGAGGCAGGCCACCGCAGCGACATGTGCATGGCATGCTTCGATGGGAAGTACCCTACCGCCCTTTATTCGAGCTACGAGGAATACAGGAACGAGGATAAATTCTAAATGAATATATTATATTAATAGAATATGGCTATAGACTACGAGAAGGCAGGCGTCAGCCTCGAGGCAGGCTACGATGTCGTCAGGAGAATCAAGAAGCACGTGGCTTCCACCGACAGGCTTGGGGTGATGGGCAACATCGGCTCCTTCGGAGGGATGTTCGACCTTTCCAAGCTGAACATTAAAGAGCCTGTCCTGGTCAGCGGGACTGACGGGGTGGGCACGAAGCTGAAAATAGCTTTCGCCATGGACAAGCACGACACCGTTGGCATCGATGCAGTGGCGATGTGCGTGAACGACGTGCTTGCCCAAGGGGCAGAGCCTCTGGTTTTCCTTGACTACGTGGCTCAGGGGAAGACAATCCCGGCAGTCGTGGAGGCGATCGTGGCAGGAGTCGCCGAAGGCTGCAGGCAGTCTAATTGCGCGCTGGTCGGCGGGGAGACCGCAGAGATGCCCGGGATGTACGCCGAGGGCGAATATGACATCGCCGGCTTCACGACAGGCGTGGTGGAGAAATCCAAGCTGATCGATGGCACTAAAGTAAAAGTCGGAGACGCTCTAGTTGGAATAGCCTCGACGGGCATCCACAGCAACGGATTCAGCCTAGTCCGCAAAATATTCTCCGACAATGAGCTGGACCTGCATAAGGCATACCCTGAGCTGGACGGCTCGGTTTCATTGGACGGAGACCCTTCCAAGCCTAGGGTTTCCGGACAGCCGCTCGGTCTTGTCGCTCTTACTCCTACTCGAATCTACGTTAAGCAGGTTTTGGACGTGATACGCAATTGCGACGTGCATGGGGTTGCTCACATTACAGGAGGCGGCTTCGATGAGAACATTCCTCGCATCCTTCGCGAGGGACAAGGCATCGAGGTGGAAGAAGGCTCGTGGGAGATACTGCCGATATTCAAGTTCCTTGAGAAATACGGAAAGATAGACCACCGAGAGATGTTCAACATATTCAACATGGGCATCGGAATGGTTATAGCCCTCGACGAGAGCGAGGCCCAGAAGGCAATAGGCATCCTCGCCTCTCATGGCGACCATGCCACCGTCATCGGACATGTCACCGCCCAGAGCGGAGTGGTCATCAAAAGCTAATTGAACATTCATTAATATAACATATTCAATATTATGAAATCACGCATTTTACCCATCATTGCCGCCGCTCTCGCTCTAACAGCATGCGGCAGCCAGAAGCAGACTCAGCTTTTCAATGGCAAAGACTTTGAAGGCTGGGTTCCCGTAGTGGATCAGAAAGACACGACCGGCGTTAATCCATTCTCCGTAAAGGATGGCTGCATAGCGATTGCTGGCCAGCCATACGGCTATCTTCGCACCGAAAAGGTTTATGGTGACTACAAGGCTCACCTGGAGTTTCGCTGGACAGACGAGAACGGCTCAAACTCCGGCTTCTTCCAGAGAGTCCAGAATGACGACACCGTCTGGCCTCACGGCATAGAGTGCCAGCTCTGTCATGGCAGCCTTGGAGAATTCGTCGCTCTCAGCGGAGCCAAGATCGAAGGCGTCACGCCGGAAGAAAGCGGATTCGGCTTCAAGCATCGTCCAGAGAACATAGCTGATCCTGAAAACCCTATCGGTGAATGGAATTCAATCGATGTAGAAGTAAAAGGCGGCCACGTAAAATATTCGGTGAACGGGAAACTGATCAACGAGTGCGACACCGACCTCACTTCAGGCTACATCGCCGTCCAGTCCGAAGGCGGTCCGCTAGAAGTCCGCAACATCTGGATCGAAGAGAAATAATCACTCTTGCCACAAATTAACGAATGGAGGCGATTAATCACTGATATTAATCGCCTCCATTTCGTTTATGCACGCAGGACAGCGCACGCCTCGTCAGAATTTCGGGAATTTCCAAGGTTTCCTATATTCGGGAGTTATGAGCCTGTCTGCCCTTCTGTCATGGAAAGTCTTTCGGGCATCATCGTAGGTCAGGGGCTCCCCGACTCTTGCCGAGACATTGCCAATGTGCGCATATTTGGCGCAGAAACTACCGTTTTCAATCGTGCAAGCCGTATCGGCATCCCTGCGCCTCATGCAGTCCAGGAAGTTGGAGACATGATTCTCGCGATCCAGATTGTCTGGCTGGCAGGTCTCAGCCTCGATTCTTTGCTGCTCCGGAATGACCTCCCAGCCCTCGCGGTTCGCAACCAATGTTCCATTAGTGCCCTTGAACTCAAGCCCGTAGCACTTCCCGTACGGACCACTCTCGATGGAGACGTTACTCCACTGGATAAGGAAATCCTCAAATTCATAGATGACGGAGAGGGTATCGAAAGTCTCAGCATAATTGTCTGGATAAGTGAAGTTGCCTCCCGTGGCAAACACGCGCTTCGGCATACCCTTCACATTCATGCCCCAGAGAGCCATGTCCAGCAGATGCACTCCCCAGTCTGTGACCAATCCTCCGCCATAGTCCCAGAACATTCTCCAGCTACCATGGAAACGCTTAGGATTGAATGTCCTCTCAGGGGCAGGTCCGAGCCACATCTCGAAATCGACTCCTTCCGGAACTGGTGTGTCAGGGACAGGATTCAGGATGGCGGCATAATTAAAATTCGCCCACACGTTCACGCGAGATATCCTTCCTAGCTTGCCGCTGTCAATATATTTCTTCATCTTATGCCATATCGCGCCGCTTCTCTGCTGCTGCCCTGCCTGCACCACTCTGCCGTACCTCCTAGCTGCAGCGACCATGGCATCGCACTCGGCTATCGAATTAGCTACCGGTTTCTCCACGTAGACATCCTTCCCCGCAGCACACGCGTCCGTCATCTGCAGGCAGTGCCAGTGATCCGGCGTTCCGATCACGACAGCGTCTATGTCTTTTCTGTCCAGCAGTTTCCTATAGTCGCCGTACAAGGCAGGCCTGCTGCCACGCATCTTTTCCATGTCCCCAGCTCTTGACTCCAGGACATTCCGGTCGATGTCGCACAGAGCCACGCAATCAACGTCAGGATGAGTCATGAAGCAAGCCAGGTCGCCCCAGCCCATGCTCCTGCATCCGATGAGGCCGACATTGATCTTGTCATTGACGCTCACCGACTTAGACTTCCTGCCAGCTCCGATTGCCTTCGCCAGGATGTCGCTGTCTTTTATTAAGGCAGGCGCGACCATGCCGGCTGCGAATGCCGCAGACGCGCGGCTAATAAAATCCCTTCTCGTGATCATACTATGTGTTATTAAAAGTTAGAGTATTCTTCGTGGCTAGAAACGCAGTTTGAATTTAGTCATTTTAACTTTATTTGCCAAGCATCATGCAAGTATTCGGGATAGCCGGATTTATATATTCGGTCATTAATTTGAAAGCATTATGAAAAAGTTAATCTACCTCATGTCCAGTGGCATCATGGCCGCCCTTGGCTTCTCAGGATGCGATGACGGGATAATCAACGGAGGAGGGATGGTCGAATATGGAACTCCCCACTGCGATTTCAAGATCGACATCACGGTAACCGACGAGAGCGGAAAGCCTCTGAACGGAATCAGGGTCACTACTGTTAAATCGAATGACTACGTTGACGGTGGGCTGATCCAAGACACTCTTTACACCGATGAAAACGGGAAGGTCAGCAAAGAATATAGTCTTATCTCCCCGCCTAAGAAATACGAGCTGGCTTTCGATGACGTTGATGGAGAAGAAAATGGGGGGACTTTCGAAAGCGCCGCCGGAACATTCGAGGTCAAGAAAATCAAGAAAGGCGACGGAAACTGGTACGAGGGCGTTTACGAAGCTTCCGGCAAGAAATCACTGAAAAAAACCAAGTAGAAGTGGCTGAGCTTTCTTTACGCAGGAGAATTGCGCTCGATATCGCCAAATCGATGCGTAAGCCTATAGTCGAGTCTCATCCCCTTAGGCAATTGTTCTGGGAAAGCACTTTGAGATGCAACTTGCACTGCCTGCATTGTGGGAGTGACTGCAAACACGTCTCTTCGGTGCCGGACATGCCCAGGGAGGATTTTTTCAAAGTGCTGGACTCGATAGCTGCCAAGACCGACCCTCACAAGGTATTCGTCATAGTCTCGGGCGGAGAGCCCACCATGAGGCCGGACTTGGAAGAATGTGGCAAAGGAATATATCTCCGTGGCTTTCCGTGGGGCATGGTGACGAACGGATTTGCGATGACTCCCGAGCGCTTCGATCGCCTCCTGCATTCAGGAATACACACGATGACCGTAAGCTTGGATGGGCTAAAAGAAGACCATGACTGGCTGCGTGATACTCCCGGCAGTTTCGAGAGAGCCATCGCGCTTCTGAAATTGCTCTCTGGGTCCAGGCTCATCTACGATGTCGTAACCTGCGTCAACCGGCGCAATTTCTCGCAGCTTCCTCAGATAAAGGAACTTCTCATCAGTCTCGGAGTGCCAGCCTGGAGGATATTCTCCATATTCCCGGAAGGCCGAGCTGCCCAGCATCCGGAATTGCGGCTTCCGCCTGAGATGTTTCGCGGCATGATGGACTTCATCCGAAACACCCGCAAAGAAGGTCGGATCAAGGCGAGCTACGGCTGCGAGGGCTTCCTCGGGCATTACGAGGGCGAGGTCAGGGATCAATTTTTCTCCTGCAACGCTGGCGTGACTGTGGGCTCCGTGCTGATTGACGGCTCCATTTCTGCCTGCACCAGCATCCGGGCAAATTATCATCAGGGAAACATCTACGAGGACGATTTCATGGATGTGTGGGAGAATCGTTTCCAGCCTTACA
The DNA here is from genome assembly GCA_022653735.1 of Bacteroidales bacterium. Lineage (GTDB taxonomy): Bacteria > Bacteroidota > Bacteroidia > Bacteroidales > UBA932 > Cryptobacteroides. Next base: position 10,894 of record JALCSU010000054.1, read on the forward strand.
GGGATAGGTCATGGATGAAAAAGGATGAGTGCGCAGGATGCAAGTACTGGAAGTGGTGCGAGGGCAACGGCATGCACTTACGCGATGACGAAGGCCGCCTCCTCTTCTGCCACATGAAACAGATCGAAGCCCGCTAATCCCTCCGCACGCTCCTGATTTTGCCAAGCACTTAACTAAGAAGCTTGCATAATCCACAAGGAAGGATTCTGGAATTATGGATTTAATATTCGGTCATTAAACAATGCGCAACATGAAAAAGTTAATATATGCAATCTTGGGCTCTTTTTTATCTGCACTCGGTTTCGCCGGATGCGACGGGACCTCAGAGGAAGAACCACAGACATTGGAGTACGGAGTAATAATCACCAATTTCATGGCTGACATCAAGGTCACGGACGAAAGCGGCACGCCAATCAAGGGGATTCAGGCAATCGACATCACGAATTACGGGGAGGACGTGTATCAGGCGTTCCGAGACACTTTATATTCAGATTCCGAAGGAATAGTTCATGACGAAAAATCCATCCCGAAACCTATTGACAAATATGTCCTCGTCTTCAAAGACGTGGATGGAAATCTTAACGGAGGCACATTCGCCCCAGACACGGTCGAATTCGATGTCAAAGGCAATGGAGACATTTCTGCATGGGCAGCCTATAAAGTCACCGCCACGCAAATCCTGAAAAAGTAGTGTCCGACAGGATACTTTCGTAAGCAAGCTCAGAAGCACCCAGAATGAACATTTTGGAAGTATCATGTAAATTTTTGACAGGATACTTTCAGAGCCTAATATAAAATATTAATAATTAATACGTTACCACTAACCATCAGAGTACCCTCTAAGGATTAATGTTAGTAAAAAAAGTCACCCAAGCCAGAAGAATAATCAAAGGCAGGAAGATAGATTGACGCATAAAAATCAATCAAGGAAATATTCAAGCATGAAATAACGCCTAGGCAAAATAGGAAAGGCTTTAGTGAATCTGGCACAACCTCTCCTACAAACAATAGAGAAATGCATGCAATCGTAACAATTGTCCATATTATTTTGTGTACAATATTCATGAATGAACTGCGAAAATATTAGAGGCCAATATGTTGTCGTCATTAACTCGATAACAATACATAAAATAATACGAATCTCAAAAAATTAATGAGATTCGGTAATATCATCCTGCATCAGAAAGATATTTTAGGGCTTGCGCTGATTTTTGAGTATATTTGAAGTTCCATCTGCGACGGATGAGGTGGCATATTAAGATAATATATTCATTCATAATATAATGCGAGCTTTAATAAGTGTCAGTGACAAGACGGGCGTAGTGGATTTCGCCCGCGAACTCTCGGCCTTGGGCTGGGAAATCATATCCACGAGCGGGACTATGAAAATGTTGAAAGATGCCGGAATACCGGTGACCAGCGTCAGCGAAGTGACAGGATTCCCGGAGATATGCGACGGGCGCGTGAAGACCCTGCATCCTAAAATCCATGGAGCCCTACTTGCCCGCAGGGACATTCCGGACCACATGAGGCAGCTCGCTGAAAACGGCATTGAGACGATCGACCTCGTCTGCGTGAACCTCTATCCGTTCCGCGAAACAATCGCAAAACCAGATGTCACGATGGAAGATGCCATAGAACATATCGACATCGGCGGTCCTTCCATGGTGCGCAGTGCAGCCAAGAACTGGGAGTCAGTAACGATAGTCGTGAACCCTGAAGACTACAAGACGGTTCTAGACGAGATCAAAGCCACCGGAAACACTACGCGGCAGACTCGCCTCAAGCTTTCCGCTAAAGCATATACCCATACAGCTGAATATGATATGGCTATCGCCGCCTACATGCGCAAGCAGGCAGGGCTGGATGAGAGGCTGTTCCTGGAATTCAAGGAGAAGCAGCCTCTGCGCTACGGAGAGAATCCTCACCAGAGCGCGAAATTCTATGCCTCGATGGAGCCGGTGCCATTCTCTCTGGCAACAGCCACCCAGCTGAGCGGGAAAGAATTGAGCTACAATAATATTCAGGATGCGAATGCTGCCCTCAACATCGTGCGCGAATTCGATGAGCCATTCGCCGTGGGCCTCAAGCACATGAACCCTTGCGGGGCTGCGGTCGGGAAGGATATTCTCGATGCCTGGAAAAAGACTTTCGAGGGTGACAAGGTTTCCATCTATGGCGGCATAGTGGCATTCAACCGCGAAGTCACCTTGGAACTTGCCAAAGAACTCTGGCACATATTCCTGGAAATCATCATGGCTCCGTCGTTCGCCCCGGAAGCAGTCGAGTTCTTCAAAGAGCACAAGAAGAACACCCGCGTCATAGTCGTGGACATGGACAAGAGCAAGATGCCGAAGACAATGAAGCAGTTCACTTACGTCAACGGAGGCTGCCTGTATCAGGATCAAGACCTTGAGATAAAGCCGCTTACCCCAGACATGGCAGTGACCGACCTCAAGCCTGCCGCTGGTCAGATAGACGACCTCACGTTCGCCTGGAAGATGGTTAAACATGTGAAATCCAATGCAATAGTAGTGGCCAAGAATCAGATGCTCTACGGCGTAGGCGCAGGACAGATGAACCGAGTAGGTTCTGCGGAAATAGCTCTCAAAGAGGCAGCGGCCACCCTGAAGGCAGAGGCAGCCGAGGCCGCTGGAAAGGAGCTTACTGCCGAAGAAGCTGATGCCGCTATCAAGAATTCCGGTCTCGTGATGGGTTCAGATGCATTCTTCCCATTCGACGACTGCGTGAAAGTTGCCAATGAATATGGCGTAAAGGCAATCGTCCAGCCTGGCGGTTCAATCCGCGATGAAGACTCCATCAAGGCTGCCAACGAAGACGGCATCGCAATGTTATTCACTGGAGAAAGGCACTTTAAACATTAATAACATGGGAATCAGCAGCTTACTTCCTTGGAAGCATAACGCTTCCGAAGTTGATCGGCAGGCATTCGACGAATTCAGAAAACGCATGTCCGCAACACGGGATGCTAAAGTCTTGGTCGTAGGCAGCGGCGGGCGCGAACATGCGATCGTAGACGCCTTGTCGCGATCCAGCCACGTCAAAAAGATTTTTTGCGCTCCTGGAAATGCAGGAATCGCCCAGCAGGCGAAATGCATCCCATTAGAGGACACGCAGATTGACGAGCTACTGGAATTCACTCAAAATGAAGGCATTGACCTCACTGTCGTAGGTCCGGAGGTTTCTCTATCCGCTGGACTGGCGGACGAATTTGCCAAGGCTGGCAAACTGGTTTTCGGCCCGACTGCCGCTGCCGTGCGCATCGAGTCAAGCAAGGATTTCGCAAAGCGCCTGATGGCCCGCAAAGGGGTGCCGACTGCCGCATACAAGACCTTCGAAGACTATAAGGATGCTCTTGAATATGTCAGGGGCGGTTCTTTCCCAGTCGTTCTGAAATACGACGGACTGGCCGCCGGCAAGGGCGTAGTGATAGCGGAGAACTTTGAGACCGCAGATGCTGCCCTGAAAGACATGCTCGTCGATGACAAATTCGGCAAGGGTAAAGTTGTTATTGAGGAATATATGACCGGCCCTGAGTTTTCATTCCTCTGCTTCGTCTGCGGCTCGGAAGTGTTCCCGATGGTGCTGTCCCAAGATCACAAGCGTGCTTTCGACGGGGACAAGGGGCCGAACACTGGCGGCATGGGGGCATATTCCCCGCTTCCTTTCATCGATGCCAAGGATTATGAATATGCCCTTGAGCATATCATGAAACCTGTTGCTGAAGGACTCGTGGAGGAAGGCTGCCCGTTCAAAGGCGTCCTTTATGGCGGACTGATGAAGACGCCTCAGGGCATCAAGGTGGTTGAATTCAATTGCCGTTTCGGCGATCCAGAGACCGAAGTCGTGCTGCCTCGCCTGCAAAGCGACATATTTGAAATATTCACAGCGATAGCTTCTGGCGCATCGCCTCTGGCTACACCTAAGGGCACTATCGCCCTCCCTGGCAGCTACGTTCCAGCCAGCTCCATCATGCCGGCTCTGGAATGGTCGGACGATGCAGTGATTGGTTTCGTGATGGCTTCGAAAGGTTACCCTGGCTCTTACAAGAAAGGGTTCGAGATTACAGGGCTGAACGATGCTCTCGCTGATCCAGCGGTGAAGATTTACCACATGGGAACGACCATCAAAAAGTCCTCGGATCTTTCTGAAGGCCGCTGCTACACCAATGGCGGACGTGTCATGATGGTTCTCGCCCACGCTTCTACACTCAGAGAAGCCCACGACAAAGCCCTCGAGGCCATCAGCAAGATCCACTGCGACAACCTCTTCTACCGCACCGACATCGGCCACTGGGCCCTGTGAGTTTCTGAAGGCGACTCCGCCATATCAGAAAAAGCCGCGTTTTTTTTAGCAAGCCTGCTTGATTGAGAGTAGGCTCTGTCTTCTATTGTTCCCTACTATCCCCAGCGTTTCCCAACCTTCTGGTATTCGCTGAGCTAAAGTCCTACGTCTTGAACCATCTGGCATTCGTTCGGCTAAAGTTCTGCGTCATCAACCATCTGGCATTCGCTCAGCTAAAGTTCTGCGGTCTTGAACCATCTGGCATTCGCTCAGCTAAAGTCCTGCGGTCTTGAACCATCTGGCATTCGCTCAGCTAAAGTCCTGCAGACAACCCACTGCCACCAGTAGCATGACCGCGACAGGGCATCCGACCAGAAGTCCGAAGGAGTCCAACTACCGGAAGTCATTTGGAATCGCAGTCATTTTTTCCATTTAAAATTGTGGGGAACAGTGCTCCACCTCTTAATATGATAGATGGCATACGAGTGTTCCTCACCCAGGTTTCAGAAGGCGTGTCGGGAACAGCGGAATTGACTATGAAGGATATACTTAGGTGAGCTATTGCCGACAAATTCACCTCACACACCAAACCAGCCATTAACACCGCCCCTCATTATCACCCATCGACTAACCGCTAGTGCCTTACATTCTGAAAGCATCCGACCAGAAGTCCATCCTCCATCCACCTTCACTTGCAACAAAAGCATCCGACTAGAAGTCCGGACTGAGCTGCATTTTCCAGCCGCTCAGGATAACTTACGGAGAATATAACCGAAGATTTGAAACATCAGTAGCAAGGCAACCGACGGAAGTTCGGACTGAGCGGCATTTTCCAGCCCTCCCAGGATAACTTCCGGAGGATGTTGCTTACGTCTATGCGCTATATCATACTATGACATCGGGTATTCTAAAAGGCGCAGTTCAAACTACCGATTGTGTTTTTGCAACCAACAATCAGAATTCCGTCTGGATGCTTTTGCAGCGCGAGCCAAAGTGCCTCACGATGCCGTAGAAAACGGGTGAGCATGTAAACACCCCACTTGCCATCCCAGGTGTTGTAAGCGTCTCCGGAGTTAGGTATTGATAGGCCGACGACTCTGAGATACCTTTGCATGAAAAAAGAGAACAATGTCAGGCAGATGTAAATTACCCCCGGAGAAAGTCGAACTGTACGAGCGAGTATA
>JALCSU010000055.1 GCA_022653735.1 Bacteroidales bacterium
TTGTTTTCTCTGTCGCGAAAACATTCCTTTCTAACGGTTACAGGGTAATTGGCCTGCACGAAGGCTACACCGGACTTTTCAACGATCATCCGCGCACTGAAGACATCGATTTCTTCAAGGCAGACGCATATTTCAACAGAGGTGGTTCCTACCTGCAGATGAGCCGTTTCAAGCCTACCAATGAGGATTTCGAGAAAAATTTCAACCTCAAGCTTTTCCAGGAGAACAACGTGAAGCTGCTTGTCACTGTCGGAGGCGACGACACTGCTTCTACGGCTAACAGGATCGCAAAATTCCTTGAGGCAAAGCAATATCCTATTCACAATATTCATGTGCCTAAGACCATCGATGATGATCTACCTCTGCCGAACAACGCTCCTACCTTCGGATTCAATTCGGCAAAGGACGAAGGCGCTCATCTTGCACGCACCATTTATGAGGATGCTCGCACATCAGGCAACTGGCTCCTGATTTCTGCGATGGGTCGCTCGGCAGGCCATCTTGCTCTCGGAATCGGTGAGGCTACGCATTGCCCGATGACCATCATACCTGAGATGTTCAACAAGACAAAGATCACGGTTGACAAAATCATTAAGCTGACTCTTTCGGCAATCATCAAGAGGAAGCTTCTCGGCATTCATTACGGAACCGTCGTAGTGGCTGAGGGCGTGTTCCATGACCTTGATTCAGACGACCTGAAAGGCACAGGAGTGCACATGACGTACGATGAGCACGGACATCCGGAGCTTGGCAAGATTTCCAAGGCAGTGCTATTCAACGATATACTTGAGAAAGAATTCTCTAAGCTAGGCTGGAAAGTCAAGACCCGTCCGGTGGAGATCGGTTACGACGTACGCTGCCAGGACCCTATCGCCTACGACCTCTCTTACTGCACCGAACTGGCAATGGGCGTATACGAGCTGTTCAAAGAGGGCAAGACTGGCTGCATGGTTTACATCGATCAGGACGGCAATCCAAAGCCACTGTTCCTGAAGGACATCCAGAACGCCGAAGGAAAGATTCCTCCTCGCAGGGTGGACATCGATGGCGGACTCGCAAGGAACTACTACGAGCATCTGTGCCACTACATCACACCTGCCGACTACGAAGCAGCTAAGGAATGGGTATCAAACCCTGAGGAATACGATTTCAAAAAGATTCTGAACTGGTAATCAGATCTTAATGATGACGCAGTCGTCGCCCGGGACCATGACTTCAATGGTCTCGGGTGTTTTTTTGCTGAGTTCCAGATAGGAAACGGCTTCGGGTGGAATTTTGATGCTGATTTTCGAAGTGGACGAGGAAAAATTGCAGACCGCCAGGAATGCTTGCCCTCTGAAAGCGCGAAGGAAGGCAAAATGACGGTCTGGAATGAAGCCAGCCGACTCAGCATTGCAATAGCAAAGATCGAAAGTCTTGCCATCGGAGAAAGCCCGTTCCGAGCTTGCCAGATTGAGGAACTGACTCCATTTGCTCAGCAATGACATTTCCTTTTCCTGCATAGGAGTGCCTTTGGCAATATATTTCCTGAGCCTTCCGATCGAGTTTATGCTCCACCAGTCGAAGATTGAGGTACGGCCGTCCAAGCCGCTGAACCCTTCCTTGTCCATACCCCTTTCGCCTATTTCTTCTCCGAAATAAACCATGTAAGGAGCGTTATTAAAAAGCAGACCTGCTCCCAGCGGGGCGAACGTCCGACGAGCGTCTTTAGCGAAAAAGTCCGATGCGAAACGTTGCTCGTCGTGGTTCTCTAGGAAATTCAGCATGTGAGGCTGTAGAGTCCCAAGGCTCTGCCAATTCCATGTGATGCTCTTCGCAGTTCCATGACCTTCAATAAGAGCCCTTAGGGAATCATAGAGGCCTGATTTGTCATAGAGAAAGTCAAACCCTGTGGTCTGAATGTAGTGCCTGTAAAGTTCTTTCTTATACACTTCTCCTATGAATATGACATCGGGATATTCATTCCTCACATTTTGAATGAGCCACTGCATGAACTGCCACGGTACAAGTTCCACCATATCGCAGCGGAAGCCGTCCACGCCTAGCGAACACCAATAACGCACGATGTCAAGCATCTTTTCCCAGGTTTCCGTGTGAAAGTCGCAGTAATTCAGCTTCACCGTGTCGTACCAATCGGTAATGCTTGGGGCGGGAGAGAAGACGTTCCCGGATGCCTTGGCAGGATATTCTTTGTAGGAGGAAGGAATCGGGAGTGAAAGAGCCTGTCCTGGGTAGTAATAGAAATCGTTGGACGGCTTCCAATGCACGGACAAATCGTCTTCGCCGCCGAAAGGCACTGCCCTTCCATTTACAAGACCGACGCGACCGTAATCCCTAGAAACGTGGTTCGGCACGAAATCTACGATAACCTTGAGTCCATGAGCATGAGTGCGTTTTATGAGCAATGAGAACTCCTGCATCCTCCGACTCACATCTTTCGCCAGATAAGGGTTAACGTCGTAATAATCGGTTATGGCGTAAGGCGAACCTGCGTCACCTTTGACTATCGTAGCATCGGATTCAGGACAATCTTTGCAAGAATATGTAGTCGCATGCCTTATGACTCCCGTGAACCACACATGGCTGATGCCAAGGCCTACGAGATATTCAAGTGTCTGATTGTCAATGTCCGAGAATTTTCCTGGCTGTCTATTCACTGCTCCCCACAGCCTAGGGAGCATCTGATAAATTATTATCCTGCTCATTTTAAATTCCTATCACTGCTTTCCCTTTATTTCTATCAATGAATCCGATGAGTCCGTCCGCTTCAAGCACTTTAGCGAATTTCCCTTCATAGACGCATTTCATTCCAGCGATTTTCTTAAAGTCTATAGTTCCTTTGCCTGCATATTGGTCTACAGATAAGTAACCGATGCCAAGTGAGGTTATGTTCTGGAAAAAATGCGTTCCTTGGCTTGGTTCTATCCTGAACCCATCAATGCCATATTCGACCACCATCTTCGCACCCGAAATATCCGTCCAAGCCACAGGCACTCCTAGCGTAGGAATAGATGAGCCCCATCTTCCAGGCCCTACCAGAATATATGGCTTGCCTTCAGACGAGAGCTTTGAATTAATCTGCGATATCTCTGCGGCCATTTCCAGGGTTTTCATCTTGTCGAAGGACTCTGGAAATATGATGACGAGATGTTTCGCATCTAGGAAATAACCGTTTCCGAGAGCATCGACGCTGGTTATGAGTTTCGTAGAGATTTGCTTCTGGGCTTCTTCGATTGTAGTGCTGCCAGCTTCGCTTGAGGATGCGATAGGGCGAACCTGGAGCAATTTAAGCACGGCTTCTGAACCTTTGCTGTCCATTATAGGGTCAAGGGCAAACTCTATTTCCACCTCGCACATCAATTCTTTACGGCATATTCCCATAATCTCTGTCATTGCCTTTGCAAGAGGGAAGCGGTCGTATTGGAATATGCCGTCGAATGAGACTATTCTCGCACCGTCGGCAGATACTCCTGATGTCATCATGTCGTCCTGTGCAACGTAAGTAGATGCCACAAGCTCCGGGTAATCATATTCATTCAACCCTTCTGAAATAGGAATATTCCTAAGGTTGAAGCCGTCATCCTTCGATGTCTTGAATGTCTCTGATCTATTGTCCAAGACATACATCTCGTTCTGGGTATCTCTCATTGCCAGTTTCGCATTAGAAAGCTGTAGGATTTTCCTAGTCTGCTTCGGGTCCACTCTGAGAGTCCTGCCACCGTCAACGACGGTTTTGCCAAGGCCGAAAGCGACGTTCAGGACCCCGTCTTCAGCCTTTTCCGAGCCGATAGGGTAGGCATTGAGCGACCTGGCCACGCCAGAGAGCATAGGGAAGAAGTCGTTTCCATGTCTTGAGCCACAGATGTCCTGTACTATCACGGCCATTTTTTCTTCGCCTAACAGGTTTCCGCTTGCCTGGATGTAAGTTCGGCTGCCATTGAAATAGGTAGAGGCATACACACTCTTTATTGCTTTCCCGAGTTCCCTTAGCATCCTGTCAGGATTCTCCACAAGGGGACACATGTACGTTGAATAAACCCCTGCGAATGGCTGATAACTGCTGTCCTCCAATTTAGAGCTGGAACGAACTGCAAGAGGGAATTCTGCTGTGGAAATGAAGACTTTCAAGTCCTCTACGAGATTCTCTGGCAGCCTGGATGAGACGAACTCTGAGAGCACGTCTTCGTCTGTCATCTCGGAGTCAATGACATATTGCAGGCCGTTTTCCAGTATGAACTGTTCGAAGAAATCCGTCGTGATGACTATCGTGCGCGGGATTGAGATCCTTAGGCCTGGGTATTTATCTGCCAAGTCGTATTTCTGTACCAGATGGTTCAGGAAGGCCAGTCCTCTGGCCTTGCCTCCCATTGAGCCATTGCCAAGACGGGCGAAGCTGTAATAGTCCTCGTAGGAGTCTCGACGGAAATCAGCTATGATTCCTCGGCCGATTCTCTTATGATAATTTCTTATTTGTCCGAGCAGGAATGTCCTGAATTCTCCGGCGTCGGTATGATGCTCGGCTCTGAATGTCCGTGCGAGATCAAAAAGCCCTCTGGCGTAGAGCCACTTCGAGAACATATTCCTGGAAGTGTTGCTAACCAGTATCTCGTTAGGAATCTCGTAGATGATTTTCTCTAGCTCCGTCAGGTTCGCTGCTCTGCCGTATCCCTTTCCATCCGCATCCTTGAATATGAAGTCTCCGAAGCCGAACTCATCTTTCATGAAATCTGAAAGACGGATTAGAAGGGTCCTGGAATATTTTTTCATGAAGCTGACGCCCAGCTGTTTTGCCATGTCGGCGACGCTGGCCTGGGAGGATTGAAGCAGCACAGGCATCAATGGATCATATTCCTTTATCTTCGCCACAAGTTCCAGTCCTGCGTCAATTTTCTCGTCTTTTGGGTTGTCGCCTTTATGTACTATCATCCCAACGTCTGAAATGACTCCAAGCAGGTGGGTCTTGTATTTCTCGAAGTAATTTATCGCCTCGTCATAGCAGGTGGCAAGGAATATTTTCGGCCTGGAACGTTTCCTGTATTTCTTTTGGGCATCGTTCAGGGTCTCTTTCAGAAATTCTTGGCTCTGGGTTAGCACGAGCTTGTACAATTCTGGCAGATAGTTGGAGTAATATCTTACAGAATCCTCCACGAGCAAGATTACCTGGACGCCAACGCCGAAGACATCATTTTCGGCATTAGCGCTATCTTCGATCAGCTTCACTATGGCTAGAATCAGGTCTGCATTCCCGTGCCAGCTGAACAGGAAGTCTATGCACCTGAGGTCTGCCGTGGAAAGTCGTTCGACGACTGCCTTGGAATAGTAAATCAGCAGGATGAAAGGAATGTTCCTGCTAGTATTTTTTAAATCCTTTGCGAGAGGGAAAAGTCCATCATCCTTTTCGTTATACATGCAGATGACAATGTCCACCTCTTCGTCGCTCTCGATGATATCTCTTGCCTCATTTGAAGAATTGGCCCAGACGAACCTCGGCTGATTGCTCAGGTTCAATTCTTTATATTCATTAGCCACTTCCGTTTCGATGCACCCGTCCTCCTTCAGGATGAAGGCATCGTAGTCGCTGCAAATCATCAGGATTTTCCGGATCCTGTTCCGCATCAAGGATTCTTCGTTCATATTCTTCTTCTGAATTCCGACAATGTGATAGCGGTTGCCACAGCCGCATTGAGAGATTCCGAGCCACGTTCGTCGTGCGGATATGAAGGGATGTAGAGCCTGTCTGTGACCTCGGCCTCCACTTCAGAGCTAATGCCGTTCGACTCATTGCCAATAATGACTAGAGCAGGGAAGACAGCTCCGATATTCAACTTTTGCGAATATATTTCCTGACCGTCCAAGAATGTGCCATAGACATTGCCTCCTGCGTATTTCACAGCTTTGCAGAGCGCTGGAATGGAGCAATAATGGAAGCGTACCCTGAATATGGCGCCCATCGTGGACTGCACTACTTTGGGATTAAATATGTCGACCGTGTCTGGGGAAGCAAATACCGCATCTATCCCGAACCAATCGGCGGTGCGAATGATCGTTCCTAGGTTACCAGGGTCTCTGATAGAGTCCAGTGCCAGATAAAGGCCGTGGCCAGCGACATATTCATGAATTTTGACATCGGGAATTTCTGAGTCCGAAGGCTTTTGAATGACAGCAAGACTTGGAGCAGGGGAGGACATCATGCTAATCCTAGACATGATCTTCTCCCCGGCTTCTTCTTTGCGGATGACGTTGACCACGTTAAATGGTGAATTCAGCGCCTCCTGAACCATCTTTTCTCCTTCAGCGACAAACAAGCCGGTCTCATCCCTGTATTTTTTCTGCGAAAGGGACCTGATCAGCTTTATGTCTATTCTTTCGTTCATTTCTTGTGCGGCTGCCTTCTATTCTGGCGTCTCCTTTTCTTGCTATTCTTGGAGATAAGGTAAACCGCAAGTAAAATTACAATAAAAGCTGCAATTATGACATAGGTAAGATAATTCGCATTGTCTCCTTTTACCCTTGACCACATCGCCAGCAAAGCCTCGGTGCGGTCTCCGGTGTCGTGCAGCATGCCGCAGCGCTCAACCACGTCTCTGGCAGGGTACATGATCGGGTTCAGGCAGACCGCAGTGTCTGCGGGACCAAAGAAATAGCTAGCGTCCTCAGGCTCGAATTCGGTGGAATCCTGGACTGCGGCAAGAATCTCCGGCCCTCCGATAACGCTCACGTAACCAATTGCGTCCATGTTCCTTATGGCGTTCTCTGGCTTGCACATGTAGTTGATGAAATATCTTGCAGCCTTGACGTTCTTGGCGTATTTCGGAATGACCCAGCCGTCGAACCAGACGATGCTGCCTTCCTGAGGCACTTCATAGTCAAGGCTCACGCCTACTTTTGCAGCTTCTTCTTTCGCCCATTGAGCATCACCGCTCCATGTGAAGTTCAGCCAGCCTTTTTCCTTGGTCATCTGCTCTTTGCCGAAATCTGCTTCCCAGCCAGCGATATTGTCTTTTATGCTCTTCAGATAGTTTTCCACGAGGGCTATCGACTCATCTGAAGTGTCGTGGGAAAGCTGCTCGATGGTCACTTTGCCGGACTTGATGTCATCTTTCTTCAGGTAGATGAGGATAGGAATATAGACATCTCTGAAAGCATCCTTCATGAAAACTTTGCCTTTGTACTTAGGGTCAGCGATCGCACCCCAAGTAGAAGCCTCCTCCTTCGAGATGTATTTTGGGTTGTACATGAGACCATTCGTACCCCACATATAGCCTACGGCGTAGTCGTTGGCATCTTTGCCGCCTCCATCCACATTCTCGAACATGCTCTTAATGAAAGGAGAGACATTTTGGTCGATGTAGTTAGGCGTGCTGCCGAAATTCTTGTCAATAGGAAGAAGCAAGTCGCTTTTCAGCATCTTCTCGATGATGTAGTCCGAAGGGCAGACGACATCGTAGTCCTCATGCCCGCGCTCTATCTTCGAGAGCATGATTTCGTTCACGTCGAAGAGCTGGTAAATAATCTTGACGCTCTCTCCAGTCTGCTCCTGGTACCATTTCTCGAACTCTGGTATGAGAGCTTCATCAATGTAGTCAGCCCAATTATAGACTTTTAGAGTGTGTTCCCTGTCCTGCGCGAACAGGGAGAATGCAAGCGTGGTGAGACCCACCATCAAAGCAACAATCTTTTTCATATTCTTATTTCTTGTTTTTTATGATTCCTAGATGAACGGATATTGATAATAATAAGCAGTAACAGCACGAACACGAAAATCATCGACATTATAGGGCGCAGCTCAGGAGTCAGACCGCCTTTGTGCGCATCTGCATAAATGTACGTCGAAAGGTTCTCGAAGCCTTTGTTACCCTTCGTGAAGAGGGTCACTGCGAAGTCATCGATTGACAGAGTGAACGCAAGAATGAAGCCCGAAATCATCGCTGGCTTTATCTGAGGAAATATGACTTTGTTCAGTGCTTGCCGAGGCGTGGCTCCCAAGTCCAAAGCAGCCTCATAGAGGTTAGGATCCATCTGGCGAAGTTTCGGCAGGACGCACAGTATCACGTACGGCGTGCAGAAGGAAACGTGTGCCAGAAGGACTGTCAGATAGCCCTGAGGGATGCTGAAAGCCACGAAAAGCAGGAACAATGACACACCGGTTATGATGTCAGGGTTCAGCATGGGAATATCGTTCAGGAACATTATCGCTTTGCGCTTTTTCCCTCGCATATTATATATTCCTATTGCCGAGATGCTACCCATGAAAGTAGAGATTATGGCGGAAAGGATTCCGATGCTGACGGTATTCTCCAATGCTTTCAGGAAGCTCATCCCGACCTTGCCAGAAAGAATATTCTGATAAAGCCCGAAAGAGAAGCCTGTCCAGTTGCCAAGCACCTTGGACTCCGTGAAAGAGAATATCACTATGATGAGGATAGGGGCATAGAGTAAGATGAGCAGGATCCATAAATATGCCTGAGCGAAAAACTTTTTCATATCATGCCTCCTTTCTCATCATCTCGTTTGCTGTCATCGTTGGAGAGCAGCACGCTTATTCCTATTATAACCAGCATTATGAGGGCCAGGGCAGAACCGTAGTTCCACATGCCGTTGTTGATGTTTTCCTGAATGGTCGTTCCGAACAGCTTGACTTTGTTCAGCGTCAGCAGCTCGGCAATCGCGAATGTGGAAATCGTCGGCATGAAGACCATCAGCACGCCGCTCCATACTCCAGGCATCGAAAGTGGGATTGTAACCTTAGTGAAAACCTGAGTGGGACTTGCCCCAAGGTCTGTCGCTGCTTCAGCGTATGCCTTATCCATCTTGTTCAGCTGGTTGTAAATCGGGTAGATCATGAACGGCAGGAAGTTATACACCATGCCGAAGATCAATGCGCCTTGTGCGAGCGGCACCTTTGCGAAATCGAACAATGCCACAGTGGCAAGGGTTCTGATCAGCATATTAATCCACATCGGCAGGATGAACAGCATAATCGTTATGCTGGATTTGTTCAGCTTCGAGTTCGCCATTATCCATGCCGCAGGGTAGCCCAAAAGCAAGCAGATGAGAGTGTTTATAAGGGCTATCTCAATTGAATATAGAAACGTCCTGAGGTCTTCGCCCCTCTGGAAGAACTTGGCGAAATTGTCGAACGTGAACTTACCGCTGGCCTGGTCCTGAAAGGCATAGACAAGAACCATCAGAAGGGGCAAGGCAACGAAAACCACCAAGAATATGAAATAGGGCATTGCCCAAGCCGAACGTTTATACGTTTTCATCTTTCTTCCTGATGATCAAGTCCTGCGCTGGGAAATTTACTCCCACCAGATCTCCCTTATCCCAGACATCGTTTGTGTCCACGAATATGTCATCGCCATCTTCAGTCCTGACTGTCAAGTGGTAATGATCTCCCTTATAAAGCAGTGCGTGAACTTCTCCGTAAAGCGTTCCATCGCTCTGCTCGTCCGTGAGGTCTACCTTGTCGAAAGGAATTTCGGCTATCACTCTCGTTCCCGCTTCGAAGCCGGTTTCAGGGCATTCGAAATCTTCCCCGAGAATGTTGACGTGAGAGGAATCTGTCATCTGCCCCTCGAAACGGTTTATCACGTGATCTTTCTTCATCACCTGAATGTCATTCGGCCTGATGATCATTCCGACCGTGCTGCCTACTTCGAAGGCATTGTAGTCCTGTATCTGAATCTCGAAGCCATCATCGGTGTTCACGTACATCTCGTAATGTACTCCTTTGAACGTGCAGGAAGTGACTTTCCCTGTGAACTGCGCCCCGGTATCCTGATTCATGATGTAGACATCTTCAGGCCTGATTACCACGTCGACCGGAACATTCTCGCCGAAGCCCTCGTCCACGCACTCGAACTCATGGCCGATGAATGAGACCTTTCGGTCTTCCAGCATGATGCCATTGAATATGTTGCTGTCGCCGATGAAATCTGCGACGAAGGAATTGACTGGCTCGTTATATATGTCAGCCGGCGTGCCTATCTGCTGTACCTTGCCCTCATTCATTACAACTATAGTGTCGCTGAGCGTCAATGCCTCTTCCTGGTCGTGGGTGACGTAGATAAACGTGATGCCCAGCTGCTTGTGCATCTCCTTCAGCTCAATCTGCATGTCCTTGCGCATCTTCAGGTCGAGAGCGCTGAGAGGCTCGTCCAGAAGCAGCACTTTCGGGCGGTTAATGATGGCCCTTGCAATTGAAACCCTCTGCTGCTGGCCTCCGGAGAGGGATTCCACGTCCCTGTCCTCGTAGTCAGTCATGCTCACGATTTTCAGAACCTTGCGAACCCTTTCGTCAATCTCCTTTTCAGGGACGCCTTTCAGCTTCAAGCCGAAAGCCACGTTGTCGTACACGTCCAAATGAGGGAACAAGGCATAGTGCTGAAAAACCGTATTCACTGGGCGGTGATTCGGGGGAGTGTCGGAAATGTCCTTTCCATCCATCAGAATCGTACCCTCGTCGGGAGCAAGAAATCCCGCAAGCATTCTCAGAAGCGTAGTCTTTCCGCAGCCCGAAGGCCCAAGCAATGTGACGAATTCGCCACTTTTAACCTTTATATTGATGTCATCCAGAACTTTCTTTCCATCGAAAGACTTGCTAAGGTTCTGGATGCTGATTATATATTCTTGATTTTCCATTTCACGAATATTTATTATCAACCTTGCCAGAACGGTCTATCTGGTGCTGATTGTCAAATCGATCTTAGTGCCAAGAGTAATGAATATGGTGTCCAGAATATGGTTGTACGATGCTGCAGCATGGATTCTCCAGTTCCTTTCGGAAAGAGGAAACCACTCTGCGGCCATTCCTGCGAACCAGTTGTCATCCACCTTCTTATCAGAGTCCGTTACGGTCTCTATGCCTCCTTTTGCGAATATGCTCCAATGGTCGCTGGGGTCGAATCTAAGAGAAGGCAGAACTGTCCACCCGTCCGAGAGTATGTATTCCTCATTCCCGACTTGGCTGAACACATCCAGTCCCAAAGTCCAAGAACCCAGCTCCAGAGACTGGCCAAGGCAGGCCAATGGAATCAGAGACCTGTTTTCGTCTTCGACAGCCGTAAAGCTCCAGATGGTTCTGAACGGACCATATTCGCCATTCCACGAGAGGGAATAGTTGAAGCGTTTGCTGTCAAATGGATGTTCTCCGAATGGGGAAGTGCTGAACTGGAAGGCAAAGGTTGAATTCAGGCTTGGCACCTCCAAGGCGGCTTTCGCACCCCACTGGTAGCACGAGTAATTTTGCCACAGGCCCGAACACAGATCTGTGTAAACGTCGAAATCGTAATCGTCATATTCAATTCCGCCCATGGTCACCATGTCCTTTCCCGCAGTTATCGAGAAATTGCCGATTGCATAGGTCAGGTTCACCCAGTCTACCCAGTTGGTGTTGTCGGAATGTAATGTGTTTTTATAGAGCCACTCTGGATCGTCGCCCAGCCAGTGGTTGCATACGCTATAAGAGAAATGCTCGTTCAGATTGCCCTCGAAGAGGGTGTATAGGGAAGAATTGCCCCATGAAATGTCTTTGCTGGCATCACTGCCCAATGGGAATGACTGAATTCCTTCAAGTCTCGGTATGACAGTTAAATCTGCTGAGAAGCCACCGCTATCTCGTTCTACTTGTTCTTGTGCCTGGATAGACGCGCAGGACAGCATAACCACCGCCATCGCGAAAACTTTCCTGAAATTAACCATTTCCTCGCATAAAATTAATTGGATTTGTTAAACATAAATATTTACGACCGCAAATATAAACACGAATTTTAATATTTAACCCCCAATTCAGAAAAAATTGCACCCCTCACCTGAAATTTTTCAAATGCACCTTCAGAAGGAGATGAACATCCTTAGGATGAAGCTGCGTGGACGTATGCGGTAGCTGGATGAGAAACTGTTGCCGTAGGATTGGTAGGAGTAGACATATTCATTGGTGCCGAAGAGATTCAGGCACCTGAGCTCCCATTTGCATTTTTTCAATGAATATGTCGCAGCAGCATCCAGCAGGAAAAAGTTCCTGTCATCGCTGGAGTCGTTGTAATAATGTTCCCCAGATGCCTCCAGCCCTATCCCCGCAGGAAGCCTGAAATTCAGCCTCAGAGAGTTCGATGCCGTCAGGAGCGGAACCAGCTCGTCTCCGGAGGACTGTTTCGATAAAGAATACATCATGTCACCATCGTAGTTGATGCCCAAGAATGTGAATGGGGACAGAGATAGATGAAGCTTTCCTGAATATGTCTGATTCCTTACCCTTGAGGTGATGCCCTGCATCAGGTATGGGGAGTTCCCGAACGAGGCATTTAGATTTAACTTCACGGACATGTTTTTCCAAAAGAACGACTTGCTGAATTCTGCCGACAGGCTCAACCAGCGCGACAGCTCGCTGGTTCTGGAGGTTATTGTAGACGAATATATTCCGTTGAAGTCGTAGCCGTAGAGAATTTTGGGTTTCGTGAACCTGTAGCTAGCGTCAATATTCATGAAAAACATGTTGAATATGTCCTTTAGATTGAATCCGAGCCCGAAATTATTGCTTATCCCTT
Organism: Bacteroidales bacterium; assembly: GCA_022653735.1. GTDB lineage: Bacteria > Bacteroidota > Bacteroidia > Bacteroidales > UBA932 > Cryptobacteroides. The sequence continues at coordinate 12,549 of JALCSU010000055.1, forward strand.
CCGTAAGGTCAGCCCTATATCGGGTCAGCGAGCGGTAGTTTCGTAGAACTACGCCTTCGTAGAGAGCGGATATTTCCGGCATCGAATACATGAGCGAGTAGCTGAAGGCTAAATCGGTCGAGGCGGATGGCAGTACATGCATATTGAGCCTCGGCTCAAAGAATATTCTGTTTCGAGTGTTTTCTGCAGGAGTCGCCTTGTCATTCACGCTAGTGAGATACCATGACAGAGGCAGGTCCATTCCGAATTTGAAATTAGGGGAACTGTAAGATGCCGCAATCGTCGGCGACAGTCGCAATCTGCTAACTCTCATGTCATTGGTTGTCCTGGCCGTCAGGACAGAATCGCCGGGGAAACTGAGGTGGCTGTCCAGAACATTATTCTTGAACGATGTGGACAGGGAAGGGTCCAACGTCAGCCCAAAGAGTTTCATGCTGATGTGGCTTCCGAAAAAGAACGAAGCCCTGAGACCGTCCGACGTTACATTCTGAACAGCTCCCGCATACTGCCCGTCCCCATCCGGAGAGATTTCGAGAGAGTAAGGAGCATGTTCATATTCGACATTTGCATTCATCTCGTAGGCATTTCTTTCATTGCTTCTGCTGATTACAGAGACTCGGCTTGAACCTTTATATCGGTCAAGATTGAAGTCCTGCTCCAAGCCGTTCACTATTGAAGACGCATCCTGGAACTTTCCGGAAAAGAGATTTCTGAAGTTTACGTAGATTTTGTTGCGGTTCACCCTGTAGTCAGCCTCAGCATTGACTTCATTATATCTGATCCGGTTCCCTATGCTTTCGGCAATGGCATTGATGGATGAGTCTGGCAGCATCCATTCCGTCGTTGTTGCCGAATTCCTGTCTTCCTTATCTTTCAGGAAAGATGCGTTCACGGTTATGTCATCGCCTTTTCTTGTCCTGAATAGATTATTGACCGATGCCGAATAAGAAGTGTTGAAATAATATTTCTCCTTCGATATGTCAGGCGGAGAGGCTAGGGTAGGGGATGCGAGGACAGGGTTCAATGAATATGTCTCAGAGGTGAGATCCTGAAGCTCCGTGCGCAGATCCTCCCCGATGTTGTTCGTCTTGCCCGTGAGAATGTGCTGGCTCCAGTGTCCGAAATACATCGGTGCAGCCTCTGCATCCCAGAGCCACTTGTCTCCATATCCCTCTCCTAAAGCGGCCGTCATTACGAAGACACCTTTCGAGGCTGTCTTCAACTTCAGATTTATGTAAGTTTTGTCAGAAGGAACCAGGTTTTTGAGTGCCTTCACTGCCTGATGGTTCTCCAATATCTCCACCGTGGAGATATGGTTTGGCGAGATATTTTTAGTTGCCAGTCCGTATCGACCCTTTAGAAGGTCCATCCCGTCGATTGTCAGCCCGGCGATGGGCTTCTGCTTGTAGAGCAGCCGTCCGGAGCTCTCAACGGTAATCCCTGGAAGTTTCTTCAGCACATCCTCAATAACCCTGTCCTCCTTTGACCTGAAAGATTCCACGTTGTAGGAGACGGTGTCTTCGCTCTGTGAAATCTTTGCCGCCTTGATCTTCACCTCATCCAGCATCAATTGCGATTCTTCCACCTTGAAATCGTAGGTGCCGTCCGAATTGGGAATTATCTGTCTCAAGGTTTTGACAGTCAATCCCGAAAGAGACAAGGCAACGCTGTCGGCAACGGAAGAAAAGGCAACCGAATAATTGCCCTCCGGATCAGTAGACCCATATGCGATCACGGCATTGCTGCTTAAACTGAGCACTGTCACGTAGCAGATGGCAGGTTCTCCTGACCTTGCGTAGGTCACCCTGCCCTTCAGTGTTGCGGCATTCTGTCCAAGCAGCGGGTTCAGCGAATCCAGAGCACATATAAAAACAATCAATGCTAGCAAGCGTTTCATGGCTCATTATGAAGGCAAATGGCAATGGCTAGCGTTGAATATGCTATAAATTTGGGCAATATAATCTTTGAACTATTCATAAATTAATCTTTTTCTAAGGGATTGTAGTACATAGAAATGCTGTTTTCGGTTTCTCCTGGGGAACGTACTCCGCCTTTCCCATCCGGCATCATGACTTTCATCCCTATCTTGCCCATGAAAATGAAAGGCTGAGCAAATATGTCCTCCAATAGTTTTCCGGCTTCTTTTTCTGAACATTTCTGAAAGTTGTACTGTTTTTCGTAAATCGGCCATGAACCTTGCTCTATTCCAGTCATTTCCCATCTGTAAGAACCGTCATCGCTTTCGGCTTTCAAAATCAATCCTGGGAGTCCTCCTAGTTTCCAAGGCCCGGAACTGACGGGGATCTCTGAGCAAAACCAAGCAGAAAAAACCCTTCCGTGAAACTGAGCTTTCGCTTCGCTGCACTGCCTGCCGCAGACTTCTGCTGAATTTCCGGTCAGTTTCCAGTCGATCTTATCTTCTCTCTCCGAGAATTGGATGATTGGTCCGCTCATTAACGTCCTTGCATTTGTCTTGACCGAGCCATCGTTGAATACGAAATATTCATAAGGATAGGCGTACTCCTTTCCGAGGTTCCGAGGATTTCTGCCCTCATCAATCAGTTTGCGGTTGTCTTGCTCCAGTTCTTCTAGATTCCGGCTATAGTCTTTCCTCAATGTCTTCCCGATTTCGACTATTCGCATGTCGCTGACATACTGTTTATCAGTGAAAACATGTGTTTTAGGAAATTCTTTGTTTGATGATTTGTAGAAGAGAGCATCCCGGAATGTCATCTTGTACTCAACCCTCATGAAAGCCGAGTCTAGCACCGTAACATTCTTCCAGTCTTCGTTAGGTATTGGCTTGAAAGGGTTCTGCGCTATTGACGCAATGCTTGTTGACGCAATGAATATTACGGCAACGGATGTTTTGAGAAAATGCATACACATATATTGCTTTATTTAAGGCGTGGTAAGTTTTGATTGTTTGCCACATAATCTACTCAAAGCTATGCTGAAAGTCGTGCAACAACCGATTATAACACAAAAGTAATCAATAAAAAGGTCATTGTGCCAATAATAACTCACAAAAATTTTGACATTCGCAATTTTTGGAATATATTTAAAAACGTTTAAATGTATGACCTTATGAATAAATACATAGGACTCTTTCTCTGTCTTGCAATTGTCATTTCATGTGAGCATAGCTCTCAGCTAAGTTCTTTTGACTACAAAGACCTTAAGAACGCTCCAGTGTTGTCCTTGGAAGATGTTTTCGAGCCAATAAAATTCATCCCTCTCAAGACAACGGAATCCCACCCTATTTCAAACATTCTTAAAGTCTGCATGACGGAAGACTCATTTTATATCCTGGCGGTCAATCCTTATGGGATATTCCGTTTTGCACTTGACGGCTCACTGATTTCTACAATATCGGTGGAGGGACGAGCCGAGGGAGAATATCTGATTCCGACAGACATAGCTTACAGCAAGGCGGATGATGTCCTCTATGTCGCTGACGTTGCCAAAGGCATCATGAAATTTTCAAGTGACGGCAAATATCTTTCAACCGTCTCCACGCCAACGAAATACAAAATCAGACAACTTTTGATTTCCGAATCGGGATCAGTAATCGATAATGTATTGAACGTAACCGGGAATGAGCGGGAGGCCATTGTTGAGCTAAGTCAGGAAGGAGACACACTCAATTCTGTTCCGAACAGCCTCTTCTTTGACTGCGTGACCCCGACCACCATTGATACCC
>JALCSU010000056.1 GCA_022653735.1 Bacteroidales bacterium
TATACTCGCTCGTACAGTTCGACTTTCTCCGGGGGTAATTTACATCTGCCTGACATTGTTCTCTTTTTTCATGCAAAGGTATCTCAGAGTCGTCGGCCTATCAATACCTAACTCCGGAGACGCTTACTTCGCACGGTATCCCTTCATCCTGAACGGACCCAGCACGTTATCCGGAACGAACCCACCACGGTCATCCTGAACTTGTTTCAGGAAATAAGTAAACAGCAGCGAAATGTTTGCTCTATGAGAATCGCGCCAGATCCATTTTGCAAGTACCTAGCACGGTCTTATGCCACCTAGTGGCGAAGCATGCACATCGCTGTCCTAACCCCCGCCTTTAAAACCGACCCTTAGACCGCGCATGTGCCATTCAGGGCTGTCAGTGCCGTTCCATTGTCTTAGCTATTTGTAGACTTTCGCAAAAAGCTTTGGCCGTGACGAAACGAAACGGCATAGGAGGTTCGATTGTCCTAGGCCTCTGCAGAATTTCGAAAATGAGCATTGGAGAAGGTTTCGAAATGGGTGTCCCCCATTGCGCAAAAAAAGGTCGACGAAAATGTCACGATAACTCAATGATGTAGAACTTTTTAGGACTCATGAAGACAGAATTGCTATATTTGCACGACTGGTCATCGGTTGGAGAGTTCGAGAAGGAACTCCGCTCCAACATCCACAACTACAACTATGACCGTATCAAGCTGAGACTAAAAGGAAAGAGTCCGGTGCAATACCGAACTCTTTATCAATAAACTTTTTAATGTTAAAACTTCCAACTTTTGGGGGGCACATCAAAAAGGTCGACCTCTTATTTTTATAATGCGTTCTCGTGAATTCCTTTCACGGCGCGCCCGCTAGGGTCATTCATATTCTTGAATGATGAATCCCAGGCAAGCGCTTCCGCAGTTGAGCAGGCTACGCTAGGCACCGATGGCACGCTGCGAGCGGCGCTGTCCGATGGAAAATGTTCTGCGAATATGCTGCGGTAGAAATATTCCTCTTTGTTCTGAGGCGGATTTATCGGGAATCGCTCTGCTGCGTGAGCCATTTGCTCGTCGCTTACTGCCGTAGCCGTCATCTGCTTCAATGTGTCTATCCATGAATACCCTACGCCGTCGCTGAACTGCTCTTTCTGGCGCCATGCAATCTCTTTCGGCAGCATGTCGCTGAATGCGTCTCTGAGCACTTTTTTCTCGATTTCGTTGCCAAGACACATCTTCAGCTGGGGATTCAGGCGCATCGCTACGTCCACGAATTCTTTGTCCAGGAATGGGACCCTGCCCTCCACTCCCCACGCTGCCAAGCTCTTGTTGGCTCGTAAGCAGTCATAGAGGTGAAGCTTTGAGAGTTTTCGAACGGTTTCTTCGTGGAATGCTTTTGGATTCGGAGCTTTGTGGAAATAAAGATAACCGCCGAACAGCTCGTCGGAACCCTCGCCGGAAAGCACCATCTTTATGCCCATGGATTTTATTACCCTGGCTAGCAAATACATCGGCGTCGAAGCCCTTACCGTAGTGACATCGTAAGTTTCGATGAAATATATCACGTCCCTAATGGCATCCAGGCCCTCCTGAATGGTGTAGTTGATTTCATGATGGACTGTGCCTATGAAATCGGCGACGAGTCTTGCTTTTGCAAGATCAGGGGCGCCTTTCAGCCCGACAGCGAATGAGTGCAGGCGTGGCCAGTAGGCTCTGGTCTGACCATTATTCTCTATTCTCTTGTCGGAATATTTCTGAGCGATGGCAGAAATCACCGAGGAGTCCAGGCCTCCGCTTAGAAGCACTCCGTAAGGCACGTCGCTCATAAGCTGGCGCTTGACAGCGTCGCTAAGAGATATTCTTAGATTATCAGTGGCTGTTCTGTAGTCCAGTGAATTATTTTCTACTGCCTCGTACCGCATCCAGTCGCGGGTGTAATAGCGTTTCATGCCCGGGGTGCGGCTGTAGTAATAATGCCCTGGGAGGAATGGCTCGTAATGGTCACACTGGCCTTCGAGTGCTTTGAGTTCGCTTGCTACGAATATTTTGCCATCTTTATCGTAACCGATGTAGAGCGGAATCACCCCGATTGGGTCTCTGGCAATTAGGAACTCGTCGTGCTCGGCATCATAAAGGGCAAATGCGAATATTCCGCTAAGCCGCTCCAGCATATTCGTGATTTTCTCGTGGATTGCTTCTTTGGCTTCCACGGCAGCGTCAAAACCAGCAGAGGAACGCATTTGGCGATAAAGCGACAGGATCACCTCGCAGTCGCTGCCAGTCTGATAAGCGTAAGAGCCAGCGAATTCTTCACGAATGCTTTTATGATTATATATCTCGCCGTTGACTGCCAAGACCAGTTTCTTGTCCGGAGAGAAAAGAGGCTGCCTGCCCGATTCCGGATCCACGATGCTCAGTCTTTCGTGAGCCAATATTGCCGATCCTCCACAGTATATCCCGCTCCAGTCTGGTCCGCGGTGCCTGATTTTCTGGCTCATTCTGAGTGCTTTCTGGCGTAGATCGTCGGATTGCTCCTTGATGTTGAAAATAGAAATTATTCCACACATAATTTCTGCTGTCGTTAAGTTCGTTAATATTTCGTTTTATACGCAGGCTAATTTAAAAATTTAATATTATTCCTCCAAATGATATTTTTCGTCCTGCTGCAAGGGAATCAGCCGAAGAGGTACCTGCGTTGGGCTGGGGTGAGATGATCTATTTTGATGCCCCAGTCGTTTAGTTTCATGCGGGCGACTTTGCCATCGATCTCTGCCGGCACGGCATTTAGCATATTCCCAGATGTGCGATTAAGAGGACCTCCTTTACGATTATCGGCAAGAAACCTTGCGCTTAAGGCTTGAATGGCGAAGGACATATCCATTATTTCTGCCGGATGCCCGTCTCCTGCCGCAAGATTCACCAGGCGGCCCTCCGCCAAGATATAGACTTTGCGCCCATTCGGTAAGACATATTCCTGAATATTCTGACGCGCCTCCCGTTCCGAGGTGGCTATTTCCTTAAGAACGGCGACATTGACCTCGCAGTCGAAGTGCCCCGCATTGCAGCAAATAGCCCCATCTTTCATATTCATGAAATGCTTCTTGGTAATGACATCATTGCAGCCGGTTACAGTTATGAATATGTCGCCGATTCTGGCGGCCTCCGTCATGCTCATGACTTGGAAACCGTCCATTACCGCCTCCATGGCTTTGATGGGGTCCACTTCGGTGACAATGACCTTGGCACCCAAGCCTTTAGCCCTCATGGAAACGCCTTTGCCGCACCAACCGTAGCCGGCCACCACGACATATTTCCCAGCCACGATGAGGTTGGTGGTTCTGTTGATGCCGTCCCAAACCGATTGGCCAGTGCCGTAGCGATTGTCGAAGAAATGTTTGCAGGCTGCATTGTTGACCAGCATCATTGGAAACTTCAGGGTCTTGGCGTTGTTCATCTGCTGAAGACGTAATATTCCTGTCGTTGTCTCTTCGCATCCGCCAATCACATTCTTAAGAAGCGAAGGATAATTATCGTGAATCATGTTCACCAGGTCGCCCCCGTCATCTATTATTATGTTTGGCCCAGCCTCAATCACGCGCCTGATGCCGTGTTCGTATTCCTCCGGAGTGGCTCCGTGAACAGCAAAGACGTTGAGGCCTTCGTGCACCAGAGCAGCAGCTACATCATCTTGCGTAGAGAGCGGATTGCTTCCGGTGATGAACATTTCGGCTCCACCGCTGGCCAGCACTTCGCAAAGGTGAGCCGTCTTGGCTTCAAGATGGACGGAAAGGGCGACCTTGAGCCCTTCGAATGGCTTATCTTTGGAAAATTCTTTCTCAATTTGAGCCAGCAAGGGCATGTGATTCCTGACCCAGCTGATTTTCAATTCACCACTTTCCCAGTTCTGAGGATCGCGAATTTCGCTAAAAGACGTTTTCATCTGAATATTCATTTTACTCATCTAATATAATCAAAAATCCATCTTTCCGCCCCATTATTTCTTCTTTCGCCAAAAGGTTGGCTGACAATTTGCTCGTCTTTGCAAATAAGTTTATTTTTGTGACATCGATTGGTGGTGAGGGGAATGGTTGGGAAGAAATATTGATGAATCTAAATTTTATTGAATATGGGACTTTTGGATGGAAAAGTCGCCCTGATTACGGGCGCAGCAAGGGGAATAGGAAGGTCTATTGCCTTGAAATATGCTTCTGAAGGCGCTGACGTGGCATTCACGGATCTGGTGATAAACGAAGCAGCGGAACAGACGGTGAAAGACATCGAGGCTTTCGGCCATAAAGTCAAGGCATACGCTTCGAATGCTGCTGATTTTGAAGAGACTCAGAAGGTAGTGGATCAGGTTGTCGCCGAGTTCGGTAGGATTGACATCCTGGTTAACAACGCAGGCATAACCAAGGACGGGCTCATGCTAAGAATGTCGGAGACACAGTGGGATGCTGTCATAGCAGTGAACCTGAAATCTGCTTTCAACTTTATTCACGCTACGGTTCCTGTGATGGCTCGCCAGAGAGGCGGAAGCATTATCAACATGTCTTCTGTGGTTGGCGTGTTCGGGAATGCAGGCCAGTGCAACTACTCTGCTTCAAAGGCCGGCCTTATCGGACTTGCCAAATCAATTGCCAAAGAGATGGGGCCTCGCGGAATACGCGCGAATTGCATAGCTCCGGGGTTCATCGTCTCTGCCATGACAGAGGCTCTGCCGGAAAAGGTTCGTGACGAGTGGATACAGAAGATTCCGCTTCGCAGGGGAGGCACGACAGAGGATATTGCCAACGTGGCTACCTTCCTTGCCAGCGACATGGCATCTTACGTGTCCGGACAGGTCATCCAGGTTGACGGCGCTATGAATTAATTTAAAGCCGATAGCCAATATGTTTTTTATATCCGGTCGAAAGATTTTTTCGGCCGGCTTTTATTTTTTTATGCAGAATTTACGTTTGCTTTGACCATCTTTATGGAATGCGGAAAGACATTTCGGCCAACGACATATTCACGGCTATCCTTGACATTCTCATGCCGAGGAGATGCGTTGTTTGCGGCAGAGTGCTTGCCCTTCGCGAGAGGTATATCTGCATCAGCTGCCTGGCAGACTTGCCAAGGACGTATTTCTCATGGTTGTCGCGCAATCAGATGGCGGACAGGCTGAATGACCTGCTCCGCAGGGACTATGACGAAGGATGGCTCTGGAGCTCCAATGAAGGATATTTCTACGCCACAGCCCTTTTCTTCTATGATGCCAATGCAAGCTATAAATATATTACCAGAGCATTGAAATATCATGATGAACTGGGGCAGGGCAGGTTTTTCTCGAATATGCTTGGCGCCGAGATGGCATCTTCCGCTCTTTATGCCGATGTCGATGCGGTGGTGCCTGTGCCGCTACATTGGATGCGGCTGCTGCAGCGAGGATATAACCAGGCAGAAGTCATTGCCGATGAGGTAGGAAGGTGCCTTGGGGCAAAGGTGTTCAGGAATATGTTGCATCGATGCTCCAGGACCAGGTCCCAGACTCATCTGAGCCTTGACGGCAGGGCGCAGAACGTCGCTTCCGCATTCAAGGTCCCAAAAAGATGTATCAGGAGGCTGCGCCTGAAAAAAATGAATGTTCCGCATCACATTTTGCTGGTGGATGACGTATTTACGACAGGGGCGACGGTGCATTCCTGCATCGCCGCCCTTCGCGGAGTGTTTCCTTCGTCAGTCAGAATCTCTGTCGCGACACTGGCTGCCGTGGGAAGATAAACTATTCGTATTTCACGACTTTCAGCTGGATGTTGTCAAGGTACATTCTGACCTGTCCGCTGGCATCCTTCCTGTTGGCGCCGATGCCAATCCTGGAATTAGCGGTCACGCCGGTCAGGGTGACGGTGAAGTGCTGCCACTCGTACTTGTCATTCAGTGTCCACTCAACAGTCTTTGCCGGCTGGGTCGCAATAGGAAGGCTGTGCGAGCTGACTTCTGCGCCTGTGAACACATCTACTCTTCCCTCAAACGGATCCTTCGTTCCACCGATGCCTTCCCTGTAAGGAGCGGCATCGAACTGAACCTCAATCGTGGCTGTTCCGGACAGACAGGAAAGTTCAGGGGTGATTATGTCACCGGTTTTCTTGCTTGCTCCAACCTTAATGCATCCATTCTCGATGCACATGGCACCATGGTCATTGGCTTCAACCCAATCTGCCCATGTGTCCAGCCTGGTCGAACCTACGGCGTTCCCTAAGGTTTTGAACAATGCCATGTGCGTGTTCGGAGTTACGAGATAAGGGTCTGCAGAAGAAGTCGTTGCCGGAATAATTCCAGAAGGATTCGTAATGGATGTCACGCTTGATCTGCTCGCCATCGAGTACCCAGGGAACTGCCTTACGCTCTCTCCGCCGTACAGGAATTGTCCGAAGTCCTCGTAGAGGATGACGCTACCAGCGGCAGCCGCGCTTGTAGGAAGCGTGACGACCTTGGAAGCCTCGGTGGTGTACTTTGCTACAGACTCTAGTCCCTTGGTTTCATCGGTCACCTTCACCCAGTAATCAGTCGAAGGATTGAGTCCGGCGAAGAGGAATGAAGGACACTTCTCGGAAGCGGTTTTTCCGCTCCAAAGCCAGAGATACAAATCATCGCCCTTAGTGTCCTTGTACTTGCTAATTCCGGAGAAGCCATAAACCACATTCTTGCAAGCCTCATCCGTGTAAATGGCAACGGTGTAGGTATCTTCATAGTCTGCGGTGAAATCGGCGAAGCTGGTGAAGGACCATTCGACTCCTATCTGGGTAGAAGAAACGTACGTTCCTTTCTGAGCCAGACTCTTCGGAGCCTCGGTGGTGGAGACGGTCTTGACTTCGGAATATTCAGATTTATTGTCCCCTGAAGCGGTGGCCTGCACCCTCACGTCGTAAGAAGTTGAAGGCTCAAGTCCTGTGATAGCATAAGTCAGCTGGTCAGTGGTTCCTGCCACTGTCCAATCAGCATCGGAAGATTTCTTGTATTCAACTGAGTATCCGCTTGCGTGCTCGACGGTTTCCCAAGATACCGTAATCTTGTCAGAAGCGGCATTAACCTCGCTTATCTTCGGAGCTGAGAGGGAAATGACTGATCCGCCGACAGAGATGAGCTGTATCTGTACTTCGTCGAGGTACATCCTGTGCTGTGTCTTTCCTGGGGTAGACCCGTCTTCGCGCGTCGTTCCGATGGCTATCCTGCTGGCAGGAGTGACATTCTCAATCTCGAAAGAATAGTCTTGCCATGCTCCTGATTTAGATGGCAGCGTGAATTTTGCTACTTGCGTGGATGCTCCGACGGTAAGCACATTCTGCTCGCCCATCGTTGAGGAACTGATCAGGTACACGGCGGCAGTAGTCGCATCCGACTCGTAGCGGGCTCCTTTGAACGTGAGCTTCACGGTGGCAGTTCCCGGAAGGGAAGAAAGCGCAGGTGTCGCAAGTCCGACCATGTAGCTGCTTGCCCCGAGTTTCACGTAGCCAGGACGTCCTAAAGCGTAAGAGTTCGCAGGGCCTTCATTGATGGCTCCCCAGACTTTCAAACGGGATGAAGGAATCGCAGCCGCCAATGTGTTGAACAGTCCCATTTCATTGGACGGCTGTACAAGCTTGTAATGATCGTCTGCGGTCGGATGCTTGCCTGTTGCCTTCAGGAACGAATCCAGAGAACTTCTCTTTGTCGAGGAGTATCCCGGATAGCCCATGACAAGGTCTCCGCCCCAGATAAGTTCGGAGAAGTCTTCTGCGAGAATCACGTCGCCTACGTTGGCTTTGCTATCGGAGATTTGAACTACATTGAACGCCTCCGTGGTTCCAGGCACGGCCTCGCTCGTAAGCTCGGTGTTGTTGTCCGTGACTTTCATCCAGTAAGTCTTTGCCTGATCAAGGCCGGAGAACAGGAAGCGAGTCTGGTCCTTGCCGTAAATGACTTGGACGCCGCTGGATATGCCATCATCTTGATTTGCCTCAATATCCCATGACACGATGAGGTTTGAGCAGGCTTCATCTGCATAAAGGGCGATGGTATAAGGGGTGGCGATGTCTGCGTTGACATCGGAGAAGTCGTTGGAGGACCACTTGAATGCCAGAGTGGAAGAAGTCGCATTCATGAATTTTGCGACAGGCGGAACTTCTGCGACAGGGCCGTGTCCAACCTCGTAGATCGATAAGGCTTGGTCATCGACCATTTCTGTGACTTTGAGCCAAGGAGAGTAGACTGTGTAACCGGCCACATTGTAGACGGCGCGACAGCGGACCAGATAACGATTCTTTTTCGGAAGTTCGGTGAATATTGTCGAGGTGGCACTTGCCACTTCCTGGTTCGTCACATCTGGGACAGAAGATTTCTTGCTGTCCAAGAGGATGAGCAGATTGTTCGCAGAAGCAGATGTCGCAGAGCTGGCATCGAGGCTGAAGCCCATGGATGTCTCGGAAGAGATTGCACCATCGTAAGTTATCTTGTCGACGGACGGTAAAGATGGGTCCACGATGCCATAGCCAAGCTCGGTAGCATATTTCTTATTCTCATTTCCCAAGGTGATGTAGACCCAGTCCGAGAATACAGACTTTGGATAGTTCGCCCTGACTCTTGCGTAATACAATTTATACGGAGAGAGCCCTGCGAACGTGTAGGACATGTCTTCGTCAGCCTGTATTATAGCAGAGAGCCCGCCATATTGGTTTACGGAGCTGGTGTCGCTATCGGCCAACTGTATGGTGTATGATGTCGCTCCTGCTGCGGCTGTCTCACCCTTTTTCCAATTGACTACAAGTGCCTCGCTTGTCGAAAGGACATCGTCATAGACAAGGTCAATAGGGCCGGGGAGGGATTTGTCGACGCCGGTAAAAGTGCCGTCGTCCTTGCATCCCGTAAAGACCATCGCTATTGCCGTTAATGACGCGCAAAGGATTCTGATTGGTTTCATGTTAAAATTCCGTGTTTAATAACGCTTTAGTTTTTCGAGCAGAGACGCATGAATCGGAAGAATCCTTTCCGGATCTGGTTGATTTTACGAGGCAAATGTAGCAAAAAAACTAAAACGATGCATTAATTTCAGATATTTATTTTTAATTTTGCAAACGAAATAAAAAAACATCGTTGCGAGGTGGTTTCGAAATCATTTTTGTTCGAATTCGCAATCATCAAAACGAAAAACGGAAAGATGCCGGAAGGAAAATAATGACTATATAATATTCATAAATCAGTTGGGCTTAGGCACATGTATTAGTTGGAAGGGGTTGATTTTACGCCGCAATGTGCGGAATCCTTATTATTTACAGACTAAGGCAACTTTTTAATGAATACTAATGCAAAACTAATTGTGAAGTGTTTGCTGGCTACGATTCTGGTGCTGTTTTCGGTTACAGGCTTGTATGCTCAGACAAACATCATCTCTGGCGTTGTTACTGACGCCAAGAATCACGAGCCAGTTCCAGGAGCCGCCGTCATGGTCAAAGGATCTACGAGAGGCATTGCTGTTGGAGCAGATGGCAAATATTCTCTGCAGGCCAAGGAAGGTGAAACATTGGTCTGCCAACTTTTTGGTTACAAGACAATCGAGACCGTAGTAGGCCGCGGCAAAGTAATCGACTTCGCTTTGGAAGAGGATCACGAGGTTCTCGACCAGGCTGTCGTAGTAGGTTATGGTACCTTGAAGAAAACCCAGCTTGTCGGCGCTGTCGAGAACCTCTCCGGAGAGGCTCTGGAAGACCGCATCAATCCAAGCATCACGAGAACGCTCCAAGGACAGATAGCAGGACTTAACATCGTGCAGATAGATGGTAAGCCTAACCATTCAGGAGAAATCCACATCAGAGGGAACAGCAATTCCTACAGGACGAGAACTTCGGCAGGAAAAGCTGCCGGCTCTACCCGTGGCATCGGCACAGGCACAGGCGCTCTTGTGCTTGTAGATGGCGTCGAAGGGTCTCTTTCGCAGGTCAATCCTGATGATGTTGAAACTGTTGCTGTTCTCAAGGATGCGGCTTCTGCATCAGTCTATGGAGCCAGAGGCGCATTCGGCGTGATTCTGGTCACGACAAAGAAGCCCCAGACCGACAGGGTGAGCGTGAATTACAGCACTGCGTTCACGATGAACCAGCGTATCATCAAGTGGGAGGATCACATTGTTTCCGATGGTCTTGAGTGGGCTACTGCCTTCGTAGATTTCTTCACTGGCAACGACAGGACCCCTACTTCTTCAGGAACTTTCCCGAATGCGGTCAACAATATTTCAGGGACATTCTCCGAGGCTTACTATGAAAGGCTGAAGGAACATGCCGCGAACGGCTATGCAGATCCGGTCGTCGTAAATGACAAAGGTTCCTATGAATATTATGGCAATACCAACTGGCTGAAACTTTTCTATACGAAACGGCACTATTCCCAGACCCATAACCTGAGCATCAACGCCGCAAGCAAGAGGATATCATATTCTTTGTCTGGAAGGTTCTACGGACAGGGCAACATCTACAAGATTGGCAATGAGAACTTCGAGACTTACAATCTTCGCCAGAAAGCAGCGGTCAAGCTCACCGACTGGGCCACGATTGACAACAATACCTCATTCTTCAAGGATTATTACAATCAGCCTTTCTTCGCTTACAACATGCCGTTCCTCAGGAACATCGAGCATAGAGGACAGCCTCTGTTCGTGCCTGCGAACCCTGACGGAACCCATACTCGCTGGGGCGAGGACACTGGTTACTGGAGATTCGTGGAAGGGGATGACTATCAGGAATCTTCTTCCATCAACTTCGTTACCACTACCGGACTTGAGCTTCAGCTCATCAAGGATGTCCTTAAGGTAAGGGGCGATTTCTCCTACAAGGCAAGAAGGTATGAGTGCGACCGGGTAAGGACTCCTTCGGAATATTCGATGGCTCCTGGCAAGACTACGGAGAGCATCAAGCAGGAAGATTCCTACAAGTCTCGCTGGAGAAACAACACCAATTACTGGTCTACGAACATCGTAGCCACATGGACTCCTAAACTTGGCGAAAACCATGATCTCAACGTTGTAGGTGGCTGGAACATGGAGAACAACAAGTACACCAACTTCAGGGTGCAGCGCAAGGGCATCCTCTACGACTCTCTGCCAAGCTACGAGCTCATGGACGGAGTTGATGACTCTTTCGATGACTACAGCTCAGACTATTCCATCGCAGGAGCTTTTGGCCGCGTAAACTACACGTTCTTGAAGCGTTACATCTTTGAAGTCGCTGCCAGGTACGACGGTAGCTCCAAGTTCCCGACAGACAAGCAGTGGGGATTCTTCCCTTCTGCATCCGTAGGCTGGAGGCTCTCTGAGGAGCCGTTCATGGACTGGTCCGACGGATGGCTCGATAATTTCAAGATCCGAGCGAATGTTGGAACTTTAGGAAATGCCAACATAAGCCCGTACACGTTCCTTGAAACCATGGGCGTGGATAAATCAGGCATGCTGTTCGACGGACAGAAGGTTTCCTACACTTCCGTTCCTAGCATCGTCCCAGACGACCTGACATGGGAGAAAGTCACTACTTATGACATCGGACTAGACTGGGATGTCCTCAAAAGCAGGCTTTCGTTCTCCGGGGATTATTACGTCAGGACCAACACAGACGTGATCATCACTGGCCCGGAGCTTCCTGGAGTCTTCGGAGCCAGCGCTCCAAGAGGCAACTATGGCAAGCTGGAGACCAAAGGATGGGAGATATCTCTTTCCTGGAGAGACCAAGTAAAACTTTATGGAAAGCCTCTCACCTACAGCGTCAAGGGCAGCCTCTGGGACAGCAACACATGGGTTCGCAAGTACAATAACCCTAACGGCAACATCTATGCAGCTGCCTACAAGGATCAGAAGCTTGGGGACATCTGGGGCTTCCGCACGGATGGATATTTCCTTTCTAACGAGGAGGCAAATAATTACTCGAAGGACACTTTCCACAAGAACGGAAATAATTTCCAGGCATTTGCCGGAGACCTCAAGTTCATCGATCTTAACGGAGATGGCAAAATAACTACAGGCGCCGCCACCCTTTCAGATCATGGGGACCTGGACATAATAGGCAACGAGACTCCTCACTACCAGTTCGGCCTGAATTTCGACTTCGACTGGAACGGCATCGGACTTAG
This sequence comes from Bacteroidales bacterium, assembly GCA_022653735.1. GTDB lineage: Bacteria > Bacteroidota > Bacteroidia > Bacteroidales > UBA932 > Cryptobacteroides. Next base: position 12,105 of record JALCSU010000056.1, read on the forward strand.
CTTGTTCTTCCAGGGAGTCGGGCACAGAGACTGGTATCCAGCCAATGAATCCGGCTTCTTCTATGGAATGTACAACAGGCCTTACGGTTTCCTGCTTAAGGACCAGACAGGCAACAATTATGTTCACGTAGACTACGGCACGGAGAACTGGACGGTTACGAATGTGGACAAGAAGCCTTACTGGACTCGCCGAGTGGGTTATGCAGCAAACCGTAACGTAGGGCCTCTCTCTTACGAGAATGATTACTACCTGCAGAATGCGGCATACGTTCGTCTGAAGAACCTGACCGTTTCCTACACCCTTCCGGCGAAACTTACGAAGAAAGTGCATCTGAACAAGGTGAAATTCTATCTTTCAGGGGAAAATCTCTTCACATGGTCTCCTCTCTACAAGCATACGGACATGTTCGATCCTGAAGGAATCGTTTCAGGAGATACTGATTTCGGAGGAGATTCTTCAGGACTTGACGGAGTCGGCGAAGGTTATGCCTACCCTATGCTGAAATCTTACACCTTCGGAATAAATCTTTCATTCTAAACTGAAGAAGAATATGAAAAATATATTTAAGACAATAATCTTTGTTTCAGCAGCTGCAGCGGCACTGTCCTCTTGCTCAGACTTCCTCACTAAGGAGCCTGCGAACAGGATCAGCGCAGGCAGCTATTTCTCATCCGAGACTGACTTGAAGATGTTTACAGATGGCATGCTGATCGATTACCTTCCTGGATTCACCACAGTTGCGATTGGGGATGATGCCTACACCGATTTCTGCGCCACGAAGTCCGGGAGCGACTTCTACCATCCCGGACTCTGGACGGCTGAGCAGCAATCCGGGTGGTCTACGGGCAACTTCTCTTTCATCCGCAAGTGCAACTACATGCTGGAAAACATGACAAGGGCAAAGGGAAAGGTTGCGGACGAGACATACTATCACTACAGAGGTGTTGCCCACTTCTGGAGGGCATATGCCCATTACATCAAGGTTCAGACTTTCGGCAACGTTCCTTGGATCGACCATGTCGCTCAGCCATCCGACTCTGTATTGCTTTACGCCCCACGTGATGATCGCGAATTTGTTTTCCACAACATCCTGGCAGATCTTGATTCTGCGAGCAACAATTGTCTCGGGACTACGAAATATCTCACCGTCGGCAGGACTTACGTCAATAAGTGGGTAGTCCTTGCAATGAAGGCAAAGATGTGCCTGTTCGAGGCTGCCTACAGGAGATACCATTCAGTCAACCCTTCCACCAACGAGGCTTGGAACAACAAGTACGAAACGGCGGAGGACCTCTACAGGGAAGCAGCAAATGCCGCAGAGGAAGTCATAAACAGTGGCACTTTCTCTCTGAACTCGTCTTATAGCGCATTATTCCTGAGCGAGAACATTCCTACGGACGAGGTCATCTGGTCAAGGCAGGCGAATGCCAGCGCCAGCGTCACCCACGATGTCACATGGTACTACAATTCCGCTACTTACGGACAGAAATATTCCCCGACCAAGGAATATGTCAACATGTTCTTGAAAACAGATGGCAATCCTATTGCGAGCGACCAGATGAGCCCTGATGAAGAATTCACGGGTCGCGACGCTCGTCTGAGCCAGACGGTGCTGGGGCCTGGGCATAAATGGGTGAATTCTGCCGGAGTCACGGAGCTCAAAGCTCCTGATTTCTCCGTGACGCTCACAGGGTACGCTTGGATCAAATGGAACGTCGAAGATGCCGTCAACTATTCCAAATCTCTTTCAAATAACTCGGTTCCTATCCTTCGCTACGCCGAAGTCCTTTTGGACTACGCTGAGGCAAAGGCGGAGCTCGGAGAAATGACCGAGGATGTCTGGAGCGCCACCATCGGAGCTTTGAGAAAGAGGGCGGGGGTAAAGAGCATTTATCCTGGAAGCGCAGACTATCAGAAAGATCCTATCCTTGAGAACTATTATGCGGGGACAGGCGTCGGAGGCGCAGATCTTTCGGACATGATTCTCGAGATACGCCGTGAGAGAGCGACAGAGCTTACCATGGAATGGGGCAACCGTCAGGATGATCTCATGCGCTGGAATCTGGGAAGCTTCATAGAACGCCGCTACAATCATCAGGGATGGAGAGGAATATATCTTACGGCGGAACAGGCTAAGAACGGGTTCACGATAAACGGAACGACATTCAAGATAGGTTCTACTTCTCCAACATCTTACAAAGTGGCAAATTCTGGTAGTGACGCAACATGGAGCCTGACCGAAAAGACTTATGGCTATCTTGTTTATAATTATAAGCTTGAGTGGTCAGACAAGATGTACACCCGCCCTATTCCAGTGACAGCCATTACGCTGAACAAGAATTTGCTTCCGCAAAATTATGGATGGGACTAGGTCTCTGAATATAAATTATGAATATACTTAATAAAATATTTTATCTCTTCGCGGCAGCCATGATTCTGGCTGCCTGCGGAGGTGGTAATGGTGGTAAAGATGAACCTGACGTGCCGGACACCCCAGATAAGCCAGGAGGAATTACGCTAAATGGGACTGCCATTAACAGCAGTAGCAATATGTATGGCCTGGTGAAAGATTCCCAGACCGGCAAAGGAATCGCAGGAGTGCCTGTGACGGAAGGGTACAATTGGACTACCACGGATGCCAATGGCGTTTACCAGTTCGTTGGCGACGCCACTCATGCAAGGAACGTGTACATCACGGTGCCTGCAAACTATAAGATCCCAGTGGATGCCAATCATTTTCCAAAGTTTTATGGCACGACCATAAACAAGGAGGGACAGAGCCGGAACGATTTCACGCTTGAACCTCAGGCCGTTCAGGAGAATTTCACTCTCGTGATGGTCGGGGACCCTCAGTGCAAGACTGACAATGACGTCAGGCGATTCACTTCGGAGACCATTCCCGACATCACGAATACGATTTCGTCAGGAAATTTCCAGAACGTCTATGGCTTCACTCTCGGAGACATCACTTTCGACAACACGGTTCAGTGGGACCCTATGGTGAAGGCGATGTCTAATGTCTCGATTGGGGGGAACAAGTATCTGACTTTCTTCCAGTGCATAGGCAATCACGATCACGATGCCGCCGAGAACTCCGATTACAACGCCACGAAAAATTTCGTTACGCGCTTTGGGCCAACTGATTATTCTGTGAATATCGGCAAGGCTCATATAGTCGTGATGGATGATGTGATGGGAACCTCTTCTACGGGCTCTACGTGGAATTATGTTGGAGGATTCACCTCTTCTCAGTTGAAATGGCTGCAGGGCGACCTGAATCAGGTTTCTGACAAGGAGAATACTCTGCTGATATTCTGCTCGCATATTCCGTTCAGAGGCGGAGCTTCCAATTCCGGTTCTTCGGTGAACAAGGACAAGAATTATTCGCAGGTGCTGAATCTGCTGGCTCAGTTCAAGGAGACTCACATCATGATCGGGCATACCCACTACACGCAGAATTATGTGCATTCGAATCTGAAGGCTGGGAACGGCCTTCCTGTCTATGAGCATATTCATGGGGCAGCTTGCGGGGCATGGTGGAATGGAAATTCCACTGTCACCGGCGAGCCGAACGGCTACACCGTTTACACCGTGAACGGCACCCAAATCACGGATTGGTTCCTCAAGGGCACGAACCAGGACAAGGATTTCCAGATGAGAGTGTTCGATGGCGACCAGATTTTCGGTAGCACATATAAGCTTAACTGGTATTCTTCTTCCCAGAAAGCTGGCGCTAGCGGCGTCACCGTCAAGGGCAATTCAAGCCTAAGAAACTGCTTCGTCGCCGATGTATTCGACGATGACGACACTTACTGGAAGGTTGAGCTTTACAAGGATGGTGCGAAAGTCGGTGATTTCAAGAGACTTTCCA
>JALCSU010000057.1 GCA_022653735.1 Bacteroidales bacterium
TTAATAGTCTGTTGGCATGATGTTACGTGTTTCTCTCCTGCTAAGTAAATCATTATGCAAGTTCGGAGTTAGGACTTTTGATACATTTTTTTAGGACTTTTCGTACTTCCAAAAATCAGAAATTTGTACTTTTAGAACATTAAAAGAAGGTAACTTGCTAACAATCAATATATTAAAAAGTCAAACTTTTGTATCCGAACATAACCATATTATCTATCCATATCTTCATGGATGACTTGACGATGTTATCCTTTTTGAAATGTGCCTTTCTCGGTTGGATGGAAGAAAATCTCTAGCATAACGGTCATGGCTAAAAAATTGGACAAGGAAATTTATTAACAATCAAGCGATTAGCGACTAAAACAAAGTAATATTTCCTAATCCATGATTCATTGGCATACGAAAAGTCCTAAAAAAATGTATCAAAAGTCCTAACTGTGAGACATGAAAACGCCTTTCTTTGCCCAAAAACAGAACAGCTGGAATATTCATGGAAGGGGAAGATCAAAATACTTCGACATATTCGGAAATCCAGAGATTCATTGATGAGCGTCTGGATAAGATAGAGAGAGTTTCCCCGACGCAGCCGTTCTGGAAACGCTGCATGGAGCACCTGAGACATTCAGTAAGGAGGTTAAGGGAGAGACTCAGAAAAGACTGTGATATTTAAGTTATCGTCATATTAATATTTAAACACAATGAAAAAGATCAGTTCAGCAATCATGGCATTGGCGATGTTCACCATCATGTCTGTCCCGGCACAGGCCCAGAGCCTTAAAGGATTAGGAAACAAAATTAAGAAAGCGGCGCAGGAGACCGTGAATGATGCGGTTGGAACTAAAAGTCCTGGAAATCCCGCCGGCTCCGCTTCTCTCGGAGGGTTGAAATCGACCATCGGCGCAGGTAAGTCGTTTTATGTGAACGGCACCACCGGCAGTGCTCGTGGCGACGGGTCTAAAGCTTCTCCGCTTAAAGATATTCAGAAAGCCATCGACATGGCCTCCGACGGCGACGTGGTAAGAATATCCGAAGGAAACTATCTGGGAACGCTGGAGAGGGGATGGATTGAAATCAAGAACAAGTACGTGAGCCTGGAAGGCGGCTGGAACGGTGACTTCAGCGAGCGCAATCCATTGAAATATGTCACTCGCATGCAACCGGGGATCGCTAATAAAAGCACCATCGGCAGTTTCATTCTGAACGTGGAAGCTACATCGGACAAGAACAGAAGCATAGTCATAGATGGAATATTCTTCGACCTTGGCCTGGCGATGGAATACATGCCGGCGGTTGACGACCCAAGGAACGGATGGCCTGAAGGCTGTGAGACCGGAAGGATAAAACCGGTGGCTACCCCTCCGAATCCGACGATAAGGCTCATCGGAGGCAAAGTCGCAGGTAATCTGACCATTCGCAACTGCATGTTCCTGAATGCTTCTTTCAACGGAATCATCATGAGCAACATGGGAGGGAACTGGGAAATATGCAACAATGTGTTCGTCTCCAATCTCTACGCCGCATGCGAGATCACTGGAGGGCTGAACCAGAACACCAGTGCGCATCAGAGCAAGGTGAATTTCCACAATAACACGGTGCTGTTCACGTGGCCTACGACGAAGGAAATGGAGAGCATGGGCTACGGTTACCGTTTCCGCAACGGTGCGGACCACGACGTGCACCATAATATATTCGGGTGCAACAATTTCGGGGCTCTGGATGCCGGATGGGACGATTCCAATCTTCCTGCAGCAAACCGCAAGATTCTCTCGGCACATGACAACATGTTCTTCATGAACAAAGGTGACTTGGTGATGGCGGGAAGCAGCGGGGGCAGCTGGCTCTATGTGCCGGCAAAGCGTTTCGATGAGGTTGAAAAGCTTACGAAATACGAGAACAACATCGAGATGCCTTCGGACTGCAAGCTGAAAGACTTGATTGACCCGCCGTACCTTAAAGGTTATGCGACTTTGGAAGTGATATCTACTGAAAGTTACGACCCTAATTCGGCGGCGAACACAGTCAGGGAGGCCTTTGGACTCAATAAGCAGGGAACGTCGACCACTCGCGTCACCATGTTTGGAAACAGGTACAATTTCGACAAGGCTATGCAGTTGTTCGGCGCGGTTGAGGGCTACGGAGCCCAGATGCCTGCGACTGAGAAGTAATCTTGAAATCCCGAATATTACGTCCTAAAAATACTGAAGCAGGGATACCTGCATCGCTTGCTTAGCGGCAATAATAAATATTAATAAATAATATGTATATGAAAAAGACAGCATTGGCATTCATGGCATTGGCCATGGCAGTCCTTTCGATAACGAGCTGCGGCAAGACTGAGCCTAAGGAGCCGGAAAAGCCGGCTACAATCAAGGTCACGGGCGTAACCCTTGACCGCCAAACACTTGAGATTACGGAGGGTGAGACGTTTGCTCTGACTGCGACGGCCGCTCCGTCGAACGCCACGGACAAGAGCCTCACCTGGTCTAGCAACACTACGGCAGTGGCAACGGTCGATGGCAATGGAAAAGTCATTGCCGTTAAGGCCGGAGATGCGACCGTAACCGTCACCACGAAGGACGGTGGCAAGACCGCAACATGCAAGGTGACCGTGAAAGAGAAGTCGATTCCAGCTACGGGGCTAAAGGTCGAGCCGTCCAGCATCACATTCGTGGAGGGACAGACGAAGAGCTTGAAGGCGACCGTCACGCCATCGAACTCCACCGACGAAGTAATATGGCCTAGCAGTACCTATTTGACTTCCAACGGAGGAGGCTCTTACACAGCCAAAAAGTTGGATCCGAACTACGTGGGGTTCAATCTCGAAGTGACAGCCGGCTCTGCTAGTGCAAAAGCCAGCGTCATGGTTTACCCGATGTGGTTTTCTGATCCTACGACAAACAGAATAATCGCAGACGGAGCGACGAAAGAAATCACGAAAGGCGACATGTCTACATTCTACTTTTCGAAGAAGAAGGGCCTTGATGTAACGATGAATGACTACATCGAAAAGGAAATCCTTCCAGCCGAGGACTTCTCTGTCAGCTCTTCCAACAGTGGTGTAGCCACGGTGGATAAAACGACCATCGGTGGTGGTGAATATAATGGCATCAAAATTATTGGCATCGAGGCAGGAACTGCAACGATAACCGTCACGATAGGTTCCGTCTCCAGAACCATGACAATACGAGTCAATCAGAAATAATACATTTATTACCCATAAATGTTCTAACAAATACTTGCCTGTGAAAACTGGGGCGGCCTTTCCGGTCGTCCCTTATTCGTTCATGTGCCACCACCATAGGCTTGACTCACGTTCCCTGTGTGCAAATCGGCGCTTCTGCACACCGCACGACCCGAAACCCAGGCCCGGTGTGCAAATCGGCGCTTCTGCACACCGCAAGGCCCGAAACCCCTGCCCCGTGTGCAAATCGACGCTTCTGCACACGGCAACGGCTCCGTTTCACTACCATCTGCCAACCAGAGTATCGCTGAATTACTTTATGAGTGCGAAATAGTAGAGATACTTATTTACGTACTCGAGGTCCGCCTCATTCTTGTCTAGATATGCTTCGCAATACAGGTCGCGTAGTCTGAGAACCTCTTTCAATGCGGCGGGACGCAGGTGCGAGCCTATGGTCAAATCGATGAGCTCCAATGCCCTGTCGAAGGCTTTATGGGATAGAACCTCGTTCCCTCTCTTTCGCCATGAAATGGATCTGTTGACCTCGCTGCCGACATTCCCTAGCTGTTCAGCAAGACTCATTTCCGCCCAACGGCCATTCGCCAACCCTTGATGCTGCATATTCTAGAAAATAATTTTGCTGAACGTCAAGTCAGTGATTTTCTTGCGGATGCCTTCATCCTCGATGTCTCGACCTCTGTTGTTCTGCCAAGGCCTGATATTGATTAATGAATCGAACTCGATGCACTCGTCCTTCTCCAAGTCAGGGTAGATGTTGAACCCCCAGAGATTCTCTTGGAGGGAACCTTGCTCTATGAGTGATTTTTCCATGTCTGAGTGCAGTTCGGCATCGATGCAAAGCAAACCTTTATCAATATCGGCTACGGCTTTCACCATGTCTCCGAATGTGTTGGCTGCGATTGCCTTCAACTCATTCCTTGTTATGGGTTCTTCAATTATCTTCATGAGACGATTTTCGATTGACTTAGCGAAATTAGCAAAATTGTTACGATATCCAAATTGCCCAACGAACCTTATCTTCAAAGAGACCTGTCCATGGACAGAACCCCACTTCACCGTGTGCGAAACTCGCCTTTGCACAGGCCGGCCTCAACTCTCCGTTCCTCGCTATCGGTACCACCAGCCCCCGTGTGCAAATCGGCGCTTATGCACACCGCAAGGCCCGAAACCCAGCCCCCGTGTGCAGTTTCCAGAGGAGTCCGATGAATGCTAAGGTTGCAAAATTGACGTTATATTAAGAAATCTTCTTTATTTCAACACAGTCGGCACCCTTATAGTCGACCGTCGGCTGTTTGCCCAGATAGTTCATCAGGCATTCTGTCTGGACCACGAAAGTGTTGCGGTGCGTTCCCGATTTGCTGAACTTGGCTGTAGAACCGATGTAGGAACTCGCCACGACTTTGTACTTCTTCTGCGTGTTGAATCTGCTGCCGTCCGGCATGGTGATTTTCACATCTCTCACGTCCTTGTTGTCTCTCCCGAGGGTAATCTCGTATTTGATGCCGGATACGAATGCAGGGCCATAGTCATCGGTAATGCAGATGGCTTTCAGGAATTCTGCAACCTCATCCCCGCTCAGCTCATATTCATAGACCTCGTTTTCAAAAGGGTCGAGTCTATAGACATCGTTGACGGTAAAATTCCCTTTTGGTTTAGAGTCGTACCTCACGCCGCCCGAATTCTGAATGGCTATGTCGACACCGCACTCGTTCCGCATTGCATCGGCCATGAGGCATCCCAGCTCTTCCTTGCAGTTGAAATCAGAGAGAGACTGCGTAAGCACCCGGGACAGGGTAGGAACGCTGTTGAATTCTTCCAGCATCGCCAGAGCTTTAGGGTCTTCCTTAGGGTAGTTGGCTACATCGACAAGTTCGGCCTTGCGGTCGATGACCCTCCCGTTTTCCACCTTGAGGGTGATATGCGTCGCATATTTCAGCCAGCGTTCGGCCTGTGTGATCATGACACCGTTCTCGATGACGCACGGCTCCAGCAATGAGTGCGAGTGCCCTCCTACGATCAGGTCCGGTTCCGGATAGTGCTTCGCCAAGGCGATATCATCCTCTAGCCCATTGTGGGTCAGAAGAATGAACACATCACATTGCGAATCAAGCCAGGCGTATTTGTTTGCTGCTTTCGGAGCGCTTTCGAATTCGATAGGGCCGAAAACCTTCGGGTGAGCGTCAGGATAGCCCGAATAACTGTTGATCTGGAGAAGTCCGAGTATGCCTATCCGCACGCCGTTCCTCTCCGTCATGGCAAGGGGACGTACGTCCAGATTCAGCGAATCAGGGGCTTTCATGTTTGCGCAAAGGTATCGGCAGTCCGAACTGTTTATTACTAAGCGGAAGTTGTCCACGCCGCCGTCGAATTCGTGATTGCCGATTGCCGAATAGTCGAAGCCGGCCAGATTCATGAATTCCACCATAGGCTTCGATGGCACTTCATGCTTGTCGTTTACCGGATTCCCGGTGCGGTTGTCTCCAGCGGCAAGCAGAAGAAGATCAGGATGCTCGTTTCTCAGGCTGTCCACGATCATCATGAATTTAGGAAACCTGTCTATGGCAGCGTGCATGTCGTTTACGGACAGGATGTGCACTTCCTTTGGCTGGGCATTGAGGCTCAGAGCCGCCAATGCCAGCACTAAGAAAGATAAAATGTTGGTTTTAGTTTTATAAGTTTTCATATTCATGAATATTTTTTATTGATTGTGCGGTTGTCCAGTCGTAGCTGGCGCTTCAGGAGAGGCAGGAGCATTCTCCTTCATCAGCTCTTTGTCTTTCTTTGAGAATAGGAATATGATTGATGCGGCAACTATAATGAGTGATATGCCAAGCAGAGGCCTATAGAACAGCCATGCGAGCGCTATGACCAGCAGGGACCAGATGAATCCTATGATGGAGCAGACAGCGCCGACTCCAAAGCCGATAATGTTGGCTATGAAAGGAAGCACCTTGGCAAGGGTCTGGAGGAAATCGAATATGTTCCTGAGGCCGAAGATAACTATCAGCACGCCTAGAATCCTCAGTACCCATAGTAACGCCTTGTTGGTGGCATGCTCGGAGGCGAACATGGCTTCAGCGGCCTGCGTCCCATTTGCAATTACGGACATAGTCTTGCCATTCTTGGCAGCGTAACTAGTAAAAGTGTCCCCACGGACAACGGCAATCAGAGAAACATTTCCGGGTACGGCTTTCTCGAAAGTAATCCTCATGTCTCCGATTTGAGGAGAATTGGCGGACCTCCCGACATAGATTACGTTCCCATTCACGTGAACAAGACTGCTGTCGGATGTGCTGTCCGCAGCGACATGGTCCTTAAGAATTTTGTCTCTGTAGTCTTTCACGGACTGTGTGGCATTCTCGCTGAGGTATTTCACGACGCCCTCAGGCAATTCCACATTCAGCTTCTCTCGTGTGCCGATAGAATATATCTGGTTTTCGTTAAGCTTGTAGGCGCCGAAAGAGACATGGCTGGCGTATAATTTTTCATCCTCAATCCCATTGAGCAGCACGAAATTGGCGTTCTGGTATTGCGGGTCTGCGAACTTGGATGACTCTATGGCCTTGTTAGACCATTGCTTTTCGTAGGTGTGGGTCGTCGTCTCCTCCACACTGCCGCCGATTTTGTCTTTCTTCGTAGTTGTAGAGTGCTCTACCCATTGGTAATATTCGACTTTCCTGGACAGGTTGATGGCATTGCAGGAGACATTGAATATCGGGTCGGTCAGGACATCGTCCGTTACCGCCAGGCCTGTCGCATGAACGAGCTTGCCTTCATATTCAGGATTGATTGAATTTATGTCGGCCATTTCAACATAGTTGCCTTGGGCCTCTTTGAGCATTTTCGTGGTCTTGACTGCTCTGCCCTCATTCCACCATAGCAGGCAGGTGCCAGCTATGAAAAGAATGATGCCAAAAAAGATTCCGCCGAAAGAGTTCTTTACCCTTTGTCCGTAGGATGTGCGTTTTGTTACTGAGTAAGCCATTTGTATGTAGATTAAATTTTGTTCCTTGATTGCAAAACTAGCCTTGCGCACATTACGATGTTAGGACTTTTTGAACGTTTTTTAGTCAAATCTTGAAAATTGCGTCTTTCTGAGCTTTCGCACCTCGCAGGAGGTGGTGTCTGCGAGACTGTTGAGGGCGGAAAAAATGTAGTGTTCGGACTCCTATCCGGTACCTGCGGTATGTCCTTTCAAAAAAATCTTCGAAAAAGGCTCAAGGAAAATTGGACTTTTTAACATATTGGGCGTCAGTTAATTGTGTCTGATTTTTGTTCAAAAAGTCCTAATTTGCCTTCGGCGGAAGTACAAAAAGTCCAAGAAAAATGTTTCAAAAGTCCTAACTGGGAATCGTCTTGGCGACTATTTTTGCCAACGACATCGTCGCAATGCCACGGGCGACGGTGTGGATTTTACGAAACTTCAAAGATTATGACACACCAAAGTTTCACGATATTTCTAACTAATCATGAATATGAAACAACATTTTTTTGCATTCATGGCCTTTGCCATGGCAGTCCTGGCGATTTCAGGCTGCGGAAAGACTGAGCCGAAGGAGCCAGCGGTTCCAACCACGATTAAGGTAACTGGCGTGACCCTTGATCGGCAGACTATTGACATGACGGAGGGCGAGACAACCGCACTTACTGCGACTGTCGCTCCTTCCAACGCCACGGACAAGAGCGTCACCTGGTCGAGCAGTTCCACGGCTGTGGCGACGGTGGACAGTAACGGCAAGGTTACGGCGGTGAAGGCCGGTGAGGCTACAATTACCGTCACCACGAAGGATGGCGGGAAGTCGGCTACCTGCAAGGTCACCGTGAAAGCGGCGACCGTGGCAGTCACGGGGGTCGAATTGGATCCGGCTGAATTGTCCCTCGTCGAAGGCACATCGGCCTCGATCAAAGCCACCGTCACTCCGGAAAATGCGACTGATAAGGACGTTTCATGGACGAGCAGTTCCGCAGACGTGGCGGCGGTGGACGGGAACGGCAAGGTGACGGTGGTGAAGGCCGGTGAGGCGACCGTAACAGTGACCACGAAGGACGGTGGAAAGTCGGCTACCTGCAAGGTGACGGTGACGGCCAAGCCAGTGCCCGTGACTGGCGTGAAGCTGGACAAGACGGAGCTCACGCTGAAAAAAGGCGAATCCGTGGCACTCAAAGCCACAATCGAGCCGGGCAAAGCCACCAACAAGAAAGTGTCCTGGTCGAGCAACAACGCTTCGGTCGCCACCGTGGATGACGAGGGCAAGGTGACGGCGGTTTCCGGAGGGAATGCGGCGATTATCGTGACTACCGAAGACGGTGGACACACCGCCACCTGCTCCGTGACCGTATTGAAGGACGTGACCGGGGTAAGGCTGGATAAGACCTCCATTACGATGAGGAAGGGCGAGACGGTCAAATTGACGGCTACCGTCAGCCCTGATGATGCAGGGAACAAGAAAGTGACGTGGAAAAGCGGAGACGAGAAAATCGCCACGGTGGACGAGTCCGGCAATGTGCGCGGCACCGGTTTCGGAACGACATCCGTGACCGTTACGACCGAAGACGGCGGAATCAAGGCTACATGCGAGGTGAAGGTGCTGCTTGCCACTCCAGAAATCACAGAAGCGACCCCGGGGGCAGACAACATTAAGGTAGGGTGGAAGCCGGTTGACGGAGCCACAGGTTATGAGGTCGGATACAAGAAGTCGAGCGACGGAGTATGGAATGCGCCTGTGACTGTGTCCGCCACCAGCCACTCCATCACTGGCTTGGCGGCGGAAAGAGCGTACGACATAAGAGTGAGGGCTACTGACGGGAAGGCCTTTTCTGAATATTCCTACAAGAGGTATGTCGTCACCACCGAGGCCGTCAACCCTGACTACACCTACGACAAGGCCACCAACACCTACACGGTGAAGACGGCGGCAGGCCTCATGAAATGGAATGAAGAAGCCAGAAAGGATTATAAGGCCAACTGCGTGCTTGACGCTGACATCACCCTCAGCGCAGGTAGCGGAGAAGGCAACTGGACTCCGGTCGGGTATCATATCAACGCATCTAATTATAGACCCTTCAAAGGACGTTTCGATGGGCAAGGACACACCATATCAAATCTCACGGTAGATGAGTCGGAGGGTGTGGCAGGCATGTTCGGAAAGAATGAGGGGACCGTAATGAACCTGAAATTGGAAAATGCTAGCGTCAGTGGCATTAGCAGTGCCGGAGGCATCGCTGGAAGAAATGATGGTTCCATCATTGATTGTTCATTCAGCGGAATTGTTCAGGGCTCAAGTTATGTTGGTGGAATAGCAGGAGAAAACTATAAGAAAATCTCCGGGTGTTCGTTCAGCGGAACCGTGAAGCAGGGATCGACAGGCAGCACCGTCGGTGGAATCGCAGGAAATTCATACCATGGAGAAATATTGGACAGCCATTCTCACGGAACTGTCACCGGCAACAATAATGTCGGAGGAATCGTCGGGAGTGCATACACTAATGGTGGAGTGTGGAGCAGAATCGTAGCTTGCTGGTCGGATGCGAGTGTCAATGGAAATCACTCCGTGGGAGGCATTGCAGGATCCTGCTCGGGGTATGCTGACGTTATTTCCTGCTATTTCATAGGGAAATTAGTCGGGAAAAGCTCAGTCGGGGGCATAGTGGGCAATGTAACTGGTGCCTTGAGCAATAATCACATTACCTCATGCTACTCTTCAGGGGAAATTACCGGAGACACTAATGTCGGCGGAATCGCTGGCTACCTTTACAAAGGTTCTGTAATCACTTCGTGCTACTGGGACAAATATTCCGGTGCAGCCGTAGGCTCAGGTTCAGGTGAATCTTCATCGGCCACCATGGTGGACGGGTCTTCCGTGAAATGGTCCACCGCAACTGCCGGGATGAATGCAGCCATAAAGAGCTGGAACGCTGATGCAACCCACAGCAAGCGCCAATGTGAATTCCATTACGTCCAGACCGGCACCAGCCTGCCGACCCTCGCCGCCGGCGCCCCAGAGTAAAGCCGACGACAATACCGGTGCCAGTTAGCCGACGCTCGTCGCCAGCTCCGGTGTTCGTCAACCCTCTTGGCCGATGACCTTGAGTGGAGCCGACGATTTGGCGCAGAATATTATTACCAACAAATACTATCAAGACAAGTTCCTACTTACACTGCCCAATCCAGCCCCGAGAGCACAACCCCGCCCTCGGGGCTTTTACATCCGGTGTGCAAATAACCCGATTTACACACCGAGACGGTGATTCGGAACCTCACCGTGTGCGCAAAGCCCGGATCGCACACCGTACCAGTGGTTCAGGGCCTTGCGGTGTGTAAAATGCCCGGATCGCACACCGTACCAGTGGTTCAGGGCCTTGCGGTGTGTAAAATGCCCGGATCGCACACCGGCACGGTGACGGAAATCGAGTTCATTCACCTCTCGTCCCGGCCTTACCCGGAATCTAGGCTTGTTTCCCCCGTCATCCGGACTTGATCCGGAATCTAGGTTTGTGGAGAACAGATCCTGAATCAAGTTCAGGATGACGGAGTGAGTCGTTCACGATGACATGGCGAGTCGCAGCCTCACGGTGTGCTGAAAGCCCGAATCATACATTGGGTCTGGGGGCACCGCCGCCGCAGAATGCGGCATGCGGCGGCTACAGTCCGTGCGCTGCGGGGGCTCTGGGGATGGGCCCTCCTCGCACACGGCTGTTGCCCACCATTGCGTTCTGAATAAGATCACATCGCCATGCCAATCGACAGAAATCCACTAAGCGTCTTTTCTCGGATGACACTGACCGGAAGGATTTGTCCGTGCAAATAGCGGGTTGGGCGCTATTCATTGCAGTGACACGTAATGAGTTTTTGCCTACCCATGGGGGCCTTTAGAAGCGGGGCTCGGCATGTGATTATGTTGTGTAGTAACTTCTGATGCAAACACGCCTGCCCGCCAATTACAAGCGTAGGAACAGAATCGACGCTGGATGACGTGGTGAGTCGTGTAGGATGACGTGGCGTGTCGTTTAGGATGATGACGTAGTGGGTCGTGTAGGATGATGACCCTGAATCCGGGGTTGCGGAGAGTATATGCTGAAATTACAGCCTTATGTATTTCCAGTGTTCGCCGAAGCGCTCGAATGCGGCGCGGTCAAGCATTTCGCGGTCGTCTGGGTGAGCGATGCTGATAAGGAGCTTAGCCCTTTCCTGCATGGACTTGCCGTAGAGATCCACCCTGCCATATTCAGTGATTATCCAGTGAGCATCGGCGCGAGGGGTGACCACGCCTGCCCCCGGCTTTAGGAAAGGCACGATCTTCGATTCGCCCCTCTTCGTGCGAGAAGCGAAGGCAGTCATCGACACTCCACCCTCTGACCTCACGGCTCCCTTCACGAAATCAAGCTGCCCGCCGGTGCCGGAGAATATCCTGGTGCCGATGGAATCGGCGCTGATCTGCCCGGTGAGATCCACCTCGGTGGCGGAATTTATTGCCATCATATTCGGGTTCTGCGAGATGACCCAAGGGTCGTTGACGTATTTGATGTCTTTCATCAGAACGTCAGGATTGTGGTCTATGAACGAATATACATCCTGCGAGCCGAGCAAGAAGGAAGCCACGATCTTGCCACGGTCAATCTTCTTGTTCGCACCGGTCACGACCCCTTTTTTGATTAGCCGAAGTATTCCGTCGGCGAACATCTCAGTGTGGACCCCCAAATCCTTGTGATCCGACAGCTGACCTGCGAGAGCGTTAGGCAGAGCACCTATACCCATCTGTATGCAAGCTCCGTCAGGAACCAGCTCGGCGCAGTTCTTGCCAATCTGCATTTCGGTCGGGGTAGGCTCTGCGAAATCTTTGGTGACAAGAGGAGTGTCATCCTTCACAAGATAATCGAACTGGTCTAGTGACACCAAGTCTCCGTAAGCGAAAGGCACGTTAGGGTTGACTACGGCGACTTTCAGTCTCGCAGTTTCAATTGCTGCTATGGAGCAGTCCACGGAAGTTCCAAGTGAGACCATGCCGTTCTCGTCTGGAAGAGAAACCTGAACCAAGGCGGCTCCCAGCTTTATCGCCCCGCTCCTGTACAGCTTCTGGGACTCACCCAGATGCACGGGCAGGTAATCCGCCCAGCCATTATTCACATTGGAACGGACATTGGGGCCGATGAAGAAGCCTTGCTCAAAGAATATTCCTGCGTATTCAGGGTTTGAATATGGTGCAGGTCCCTCAGTGTGGAAGTGGTGGAAATGCAGGTCTTCTACTTCACCTGCTTTCGCCCTTTGCACCAGGGCATTGATGAGCACATGTGGCACGCTAGCCACGCTGCTAAGGTGAATATGATCCCCAGATTTGATGCTTTTGACTGCCTCGGCGGCGCTTACGTAGCGATATTCTTTCATTTTAATGTTCTTTGTGTGATTCTTGCCTGCAAATATAACCTTTTTTGCTAAATTTGCTTACATGAATGAATAATACTGATATTCCCCAGATGAACACGAAAGAGAAGAAACTGGAGCAGTTTTCCAGGGCGCTGGACATAATGGACCGCCTGCGTGCGGAATGCCCCTGGAACCATGCTCAGACCATCGACACCCTTAGGCCGATGACAATTGAAGAAGTTTACGAACTTAGCGATGCGGTAATGAAGAAAAATGATCCCGACATAGAGAAAGAGCTAGGGGACATATTCCTGCACGTCCTATTCTATTCCAAAATTGCAGAAGAAGAAGGCAAATACGACATAGCAGATGTGATGAATAAGCTTTGCGAGAAGATGATTTATCGCCATCCGCACGTTTTCTCCAAGACAAAGGCATTGAGCGCAGAAGACGTCTCCACTAACTGGGAGATGCTAAAGGCCAAGGAGAAGGGCGGAAACAAACGCGTGCTTTCTGGCGTGCCGGATGCCATGCCGCCCATCCTGAAGGCCTATGCCATGCAGGACAAGGCTCGCGGCGTAGGTTTCGACTGGGAGGAGAAACATCAGGTCTGGGATAAAGTGAAGGAGGAGCAGGGCGAGCTCCAGGCAGAGCTTGACGCGATGGATTCAGCCCGAGGCAATGCCCAGGAATCCGTTGGAGCCCCGGACGAAAATTCTTCTGAAGAGTTCAAGGCTGCCTACGACCGTGCCCAGGAGGAACTTGGAGACTTCCTGTTCGCAGTGGTGAATGCGGCTAGGCTCTATGGCTTGAATCCCGACACTGCGCTGAATCGTGCCTGCGACAAGTTCCGCCGTCGTTTCACCTACCTCGAGGAACACACCATAAGGGAGGGGAAAGATTTGCACCAAATGACCCTTGAAGAGATGGATGCCATCTGGGATGAGGGCAAGGCTAAAGGTTTGTGAATATATTGAATGCTTTATGAATATGAGGAAGTC
Source organism: Bacteroidales bacterium (assembly GCA_022653735.1). GTDB lineage: Bacteria > Bacteroidota > Bacteroidia > Bacteroidales > UBA932 > Cryptobacteroides. The sequence continues at coordinate 13,565 of JALCSU010000057.1, forward strand.
TGTTTTATTTCTGGCTGCTTTGCTAGTGTCTTTGGCGTCATATTCCCAAAATGCTCAAGACAGATGGACGATAGGCGGCAAGGGTGAGTTGGTCTGGAACATCGATGGCAGGGTGCCTCACTCCGACTTCATAGAGATGAGCGGGCAGATGGTTTCCACCGTCGTGCGCTACGAAGTGGCAGCGGATTCTTCTTTGAATATAGATTTGAGCGTTGTGTGGCCTATGCTTAGGACAATTCCCAACGACACTCACGCCAGCCTTAACAGGCATTTCGGAGGAGATTTCATAAGCATGGTAGAATGCGGGAAAAAGCCTCTCGGCCATTTCGTTACGAAAAGCGTGACGCTTGACGGGACTTTGAAGACGGAAGAGACCGTGAGCTCCGCTGGCGGCACCCTCAGCCTCAGCCGCATCCTTTTCCCTTCGGTGGATAAGCCGGCATTCTGCTCGAAATACGTATTGAAGAATATCTCCGGGAACGAGATGAAGCTAGAGATTCCTTCTGCGTCAATATCTTACGACACTCCTGCGCCGGATGGCGCATACGGGGCTTATCACTTGACGAACAAAGTGATTTCCGGCAGGCCGAATCTCACTCTGAAACCCGGTGAGGGATGTACATTTTATTCGGTCATAACTGGAGCCAAAGAAGGAGAAGATTTCTCCGAGATCGATGTCGAGAAAGAGCTGTCGGCCCGCAAGGCTTTGGTTGAAGAGTGGCGCAGCGAGCTGGTGCTGGACACTCCAGACCCGGTGCTGAATGCAATGTTCTCATTTGCTAAGATCAGGGCCTCCGAAAGCATATTCAAGACAAAAGGAGGTTTGATGCATGGCCCAGGCGGAGAATCGTATTATGCCGCCATCTGGGCGAATGACCAGGCTGAATATGTGGGGCCTTTCTTCCCTTTCCTTGGATATTCATCAGGCAATGAGGCTTCTTTCAATGCCTACAGGCATTTCGCCCGCTACATGAACGTGAATTACGACCCCGTGCCGTCTTCCATCATCGCCGAAGGGGTCGATGTCTGGAATGGGGCAGGGGACAGGGGAGACGCTGCCATGCTGGCATACGGAGCTTCCAGGTTCGCCCTCGCTCTCGGCGACAGGATGAAGGCAGAGGAACTCTGGGTGTTCATAGAATGGTGCCTGGAATACTGTCACCGGCACATAAACGCCGATGGCGTAGTGCTCTCGGATTCTGATGAGCTGGAAGGCAGGTTCCCATCCGGGAAGGCCAATTTATGCACCTCGACGCTCTATTACGATGCCCTCAACTCGGCTGCTTACCTGGGGAAGGCTTTAGGCAAGCCATATGACATCTATGTGCTTAGGGCAAAGATGCTGTCTCGCAACATAGAAAAATATTTCGGGGCTAATGTGGAAGGCTATGACACCTATCGTTACTACGATGGCAATGACAAGCTTCGCTCTTGGATATGCATCCCTCTTACTGTAGGAATATTTGACAGGCGCGATGGCACGCTAAATGCCCTTTTCGACAAGCTCTGGACCGGGAACGGCCTGCTCTCACAATCCGGGACCACTACATATTGGGACAGATCCACTTTGTATGCTCTTCGCGGGGCTTTCTTTGCCGGAGACACGCAGAGGGCTCTGGAACATCTGTCTTCCTATTCCAGGACTCGTCTCGTGGGCGAGCATGTGCCATATGCCGTGGAGGCATGGCCGGAAGGCAGCCAGAGACAGCTTTCCGCTGAAAGCGGACTTTACTGCCGGATATTCACAGAAGGTATGTTCGGAATTCGCCCTACCGGGCTTCGCTCCTTCGATTTCACCCCTCGACTGCCCTCTGGCTGGGACAAGATGTCGCTTCGGGACGTAAAGGCTTTCGCAAGTCGCTTCGACATAGAAGTTGAGCGTGACGGCGATGCCCTCAGAGTTAAAGTGATTACTTTCGGCAAATCTTTGGTGAACAAGAAAGTCAAATCAGGAGACAAGATCTCCGTAAGCCTGGAATAAATAACTTAACCGTGCATTTAAAACAGTCACGCAGGCTTACAGGCGTTCTTTGATGTTGTAGTGATTGCGCTCAGGAGCGTTTCTGGACACCAGCTCTGCGAGGAAGCCGGCCAGGAACAGCATCACGCCGATGACCACCGCGAGCAATGCCAGGTAAAACAGCGGCTGATCCGTCACTGCCCTGTACGCCGCATGATGCGCCTGATGGACAAGTTTCGCGATGATTATCCAGACCGTCATCACGAAGCCGATGAAGAACATCAGCAGGCCGGAGAATCCGAAAAAGTGCATCGGCTTCTTCCCGAAAGTGCTAAGGAACCATAGCGACAGGAGATCCAGGAATCCGTTCACGAATCGCTCCATTCCGAACTTGCTTTTGCCGTATTTCCGTTTTTGAT
>JALCSU010000058.1 GCA_022653735.1 Bacteroidales bacterium
ACCATACCGAACAGAGAAGTTAAGCCCGTCATCGCCGATGGTACTTGCACACCAGCTGGGAGAGTAGGCAGCCGCCGCGCTTCGGAGACCCGGACAGGTTATTCGACCTGCCCGGGCCTCTTTTTTTATTGTCTTCTGCTATTTTTCATAATTTTGTTGTATACTTACATCTGTAGTGGATGAAAAATGAAAATTTTCATGGGTTAATGATGTTTTTAAATTATTTGTGTTATATTTGCAAGGTAATGTAGGCTTTTAAAGCTTAGCGTTGCTTGCTGCCTGTGTGTTTTTGGCGAGTAAGTAATTAATTATAAGTATTGAACATAAAAACAATTATCAACTATTATCAATTTTGTTTTTAGCTATGAACAAAAAAATCAAAAATCTGTTCCTTGCCGGGGCTGTCATCTTCAGTCTCGCAGGCGTAGCCGTATCTTGTACGGACTACGATGATGACATTGACAAGCTTCAAGACAAGACTACGACTCTTGAAACGCAAGTCAAGGATCTCACCACAAAACTAACTCAGGCTCAGACGGACATCACGGGTCTGCAGTCTTCACTGTCAACACTCCAGGAAACTGTTAAAAAGCTTCAGACTGAGGCTGCTACACATGCGACCAAAACAGAGCTTGAAAATGCCGTTAAGGATCTTGAGGGAAAGATCGCTACCGCGAAGACCGAGGCTATCAATGAGGCTCTGAAGCAGGCAAAGGCCTATGCTGATTCTTTAAAGAAAGTGGTGGATGATGCTCTGGCTGGCAAAGTGGACAAAGCTACTTATGATGCGCAAGTGGCTGCTTTCACCAAAGATATCAATGACCTCAAAGACAGGGCTGGCAAGGTAGAGAAAGATCTCGAGGGCGTTCATGCGACACTCGATTCTTTATCGAAAGTGACCGCTGGTAATAAGTCTGACATTGCTGCCAACAAGGAGGAAATTGCGAAGAACAAGGCTGAGCTTGAGGCGCTGAGCGCCAAACTGGATGCTGCCCTTGCAAAACTTGGTGGCCAGCTGAAGGGCCTCGTATTCGTTACTCAGGTTTATGTTGACGCCGTTCCTGCCATCGATATGGCTACCTACGCATACAACCCTCTTTCGGTTGCTGAGTTGGATTCTAAGGATGAGGTTTGGACTCGAGGGAATGATGTGAATACCCTCAATGGCAAATTGTTCGCTGAGTACTATCTGAATCCTTCAAATGCTACGGTTTCATCTTCCGATGAATTCTCTTACATCCTGAATCAGGGTGGAAGCACTCCTTACATTTCTACCCGTTCAAAAGCTTCTGCTGACTTTGCAGTAACTCCTACTTTCGAGAGCGTAGCCGATGGTAAAGTTAAAGTATCTCTTGCAGTCAAGGGAACACCTGCAGATAGTAATTACATCAGCATCATCAACCTTAAGGTTAGCACTGGTGACACTTCTGTAGTTTCCAACGATCATACTCTCTACAGACATAAGATTGAGGATGTCATCGTAGCCAACAAGAAAGAGAACACTGAGATCGATACCTATAATAATATCGAGGATCAGCACTACAGAACAGACCTGCTCACTGCTAATGGGTATTTACAAGGCGTTGTGTGGAATGAGAGCTATACTTTTGATGGCCAGGTTGATACTGTCGTAACCACAGAGGCTCCTCTGAATCTCAAAGGCATAGTAGCTCTTCATGATGCTGCAGATGATACCGAGTACACTGACGAGCAGTTCGCAAATTACGGCTTCTCATGGAAATTCGAACTCGTTAAGAATTACAAGATTAAAGGAGTTGACCAGGCAGATTTCGTCGAGCTTACCGACTCTGTTCTAACTGTAAATGAAAAGAAAGGCCAGGCTGCTTTCGGGCGCACTCCTGTCGTTCGTGTTACTCTTCTTGACGGTGAGAATGTCGTTAAGGTTGCTTACATCAAGGTTGGCATCAAGGGTGAAGACACTTACGAAGTTAATCCTCTTCTGAATGGCGCCGAGGAGACCAACACCTTCGCATTCGCTTGCGCAGAAGCTGACACTCTCGTAGCTACATATGCTCAGATGAAGAGCCAGGTTTACGACAAGGTTGGCATGGCTGATTCTACATTCAATAGGGATTACAGCGTTTATGTTGACGCAGACACAACGAAGGGCACTACTAGCATCGTCAAAGTTGCTGAGGGCGCTGACTCTGTTCATGTGATCCGCTGGATTGTTCCTATGGATTCTATCTGGAATTGGAGTGGTAAGACCATCGAGAAAGAAGTTTACTACACCAACGCTGATAGCACCCTCAAGGTTAGTGTCAAGCTTTCTGCTAAGGTCGAGGAGATTGCTAAGACCTACGGTCTGAAGTCTAGCCCTGACTACATCGACGAGTACTGGTGGGGTCCGGACAGAGCCACTACGACTGGTTTCGATCTTACTAAGTTCAACGTTAATGTTCCTAACGTAGGCAGCGTTAATCCTGACAGCTGCGTATTCAAGAATGACCTCAATGCTGCATTCGTGACGAAGGATGGCAAGACAGTCATTGCTGACAATCTCAGCGGCCTACAGTTCTTCTTCTGCAAGAAGGATCTGGATGGTAAGAAGTTCGCCTTCGGTGACACTACTGTAACCTTCACGGTTCCAAATGACACCACTCTGATGGTTGGTAACGACACTATCGCTCAAATCTTCAACAATGGAACTGAGGTTCCTTACAACTACATCACTCTCAACAAAGAAAGTGACGTTGCCAAGAGGCTCCTCAACACCGATGAACTTTACACCTACATCGGAGCAAGGGCTTACTACTGCGGTAGCAAGAATAGAGAGGTGGCTATCACCTTCAACGGTGAGGATCATTTCCGTGGCGACTTCATCCGTCCGGTTTACATCCGCACTAATTCAACCAAGTCCTTCGTTGATGCAGTTGACTACGGTGAGCCTGGTTCATACATCGATCTTGCAGATCTGATCAATCCTTACGATTGGCGTGATCGTGACTTCGCTGAGTATGAGAACTACTGGCAGTACTATGGTCCATTCGAGGTGACCGTAGACACCAAGTCTATCACTTGCGACCTCAATGGTGTTACTGGTCAGGCAGTTCCTGCTACGATTGTCCTCGAGCAGACTGATCCTACATGGCAAAACCTGACATCTAAGTATGGCTTCCTGTCATACAAGAACAATGGTAACAACGTATCTTCGTTCAACCTCTATGTTCCTGTGACTGTTAAGTACGGCTGGGGTGTCATTAAGACCACCGAGATCAAGGTTCCTGTAAAGGGTACTCTCGAATAATAGATTAACTCTATAATTAGGGCGCGACCATTTGGCCGCGCCTTTTTTGATATTTGCACGAAGGCTGGCACAAGAGTTGATGCGATTTCTTTCTTGTTATGAGGAAGTTTTTGGCACTATTATTCTTTGTTTTCTCATCTATGATTCTCTGTCTGGCGCAACAGACAGCGCAGATTAGCTTTGAATCCAATCGTTACAACCTTGGTACATTTGCAAGGAACGATGCTCATAAGGCATACGCATTTAAATTCAAGAATACTGGCGATGCCAAGCTTGTCATTGATCATCTGTCTGTCGGCTGTCCTTGCACTGTGGCGAAATATTCAAAGAAAACTTTCCTTCCAGGTGAGTCCGGTGAGATTCTGGCTACATTTGATGGCTCTCACCAATCTCTAGGTGCCTTTGAAATTGAAATCATCGTAGCTTCAAATGCCACTTCTAAATATGTAAGGCTTATTCTAGCAGGTAATCTCGTTGCCACGCAGGGAGATGTCGTCGCTGCGCAGCAATCTAATATAACAGCTGCTGCTGATACTTCAAGGAGGCAAGATTCATGGTTCCGGAGATTTAAGGGAAAGTTATCAAATCTGTTTAAAAATGGAGACTAACAGATTATTTTGCTTAAAACAAAAAAATTATCTATTTTCGCACTGATTTAGGACTTTGAATACAATATATTAATATATAAATCATGAAACGTGTATTAACAATTCTTGCAAGCTTCGCGCTTGTGGCATCTATGTCTGTAGCGAATGCTCAGACTAAGGATTTCGATGACTACTGGTTCATCCAGCTCCAGGGCGGGGCTGCCGAGACCATTGGTGAGACCAATTTCTGGGATCTCGTATCTCCTTCAGCAGCTTTCTCTGTAGGTTATCGTTTTTCACCTGTTTTCGGAGCCAGGCTGAATGTCAATGGCTGGCAGGGCAAAGGATCTATCGCAGGGCCTAGGACGAATTACAAATTCAATTATGTAGAGACAGGCCTTGATCTATATGCCGATCTCGCATCCCTTTTCGCCGGTTACAAGTATGACAGGCTTCTCAACCCTTATGTGTTCGCTGGTGGCGGCGTTAATTACGCTTTCAATAACGACGAGGCTAACGATGTCGCAAATCAGTTCCCTAAGGTTGACAACTATCTTTGGGATGGTCACAAGGTGCTTGGCGCAGCTAGAGCCGGTCTCGGACTGAACATCAGGCTTTCAGACGTTGTCGCTTTCAACGTTGAAGGTAACTGCAGCTTCATCGGTGACCACTTCAACTCAAAGAAGGGTTCGGCAGCTGATTTCCAGATCAAAGCGTTGGCTGGTCTTACCCTGAGTTTCGGCAAGTCCAAGCCTATTGCACCAGCTCCTGTAGTTGTGCCTGCTCCAACTCCAGCTCCTAAACCACAGCCAAAGGCTGAGCCAGAACCAGAGCCAGTTGTTGAAGAGCCTGCATTCGAGAGCCTGACCCGCAACGTCCTCTTCGTAATCAACAAGTGGGACATCCGCGACAGCGAGCAGTATAAGATCGACGAGGTTGTTGAAGCTCTGAAAGACAATCCTGACACGAAGGTTAGGGTTTCCGGTTATGCTGACAAGGCTACCGGAACTGCCAAGAGGAACATGTTCCTCTCTCAGAAGAGGGCTGAGGTTGTCGCTCAAGCTATCATCGACGCAGGAATCGATAAGGAAAGAGTTACTACCGAGTACTTCGGCGACACTGTCAATCCATTCGAGACTCCTGAGCAGAACCGCGTTGCAGTCTGCGTAGTTAAGAAATAAAGATTATGCTTATAATCAAAAGAGAGGCCGCTGCTTCGTGCAAACGGCCTCTTTTTTGCTATTGACTTTCTCGTTGTATTTTGCTATTTTTGCAACGCTTTTTTAGAGAATTATTTAACATATTATAAATCTAATTATCATGGAAATTGTACGTGTTAACGGCAGGGAAATCCTTGATTCAAGAGGAAATCCTACAATCGAATGTGAAGTTGAACTTGAAGATGGCACAATCGGAGTGGCTTCTGTTCCATCTGGTGCTTCAACTGGCGAGAACGAGGCTCTCGAGCTTCGTGATGGCGACCCTAAGCGTTACGGCGGAAAGGGAGTGCTGAAAGCAGTGAAGAACATCAACGAAAAGATAGCTCCGGAAATCATCGGAATGTCTGCTATAGATCAGAGGGCTATCGACGAGGCCATGATCAAGCTTGACGGCACCGCAACCAAGAGCAAGCTTGGCGCAAATGCCATTCTTGGAGTTTCTCTTGCAGTCGCTCACGCTGCCGCCAACTATCTCGGCATGCCTCTCTATCGTTATCTTGGTGGCACCAATGGCCATGTACTCCCAGTGCCTATGATGAACATCATCAACGGCGGAGCTCACTCTGATGCCCCTATCGCTTTCCAGGAATTCATGATTCGTCCTGTTGGAGCGAAGAGCATTGCGGAAGGTGTCAGGATGGGAGCTGAGGTGTTCCACGCTCTGCAAAAGGTTCTCAAGAGCCGCGGACTTTCCACGGCAGTTGGTGATGAGGGCGGTTTCGCTCCGAAACTTGAAGGCATCGACGATGCTCTCGACTGCATCGTAGAAGCTATCGAGAAAGCAGGGTACAAGCCTGGAAAGGACGTTACCATCGCGATGGACTGCGCTGCATCTGAGTTCTGCGTTAAGGAAGATGATAAATTCTTCTATGATTACAAGCAGCTTTCTAACGGCATGCCTAAGGATCCTAAGGGAAAGAAACTCTCCAGCGAGGAGCAGATTAAATACCTTGAGAAACTCGTCAAAAAATATCCTATCGATTCCATCGAGGATGGTCTTAGCGAGGAGGACTGGAACGGCTGGGTCAAACTGACAGAGGCTCTCGGAAAGAAGTGCCAGCTAGTGGGAGATGACCTGTTCGTTACCAACACTAAGTATCTAGAGAAAGGAATCAAGATGGGTGCTGCCAATTCAATCCTCATCAAGGTTAACCAGATTGGTTCCCTTACGGAGACTTTGGACGCAATTGAGATGGCTCATCGTCATGGCTACACGACTGTTACGTCGCACCGCTCTGGTGAGACCGAGGACACTACGATTGCCGACATCGCTGTCGCTACTAACAGCGGCCAGATCAAGACCGGTTCTCTGAGCCGCACGGATAGGATTTGCAAGTACAACCGTCTAATGAAGATAGAGATGGAACTTGGCGACACAGCGGTTTACGGTTACAAGAAGCTTAAATAAGCCTAAGTTATCAAAAAGATTAATAAAAGGGCAGGCTAATGATGTTTAGCCTGCCTTTTTTGACTTTAGGAATAAAAATCGTAAATTTGGCTTGCTTTTTTCATGGCGAAACTAGGCTAAGATATTAAATAATGGCAGAAAACATTGGTTATATCTCTCAAATCATCGGCCCTGTGGTCGATGTGCATTTTAACTTGGAAGCAGACCAGGAAAAGTCTCAGCTTCCAAGCATCGATGATGCGCTGACGGTCCGCAGAGACGGAAAGAGAGATTTGGTAATAGAGGTGCAGCAGCACATTGGGGAAGACACTGTAAGATGCGTCGCGATGGATTCAACCGACGGCCTTAAACGTGGAATGAAAGTCGTCAACACGAAAGCTCCTATTTCCATGCCTGTCGGGGCACAGATAAGGGGCCGCGTGATGAACGTCATCGGCGAGCCGATAGACGGGCTGGGGGATCTGGACGAAAACAATGCTCTGCCAATCCATAGGGAGCCTCCTAAGTTCGAGGACCTTACGACCTCGCAAGATGTGCTCTACACTGGAATCAAGGTCATAGACCTGCTGGAGCCTTATTTGAAAGGTGGTAAAATCGGCCTTTTCGGAGGTGCCGGCGTGGGCAAGACCGTGCTCATCAAAGAGCTGATAAACAATATTGCCAAGAAACACAACGGATTCTCTATTTTCGCTGGAGTGGGAGAGCGCACCAGGGAAGGAAACGACCTGCTTCGCGAGATGATAGAGTCGAATGTCATTAAATATGGTGACGAATTCCTGAAGGACATGGAGGCCGGCCACTGGGATCTGTCTAAAGTAGATAAGAAAGAGATAGAGAAGTCTCAGGTCGCCATGGTCTTCGGTCAGATGAACGAACCGCCAGGAGCACGTCAGGCTGTGGCTCTTTCAGGTCTTACCATGGCAGAGTCTTTCAGAGATTCCAGCAACGGAGATGGACCGAGGGACATCCTGTTCTTCATCGACAATATATTCAGGTTCACTCAGGCTGGTTCTGAGGTTTCGGCTCTTCTTGGCCGAATGCCTTCTGCCGTGGGTTATCAGCCAACGCTGGCTACCGAGATGGGTAAGATGCAGGAGAGAATCACTTCCACCAAGAATGGTTCCATAACCTCTGTTCAGGCTGTCTACGTTCCAGCTGATGACTTGACGGACCCTGCTCCTGCCACGACTTTCACTCACCTGGACGCTACGACGGTGCTGAGCCGTAAGATTACTTCGTTAGGAATATATCCTGCCGTTGATCCTCTGGCTTCCACTTCCAGAATCCTGGATCCTAACGTCGTTGGAAAAGAGCATTACGACGTGGCTCAGAGGGTGAAGCAGATTCTGGAGAAAAATGAGGAATTGCAGGACATCATTTCAATCCTTGGAATGGACGAGCTTTCCGAAGAGGACAGAATCACGGTCAATCGCGCGAGAAGGGTGCAGAGGTTCCTGTCCCAGCCGTTCAACGTGGCTGAGCAGTTCACCGGCGTGCCTGGGGTGATGGTTGACATTAAAGACACAGTGGAAGGTTTCAAAAGAATATTGGATGGCGAAGTGGATTATCTGCCTGAACAGGCGTTTCTCAACGTCGGGACGTTGGATGATGCGATAAAGAAGGGCGAGAAGATCCTTAGCCAGACTAAATGACGAATATGGAATCGGAAGTTATTACTCTAGATATAATTTCTCCTGAAAAGGTCATCATAAGCACGAAAGCATCCAGGGTTGAACTTCCTGGATCTTTCAGCCGTTTCGTGGTTCTGAAAGACCATGCTCCGATGATTTCTTCTCTAGCGAAAGGTGAGATAGTCTATGATGCCGGCGGCGAAGAAAAAAGGCAGCCGGTTTCTTCCGGTTTCGTGAAAATTGAAGATAATCACGTGATGGCTTGCGTGGAAATATGAAAAAGCTGCTGACTCTCATATTGGCTATAGTGCTTCCTATGACGGCGTTGCCGGCACAAGAGGCTGTCGCTGACTCTGCTGCGGAGGCTTCATTCGACATGAATGAATATCTCTACGGCCATGTTCGCGATGCTTACGAATGGCACATCACGACAGTGAATGGCGAGCCTATCAGCATTCCGCTCATGGTTATCGTGCGGAGCAAGACGACAGGATGGCACGTCTTCAGCTCTCGAAAGCTGGAGGGCTCTGAATATGAGGGATTCTACATCGCTCCATCATCTTCGAAATATGCCAACAAGATAGTCGAGAGAGATGCCAGCGGGGCTGAAGTGAAACCACTCGATTTGTCAATCACTAAGAATGTCTTCGGGCTTATGATCAATGGCGCATTGCTCATATTCATAATCCTTGGAACTGCAAGATGGTACAAGAAGCACGATGCCGAAGAAGAGGTGCCGAGGGGCGGCGTCGGCCTCATGGAGATGCTTGTGTCTGCAATAGAGGAAGGCGTCATCAAGGATGCTGTGGGGGAGGATTATAAGAAATATTCCCCATACCTTCTAACTGCTTTCTTCTTCATATTCCTGAATAACTTGATGGGCATAGTCCCGTTCTTCCCGGGAGGGGCGAACATCACCGGCAACATAGCGGTCACGTTCGTGCTTGCTATGTTCACTTTCTTCATCGTCAATGTGTTCGGAAACAAGCAATACTGGAAGGATATTCTGTGGCCGGAGGTACCTACATGGCTGAAAGTGCCAGTGCCTCTGATGCCCGCAATCGAGATAATCGGAATATTCACAAAGCCTTTCAGCTTGATGGTGCGGCTCTTTGCCAATATGCTCGCGGGGCATTTCATGATACTCGGCGTAGTAGCGGTCATATTCTTGACGGCTCATATGGGGGCAGCACTCAATGGCGGCCTAGGCATCGTGTCCGTCTTGCTGGGAGTGTTCATGGACTGCCTGGAACTCCTGGTGGCATTCATTCAGGCGTATGTATTTACAATGCTTTCGGCTGTGTTCATTGGCCTTTCGAGACCTAAGCCGGAAACTGATAAGACAACCAAATAATTTCAAATATTATGTTACTCACAACATTGTTACTTCAAGCTGGCCTTTCGCTTGGAACGCTAGGAAAGGCAATAGGAGCGGGTTTCGCAGCATTCGCAGCGGGCTTTGGCATTAGTAAGATAGGTAGCGCTTCTCTTGAGGCGGGCGCTCGTCAGCCTGAACAGGCTAGCCATTACAGGATGACCGCCATCATCATCAGCGCCCTCATCGAAGGTGCATCCTTGTTCGCAATAGTAGTTTGTCTCATCGTTAGCTGATCATGTCTCTTATCACTCCAGATTTTGGGCTGATTGTCTGGATGACGCTGATTTTTGGCATCGTCTTCTTTATTCTGGCCAAGTGGGGATTCCCGATGATTACGAATTCGGTTGCGAAGAGGGCCGATCGCATCAACGACTCCATACGTATGGCAAAGGAGGCGGAAGAGAGGCTGAAAAACCTTGCGGAGGAGCAGAAGAAGCTCATCGAGCAGACTAAGGCTGAGCAGAGCCGCATACTCAAGAAAGCTGCTGAGTCAAGGGACGCAATGATTGAAAACGCTAAGACGCAGGCTCACGAGGAGGCTGCAAAGATCATTGCGAAAGCCCAGACTGAGATTTCGGCCGAGAAGGAGTCTGCCCTGCGCGACATCAGGAGGCAAGTGGCTCTGCTGTCCGTGGGCGTGGCTGAGAAGGTTTTGCGGAAGAAACTGTCCGATGAAAATGAGCAGAGAGAACTGGTGAACAAGTTCGTCGATGAAATGACATCAGCCGACAAAGAATTATTGAAGAATTAATATGAATACAGGAATCATAGCACAACGATACGCCGAGGCTCTGCTGAAGCTGGTTTTAGAGAACGGCTCTGGAGAGAGAGTCCTAGCCCAGGAGAAGCTCCTGAACAAGTCTCTTCGCTCCGTGCCTCAGATGAGACGGACGCTTGAGGATTATGCTGTGCTGGATTCCCAAAAAATGTCCGTATTCGCTTCCGCTCTCTCTCCGGAACCATTGGAGCCGGATTTGGAGAAGTTCCTCCGGCTTGTCTTGAAGAAGGAGAGGGTGGATTACCTCATCTACATATTCACAAGCTTTGAGAATCAGTGGTATTCCTACAACAGGATTCTCCGGGGCGTGCTTTTCGTCCCGCAGATGAATTCGGAGGCGGAAGAATTAGCGAGGCAGGCTAAAGACATCATCCTGTCCCATACCGGCAAAAAGCTTGAACTGGAGGTCGTGGTCAAGCCAGACTTGATTGGTGGCTTCATAATCGAGGTAGGGGATCACCTTCTCGATGGAAGCATCAGACGTCAGCTCGATATCATACGTCGTCAGTTCGTAGTCCGAAATAGAAGAATCGTGTAAAAGAAAATGGCGCAGAATAACAACATAAAACCAAGTGAAGTTTCAGACGTCCTTCTTCAGCAACTGAAGGACATTGACACCAGTTTGCATTTCGAGGAAGTAGGGAAAGTGCTCGAAGTTAGCGATGGCGTTGCCAGGATGTACGGCTTGAGGAATGCAGAGGCTGGGGAGATGCTGGAGTTCGAAAGTGGAGTCACCGGCGTGGTGATGAATTTGGAGGAAGACAATGTCGGAGCAGTGCTCCTAGGCCCCACCGATGAGGTGAAAGAGGGCATGCTGGTCAGAAGAACCGGACGCATAGCTTCCATAAAGGTCGGCGAAGAAATGCTTGGCAGGGTGGTTGACCCTCTGGGCGTGCCGCTGGATGGCAGAGGAAACATTAAAGGGGAGCTGACGGAAATGCCTCTTGAGCGAAAAGCCCCTGGCGTCATATTCCGTCAACCCGTGAATGAACCTTTGCAGACAGGCATCAAGGCGATTGATGCGATGATTCCTATCGGTCGCGGACAGAGGGAGCTTATCATCGGGGATCGTCAGACGGGAAAAACAGCCATAGCAATTGACACGATCATCAATCAGAGAGAGAATTTCAAGGCAGGTAAGCCTGTCTATTGCATCTATGTGGCAATCGGCCAGAAAGGCTCCACGGTGGCCAACATTGTAAAGACTCTCCGCTCAAAGGGGGCGATGGAATATACCATCGTGGTCGCAGCCACAGCTGCCGACCCTGCCGCTCTGCAATATTATGCTGCTTTCGCAGGCGCTGCGATTGGTGAATATTTCCGCGATACAGGCCGCCCTGCTCTGGTCGTTTACGATGACCTGTCAAAACAAGCTGTGGCTTATCGTGAAGTTTCGCTCATCCTGCGTCGTCCTTCTGGACGCGAAGCTTATCCTGGGGACGTGTTCTACCTGCATTCCCGACTATTGGAGAGAGCTGCGAAAATCATTGATCAGCAGGATGTTGCTGAAAGCATGAATGACCTCCCGGATTCTCTGAAGGGTAAGGTCAAGGCTGGGGGCTCGCTTACCGCCCTGCCTATCATAGAGACTCAGGCAGGGGATGTCTCTGCATACATTCCTACTAATGTCATCTCCATTACCGATGGCCAGATTTATCTGGAGTCCGGGCTGTTCAACGCAGGCATCAGGCCTGCCATCAATGTCGGCATATCAGTTTCCCGTGTAGGCGGCTCCGCTCAGATGAAGTCCATGAAGAAGGTTGCCGGAACCTTGAAGATCGACCAGTCCCAGTACGAGGAGCTGGAAGCCTTCTCGAAATATTCTTCCGACGTAGACAAGGTGACTGCAATGACGCTTGACAAGGGACGCAAGAATAATCAGCTGCTAATTCAGCCGCAGTATTCGCCTATGCCCCTTGGGGAGCAGGTTGCGATACTTTATTGCGGCACGCATGGTCTGATGCAGGATATTAAGATAGAGCAAGTTCGTGATTTCCAGGATGCCTTCTTGGACAGGATGAGGGCTGCGCACGGTCAGGACGTGCTCAAGCCTCTTTCTGAAGGAAGGATCGATGAGAACATCACCCAAACCATCGAACAAGTCGCAGCGGAAGTTATCACTGGCATGAAACATTCGTGATTTTATTTCTGCTCTCCGTTGCCAGCGCTACGGAAGATGTTCAATAGAGGAAATTAGAATATGGCTACTTTAAAAGAGATAAAAGTCAGGATCGCATCTGTCAGCTCTACGCTGAAAATAACTTCGGCGATGAAGATGGTGGCTTCGGCCAAGCTCCGCAAGGCTCAGCAGGCTATCGGGAACATGCTGTCTTACGAGAAGAGCTTGCAGGATATTCTTTTAAACCTCATCTCTTCAGGTGCTTCTGTCGAAGGGGAGAGTACCCAGGCATTGATGCAGCCGAGAGATGTCAGGAATGTCGCAATCGTGGCTTTTTCGTCCAATTCTGCGCTATGCGGAGCTTTCAACTCCAACATCATCCGTGAGACCAAGGCTGTAATTAACGAATATGCCGACAAGAACATCACAGTCTATTCTGTGGGCAGGAAGATGGCAGATGCCATGAAGAAATTCGGTTATCCCAGCCCAGCGGACTATTCAAAAATGTCAGCGTCACCTGACTATGAGTCTGCCGCAGCTCTTGCGAAAGAACTGGTCGATGGTTTCCTCGGTGGCCGTTTCGACAAGATTGAGCTCCTGTACAATCACTATCATTCCAATTCTTCTCAGCCTAGCCAGAGGAAGACATATCTGCCGATGAGCCTGGCGGATGTCTCGGAGAAAACCACCATCGGGAAGCAGGAAGAGGGCGTCGAACCAGCAAACTCCAAGGTCGGTTTCAGTTTCGATCCCCAGAAATTCATCATAGAGCCGGATGCGACATCTTTAGTCGCAGACCTTCTGCCGAAGGTCATCAGGCTTAGGATTTACACCACGCTCCTGGATAGTTCTGCCGCAGAACATGCTGCTCGTACAGTCGCAATGCAGACGGCTACTGATAATGGCCAGAAACTGCTCCAGAACCTTACCCTTGAATTTAACAAGAGCCGACAGCAGAAAATCACAAACGAACTGTTGGATATAGTCTCAGGTAGCAGCTCACAATGAAGAAATACCTAATTTCTGCAGTTCTTCTGCTGTCCAGCCTGGCGGCTTGCTGCCAGAACAAAATTGTTCTCGGAGATGAACGTCCCGATGTTTACCTGCCTCTGCTAGAAGGCCGCAGGGTCGCTTTGTTCAGTAACCAGAGCGGCATAGTAGGCGATAAGGTGACAGGTTCGGCCCTGGCCGACGATGTCGCAGAACACGGAGTCACCGACGAGAACAGCACCATACCTTTCATGCGTCCAAGCAATGAAGGCGGCAAGATAGGATATGGGCCGCATATTCTGGATGCTCTGATTGCCCAAGGTGTCGATGTGAGAGCCATTTTTTCTCCGGAGCATGGCTTCAGAGGGAATGCAGACGCCGGAGAATTGGTCTCCAGCAGCGTTGACGAGAAGACGGGCGTGCCCATTTTGTCTCTTTACAAAAAGGGATCGCATATTCCTAGCGAGGAAAATATGGGAAAGTTTGACGTGTTGGTGGTTGACATTCAGGATGTAGGGCTAAGATATTACACATATTACATCACGATGCACCACCTTATGGATGCTTGTGCAAAATATGGCAAGAAGATGATTGTCCTCGACCGCCCGAATCCTAATGGCTTCTATGTTGCCGGACCTATTCTGGATACTGCGAAATACAAATCAGGCATTGGTTGGTTGCCAATCCCGACCGTTCATGGCATGACACTGGGCGAGCTGGCGCTGATGATTAACGGAGAAGGCTGGCTTCCTGGAGGCACCAGATGCGACCTGGAAGTTATCCCATGCCTTAATTATACTCATCAAACTAGGCCTAGCCTTATTCTTCCCCCGAGCCCGAATCTCAAGGACATGAAATCTATCTACCTATATTCGTCAACCTGCTGCTTCGAAGGCACCGTTGCGACTGCTGGCAGAGGGACCCAGGCTCCATTCGAGATATACGGACATCCGGACATGAAAGACTGTGAGTTCACGTTCACGCCTCGCAGCATCCCTGGGGCGAAGACACCACGCTATCAGGACCAGCTCTGCCATGGTGTTGACCTGCGAGGAAAGCCTCTGGCTGAAATTTGGGACGAAGAAGTGAATTATGAATATGTCATCGATGCGTACAGGAAAATGAATATAGGGGATTCTTTCTTCCTCTCGCACAATAGCTTTGAGCTGCGCGTAGGCGTTGGCTACATCAGAGAAATGATTGAGAATCCTGAATATTCCAAATTGACTCCAGTTGAACTCTCGGCAAAAATCAATGCCCGTTCGGCGGTGGACGTAGCAGCTTTCAAGGCCAGGCGCAAACCCTATCTTCTATATTCAGAATAGCCGACACCCGAAGCTCCAAGCTCGAATCCCGACCCCAAGCCCGACACCCGACCCCAAGCTCGACACCCGACCCCAAGCCCGAACCCCGACCCAAGCCCGAGCTCCGACCCAAGCCCGAACCCCGACCCCAAGCCCGAACCCCGACCCCAAGTCCGAATCCCGACCCCAAGCCCGAATCCCGACCCCAAGCCCGAATCCCGACCCGAGCCCGAACCCCGACCCCAAGCCCGAACCCCGACCCCAAGCCCGAACCCCGACCCCAAGCCCGAACCCCGACCCCAAGCCCGAACCCCGACCCCAACCCCGAACCCCGACCCCAAGCCCGAACCCCGACCCCAAGCCCGAACCCCGACCCCAAGCCCGAACCCCGACCCCAAGCCCGAACCCCGACCCCAAGCCCGAACCGAGGCACAACCCACCCGTCATCCG
>JALCSU010000059.1 GCA_022653735.1 Bacteroidales bacterium
CATACTCTACGGATTATGCCGCAAAGCTACGAACTCATTTCAAATCGCGGTTGTCAAAGAACTTAGTTAAATTATAATATATTAATTAGTTACAAACACAGATGCGAAAGTTAACGCATCACTAGTGGTCCCGAAACTTAAATTGAATGATGTATCGAGAGAGTAATGATTACCGTTATCGGTCAGTTCTTTTCCACGAAACCTTTGTCAATGGGAAGAACCCGTTAATTTTAATACCTCGTCAACAGTCAACCCTAATCTATCGGCAACCTCATCGATAGTCATTCCTGAGGCGATCAGGCAATTCAATATTTCGGCACGACCTTTCTGCATGCCTTCTTCCATGCCCTTGGCCATGCCCTCTCTCAGCCCTTTTTCGAGGCCTTCCTTAACGCCTTTTTCGACCTGTTCGCCGACATACTCGTCTATGTCCCATTGAGTAAGCATATCTTTCTCGTATTTAATTACTTCATGTGGAGCGAATTTAGCAATTTCCGCCTTCTCAAACAACAGCTCGAAGAACTTCCCCTGAAGATATTCCGGCCTGTTCCGGAAGGTCCTCATGTTGTGAAGCGCGAAGCAAAGCTTGTCCAGGGCCGTCGCCCTCGGGTCAGCCGGATCATGGTATTTCGGAAGCTCCAGGGTGATGAATTTCAGCCTGTCCGTGAAAGGACGCCCGCCGTCAACGTCCAGCAAGGCATACTCGTGTCTGATGGCATCGGATTGCGCATTGTCGTCGTAGTCCATTAGCGCTATGACGTAAGACTGCGGGAAGGAATAGTCCCACTTATCGGACTCTCGGTTCATCAGTCCTATGCCGAACTGCTCCTGGACAATGTATGTTGAATAAGCGAGGAGCCTGTCATGGAAGTTCCTGACCTTGAGCGCCTGCATCTCTACGGCGAACCGCGTGCCTGTCGTCTCGTCGTAGCACTCCACGTCCACGCGGATGCCGTGTCCTTCCGGAAATCCATTCTGGTGCTCCTGAGGAGAGTATTTGATGGAAGAAATATTCCTCTCCGGGATCAGTTCCTGGAGAAGGAAGATCATCAGGTCGGGGAATCGCTCATCGCCGAAAAGTTTCTTGAACACGGTGTCGGTGATGATGTCGGCGTATTTTTGGAGGAGGACCATCTCATGGACCTGCCTCCTGCGGAACGAGTCCGGATTGCTAAGCTTTGTCATAATTAAGTTTTTTCGGCAAGATAGGCCTAGGAAACGTAAAAATCTTCAGGAAAAAGAAATTCCGTGCATTAAAACAGAAATTATTTTTCTTTATGCCACGTAAAAAAAATTCTGTGCATCACATTGAATGGCCATTTAGGCATCAGTGTGGCAATTTTCAGTTGCAAGGGACGTAAAAATTTCCGACCTTCGTATTACTTCGTTAGGAGGAGAATATGGCAGGCGTGGGGCAAGAACAAATGGATACGAATATGAATAAAATTTACGTTCAGACCTATCATTCGCCATGTGGCGAGATGCTCATCGGTTCCTACGATGACAAGCTCTGCCTTGCCGACTGGACGCTCGAGAAACATCGCGAGCTTATTGACAGGAGACTCAGGAAGGAGCTGAAGGCCGAATCAGTTGAGGAGAGCACTCCAATTATTGAAAAGACTATCAAAGAGTTGAATGAATATTTTGCCGGCGCTCGCCGTGAATTTGATTTGCCTCTGCTGCTGGTCGGTACCGATTTCCAGAAGACGGTCTGGAAGGGACTTCAATCTATTCCTTACGGCAAGACGGTTTCTTATAGCCAGCTTGCCAAGACGATCGGCAAGCCATTGGCCGTCAGGGCAGTGGCCGCCGCCAATGGAGCCAATGCAATTTCCATCATACTGCCTTGCCATAGGGTAATCGGAAGCGACAACTCCCTCACAGGCTATGGTGGCGGTCTCCCCGCCAAGCAGAAGCTCCTGGAACTGGAAGGTGCCAGCCATGCTTTATGACATATCCAGCACAAATATATTTAGCAATTTTCCCGATTTGTCTCTTCCGGACGCTTTTCTGGTATCAATGAAGGCCACCCTATGAATCAGCGTTATTGCCCAACACCCAATAATAAATCGTAAATCATCGAGGGTTACGACTGTGAAGTCGGGAAGGCTCTGCACGACACGAAAAAGACCGACAAAGGCACCTTTTGCGCTTGATAGTTTGAAGATTGTTAAGTATTTTTGCGAGTTCAATATTATTTTGAATAGTTAAATATACATTAAGCAATATGAGCATCCAGCAGGAGAACATAAAAAAGCTCGTCGATCGCAGGGCAGCAGCCAAGCTTGGCGGAGGCCAGAAAAGAATCGACGCTCAACATGCCAAAGGCAAACTCACGGCTAGGGAAAGAATAGCCCTTCTATTGGACGAGAACAGCTTTGAAGAGTACGACATGTTCGTGCATCATCGCTGCGCTAATTTCGGTATGGAGAAAGAACATTTTGACGGAGACGGCGTCGTTACGGGAATGGGAACGATAAACGGCCGCCTGGTCTATGTGTGCGCACAGGATTTCACCGTATCGGGTGGTTCTCTCTCAAAGACCATGTCTGAAAAGATGTGCAAAGTAATGGACCTAGCTGCTCACAACGGAGCGCCGCTGATCAGCCTGAACGATTCGGGCGGGGCCAGAATACAGGAAGGCGTAGATGCGCTGGCAGGATACGGAGAAATATTCGAAAGGAACATCCTATATTCAGGCGTAGTCCCTCAAATCTCCGGAATATTCGGTCCTTGCGCCGGAGGAGCCGTATACTCCCCTGCCCTCACCGATTTCACTGTAATGGTAAAGAACACATCTTACATGTTCCTGACGGGACCTGCCGTGGTTAAGAGCGTGCTGGGAGAGGAGGTGAGCCAGGAAGAGCTGGGCGGAGCCAGCGTGCATGCGTCCAAGAGTGGCGTGGCTCATTTCGCCGCCGAGAACGAGCAGGAAGGAATCAACATAATTAAGGAATTGCTAAGCTTCATTCCGCAGAACAACATGGAAGAAGCCCCGAGGGTGGCTACCAACGACCCTGTGGGCAGGGCAGACGACTCTTTGAACGAGATCATCCCGGACAACCCTAATCAGGCTTACGACATGTACAAGGTAATAGCCAGCATAGCAGACGATGGGAAATTCTTCGAAATCCACAAGAATTTCGCCAAGAACATCATCGTCGGCTTCGCACACCTGAACGGACGCAGCGTCGGCATTGTCGCAAACCAGCCGAAAGTGCTGGCAGGAGTGCTGGACATCAACGCATCCAGGAAAGGGGCTCGCTTCGTGCGCTTCTGCGACGCATTCAATATTCCTATAGTATCGCTGGTTGACGTGCCAGGCTTCCTGCCTGGAACGCAGCAGGAATACGGCGCCGTCATCACAAACGGGGCAAAACTACTGTACGCCTACGGCGAAGCCACAGTGCCGAAGGTTACGGTAGAGCTGCGGAAAAGCTACGGCGGATCCTACATCGTAATGAGCAGCAAGCATTTAAGGTCTGACATAGTGTACGCATGGCCATCGGCAGAAATTGCGGTCATGGGTGCTGACGGGGCCGTAAACGTGCTGTATGCTAAGGAGATGAAAGCCGTCGAAGACCCGGCGGAGAAGGCAAAGTTGCGCGCCGAGAAAAAAGCGGAATATGAGGAATTGTTCAGCAATCCTTACCAGGCTGCGGAAAAAGGTTACATAGATGACGTGATAGAGCCTCGCAACACTCGTTTCCGCGTGATAAGGGCTCTGGAATCACTCGCCGGAAAGAAGCAGAGCATCCCTGCGAAGAAACATGACAATCTGCCTTTGTAAAAATGAGATATAAGAATATATTAACGATTGCCGCCGGACTGTTATTTTGCTGCGCGACGCTATCTGCCCAGAATCTCTCTGACATGAGGGTCACTGAGATCGTTGCGGACAACGAGACAGGACTGGTTGACGATTTCGGGATCAGGAGCGGATGGATAGAGCTGTTCAACAATTCCTACGGTACTGTCAGCTACGGCGGATGCTACCTGACCAACGATCGCTCGGATCTGAAGAAATACCGCATCCCCGCCAATGACAAGTCCACGACTCTGAAACCTCGCCAAAGCGTACTGTTCTTTGCCGGCGGAAGTGGAGAGAAGGGCACGTATTACACGAACTTCATCGTGGAGAAAGGCCAGACCGTCTACATGGTCAGCAACGACGGGAGGACGATAATCGACTCCCTGAAGGTTCCTGAAGATCTTCAGCCCGACAGAAGCGTGAAGAAAGTCCCGGCAGGCATAAAGGAGACAGATTTCGAAATCGAGAACAATTCGGTTCCGACGCCCGGCAGCTATAACGGAGACGTGAATGCCAAGACCAAAAGCCAGGAAGTCAAGGAGAAGGACCCGTACGGATGGATCCTGACTCTCATTTCTGTGCTGACAGTGTTCATATCCCTTACGATCCTTGCTTTCATATTCACTGCGATAGGGAATCGCAGCACAAGGGAGAAAAAAACTAAGGAGAAAAAAGCTTCGAAAAAATATTCAGAGAATATGTCTCCGGAGGTTGCCGCCGCCATTTCCATCGCCCTGTCGCAAGAATTCGGTGGCGAGGCTTTCGCTGCAATAGCCCTTGCCCTGGATGATTATCTGGGCGGCGGGGTTCACGATGCCGAGAGCTATGTAATCACCATCAAGCCGACCCCCGGAAGCCAGTGGAACGAGAAAACTCAGAATTTCAGACAATTACCAAGAAAATAATAGTGACTAATATGAAGACTTACAAATTCAAGATCAACGGCAACGAATATTCCGTTGACATCAATTCAGTTGAAGGGAACATCGCTGACGTAACCGTCAATGGCGCATCCTACAAAGTTGAGATGGATAACGCGCCAGTAGCTCCTGCCGCCCCAGCAGCAGCTCCGACCACCGTAACGCCTACTGCAGCCCCAGCGCCAGTGGCTCAGGCTGCTCCAGCAGCCGCATCGGGAGAAGGCAAACCTGTCCAGGCTCCGATGCCGGGAGTCATCCTCGAGGTCTCGGTTAAGGTTGGCGATAAGGTTAAGGCCGGCCAGAAAGTGGCTGTCCTCGAAGCCATGAAGATGGAAAATGAAATTGATGCCCCTGCGGACGGAACTGTCACAGCCGTGCTGGTAAGCAAAGGTGACTCAGTGAACGTTGACCAGGATATCGTGAAAATAGCATAGGCTTGATTTTGAATGGATACCGTCATTGAAAGCCTCCAGCAATTCTGGCATTTCACTGGTTTCGCCAACGTTACGTGGCAGAATCTAATCATGATTGCTATAGGGATAGGCTTTATCGCTATAGCTATAATTAAAGGTTGGGAGCCTCTCCTCCTAGTGCCGATCGGATTCGGCATGATAATCGGGAATATTCCTATGTTCCCGGGCCTTAACATAGGCATTTATGAGGATGGTTCCGTTCTCAACACTCTCTACCAAGGAGTAAAGCAGGGCTGGTACCCGCCTCTGATATTCCTAGGAATAGGCGCCATGACTGATTTCTCGGCCCTAATCTCGCAACCCCGCCTGCTTCTGATCGGAGCAGCGGCGCAAATGGGCATATTCGGAGCTTATCTGCTGGCGCTTGTCCTGGGCTTCGATCCTAATCAGGCTGGCGCCATAGGCATCATCGGTGGAGCCGACGGACCTACAGCCATATTCCTGTCTTCCAAGCTCGCCCCGGATCTAATGGGTGCCATAGCAGTCAGCGCATATTCATACATGGCTCTCGTTCCTGTGATCCAAAGGCCTATCATGCTTCTGTTCACTACGAAGAAAGAGAGACTCATAAGAATGCCTAAGCCCAGAGCGGTAAGCCAGAAAGAGAAGATTTTCTTCCCTGTCATCGGCTTCCTGCTCACTGCCTTCATCGTGCCTTCCGGACTACCTTTACTTGGAATGTTGTTCTTCGGAAACTTGCTTAAGGAAAGCGGAGTCACGCGCCGTCTGGCAGAAACGGCCAGGGGGCCAATCGTGGACACGGTGACCACACTGATCGGCCTTACCGTCGGGGCATCAACTCAGGCGGACAAATTCCTCACGGGAAACTCGGTGAAAATTTTCATCCTCGGCCTGCTTTCGTTCGTGATAGCGACCGCCAGCGGAGTCCTATTCGTGAAGCTATGGAATCTGTTCCTGAAGCCTGGACACAAGATAAATCCGCTTATCGGCAACGCAGGCGTTTCCGCAGTGCCTGACAGCGCCAGGGTTTCTGAAATAGTGGGAAGAGAATTCGACCCTGACAATCACCTGCTCATGCATGCGATGGGTCCGAACGTGGCAGGAGTCATAGGTTCGGCAGTAGCTGCCGGAATACTGCTAGGCTTCCTGGGATAATCTGAATATACATATTCATAAAAAGGCTGACCTGAGAATATCAAGTCAGCCTTTTTCGTATCATGTGGCAAATTATCTCAAAGAGACGGATAGATATAAAATATCTTATTCTTACAACGATATTTAAATGTCGATGGTCATAGTTTGGAAATGATGGTGGAAACATCTGTCCCGTGCCAGAGTCATGTGAATATAATAATATCTCCTGACATTCTGAAACGAATAACCTCCAAATCATAGACAGCTGGCTCTTTGCAGGTCACTCGGGAGTGGATATGACTTGCATGACGATGTAGTTGGGAATGATCGATTTTTGCCAGCTTCAACAGGCAGCCAAAAGTCAGAGGAGCCCCAACGCAGGACACTCAGAGGCAGTTCGCCTCCCGAGTGATTTGCAAGAGGAGCTGCAACGGGACAGCCTTCGGCTACATTGCCGGGTTCGTGAATCTTTTCATGGCTTACTTGCAATAGATATGGTCAATGACGATGTTAAAAGCATAGTCGGGGTAAACCTCGTGGATTGCTTGTACTAGTTGGCACTGGAAGGCGTTGTCGTCATGGATGGTATCGTCGGGCACCACGTCAAAAGAGATGGTGTGCTTCTCCTCAAGATAGAAATAGCCGTGGATTTGTTCCACGTGCGGGTAGTGCTCTACAAAGTTCATAATACCCTTTTGCAGTTCTTTTCCTTTCTCGCTGGTGCATACGGCATAAATGCCTACAGTAATAATGATGTGGTATTTTTCGTAAAGCAACTTGGTGATGGAGCTCGTGAGCCCATGTATGCGCACGGCGGCCATCGTGTCGGGCACGCTGATGTGGAGCGAGCCGATGATGGCGTTGGGACCGTAGTAGTTGAGGATGATGTCATAGACACCGAGCACCCCGGCAAACTGCTTCACATCCTGCTCGATGTTGTGCATCATGTCCTTGGGTATGCTCTCGCCGAGGAGTTGTCCGACGGGAGCCCCTATCATCTCGATACCCGCCTTGATGATGACGAGCGAGATGATGGAGCCGAGGATGCCGTCCAGGTTGATTCCCGAGAAAAGCATGATGCCGGCGGAGACAAGGGTGGAGAGCGTCACCACGGCATCGAAGGTGGCGTCGGCACCGCTGGCCTCGAGGGCATTGCTTTTTAGCCGTTGCCCCTGCTTCTTGACATACCAGCCCAAAACGAGTTTCACCACGATGGCCACTATGATAATGGTCAGCGTAACGGCGGTATAGGAGGGATGGGTGGGATTGAAGATCTTCTTCACGCTCTCTACCAAAGAGAGGATACCCGTGGACAGCACTATGACCGAGATGATGATAGCACTGAAATACTCCACGCGACCATAGCCGAAGGGATGGTTGCGGTCGGCGGGTTTCTCCGACAGCTTGGTACCTACGATGGTGATGACCGACGAGAGAGCATCGCTCAGGTTGTTGACGGCGTCCATGATAATGGCCACCGACCCTGCCAGCCATCCCGCCACAGCCTTGAAGGCCGCGAGGAAGAGGTTGGCGGCGATGCCCACCAGGCTCGCGCGGATGATTTGCTGATTTCTATTCATTTCTTCTTATTTCATTTCTTTTGGCAAATGTAGGAAATAAATAGGAGGTTGCAAGAGGACTGCCGCCAGTCACGTTACGCCACGCTACGGCTTTTCGTCATGAGGGCAAAAGAATGAAATGATTTCTGAAAGACGAAACGCATGCTTTTTCTTCGCAATTATTAGCAAATCTGAAATATCACGATTACTTTTAAAAAATTTGCTTCAAACATATTATTATTAATATTGAGAATCGCCCCTGAGATGAAATTCAGCGCACGCATGATAACCGGCATATTCCGGCTGCTGGGCAAGCAGCCTCTCAAAGCACATCTGCGCTGGTCAAAATTCCTCTGCTGGATAGCGAAAGACGTGATGCACTATCGCAAGGACGTGGTAATGATAAACCTCGCACGGGCGTTTCCAGACAAAAAATATAAGGAGATTTGCAAGATAGCCGACGAGTCATATCTACACTTTGCAGACGTGATAACCGAAGGAATCTGGTTCTCTGGTTCATCCAACCGAAAAAGGCTTCACGACCAGCACATAGTTGAAATAGCGAATCCGGAAAAGCTGAAAGCAATTTACGACAACAGCAAAAGCGTCGTGATCCTTACTTCTCACATGGGCAACTGGGAACTGATAGGAGGCATTCATGAATATTTCTATGGCTTCGAGCCGTTCATGGGCGAACACAATTTCTCGGTAGTATATAAGCCGATAAAAAACAAGACGTGGGACGAGCTGATGGCCTACAACCGTTGCGCCCCCGTAGGCGGTCCCAATGAGGAATACTACATAGATTCTGCGGACATACTTCTATTCATTCTGCACAACAAGATGAATAAGAGAATATATATGTTCCCGACCGACCAGGCCCCATACGCCAAGACAGGGAAGCATCATGTGAATATGTTTATGCATCAGGAGACTAAATCGATGTTCGGAGCTGCTGGCATAGCGCATAAGTTCGGATTCAGCGTCGTTTACCAGAGTTTCTTGATCGAGGAAAGAGGAAAGTACAAGATTGAATATAAAGAGATATGCAGGGACGCTTCGCAGACAGATCCAGAAGATATCATGAACAAGTTTTACCAGCTGCTCCAAGCCGATCTTGAAAAGCAGCCTTGGAACTATCTCTGGACACACAAAAGGTGGAAATAAAAATTATTTAGGAATGGCGAAGTTCTCCGAAGCGACGGCGGCATTCTTCTTCACCGAGCTCATTTCGTAGACATTTGATATGCCTGCGGCTTCCTCCATCACCATCTTCACCAGCACGCAGTCCGTCTTCCGGTAGCTTAATTCAATCTTGGAATATTTCTTCGGAGAATCCTTGGATGCAGTTATCGTGACAACGTACGCCTTCCCCGAATCTGAAACCTTCAGGTCTGCCTTGTAGTCTTTCGCGACTTTGGCAGGATGCCCTGCTATACAGCCCAGAAGAGTGCCCGATAGCGTCTTCATCAGAGAATTGCTTTCTGTATTGAACGTGTTCGCCCTTCCTCCCCTCTTCATGTAGAATTTAGAGCCATTGATGACCAGACTCTCATTCGGATCGCTGTACTGCATGCTCATCTTGTCCTCTCTGCTGAAGTACAAGGTGCCTTGCAAGTATATTTCCTTGCCGGTTGCCTTGATCTTGCGAGTCTGGTTGAAGTCAGCTTTCAATGTGGAATACTCAGAATTGGCTTTTTCTATCTTAACCAATATGTCAGAATCCGAATTCGACGCTAATGCGGCTGGCGCCAGGACAAGAGCCGCTATGATAGAAATCACATAATTCATAATACTCATCAGGTATATAATCCACCATTGACTGAAATAACTTGCCCCGTGATGTAACCGGCCTGGTCAGACACCAGGAATCCTACCAAAGCCGCAACCTCTTCAGGCTCGCCAAGGCGTCTCGCCGGGATGGTCTTCTTGATTTCATCCAGGTCCAGTCCTTCAACCATGTCCGTGTGAATGAAGCCCGGAGCGACAGCATTGACAGTCACCTTGCGCGGAGCCACTTCCTGAGCCAAGGCTTTCGTGGCAGCTATCAAGCCGCCCTTAGCCGCTGAATAGTTCGTCTGGCCAGGAAGGCCTTTGATTCCCGAAAGAGAGGCCATATTCACTATCCTTCCTTTCTTATGCGTAAGCATTGGCTGCAAGAGGGCACGAGTAACATTGTAGAAGCTTCCCAGATTCGTGTTTATCACCTTCTGCCACTCCATAGGCTCCAGCCATATAAGCAGATTATCCTTGCGAATGCCAGCGTTATTCACCAGCACTTCGATATATTCCTCAGGATGTGTTTCCTGCCAGGCCTGCAGAGCTCTGTTCGTGGCTTCCAGGTCACTCACGTCGAATTTCAGCAATTCCCCATCAGAGCCAGCCTCATTCACTTTATTCAAGGTCTCCTGAGCCGCCTCGTCATTCGAGACATAATTTATCAAGACATGATATCCTTTGCGTGCCAGTTCAACGCAGATGGCTCTGCCAATTCCCCGACTGCCTCCGGTAACAAGAGCATTCTTCATATTCATAAAACAATTTTGGGTAGCAAAGATAATAAAAATACTACAGTAATATCTCGGATGCGACATCCTCCAGTCCTGGCACGCAGGCACAAGTCATCACCGATGTCATGCTCACGCCAAGCATCCCATGAAGATTCAGGCTCTGGCCTGTCATGAAGAGGTTTCTGAGCGGCGTGCGAGGCGACATCACCGTGAGCATTGGATTGCTGAAGTCCTTCCTAATGCCATAAGCCGAACCGAATGGGCTACCAGTATAACTAAGATAGGTCAGTGGCGAGCTAGTCCAGACCTGAGCTATCGCGTCTCTAAGGCCAGGAATCCTCTGCTCGGCCAGGGCGATGCATTCTTCTGTCTTCCGCCGTTTCAATGCTTCATATTCTTCGCCACGACGACCTCTAGGCTCGCGAGCATATTCAGAAACCATATCCCAAGCCATCGGGCTCATCAGGTCCAAGTGGGTTGCGTATTCTCCTTCCTCAGGCACATAGAAATGCGCCAGCACGGACTCCGTCTTCGAATCATTCGGATTCCACAAATCGCAGTCAGTGCGATTTACGTAAATATTCCGATTCAGGTACTTGAGTTTCCCTGGCTTCAGGGCAATGTTTGCCGTAAACATGCCGTAGGTGTCCGGCAAATGGGTTATCCTGTTCCTGTAAATGTTCCTTATAGATTTGGACTCGCTAAGCAGGCTCATTGTGACAGCTGGGTGCGCATCTGAAACAATCACGTCTGCTTCCAGCATAAGCTTTTCCCCTTCTGATTCAGCCTCAACTCCCGTTGCAGTCCCATCAATTTCGCATATTCGTAAAACTTTGGTCCTATTCAGCACTTTGCCCCCCATCTCGACAATTTTGGAAGCCAGTTTCTCCGCTATCTGTGAGCCACCGCCTCGAAGCCTCCATGCGCTCTGGATGAAAGAATTATTTATCTGCGCGAAAACATAAAGCGGCAGGGTATCCTGACGCAGTTCCATCTTCAACGATGTGCCAGAAAGGACTTTGCGCAATTTCTCATCATTAATATTCTCGCACAGAAAGCCGTATGCGCTCTTTGAAAAGGCTTCACCAATGGAATTCCCGCCGAAAGCCTTGAAAATGTTGTCTCCGATGTCTTTCAATGCAGCAGCGTAGCGTTTCAGCCCGTCTTCCTCGGCCGGGAAAATTGCAGATAGGGACTTCACGAAGTTTCCATGCCCGTTAGCGAAAGGAAAGGACTCCTGTCTTCCATCCCCCACGAAAACGCATTCGTCGAAACAATCCTCATCCAGTCTCTTCCATGGCAGGTCCAGCAAGCCGAAAAATTTGAAGAGAGGGTGCAGCGACTGACCCTCGTCTAGTCCGCCCACATAGTGGAAACCGGTATCAAATAGAAATCCTTCTCTATGAAAAGTCTGCAGGCAGCCGCCAATGTGCTTGCCTTGCTCCAAGACGGTTACTTCATAGCCGTGTTTTGCAAGAATGAAACCGCATTCCAAGCCACCCAGGCCGCTGCCTATTATGATTGCCCTGTCCATCATTTTTTACCATCAGTAGATGTCAGATTGTCAATCCCATAGGAACATCCTATGGAACGTCTGAAATAGTGAATGTTCAGCATCTTCCAGAACAGGAAAGGCTGGAGCGTGTAGGTAATGAGTATCGTGGATGCCATCCCGATGAAAGTAGCTACTCCCGTGGAACTAAGAGCAGGATGCTTTGCGAAGATCAACGCCACCGTTACGACGAGCAGCACGAACGCTGAGAAGAAAATCGCAGCCTTGTGATAAATCAGAAGCCTGTCATTCCCACTCCTGAGCTGATCCAGAAGGCCTTCCATCACGAATATGCTGTAATCTACTCCGATTCCGAAAATGAACGTGGAAATGACGATGTTGATCAGGTTGAACTTCATCCCGAAAATCGCCATCACGCCTTCTACTACGAACCAGCTTAGGAACATAGGCATGAACGCAAGCAGAGCCACCCAAATGTTTCTGAACGATAGCAGGAGCACGACAAGGACGAAAAGCGAAGAAATCAGCAGAACCACGCTGTAGTCATCGTGAATGACCTCCACCATGTCGGTCGTGTAATAGAACGGATCAACCACTAGAGAATGTGGCACGGAGGCCACCGCATCACTGACCTTGCGCTTGTCTTCCGGCCGCATCTGCACTGGCGTGAAAGCCAGGTATTTCCCATCTTCAGACTGCTCAATCAGATTGCACTTCAAACCCTCCGGCAAGACATCCGAATCATAGAGGGAGCCCGGCTCATAATCGTTGCCGACCATCTCGTAGAAGAGTTCGAACGAATCTGGATTCAGTCCAGCCTGTTCAGCGGACAAGTTTATCACAGAACGAGCCTCGGTAATCTTCTCTGGAGTCCAATAAGCCTTCCAAGCGGATATTCTTTCGTTCTGCTCTTCCGTAGTCTGGAACAACATTCCTACCGCGTCGGATGAGTGTTTCACCACGCCATCTTCTTTCAACTGACCTATCACCCGCACTATCTCGCGGCTGGTAGAGAGAGCCTCGTCCAGAGTGCTTCCAGTGGCCGCATAATAGACCTGAGCATTACCTCCGTAATTCTTCTGGGCGAACAAAGCCTCGGACTCCAGCAGCTGCGGAGGGTTATAGCCTATGTTCTTGAGGTTGCTATCGAACTGCACTCTGAATGAGAACACCAGGCATACCAAGATGACTGCGACTATCGTCCAATTCAACCACTTCTTCTGGTCGAGAGGATAGGAATCCATCTTGTCTATGCCAGCGAATATGCGTTCGTTGCGTTTTTCTGCTCTGTAATGGCTCCTGAGGGTCAGAAGATGCGGAAGCACGATAAGCGCGAAAAGCGT
Organism: Bacteroidales bacterium; assembly: GCA_022653735.1. Lineage (GTDB taxonomy): Bacteria > Bacteroidota > Bacteroidia > Bacteroidales > UBA932 > Cryptobacteroides. Next base: position 13,225 of record JALCSU010000059.1, read on the forward strand.
GCTTCCAACCAGAGCAAGCGTAGAGAATATTCCAAAATCCCTAAGGAGGTCGCTCTTGGTGAAAATCAGGCCCATGAAGGCACCTATTGTCGTCAGGCAGCCAAGGCAAACAGGAGTGGACTCGTCCTGCAACATTTTCTCGGCATCTTTCACGTACTTGTAGTGCGTGAGCACGTGCAGGCAGTAGCTGAGCGCCACGCCAAGCACTATGGCGCCTATTCCCAGCGCCATTATTGACATGCCGCCCTTCATCCAGTAGATGCATGACAAGGCGAAGAAAGAGCCGTATGCCACTGGAAGCACCATGAAGAATACGACAGAGAGACTCTTGAACGCAATGCAGAGGAACAGCAAGATTACGATCAGCGAGATCCCGATCGTGAGAAACAGGTCCAGCTTGATTCTTCTGGAATTGTTCGCGCTGCGCACAGGCGCCCCATGCATAAGAATCTTAATGCCGGGATGAGAGGCTTGGAAGGCTGAAATCTCGTTCTCAAGCATATTCACGAGATACGTACCATTCCCGGAATCGAACGATGAGAAGTCTGGTGAGATGAAGCCAAGCTCCACTGTGCTGTCCTTACAGAAAAGATGGTTGTCTAAGAGCGTATAACCTGAAATTCCTCCAGAAAAGCCAACGAATCCCTCAGCTAAATCCTTCCGCAGAGCCAGCGGGTCTGTGCTGACCATCTGAGCGTACGAGCCTGTGAAGTCGTTTTCCAGCAAATCCAGATTCTCCTGCATCTGCTTTAGTGCGGCATCTGGCTGCATTGAGGCATCGAAACGCTTGTAACACGACGTGTCCACGAATGAAGGCACGTGAGCTAGGGCATAATCTAAGCCCATCACAAGCACGTCATCGTCTATCTTATAAAGTACGTTGTCGATGTATTTCGAAGAAGAGTCACGCACAGCCAGAGTGTCGAAGAATTCGTCGCAAGCTGCTGTAAGCGTCTCGACATCAATAGTATCTACTCCTTGAAACTGAATGAATATCTTGTCTTTCACTTTCAGGCTACCGAAGGCCAGATTCGCATCCGACGTGGAATCGTCCGATGGAAGAAGCTTGGAAATATCCTCTTCGTAGCGAACCTTTAGGCCGAAATAAATGAATATGACAGCGCTAAGCAGCAGCGTGACATACATCAATGCCTTATGCTTTTGATTGAATCTGTAAAGGCGAACGAAAAAATTATCCATTGTCCTTAAACGAAAGTTCTGCCTTTAAACTTACGAAGACTTCCTCGTTTTTGAAAATAGAAGCCTGGATGTCAGCCTTCCCGTCCGATTCAACCGCATCCAGCTGAATCTGAAGTTCGTGGACTTTTAATGGCTCCACAAGCCTCAGGAAGCGACAGAGCTTGATTTTTTCCAGCCTCGTAACAGTGCAGTAAGCATATTCATAACACTCTTTCACCATCTGCATCATGCAGACCCCTGGGGCTACCGGCTTTCCAGGGAAATGACCTTCGTAGACTTCACTGTCCGGCATCAGCGAGACATTGAATCTGAATCCTGAATCAGTCCTCTCGCAGGCATTGACTTTATAGAAATCGTAGCACACCCTCTCCTGCCATGTTCGGTAGAAGTCTGGCACTATCGGGCAGAACTCCCCTTCTGAAGTCTCGAAAAGCTGAATCGTCGAGGCCGTGAGAATCAGAGCGCCATCGCTTTCTCGGTGAATCTCATAGTCGAAAACCATCTTCGCTCCAGCGGCCGGCCTATAAGTAATTTTCACTAGCAGAACAT
>JALCSU010000060.1 GCA_022653735.1 Bacteroidales bacterium
AGATAGAGGCTATAATGAATGACGTAGAACCTTCTGTGCTGAAGATTGGAATGATTCGCCGCCCTGAGCTGGTGGAAATGCTTGCGCAGGCTATTGTCCGTTACCAGCCGAACTATGTGGTTTTCCATCCTGTTCTCACGTCCTCAAGGGGGGAACGACTAATGGATGACGATCTTGCGATGAGGATTCGTAACCAGCTGATGCCGCTCTGCTCCCTCATCGTTGTCCGTAGAGACGAAGCCGGATGGCTGATCCAGAATGGGAATGACCCAAGAATCGTCCTGCTGGACGAAGGCCTATCCCTGCATGGCCAGGCGAATGCCTTCTCGTCTGCCTTGGCAACATTCCTCAGCCAAGGCTTCGGCAACGCAGATGCCATTAGGAAGGCTAATGAATATGCCGCAAGACTGATCCTGAAGGCGGACAATCTTCAAGGGCGCAGCCAGCAACTCTACAACGACTTCCTGAATCAGCTGGAACGCCATCTTTGCGAAAGGACGGACGTGCAGTTCTATGCCGACTTGCTGAATGTCAGCAGCCGCTATCTTTCGCAGGTCTGCCGTAGGGCTGCGGGACGGGCTCCTAAGTCAATCATAGACGAGAAAATGGCCGCCTACATCACAATGCAGCTGGACAGCACCAGCAAGACCGTCCAAGAGATAGCATACGGCGCAGGCTTCTCTTCGCAGGCGCACTTGTCTCGCTTTTTCAGGAAGATGTCAGGGCTTTCGCCAAGCGAGTACAGGGCAGGAAAGAAATAAATCTAATAATATCATGAATATGGATAATCAAGACAGGCAGACTCTTAATCGTAATCTCGCCCAGATGTTGAAGGGCGGAGTGATCATGGACGTGACGACTCCTGAGCAGGCCAAAATCGCCGAAGAGGCTGGAGCTTGCGCAGTCATGGCGTTGGAACATATTCCGGCAGACATTCGTGCTGCTGGCGGAGTTTCCAGAATGAGCGATCCGAAGATGATAAAGAGCATCCAGCAGGCAGTCTCTATCCCTGTCATGGCGAAATGCAGGATCGGGCATTTCGTTGAGGCGCAAATACTTCAGGCAATCGAAATAGACTACATAGACGAGAGTGAGGTGCTGTCACCTGCCGATGATGTCTATCACATTGACAAGACGAAATTCGACGTGCCTTTCGTGTGTGGGGCCAGGGATCTGGGCGAAGCCTTGCGTAGGATTGCGGAAGGTGCGACGATGATTCGCACGAAAGGGGAGCCTGGAACTGGCGACGTGATTCAGGCTGTCAGACACATGCGGCTGATGCAGAGCGAGATACGTAGGATAGTTTCGCTCGGCGAAGACGAAATATTCGAGAAAGCAAAGGAACTTCAGGTTCCGCTCGACCTCGTGAAATACGTCCATGAGAATGGCAAGCTGCCTGTGGTGAATTTTGCGGCTGGCGGAATAGCCACCCCTGCCGACGCTGCCCTAATGATGCAGCTTGGTGCTGAGGGAGTGTTCGTGGGAAGCGGAATATTCAAGAGCGGAAACCCTCAAAAGCGTGCTGCTGCCATCGTGCAGGCTGTCACTAATTTCCGTGATGCCAAGAAGCTCGCCGAGCTCAGTGAGGATCTCGGAGAGGCGATGGTTGGCATCAACGAGCAGGAAATAAAGGTTCTCATGGCCGAAAGAGGGAAATAGCTTCCAGATATTCATAAAGATTATGGGCAAACGCATTGCGGTGCTTTCGTTGCAAGGTGCTTTCGCCGAGCATGAGAAGATGCTTGGGGAGCTGGGAATAGCTTGTTTCGAAGTTCGCCAGAGAAAAGATTGGGACCAGCCAAAGGATGGGCTTATCATCCCGGGGGGAGAGAGTACGACGCAGTCAAAGCTGCTTGTGGATCTTGGGCTGATGGATCCTATAAAAGACGAGATTCTTGGCGGGTTGCCTGTCTTCGGCACTTGCGCTGGGCTGATTCTATTAGCTAAGAATATGGTGGGGGGTCCTTTCAAACGCCTTTCCACAATGAATATGTCAGTGCGGCGCAATGCTTATGGCAGGCAGCTCGGCAGCTTCCATGCTCGTGGCTCTTTCGCAGGGCAGGATATCCCCATGACCTTCATTCGGGCCCCTTACATAGAGAGCGTTGGTGCTGGGGTTGAAGTGCTGTCGGTAGTGGATGGGCATATAGTCGCCGCCCGCGAGGGAAATCAGTTAGTTACGGCCTTCCATCCGGAACTCGACGATTGCCAGGTGGTCTATGAATATTTCGCCAGAATGTTCGGTTAGGGTGCTTTGCGGCATGCGTATTTCTTTGTCTAGTGAATTAAAATTTTAGTGCGATGGACATTTTTGATAGGCATAATATCAAAAATTAGTATTGCAGTAACAATCTATTTGCATATATTTGCATTCGCAAGGGTTCTGAAAGGGACCCTTTTTAAACACGACCTACTTAAATCGTTTCAAGAATTTCGTTAATTATTAAATATTTATGGACCCATTATTTTACCTGGTACCTGTCGCGTCAATCATAGCTCTGTTCTTCGCATGGCTTTTCTACCATCAGATGAAGAAGGAGAGCGAAGGTACTCCAACGATGAAAGAGATTGCCCAGTACGTGAGAGAGGGGGCAATGGCATACCTTAAGCAGCAATATAAGGTAGTTCTCATCGTATTCATTATCCTGGCAATCTTTTTTGCTATTCTGGCATACGGTTTCCATGTTCAGAACCCTTGGGTTCCGTTCGCTTTCCTGACCGGTGGCTTCTTTTCGGGGCTAGCTGGCTATATAGGAATGAGGACTGCGACGTATGCATCTGCTAGAACCGCAAACGCAGTGAGCAAGTCGCTTAATTCTGGCTTGAAACTCGCATTTCGTTCTGGTGCCGTGATGGGACTGACGGTCGTGGGCCTTGGCTTGCTTGACATTTCAATATGGTTCTTCGTGCTTCAAGCATTTTACGATCCTGATGTTTCGCAAAATCTGGTGGTTATCACTACTACGATGCTTACATTCGGAATGGGTGCTTCCACTCAGGCTTTGTTCGCGAGAGTCGGTGGTGGCATCTACACCAAGGCTGCTGATGTCGGAGCTGACATCGTTGGCAAGGTGGAGAATGACATCCCTGAGGACGACCCTCGCAACCCTGCGACCATCGCTGACAATGTCGGAGACAATGTTGGCGACGTGGCTGGCATGGGCGCTGACCTCTATGAATCCTACTGCGGTTCCATTCTTGCGACCATGGCATTGGGGGCTTCCACATTCTTCGGTGATACAGCAATGCAGATGAAGGCCATTCTAGCTCCTATGACTATTGCTGCCGTGGGAGTGGTGCTTTCTATATTAGGAATATATTCAGTGCGTACGAAAGAAAATGCGGGGCTACAGCAACTGCTGAAATCGCTGAGCGTCGGCACCAATCTTTCTGCGATTCTCATCGCCATTGCTACATTCTTTATATTCAAACTTTTAGGCTTTGCTAATTGGTGGCAGCTCAGTTTGTCTGTCATTTCTGGACTGCTGGCAGGAGTAGTGATAGGAAAGGCGACTGAATATTACACGTCTCACTCTTATAAGCCTACTCAGAAACTTGCTGAGAGCTCCCAGACTGGTCCTGCTACAGTAATCATCAATGGAATCGGCTTAGGAATGATTTCTACTGCTGTTCCTGTGGTGACGATAGTGCTGGCAATACTTGCTTCTTATCTCTGTGCCTCTGGCTTCTCGTTCAATCCTGAGTATCTGAGCAGCGGACTTTACGGAATAAGCATAGCTGCTGTTGGGATGCTGTCAACACTTGGCATTACTCTCGCTACTGACGCATACGGCCCTATTGCCGACAATGCCGGCGGGAATGCCCAGATGAGTGAATTGGACCCGGAAGTTCGTCATCGTACGGACATCCTTGATGCTCTGGGAAACACTACTGCCGCTACCGGAAAGGGTTTTGCGATTGGTTCTGCGGCTCTTACTGCACTGGCTCTGCTGGCTTCTTACATCGAGGAAATCAAAATTGGGCTGCAGCATGTGGGTACTGAGATGATTACTGTTGGCGATGAAGTGGTCGAAGTCGCTAAGGCAACCCTTGTGGATCTGGTGAACTACTACAATGTGACGCTGATGAATCCTAAGGTTCTGGCTGGGGTTTTCCTTGGTGCAATGATGGCATTCTTGTTCTGTGGGCTCACGATGAATGCTGTCGGCCGTGCTGCTCAAAAAATGGTGCTGGAAGTTCGTCGTCAGTTCAGAGAGATCGCTGGAATCCTTGAGGGCAAGCAGCGTCCTGATTACAAACGTTGTGTAGAGATATCAACAAAGGCGGCTCAGCACGAAATGGTAGGTCCTGCTCTTACGGCAATCATAGTTCCTGTGCTTGTAGGCATCATTCTTGGAGCAGCAGGAGTGATGGGATTGCTCATCGGAGGCTTGGGCGCAGGTTTTATACTTGCTATATTCCTGGCGAACTCGGGCGGAGCATGGGACAATGCCAAAAAATATGTTGAGGATGGTCATTTCGGCGGTAAGAATTCCGTAAATCATCATGCTACCGTTGTTGGAGACACGGTGGGGGATCCTTTCAAAGACACGTCAGGTCCTTCGCTGAACATACTCATAAAGCTGATGAGCATGGTTTCCATTGTGATGGCTGGCCTTACGGTGATGATTCAGGGTTGATTTGTGGGTGGCCTAAATGTTAATTTATTAATATAATGAAGAAAGTAACAATCAGAGATGTTGCGAAGGAAGCAGGGGTTTCGGTGACTTTGGTGTCCTTCGTGATGAATGCTAAAATGGGGAAAGACGGGCGGTTGGATTGTCCTGTGAATCCAAACACGGCCCGCAGGGTACTTGAAGTCGCCAAGAGACTTGGCTACAGAAGAAACAATGCGGCGGCTTCGCTGAGAAGCGGGCGCTCGCATACTATTGCAGTGATTGTGTCTGACATTTCAAATTCGTTCTTTTCGGACATTTGCAGACATATTGAGAATACTGCTTATAAAATGGGCACGACTGTGATTTTCGCTAGTTCTGATGAAAACCCAGAAAAGCTTTCTAATTTAATAGATACTGTCATCGGGTACAATGTCGAGGGAATGATAATAGCTCCTTGCCTTGGAAGTGAGGCCGCTCTTAAAAAGGCAGTGGATTATAACATTCCTACTGTGCTGATTGACAGGGATATGCCGGGTGAGGATTTCGGCAGGGTCTTGGTAGACAATGTCGATGCGGGATTCATCGCCACCAAATATCTCATTCATCAGGGTTTTGGCAAGATTGAGATGGTTTCTTACAAGAGCGGAGTCACTTCGCTGACAGATCGTGAGAGGGGATACGAGAAAGCGATGGAAGAGGCTGGGCTGCAGGATTATATTAATATCCATAAGATTGAGTATGAGGCTGTGGCTGCGAAGAAAATGGTGCGCGAGACGTTCAAGGATGCTTCGAAACGTGGCACTGAGGCATTCATTCTGCCTACGAAGAAGATAGCTCTTTATGGTTTCAATGCTTTGAACGTGCTAGGGCTCAATCTTCCGAAAGATTTCTCTTTTGTTTGTTTCGATGAGAGCGACATCTATGACTTGAATAAGCCTGTAGTGCCGCATGTGATTCAGCCGCTTCAGGAAATCGCAGAGAAATCTGTGGAGCTTTTGAACGAGATGGTCGAAGGAGAAACGAATAATAAGAATATTTCTCTGAAAGCTAAGCTTGTGGTTGGCGGTCGCCTCGGCTCCGAACCCATTGCCGCGACCTTCTAGCCATTGTAATCCAGAACGGCCTGTCCGTCCCGAACGCCCCCAGCCGTCATCCAAGGGCGACCCAGCCCGTCATCCTGAAACTTGCTTCAGGACCCGCACGCACCACCCCGTTGTTCTGAACGACCCAGCCGTCACCCAAGGGCGGTTCACCCCATCACCCTGGACGCCCCCAGCCGTCATCCAGGGGCGACCCGCCCCGTCATCCTGATCTTGTTTCAGGATCTGTTCTTCGCAAGCCTAGATTCCGGATCGAGTCCGGATGACGGGGATAAACGAGCCCAGATTCCTGGTCAAGCCAGGATGACGTAAGAAGGATTAACTCGTTTTCTGTCATCGTTAAATGTGGGGCCGTCGGTGAGGCAGTGGTCGCAAAGCATACATCCATGTCCTCGTCTAGAAGTACGAGAATTTATGGGCGACGGCATAGTGCCACCAGCTGGCTTGTAATGAAGGACTGCGTTGCCCACCCAGTTCACAAAACGGGGGTTGGCAATGGGAATATGTGTCCTCGGCACTTAAAATGAATGTCACCGTTGCCCACAATTGTGAATAATCAAATCTCTCTTCAAGGTTTCACAAGACCTTGTCGAAGCTGAAGCAATAAAGAATAGCATACGGATATTCAAACCGTTCGGAAGAAGTGTCTCGCAGAACGCTGTCGAAGCAGGCTGCACAGAAGTGCGTAGGGAAGGGCATGTCGCGACATCGAGACCTTCCAAGAGCCACGTTGTCGAGCAGACCCCTTTGCAGAGCCTCCGGAAGGACATACTCCGACAGCACTTTGCGAAATTCCACCACGTTCATCCTGTACGACCAACGCCGTCATCCGAATTCATTCATCCAGCACGACTCACTACGTTCATCCTGAACGGCTCTCCCCATCATCCAGCACGACTCCATCCCGTCATCCTGAACGGCTCTCCCCATCATCCAGCACGACTCACTACGTTCATCCTGTACGACCCACCACGTCATTGCGAACCCGGTCATCCTGAACTTGTTTCAGGATCTAGGCCTTCGATAATATAGATTCTGACTTTCGTCAGGATGCCGGTGGCGGAAATCGTACTCTTTTCCCTCTCACCTAATTTCCGGCTTTCCCTCCCGTCATGCTTCAGGCAATCGCCTCCGAATGCCGCTCAGTCCGAACTTCCCGTCGGATGCTTCGTAGCTGACATGCGACTAGCCTCGCGGTGTGTGAAAACGCAGAATTGCACACGGAACGATGGTTTCGGGTCTTGGGGTGTGTAAAAACGCGAAATTGCACACCATGCGCTCTTGCATCCTCCGGAAGTTATCCTGAGCGGCTGAAAAATGCCGCTCAGTCCGAACTTCCAGTCGGATGCGTCTGCTGAGTTAAATCTGGAACATCTCAAAGGGGTGACTAATAAGAAATTATTGGCCACCCTCGTTTCGTTCATGAGTTGGAATGCCTATTGATTGTCCACTTTGTCTGGCGGCATTGCGCGCAAGGCACTAATCCGCTCTACACTCAGCCCGGTGGCCCTGGAGACAACCTCGATGTCTATGCCGAGCTTTAGTAAGTTGGAAGCATCTTCTTCCTTGCCTTGTTGAATGCCCTGCTCAACCCCTTGGTTTCTGGCGGTCAGAATCTGGTTACGTATGTCTCGCTCCGTCGTCATGTCGTGTACGTATTTGATTCGTTCATCCGGTCTGAATTTACTAATTTCTGCGGAATCGAACAATAGCCTGAACAAATCTTCATTCAGTCCCTCGGGTCGTTCGCTCATCTGGGGGAAATTACGCATCACGTAACTGAACGCCTGAGGAACGCTCGAAGCATCCTTCAGGTCACCCTTGTAGTTTGGCATCTCGAGGTACACGAAGTTCAGTCTGTCCGTCATCCTGTCGTGCAAGTCCTTCTCCAGCAGCTGGTAGGTGAACAGGACCTTGTCCGTGTTCTCGTGCATGCTGAAGTTCAGCAGCGCGACGACGTACACCGGAGGATAATCGTAGAAGCAGGCCGTGTCCTTCCCGTCGCTTCCCTTCCGGAGTTCCTCGAGGAGCGCTGCGGCAGAGTAGTACACCATGCGCTCGCAGAAGAAGTCCTGATAATGCAGCTGCATTTCCACGATGTACTTTGCCCCCCTCTTCGTCAGTGCACTCCACGTCTACCACAATGTCCTTCATGCCTGGGATGGGGTTGGTGTGTTCAGTGGGAAGGAACCTGATTTCCTTGATCGTCCGCTCTGGGATCAGCTCCCTGAGCAGCAGCTTTGTCAGTATCCCATCGTGCCACTGGACGAAGGCTCTTTTGAATGAGCTGTCCGTCATGAGGCTCGCGTATCGCTGCCCTGGCGGTATCTGATATTCTTGCGTCATAGTGATTGAATTTTATTGTACGGCGCAATGTAGGCGTAAATAGCCGTTGACAGAAAAAATCACCGGCTAAGTTGAGAAATGTGCAATGTAAGGCCCTAGGATAGTTTTTTCTCTCGTCAGATTTGCCTCAGAAAAACGCTTTCGGTATTTGCAAACAGGGGAAATGTACCTTCTGCGGCGATGTAGAGGCTGATAGCCGTTGAAAACGGCATTTCGGGCCTGCGGAAGGCCTGTCGGATGCCAATCGCTGTCATGCGACCGGTCTCACGGTGTGCAAAAAGGCGGAATTGCACACGGAACGATGGTTTCGGGTCTTGGGGTGTGTAAAAACGCGGAATCGCACACCACGCGCTCTTGCATCCTCCGGAAGTTATCCTGAGCTGCTGAAAAATGCCGCTCAGTCCGAACTTCCAGTCGGATGCCACGTAGTAGCCATGCGAGATGCATTTTTCGTTGATTTCTGTCGGGTGGAATGACATGAAGAAGAGTCTGATGACGGTGGGCAAGGCAGCCGAAATCGTTGGCGACGGTGCCTATGGATGTACTGCTAATATTCAATGACGCCGTTTCCGACCCGCCTCGTGAGACTAGGGTGAGGAACACTGGCACGCCAGCACCATATTCAGAAGCCCAGCACCGTTGCCGACAATTTTTGTCGGGAGAATTCTAAGCCATACCTAATTATTTCTTCCATGGGAATTGAAGCTGTGAAAGGCATCGCCGCTGATTTTGCTTGTAACTTTCGTTGTCATTCAGGTCACCCTGTTCGATTATCGTGTAACCAAAGTTGAACTTCAGTTCAAAGAAAAACATAGCTTATGTTTTGATTTTTAGTTTGAATTGCTAAATTTAAAGTCGAGGAACTAATAGCTATTTATATGTATAAAATATCAACCATATGAAAACATACTTATATAAATTATTCTTGCTTTGTTTAGTACTTGTTTTGCCATTGGGATGCGAAAAGAAAGAAGTATACACGACAGAAATCATAAGTCTACAAGATTTAGCAAAGGAACATTCTTCAGCGCTTGACTATTTTTACAGAACCTCTGTAGAGCAAGGATTCGTATTTGATGTCGGCGGAATAAAAAGTTTTACTAGGTCACAAAATGTGATTGATGAAGAAAAGATTACTCAAATTTTGAGCGGTTACCATTTTATTTCAAATTCCTTAGTTAGTTTACCTGTTGTTCAGACAAAATCAGGAGATGCCATTTCTGAAGAGTATGCTGATGCACTTGACATATTTTTGGAAGAAATCGTTTCCGATGAATCTTTTGCCTCGCTTGAGAGTTTTACTGAATTTGTTATATCTTCCATTGAAAGAATAGATGATATTGATATTTTAAAAGAATATCCCGAGTTTACGAAATTAGCTCTCTATATTTTGATAGATTCCTATGACTATTGGATTAATCAAGATAAATTTGCTGAATGGGTCACGACAATTTGTACTCCGGAGCAACAATATCAGATAGCATGTGCACTTGGGCATCCGGAGTTAGTCGGCTCTACAAGATCTTCAGGAGCTGAAATGCGTGCGTGGGCGGAAATGTGTAAATCAAATGATGAAGCGACTAATGGCTTTCTCTCGGCGGCTATAAAGAGTGATTCATGGGGCCTTGCCGGTTCAGCAGTAGGCGGAGCCCTTTTCGGGGGGTTAGGAGTTGCCTCTTGTTTATTTGGAGCAGGCTGGTCTTCAATAGGAACACTAATGGGAATATGATAAAGCGCTTGATTTATAGTTTTTTGGGGACATACGCCTTTTTTGTCACCTTGAATCCCTTGATTATCAACCACCAGTTGTCTCACTGGGATAATGTAATATATTCAGCATTCCTCGCATTAGGAGTAGTTTTGGGGCTTATCCTTGAGTCTGTAATAAAGAAGAAACTGAAAAAGTAAACAAGTCCGTAGCGTGGATTTTGCCGGCTGCGGGGTATTCAGTATTCACTGACTAGGATTATTTGGTTTATGTTAATCAGCAGAAAAAAACTTTCTATCTCGGCAGCATCCTCCGGAAGTTATCCTAAGCGGCTGGAAAATGCCGCTCAGTCTGAACTTCCTTTCGGATGCCCAGTCGCGGTCACGCCGCGGCGGAGTAGTACACCATTCGCTCGCTGAGGGATGCCTGATAATGCATCTGTATCTCAACGATGTACCTGACGCCGTCCTTGTCAGTGCATTTGTCGTCCGTGGAATGGGCGGGATTACGGATGGGGAACGAGATAACCATTTGCCGTCCGTAAAATTGGCGGGATTACGGATGGGGGACAAGGGCCTTCTCAGGACGGTGTCTGTTAATATTTTATCTTGTATTGTTTGCAGAAGCTGATTGCTTGCTGGCTGCCGGATTTGGCGGCTAGCGAGCAATAATATTCTGCCTTGGAAACATTGCTGTCACTAGCGTACATGCGGCTTAGGTTGAAGAGCGTTATTCCAAGGGTTTCATCTTGGAAGCTGCTCTTGCGGATAGCCTTTTCTGTGGTATTGAATAGCTTGCAGTAGGCTGAGATTGCCTGCTGATACTTTTCGATGGCCGGCTTCACATCTTTTTTCCTAGCGTAGGCATCGCCCAGGCAATCATAGACCCAGTAGTCCATGGTGAGCGACTTGCCTTCATATTCGGAAAGCCACTGTTCAGAAACAGCTATAGTTTCGTCATCGCGTTCCAGAATATTCAGGACTACAGAATATTCGTAAGAAGTGAACATGTTCAAAGCTCCAGCTTTGCTCAAAGCCTCAAAACAGGAGGCCGCTTGGGCATATTCCTTTGCATCCAGATGCTTTTGCGCTGCGTCTTTGAGACTGTCCTCAGGCTCCAATGACGCTTGTTCCGTATTTTGCTCTTCAGTAGTTTCGCCGATGATTAGCCTGCTGCCTTCCTGCACGGCTCCTCCGATGCCGTCGAAGGTGGAATTCCCTATGAGGAAGGGGACAGTCTGTTTTTTCAGCACGAAAGCTGGCACGTCTTTCAAGATTACATTGCCGATGCGCAGTTCCTTGATGACGAAAGAGGCAGCCTTTTCGCTGGAGCCATCAGGCATTTTCAGCGTTGCGAAACCTTTCACGTCGGCTGGAGCAATGTAGTCGTTTTCGTAGAGGAACAGATATGTCGTGCTGGATAGGCTAGCGAACCAGTTTTCTGAGGTGTAATATGTTTTCACGCTCACCCCGTTAATAGATGCGTTCAAGATGTAGCGACCGTCTGTGTCGCTGTCCTGAAGCAGGATGCTCGTCTGAAGGGTGCCTTCGGGATTCTGAGCAAAGGAGATGCGGAGCTGGGAATTGTCGCTTTGAGCAAAGGAGCTGCGGAGCTGGGAATTGTCGCTTTGAGCGGAAGCGCTGCCTAGGGCAATGAATATGCCTATGGCAGTAGTCATGAATATGCTGACGTGTCTCAAAGTGTTTGCTTTATTGTTTTGGCGGCAGAGTGGTATTGCGAATCTTCTCAGCCTGAGCCTCACGGTAGGCATCAATCTTTTTTGCAACCTCAGGGTCGAGGAGAGCAATAATTTCAGCAGCAAGGATTGCGGCATTCTTCGCTCCGCCGATTGCTACAGTGGCTACAGGAATGCCTGTAGGCATCTGCACCATTGAGAGCAGCGAATCCAGTCCGCCAAGAGTCTTGGTCTGCATAGGCACTGCGATTACCGGCAGCGGTGTGAGTCCTGCTGCGACTCCTGCCAGATGAGCGGCGCCGCCGGCACCAGCGATTACTACCCCGAAGCCTCTGCCTTTCAGAGCTTTGGCGTATTCGAACATCAGGTCCGGCGTCCTGTGTGCGCTGATCACGCGCGTCTCGTATTCGATTCCGAAATCTGCTAAAAACTGCTCCGCCCCATGCATGACCTCATAGTCACTCGTAGAGCCCATAATGATGCTTACTTTCATATGTTCATGATATTAAAAGATTTCTTAATGTTATTTTGGTTCTCTTTGACAATTTGAATGAAGTCCTTTAAATTCTTGATGTCTTCTCGGTATTCTTTTGGAAAGCACGATATGTATTCTTGGGGGACAACAACAATGACATGAGACTCTTTCATTTCTTTCATCTGATTCTTTGAAATACCCTGCTGGAGAGTGAATATATATTTGATATCTATTCGATTTGCCTCATTAAGAATCTGTCGCCACCTGTCCTTGCAAGTTGTCTTTGCTCCAAGCATAGTCAGATATTCAGAGGGAAATTCGAAATTGTGATAATGTTCTGAATCAGGGAATAAAAAATCTGGTTTCTTTTTATCCTCGGTGATTGCTTGAGACTCGAATTTCAAATTATTCTTCGTGAATATCTCGCAGAGGTGGTTTTCTAGGGATTTCCCAGCCCTTGATTTTCTTCGATTCAAGAACTTATTAGCTGTATCTATGAACTTATTGACATCGTCGAAGCTCCTTATGCCGAAATCTGTTTTTTCTAAATAGCGGAATAACTTGTATTCAGTATCGACCCAGTTGATCAGAAGCGAATCAGGGTTCTTCAATGCTGAATCGGAGGCAGATCGATAAATTTTGCCATAGCAGTCTCTTGCTCCAGCAGACATGGTTTTGGTGTCAGGAAAATCTTTATGTTCTGAGGCAAATGCCTCGAATAACGTTGTCATTGCTTCTTCGGTGCTTATAGTCTCATTTATCAGATAACTAGATTGCCCGGGAGCTAATGAGAAATATTCAAAGAATCCATCAATGTCTTCATCTGAGGATAGAACAAAAGCAGAATATTCACTTTCTGACATTTTTGCAATTATCAGCAGACTACCAACGCAATCGTCTTCAAGAAAAGGAAACTGTTTCCCGAAGCGAGTTATTCGATATTCGTTTCTAGTCTTCTGTCCATAGTAAATGAAGCGACTGTCGGTGGAAAAGTCGCCTTGCCAAGATATTTTAACGTCTTTTGTTCTATTCTTGCCCTTATTGCACGCATCTTCGAAAAGTAACGACGCCGCCTTTTTAGGAACATAGAACCCAGCTTGATGGCTGCCGTTAGACCCAGTGTCATTTGCAGTAATGTATCGGCACCAAGCAGATATCGCATTGCTAGCGCACGAAATTGCATTTTCAAGGAGTTCGCTCATGGTCTTTTATGGTTTTGATTATTTGTTCAGAGACAGCAGCGATGAGCGGAACAACGACAGAATTCCCGCATTGACGGTATGCCTGTAAATCTGAAACTTGGTCCAGACGATAGTTGTCTGGATATCCCATGAGGCGGGCACATTCCCTTGGCGTAAGTTTTCTCGGGTTCTTGTTTCTTCCTTGAGGGATAAGTATCTCAGATCCGTCTTTATAGTATCTAGCACTGAGGGTACGGGATATTCCATCCAGATTCGCAAGCCCGTATCCAAAACCATTTCCTTTATTTTTTTGTTTCTTGGCATAGTCTTGAAGATATTTCCATAGATGATCGCTCAAGGTATATTTATCATCAACATTTTTCTCCAATATGTCTGATAACTTTGACGTGGCTTTTTTCTGCTCTGGAAAGACAAATTTTTCCCTGCCTCGAAAAATGTCCTTGTCGAAGCCTACTATCATGATTCTTTCTCTATGCTGTGGTACATATGTTTGTCCATCCATGACGAGGTAATGTAAAGAATATCTTAGCTCTTCGAGAGTTTCTTTGATTATTCTGAACGTATTGCCCTTGTCATGGGATACCAAGTTTTTCACATTTTCAAGATAGAAGGCTTGCGGCCTATGTTCACTTATTATTTCAGCGACATCGAAAAATAGCGTTCCTTGCGTCTTATCTTTAAATCCAGTTTCCCTTCCCAGGCTGTTTTTTTTGGAAACCCCAGCAATAGAGAAGGGCTGGCAAGGAAATCCAGCACAAAGGACATCAAATTTTTTAGGAATATAGCTTTTAGTAGATTTCTTTGTTATGTCGCCGAATGGCATTTCTCCGAAATTGGCTAGATATGTTTTTTGGGCATATTTATTCCATTCAGAAGAGAACACGCATTTGCCGCCTTGTGCTTGCATGCCAAGCCTGAAACCTCCCATTCCTGCAAAAAGATCAATGAACGTGAAATTAGGGACCGTGGGCTCAGGGAAAGGCACATCGAAAAAATCAGAAAATAAGTCATACTCTTCGGGAGAATCTTCAAGAATCTCTTCAGGAATATATTTTCTTGCCTCTTTTTCACCTTTCTCGTTATCAAAATATTCTTTATTATGGATATAATGGGTCAGAACGGCCAACTCGTCTCCCGTCAACTCAAGATAAGCCTTAGCGACAGGATACCCAATGCAGCGCCTATTCCTCTTATTACCTGACGAATTTGCTGTTGTCATGTTCATTAATTTTTTGCCTTCACAAAAATAGCAATTCCAATGAAATTCCCGAATGAAGCTGACTCTGCCAGTTGCTGTTTCTGTGGGGGCGGATTGCAGCGGCTATGAAAAGTTTGCGTATATTTGCAGAAACTTTAATGGCGCTGGGGCTGATTGGAGGCTAGGCGCAATCTATCTGAATATGCCGAAGCAGAAGGAACATAGAGTGGAGATTCGCAATAAGAGGGCTTCCTTTGACTACGAGTTTCTGGAGACTTACGAGGCTGGAATCGTGCTGGTCGGGACCGAG
>JALCSU010000061.1 GCA_022653735.1 Bacteroidales bacterium
CCCCATTTGGCGCAATGGGCCCTGAATGTATAATCGGGATTAAGCTTGACCTCTTGCTTGTAGGTCTCATATACTCGCTCGTACAGTTCGACTTTCTCCGGGGGTAATTTACATCTGCCTGACATTGCTCTCTTTTTTCATGCAAAGGTATCTCAGAGTCGTCGGCCTATCAATACCTAACTCCGGAGACGCTTACGCCACGTTGTCGACCGACACCCCATTGCAATGCCACAGGAAGGACATGCTCTGACAGCGCTTAGCGAAATTTCACCACGCTCATCCTGAACGACCACCACTATTCATCCTAAACAACCTCCCCGTCATCCCGTACGACCCACCACGTCATCATGAACTTGGAAAGGCTCTTTGTCCAACCATCCCGTAATCCAGAGCCGATTCTGTTCCTGCATTTACAATTGCCGGGCACGCATGTTTGCATCAGAAGTCACTGCACAACATAACGGCATGCCCAGCCCCGCTTCTAAAAGCGCCCCTGGGCAGGCATAGCCTCATTACGAGCCACTGCAATGAATAACACCCAGCCCGCTAATTGCACGAACAAATCCTTCCATCTCATAATTGTATGTTTGCGCTGCAAAAGCATCAGGACTGAGCCACATGCATTGGTCGCAGGATGCCGGTGGCGGAAATCGTACTCATTTTCCCGCTCTCATAATTTCCGGCTATCCCTCCCGTCATGCTTCAGGCAATCGCCCCGAATGCCACTCGGAGAACCGTTCGTCCCAAGGTGATTTCATTCATTCTTTAACACAGGGTTTGGGACTTGACGCCGTGCGAGACCCAAGGAAATGCCATTGGCGGTCAATGAGTTATGGGTGGTTCTCGTACGGTCTGTCTGGTCGTGCAGTATATCTGTTTGATCGTACTGCCTTCTGGAGTGTTGAGGCGGGGCACAGATTTGGATGCATTGGATAATATTGGCGTGGGGCGAGGCTATGTGGGTAATTGGTTAGATCAGGTGGCTGAGGAAGATGTTCCTTTCGGTGTCGGAGAGGCCTCGGCGGGAGGCATATTCGCTGACGGCGTCCTCACCAATGTGGCGGATGTCGGGGTAGAATGCGTCCGGATGCGTGAATATGAGGCCACAGATGGTCGAGTCCGGAATCATGGCGCAGCTGTCAAGAAGGGTTATCCCAAGCTTGTCGCTTTCCGGAAGAAGTCTGAGAATGTCTCGTTTCAGCGTGTGGTCCGGGCAGGATGCATAACCTGCCGCCGGTTTGATTACCTTGATGCTTCTGCCGTCCGGTGCGAGAACTCTTTTCTCTGATGTTGCTTCTTCTGTCGAGACGGTTTCCGGAGAACTTTGTCCTAGGCGGTTTTCAATCCAGGAGTCAAGCCACTGTGAAGCGGCTTCGGCTAGAGTCAGGCGGATCGAGCGTTCCAGCAATGAGGAATATTCATTGTTGCACGCTTCGCAGCGGCAGCCTTGCGGATGGGAATGGGTGGAGTTCGTTTGACCATCTTGCGGATGGGAATGGGTGGAGTTCGTTTGACCATCTTGCGGATGGGAATGCGTGGAGTTCGTTTGGCCATCTTGCGGATGGGAATGGGTGGAGTTCGTTTGACCATCTTGCGGATGGGAATGGGTGGAGAACGTTGGGATTTCTTGGTGGCGGGACGAGTGGACGCTGATGGCAAACATGCCCATAGGGGAGTCGAATCCATATTCTTTAGGGGCGACGAAATCGGAAAGGGAATGGCCTCCTGGCTGCCTCAGTATCGGCAGGCGGAATTCTTTCGCCACTATGTCATCCCCCTCGGCGTGGCAAGCATCGAATCTGGCGCTGAGCGTCGTAACACATTCATCAGACTGCTTCATCCTCCGGATCATCTCGGTGGCCTCGTCCTTTAGTTTCCGCGCCTCTTCAGTGTCGTGCGATTTCATTCCCCAGATAGTGAAGAATAAGTTCCAGTCGAAGTACGGAAGTGTTTCATCCATTGAGAGATGCCTTGCGTTAATATTCTGGAATATATTGCCTGCGACATAGCTTTTAGCAGGGTAAGGCTCTAGCTTCTGCGCAATTGAGGGCCTGTGGCTCTGCTTGTATAGCTCTCGCAGTTTGCGTTGAGCCTCATGCACTGCAGCCTCGGTGGCATCCCTGTCAGAAACCAGCCTGCTGGCAAGAACGGCGCTCGAAGAGGCATCACTGCCATAGAATACGTGGCTGTAAAGCGGAGCCAACTTGACTGCCGTGTGTAGGGCAGATGTCGTCGCCCCTCCGATCAGGAGCGGAGTAGTCATATTCCTGGAAGCCATTTCTTTGCAAAGCTCTTCCATCTGGTAGAGTGAAGGGGTGATCAGCCCGCTGACCCCTATCAGGCAAGCATGGACTTTCTCTGCTTCCGCCAGTATGGCTTCCTTGGGAACCATTACTCCCAAATCAATGACGTTCAGTCCGTTGCAGGTCATGACTATGCCTGTTATGTTCTTTCCTATGTCGTGTACATCGCCCTTGACCGTTGCCATGACGATGGTGGGCTTGGCGTTTTTCAGGGGCTGAACTCCTTTTCCTGTCTCCTGTCTTGATGACTGTCCTTCCAGAGTGGATTGAGTGGCATTCTCTTCCATGTAAGGTTGCAGTATGGCGACAGCGGTCTTCATGACTTTTGCCGACTTTACGACCTGAGGGAGAAACATTTTCCCGGAGCCGAACAATTTCCCGACTTTAGCCATGCCGTCCATTAGCGGCCCCTCAATTACGTCCACTGCGCGGCCTTTCTTGCGCAGTGCTTCCATGACGTCGGCTTGCAGCGTAGGGGAGCCCCCTTTCACGAGGGTATTGGCGAGACGTTCTTCTACTGGAATGGGTACTGAATCAAGTTCGGAATTACCGGAGGTAGAGTGCAATGCTGCATTGTCATGCTGAACTTGATTCAGCATCTCATTTTGCATGGCATTCGCTTTCTCAATCAGCCTTTCGGTTGCCTCGGGGTCGCTGTCCAGAATAACGTCCTCGACGCAGCGCAGCAGGCTCGGCTCTATGTCATCATATACCTCCAGCATCGCAGGATTGACTATGCCCATGTCCAGCCCGGCATTGATGGCGTGATAGAGGAATACCGAATGCATGGCCTGACGCACGGCATTGTTACCCCTGAACGAGAAAGACAGATTGGATATTCCGCCGGAAGTCCTGACCCCTGGCAGATTCTGCTTTATCCACCTAACTGCCTCGATGAAATCCACTCCGTATCTGGCGTGTTCCGGAATGCCTGTGCCTACAGGAAGCACATTTACGTCGAATATGATGTCGGACGGCTCCAAATGGGCCTTTTCAGTTAGCAATGAATATGCCCTCTGGCATATTCCTATCTTCCTTTCGTAAGTTGTAGCCTGCCCTTCTTCGTCGAAGGCAATGACTATCACGGCTCCGCCCAAAGCCTTTATTTCCAAGGCCTTGCTCAGGAATGCCTCTTCACCTTCTTTAAGCGAAATGGAGTTCACGATGCAACGGCCCTGAGCGTTTTTCAATCCTGCCAGAATAGTCTCCCAGTGCGAAGAATCAATCATTATCGCCGCCCTGGCGACGGCAGGATCGCTGGAAAGCCAACGGAGGAACTTTGTCATTTCTGCCGTTGAATCCAGCATGGCGTCATCCATGTTTACGTCTATAATAGACGCTCCGCCTTCTATCTGATTCGCAGCTACTTGAAGCGCAGTTTCGTAATCTCCGCTAGAAATGAGCTTGGCGAATTTCCTGGAGCCGGCTACGTTCGTCCTCTCGCCGATATTCGTGAAATTGTTCTTCGCCTTGTCCACTTCCACCGATTCCAGCCCACTGACATAAAGAATGCTTGAACGTTCCGCAACAGAGCGAGGCTTTATCCCATGGACCGCCTCGGCTATTGCGAGAATATGCTCCGGTGTCGTCCCGCAGCAGCCACCGACAATGTTCAGATTGCCATCCAAAGCCATTTTCTTTATAGCCGATGCCATTTCAGAAGGCTTTTCGTCATATTCGCCCATTTCGTTCGGGAGCCCGGCGTTCGGATAACAAATCAGAGGACATTCAGCCCATGCAGATGCCTCTGCTACCAGTGGCGCAAGATCTTCAGCGCCAAGAGAGCAGTTCAGCCCGAATGCCAGTAGACCTGCGTGTGATACGGAATGGTAGAAGGCTTCTATGGTCTGACCGGTCAGAGTCCTCCCGCTCTTGTCACTAGCTGAGACAGAGACTATTATTGGAATGTCTGAAGAAATATTGCGGATTGCGTACAAGGCAGACTTCGTGTTTAGCGCATCGAAGCAAGTCTCCAGCAAAAGCAGGTCAGCTCCGCCATCAATCAGCCCTTTGGCCTGCTCGGAGTAAGCCTCGGCCATCTCATCGAAAGAATATGGACGTTCGGCAGGATCTGAAAGATTCTGAGCTAGCGACAGAGATTTCCCCGTGGGCCCCATGCTGCCTGCTACCCAGACCTTCCTTGGCTCGCCAGCCGTTCTTCCGGCAGCCTCATCAGCAGCCTTCCTGGCGATCGAAGCACCCGCTCTAGCCAGATCGTAAGCCCTGTCCGCCAGTCCGTATTGCATCTGAGATATTCGATTGGCGCTGAATGTGTTAGTTTCAATTATATCAGCGCCCGCTTCAATATATTCATTATGAATGTTCAGGATTTCATCCGGGTTCGAAAAGTTGAATTTCTCATTGTTGCCCTGCAGCCCATGCTTCTGCAGCATAGTCCCCATGGCCCCATCCAAGATGAGGATGCGTTTGCGTATTTCGTCAGTTAGAGTCATGCTGTTGCAAAATTAGCAAAGGGTAGAATATTTCTAAAAGCATTCGCGGAGGATGCCGATGATGTTTTTGGCCTTTCCCATGGTGAAGAAATGCACGGCTGGGACCCCATGCTCCAGCAAATCTTTGCATTGGGCGACGCACCACTCCTGGCCAATCTGGTAGACTTTTTCTTCGTGTGCAGAGACCTCCTTGGTCAATTCCACTGGAATATCTATGGAAAACGTTTCCGGGAGCTGCTGAATCTGTTTCAGCGTCGAGAGCGGCTTCAGGCCAGGGATTATCGGAACCGTTATCCCAGCCGCCCTGCATCGCTCTACGAATGAATAATAGACTTTGTTGTCGAAAAACATCTGCGTCACGACATAATCGGCGCCGGCTTCTACCTTCCGTTTCAAGTTGGCCACGTCGGTGTCCATGTTCGCAGCCTCGAAATGCTTCTCTGGATAGCCGCCGACGCCGATGCTGAAAAACCCCTCGGCTCCGTTCTCCGCCTCGAATGAGTGAACGGCGCTCACTAGCTCATTCGCATGAGAATAGCCTCCGGGAGCAGGAAGAAAGCGTTTCTCCCCAACCAGGCAATCTCCGCGAAGGGCTAGAATATTGCATATTCCCATGAATTTGAAATCTTGCAGCTGGAAATCTATCTGCTCCGAAGTAGCCCCTCCGCAAATCAGATGAGGCACCAGCTCCACGTCGAATTCCGACTGAATGGCACCGCATACAGCGCTTTCGCTTACTCGCCGTCTCACGAGCTTTTTCACGAAAGTCCCGTCAGGCTGCTGCCGGAACTCGATTTCGTCCCTATGGCAGGTGATATTCAGGTACTTCGGCTTAAATTCCATGAACGGTCTTATCCCGTCTAACAGTTCCTCTTTGGTGATGCCGTTCAGCGGCGGGACTATCTCCAGGGACGGGAATGGGGCCTTGGATGTCGCAAGAATTTCTTTGACTTTCATATTCAGGATGGGCTTGTTAGATTGCGGTAAAAGCTTGGTCCAGGTCGGCGATTATGTCGTCTATGTGCTCAATGCCGATGGAGAGCCTGATCGTGGAAGGAGTGATGTGCTGTTCAGCCAGTTCTTCAGGGCTCATCTGCGAGTGGGTCGTCGTGGCAGGGTGTATCACGAGGCTCTTGACATCAGCCACGTTAGCCAGCAAAGAGAAGAGCTTTAGGTTGTCAATGAACTTCCAGGCTGCGTCTTTTCCGCCTTTTATCTCGAAAGTGAATATGGATCCGCCTCCGTTAGGGAAATACTTCTGGTAGAGGGCATGGTCTGGATGCGATTCTACGGCAGGGTGGTTAACTTTCTCCACTTTCGGATTATTTTCAAGATATTTCACGACCTTCAGGGCGTTTTCTGTATGGCGTTCGATCCTGAGAGGAAGGGTCTCAAGGCTCTGGATGAATATCCATGCGCTTATTGGTGAGATGCATGCTCCGGTGTCTCGTAGGATCACCGCTCTGATTCTCGTGACGAAGGCAGCAGCTCCTGCCACATCGGCGAATATGGCTCCGTGGTAGCTTGGGTCTGGTTTTGCCAAGGTTGGATATTTGTCCGGATTCTTCTTCCAGTCAAACTTGCCCCCGTCCACGATGACTCCGCCAAGGGTCGAGCCGTGTCCGCCGATGAACTTGGTGGCTGAATGCACGACTACGTCCGCTCCGTGCTCGATAGGCCTGATCAGAATTGGCGCAAAGGTGTTGTCTACTATGAATATTATGCCGTGGCGATGCGCTACTTCCGCGATTCCTTCAAGGTCTGTGACGTCTGAATTGGGGTTCCCGAACGTCTCGGCGTAAATGACTTTCGTGTTAGGCTGAATGGCAGCTTCAAGCGCAACCAAGTCATTGACGTTAAGAATGGTGTTTGTCACGCCCTGAGTCGAAAGGGTGTGGGTTATGAGGTTGAATGAACCGCCGTAGAGATTGTCGGCAGCGATGATGTGATCTCCGTTCTGAAGAACGTTCTGCAGCGCATAAGTGACTGCTGCCGCGCCGGATGCTACGGCGAGGGCGGCGACTCCGCACTCCAGGGCAGCGATTCTCTTCTCGAAGACTTCCTGCGTTGAATTCGTCAGACGCCCGTAGATGTTGCCCGGATCTCTCAGTCCAAAACGGTCGGCTGCGTGCTGGCTGTTATGGAAAACGTATGAAGTTGTCTGGTAGATAGGGACCGCGCGTGAGTCGGTCACTGGATCAGCTGTTTCTTGTCCGACATGGACTGCCAAAGTCTCGGCGTGAAATTTTTTAACACTCATTTCTTTAAATCATTTGTTTCCGCTGACAAAATTAGAAATAGTGGAAATATATTCCAATAAATTATTAATATTTAGAAAATATATAATATAATTAATGATGTGTTAGAAAATGCGTCTAGTTGAGCTGCCGTTTTGGGGAATAGTTGGAATATTTTTCTTTTTCGGTTATGATAGGGAAAATGACTAACTTCGGGACACTCAAAGCCACATGAATGAAAAAGATCGAAAAATATATTCCGGAACTATTATTCACAGCATCTTTCTTTCTGCTATGGTGGTATCTCCAAGCCACCCAGGAATTCACTTTCTACAACAGAGAGCAGGAGCAGTTGTTCCTTTTCGATTGGTCAGCCATAATGGACAGGTATTCCGTGATTGGCGGCCTCTCTTTGCTGGTCGCTCAATTCTTCGTCCAGTTTTTCAGCCTGCCCCTCGTCGGAAGCCTTATCACAGCAGTATTTTGTTCAGCCTCGGCTTATCTCCTCTGGCGGACCTTGAAGGGCTTTGGCATCCCATGGTGGACATATCCGCTTCTGGTCATGCCTGCGCTGCTTCAGGCTCACGCTCTCTCGGACCGTTACTGGTACTATGATGGCCTAACTGCTTTCTTTTTCGCCGTCCTGTTCCTGTGGATGTATCAGGCATGGCTGGGTCACATGAAAGCTGGCATCAGAGTGACAGCTGGCATATTCATTACTTTTGTTGGATATTTTCTCATAGGCCCTGCCATCTTTGTCTTCTCTTCAGGGATTTGCGTGCTGGATTTAGTGAATCGCGCGGACAAGCCTTGCCTGCAATTTTTTTCAGTTGCGGCGATGCCTGCCTCTGCTGCCTTCGCAATCCAGGCTGGCATTATAGAAAATTTGCAGAGGGCTGTGCTGCCAGACTTCTATTTCGAAGAACTGATAGCGCCCTCGTTGTTGATAAGGCTTGCGTGGCTTAGCGTGCCGCTTGCAATGGTTCTGGGGGCATTGCTCCGCCGATGCCGGTTCAAGGGTGCCGTGAGCTTGGGGTTGCTGTGCGTGCTGGCCATTGGAACGGCATGCCTTGCCCTCTGCCTCTGGAAATCCTCAGACAACAAGACTTACGTCTCTCTAAGGCTTCAGCACGATGTCGTGACTGGGGATTGGGACGACATCTTGGAGTGCAGGGAGGCAGTTAAAGGCAATAATCTGTTATTGATGAATTACGTCAATCTGGCATTGTCTCACAAGCATCTGCTCTTGGACGAAATGTTCAGATACCGCCAGGGCTCCCCGATGGCTCTTTGCGTAGGCGGGGAGGGCTCGGAACTCATTCACGAGATAATCGTGCTGCAGGCCAGCATATTCTATTGGCTGGGTGATGTGGGAGGTGCGCAGAACAAGGCTTTCGATGGCTTCTGCGGCAGTAAATATGGCAATCCTTCCATGCTCCAGATGCTTGTGAAGACCAATCTGATTTACGGCGAGCATGAAGTTGCCGAGAAATATCTGGACATGCTGGGCAAGACTTTCGGGTACCGGCGATGGGCTGAGGAACATAGGCGATTCTTGCACGACGACGATGCCATTAGGGCTGACTCTGAATTAGGAAGGAAACGCTCCTGCCTTCCGGATGATGACGCCTTCACCAACGGCGATGCTGTTTATTCCAACATCCTGCAGGTGCTTGGCGCAAATCCACGGGAAGAGGCAGCCCGCGATTATGCCATCGCATATCTGTTGCTGCTTCGCAGTCCGGAGCTATTTGATGCCTTCATACAGTCATTTCCTCTCAAGGAGATTTTCGGAGATATTCCGGAGCTGGCGCAGCAGGCCGTCATCGTTTTCCACGAAAAGGACCTGGATTATTGCCGGAGCCTTGGAGTGAGCGATGATGTCATCAGCAAGTATAAAGATTTCAAGCTGGCCTTCCAGAAAGCTCGAGCAGCTCAAAAGAGCCCGCAAGTGCTCAAAGGAAGGTACGGCAGCACATATTGGTATCACTATATTTTCTCGCAAAATCAAAGCTCATGAGAAAGATATTCATATTGTTAAGCGTTCTGCTGCTAATCTGTTCATGCTCTGATGGCAACGTCAGGATAGCTGGCAGCCTGAATGAAGATATTTCCATTTATCCTGAATATAAGGACGTTACCATCCCTCCGAACATCGCCCCGCTAGATTTCTGCGTCGTAGGCGGCTCTTCCGGGAAGTTCTCCCTTCTGATAGATGGCGGAGATTCCAGGATGGTGGTGAGAGGCGATGGCGGCGGAAATTTCGAGATTCCAGAAAAAAGATGGAGGAATATGCTGTCTCGCAGTCGCGGGAAGGACATCTCTTTCACCATTTGCAGTTACGATGATGGAAAATGGATGTCGTATGACCCTTTCGTCATGCATGTGGCGGAGGAGGAGATAGACCCTTACCTCGCATACCGGCTGATCCCTCCGGGGTATGGCCTCTGGCGTAAAATGGGAATATATCAGCGAAACCTTGAGACCTATTCAGAGAGCCCTATAATGGAGAATGGGCTAACCGACAACAATTGCATGAACTGCCACTCTTTCCCTAATCGAAATCCATCGAAGATGGTCCTTCACATGAGGGCGAAGAATGCCGGCACTTTGTTGATGGACGGAAGCAGCCTGGAAAAGCTCAATACGAAGACTCCGGAGACGATTTCCGCTTTGGTGTATCCCTACTGGCATCCTTCGGAGCGCTTCATAGCCTTCTCGAACAACAGCACCGCCCAGTCTTTCTTCATGAATCACCCGAACAGGATAGAGGTGTTCGATTCCAATTCAGACGTGGTTGTGTATGACGTGGAGCGTCACGAGATTTTTTCTTCTCCGCTTTTGAAATCCAAGGACAGCTTCGAGACATTCCCCGCTTTCTCCCCAGACGGCAAGTCTCTGTATTTCTGCTCTTCTGCAGTGGTGGATTCAATGCCGGCAAAATATAAAGATGCTCATTACAGTCTTTGCAGGATAGATTTCGACCCTGAGTCCAGAAGTTTCGGCTCCAAGGCGGACACGCTTTATTTTGCTTCCGACTCTCTGAGCGTGTCTTTCCCAAGGGTTTCCCCGGATGGCGGTTTCTTAGTGTTCACCCGTCATCATTTCGGGAATTTCTCCATCTGGCATAAGGATGCAGACCTTTGGGGCATAGACTTACGAAGCGGGCAGGCGTATCCGCTCGCAGAGGCTAACAGCGACGACGTGGAGAGCTATCATTCCTGGAGCAGCAACAGCCGCTGGCTGGTTTTCAGCAGCCGCAGGGGAGACGGACTCTACACCAGGCCATATTTCGCTTACATGGATTCCTCCGGCAAGGCGCGAAAGCCTTTCCTGCTGCCACAGCGCAGGCCTAAGGAATACTATGACGAGCAGATGTTTTCCTATAATATTCCTGAACTGGTGGCTGGAAAAGTTAGGGCGGACAAGCATGCAATCAGCAGCCTGATGCGTAAGAATCCTGGGATAGACGTTGCGTTCAGTGGAGAAGCTCATTAATGCTGAATCGATGGATAAGATTGAAAAATACCTCCCAGCGCTATTTTCACTGGCCTTTTTCATAGTATTATTGATTTTCCTCCAGACATCCAGGGAATTCCTTTTCTATGCGAGAGAACAGCAGCAGCTATTCATATATTCATGGCAGGTTTTCCAAGACAGATATTTTGATATTGGAGGGCTTGCATTGCTGATCTCGCAGTTTCTGGTTCAGTTCTTCTCTGTGCCATGTTTTGGTAGCGCCGTTACCGCAGCATTGTGTTCGCTGTCCGCCTATCTTCTGTGGCGCACGCTCAGGAAATATGAGCCTTCGCCATGGCTTTTCCCACTGTGCATCTTCCCTGTTATCTTTCAGCTCCATGCAGTGAATGATTTCTATATGGATTATTCCTTCCTGACTGGATTCTTGCTCGCCATCGCATTCCTTGCCGCATGCCAGGCTTTCGCATCCCGCCTCGGCACCCCTATCCGCATCATCTGCTGCGTTTTTGCGACGGTCGCCTCGTATTTGCTGCTGGGGCCGGTCTCCTTGATTTTCCCTCTGGGCGTGATTGTCTTGGATTTCATCGACAAGCGCAACAATGCGTATCTTCAGCTGTTCTCATTGCTCAGCTTGGTCGTAACGGTGATCGTGCTTCTTAAGCTTGGCAAGATAGAAACTCTCTTCAAGGGGATGTCATGCGATTTCTATTACGAGCCTCTTCTTACTGGACGCATTATCTACTATGTCTCCGTGGCATGCGTTCCTGTGGTAATCATGGTGGTTTTCTATCTAAGGAGTGTCTCTGTAAAGTCACTTGCCGTCAATGTCATGGCCTCGTGTGCCTTGGTCCTGGCTCTTTGCGTCACAGCGGTCCCTCTCTCGAAAAACGAGAACAATGACATTTACAAGGCTCTCCGCTTGCAGCACGACGTGATAGCGTCCGACTGGGGAGACATCCTGGATTTCAGAGATGCTACGGACAGCAGGAATTACTTTTTCATGAATTACGTTAATCTAGCCCTGAGTCATGAGAATCTGCTGCTGGAAAATTTATTCAAATATCGCCAGGGTTCAGCCTATTCTCTTCTGTACGATGCCGCAGGTGAGGCTTTCAATCCTCAGGTCACCCTATTGTGCGCTAATGTCTATTACTGGCATGGATGCGTGGGCAGCGCCCAGAATCAAGCCTTTGATTCTTTCGTGAGCAGCGAGCATGGCAATCCTTCCATGCTTCAGATGCTGGTGAAGACAAACCTGATATTTGGGAGCTATGATGTTGCGGAAAAATACATCAATGTCTTGGAGAAGACATGGGCTTATAGGAAATGGGCATCTTCGCAGCGCAGGTTCCTGCATGACGAGGCGGCGATTGATTCCGACCCGGAGCTAGGCGAAAGGCGCAGAAGCCTGCCGGACGGAGATGCATTCGCTTTATCCGATGGCATATATTCCAATCTCTTAAGTATCGTGGAGAAGAATCCTGATAATGCGGCTGCCAGGGACTATGCTGCTGCATACATGCTGATGTCCAGGAGCAAGGATGCGATCATCGATTTCTTGGTTCGTTTCCCGGTTAAGGACTTGTTCGGAGTGGTTCCGTCTCTGGTTCAGCAGGCGGTCGTGGTTGCCTATGAGAATGACTTGGAATATTGTCGCAGTTTGGGCGTTTCCGATGAGACGGTAGAGGAATATCAAGAATTCAAGAATAAGTACAAAGAAGCCCGGATGAAGAAGCAGGAACTGCGGTCTGCTCTGAAAAGCCGTTACCGCGACACTTTCTGGTACTACTACATATTCGGCGATAATTAGATTGATTTTAGTTCTGTTCTTAGTTCCTGAATCAAGTTCAGGATGACGAGTGGGGGTTGTTCAGGATGATTGGAGCGGATTCACTGCCACTATGGTGAGCGTGCGGCCTTGTACTCTGAATATGATGTCGTAGCCGCCGAATGGCATGCCGTAGGTCTTGCTGGGGTTGTCCTGATAGCGGGGACGGGGATCCTGCGACAGAACTTGCCTCAGAATATCCCAGTCGAGACTCATGGATGCAAATTCTTCCGGGACGACTACTTGCAGCGGCTTCCATTCATGCTCGTCAACGAAGCCAGATCGCACTCCGGGATGGCTGTCAGTATATTCAATGTATGGCTTGATGTCGTAAATCGGCGTCCCATCCATGAGGTCGGCTCCTAATACGTAAATCACCGGTCCGAGAGCTTTGCCTGTGCCATCTTTTTCGTCGTAAGAGATGCTCTCCAATCTCACGGAAGATAGGCCTAGCCCATTCGGCCTGAAAGGGGAGCGGCTGGCGAAGACGCCTATGCGCGTATTTCCTCCCAGCCTTGGCGGCCTTACCGTAGGCTGGAACTTGGTCGCGTCAGAAGGATTGGAGCCCGTCTCCGGTCCTGCTGCACGACAAGCGGAGCCGTGCTGGTTAGCGGAAAATCCCCAGACCAGCCAGATGTAGTCGAAACCCTCCAAGCCGCGTATGGCATCGGCGTTCCTGCACCATGGCTCGAACACGATTCTGCCTTCCAATTCTGGCACGAGTCCTGCCTGCCGAGGAATCCCGAATTTGGAAGAAAACGGCGACCTGAAGACTGCAATCGGCTTGATATTCATTTCTCCTTTCATTGTTCTAATTTAGCAATTATTTGGCAATCGCATTGGGCGTGCTGATGAATTTTTATAAATTTGCGAAATATGAAACTCTGCAAGATATTCATAATTATATTCCTGTCAATAATATTCATGCTTGGCAGCTGCAAGAGGAAGGCCGCTGAAGTGCCTGTCATAGAACAAAAGGATTCCGTGCCGCCGATTGGCTTCTGGGCAGACTCTTTGGACATGTTCGAAGGGACTGTCCGAAACGGCGAGACCCTTACTACGCTCCTGACGCGGCTGGGGATGGACTCAGATTCGGCATATTCATTGGCAATGAAATGCGATACGGTCTTTGACGTGCGTAAAATGCGGGCTGGGAATAGGTACAGGGCATATTATTTCATGGATTCGACTGCCATCGACAGCACGGCGGAACATCCTCTCGAATACGTCGTCTATGACCATGACAAAGTGAACATGACCATCTTCAAGTGCAACGATTCGCTGGCAGTATGGAATTTCTCGAAACCTGTCGAGACAGAGGATGTTTACACCGACGTGACAATCCGCACGTCGCTCTGGAATGATATGGCTAAGGCAGGTGCCTCCGTGAATCTAATCGCTGCTCTGTCGGACATATATGCATGGACGGTGGATTTCTTCGGCTTGCAGGAGGGGGACCGATTCAGGGTGCTGTACGAGCAGGAGTCCTGCGAAGGGGAAATCATAGATATTCACCGAATATATTATGCGGAGTTCCAAAGAGATTCCTCAGTGCTCCCTGCGATTTACTTCGATCAGGGCGATGACGGAAATCTTTACTGGAACGAGAAAGGTGAGAGCATGCGCAAGGCCTTTCTGAAGGCTCCGCTGAAATTCACCCGTATCAGTTCTGGCTTTTCTTATCACAGAAGGCATCCCGTGACCGGACAGGTCAAGGCCCACACTGCCG
The DNA here is from genome assembly GCA_022653735.1 of Bacteroidales bacterium. Taxonomy (GTDB): domain Bacteria; phylum Bacteroidota; class Bacteroidia; order Bacteroidales; family UBA932; genus Cryptobacteroides. Next base: position 14,031 of record JALCSU010000061.1, read on the forward strand.
TGGACTATGCCGCCCCGACAGGAACTCCGGTAATGAGCATCGGCGACGGAACTGTAGTAAGCGCTGGGTGGTCTGGAGGCGGCGGAAACACGGTGAAAATCCGGCACAATTCCGTTTATCAGACGGCTTACCTTCATCTTTCCAGGTACGCTAAAGGCATCAAGGCCGGGGCGAGGGTGCGCCAGGGTGACGTAATAGGCTACGTTGGCTCTACGGGAGTGTCCACTGGCCCGCATCTCGATTTCCGCGTCTGGAAAAATGGCTCGCCCGTGAACCCGCTGAAGCTGGAATCCC
>JALCSU010000062.1 GCA_022653735.1 Bacteroidales bacterium
CGGCGAGTCTACGGCTTCAAAAATCATCGATTTGGTTGAAAATGCCTCATCTAACAAGTCCAGAAGCGAAAGTTTCATAACTCGGTTCGCTCGAGCCTACACTCCTTCGGTTGTCGCCGCAGCAGTGTTGCTTGCTTTGCTGCCTCCTCTTCTTTCTGGCAGTTTCATGGCAGCATTCCCAACGTGGCTTTACCGCTCGCTCATATTCCTCATTGTCTCTTGCCCATGCGCCCTCGTGATTTCTGTGCCGTTGTCTTTTTTCGGCGGCATAGGAGGTGCATCCAGGAAGGGTATTCTTGTAAAGGGCTCAAATTACCTGGAGGCACTCACGAAGCTGGATACTGTCGTTTTCGATAAGACCGGCACGCTAACCAAAGGCGTCTTCGAAGTCGATGCCGTGCATCCGTTTGCCGCGCATCCTCAGGATTCCCCATTGGAATGCTCTGAGGAGAAGGAGAAGAGGCTGCTGCATCTAGCTGCTCATGTCGAAAGCTTTTCTACCCATCCTATCGCAATTTCTTTGAGGAATGCCTATCCGCACATCGATGATGGCTGTTCCGTGGAAAACGTTGAGGAAATTGCCGGAAGGGGAGTGCGAGCCAAGGTTAACGGCCATCTGGTTTGCGTGGGCAATTCCAAGATGATGGAAGATGCCGGTGCCGCTTGGAAGCCTTGCGAGAAGGTTGGAACGATCATTCATATATGCTCCGATGGAGAATATCTCGGTCACATCATAGTTTCAGATGTCATAAAGGACGATGCTAAGGCTGCTATCGCTGAGCTTAAGACGTTGGGAGTGCGGAGGATGGTGATGCTGACTGGCGACAAGAAAGAGGTCGGGGAATATGTCGCCTCGCAGGTCGGTGTTGATGAATATCGAGCCGATTTGCTGCCTGCAGATAAGGTCTCGTGCGTTGAGAGTCTGCTTAAGGATAAGCCTGTCGGGAAAACCTTGGCATTCGTCGGCGACGGAATAAACGATGCTCCTGTGCTGGCACGTGCAGATGTGGGCATTGCCATGGGCGGACTCGGCTCCGATGCCGCAATCGAGGCTGCTGACGTTGTCCTAATGGATGACAAGCCATCCAAAATTGCCACGGGAATCCGCATCGCCCGACGGACCCTTCGCATTGCCAACGAAAACACCTGGTTTGCTATCGGCATAAAGCTTCTGGTTTTATGTCTTGCCACTTTCGGCCTTGCCACCATGTGGATGAGCGTCTTCGCCGATGTCGGCGTCACTGTCCTCGCCGTCCTGAATTCCCTCCGCACACTCCGGTGACACCCACCTACCACTTCCTCTTTTCAAGTAGCTAGAACGTCAGAGGCCAATTTAACCACTCTGCAGCAGAATGGCGTTCTAACCCCCTCTTGATTATGGTAACGTTAGAACGCAAAATGTAGAAACACTGCAATATGTCGCCACAAACTGTTCTACCAGATTCATCACTTTTCTATGAGAAGTATGGCTTGAAGAATCTCCTTGGAAACTAACATCACCCGGCTAAGGCTTGAAACTGAATATGTCCTCCTGTTCTGCCATAGGCACCTGGCAATCGCAATTCTTTCCTCTGCACTGGCACTGGCGATGCTGGGGCGTTCGTAAACCTTCCTGCACAGATCTTTAGCCTCTCTCCTGAGTTCGGTCTCGTAGAACGTGATGCCGACATTCCTTGTGCATTCTGCATCAAGCTTTCCCTCCAAATCTCTCTTCTGATGAATGAACGCGATGAAGACGCGAGCATTTCCGAACTCCTTCTCAACCCTTACCCAATCCATGTAGCAATGAGGTAAGATCATACCCTCTTCGTTCACTCTCCACGATTGAGGAAGCGCCACGTTCGTATGGAAAACTCTTCTCTGCACCCTTACAGGAATATCACTTATTGCTTTGCCCGCCTTTGCCAACGTCTCGTGGTCTACGAAATAGATGTCCCCAGGTCCCCACTCGTATTTCCATGGCATCATAGGAAATCCTGCAGCCAGAGCATTCCTATAGACATAAATGATTTTGTTTTTCAATTCAGTCGACTCGTGGATGGGATCCATGGATACCTCAAGATTGCCATCCGAGTATGTACTCCTGCCCTTCCTGTTTATGAATATATTCAATTTGGCAATCATGTCTTTCTTGAATTTTGCACAAGCCCTGACGGAACCAGAGACTATCGCATGAAAGTGAGTCTCCATTATCTGGTCTGTAAGGATTTTGACGCCATTTGCAAAGGATGTTATCGCTATCATGTTCATAGCTAGAATTTTATCCTCTCTTGCAGAGAATAGCGCATTCATCTTTTTCCCGTTTGAGTAAATGTGAAAGCAGTCGGAAACTGGCTTAGGTTGAAAATCGTTGTTCATGGCTGAAGTCTGATTAAGTCTTTGCGCTGATAAAATTAGGCAAAACAATTGAATTTCGCCATAGCCATAAGAAACATTGTCTCCTAGATTAGATTGTCATGTTTATTACGATACATCTGTCTAGAACGCATATGGCAGTTTCATGGCGTATAAGTAAACTAACCGTTCTAACCCCCTCTTGGTTTCGCCATGGTTAGAACGCAAATGTGTGTAATGATCCGTGGGTCTATTTTTCCCGTTCTGACTTGATGCAGTGCGTCAGATGGAGGCTGGCATGCCAAATTATTATGAGGCGGAATTCTTTGGAATATTCATAAATTTGTGATGAAACACATTGTGGCAAGGATCTGGTGCGGCAGAAGGCTGATTGCATAATGGCAAGGATGGTGCTGTGCCGGGGTAGTGATGCTGATGCAGACATGATAAGAAATCTATGAATATGGAATATTCAGAAATATTGTCGCTTCTAGGCAGGCATGGGGTCAGGGTTACGCCGAACAGGGTTTTGGTGGCGATGGCTCTTGCCGAAGAGAAGCGGCCTCTCAGCATGACGGAACTAGAAGACAGAATCGAGACGGTGGATAAATCCGGAATATTCAGAACCCTGGAAATATTCAAGGAACATCATTTGGTGCATGCGATTGAAGGTAGCAGCGAAGGAACGAGGTACGAGCTATGCCTGAGCGAGGATGATGAGAATGACGATGACGCCCATGTGCACTTCTACTGCGAAAAGTGCCATAAGACATTCTGCCTTAAGGATATGCCGATTCCGAAAGTGACTCTGCCAAATGGCTATGAAGCCACAGGCTCAAGCTATGTCATAAAAGGAACGTGCCCGGAGTGTTCCGGCAAGAGGTAAGCCTGGCTAATCCGTTTTCTGTCTTAGAAAATTATCGAGAAATCCAATTTTCCGGCAGAGCCTATTTGCCCAGAGGCAATCATGATGCGACCTTCGGGCTTTTGCGTTAAAGGGGATCTTGCGGCTAATTCAATGGCGATTATATCTCCCGTCCGGATGTAGGCAAGACGGGATGCTTGGACAATAGCGTCTTCCGCCATGCTGAGCGGAGGGAGAGCGCACCGGAACAGCTCTCGTCCGTTCTTCTTTAATATGAATACTGTCTCTGAGGGAAGTGATGAATATTCGGATGGTGCGATGCATGGGGTAGGGAGGTAAGAAGTCTTGTCAAGGCACAACGCCTCGGCAAAGCCTTCTGGACTGCCATTCATGATGTTCTGGGGGTATAACAAGATGCCGAATCCTATCCCGTCGAAATATCTACAGGCGAATTTCTTTTGTACGCTTCGCCCCGGCTTCAGGATATGAGTGAAAAGCACAGGAGCGTAGCTCAGGGCCTCGACAAACTGCGGAGGATAGAAATCTTCGTTATCCTTCTCCCATGTCGTGTCCGGGCGGCAGACTATGCGCCCTGAGTATGTCCTAGTCAGAATGTTCATTGCTCCTTGGCAGGATATTCATTTAGAATAGCTTGCCACCCTCGAATTTTGCCTTCATCTTGGCCACTGCGTCCGAAAATTCCTCCGCTCCCAGTGGTTTAGTCATAGCCTCCTTCTTCTCTTTCTCGAACTGCTCCTTCAGGCGTTGGAACTGGCGTTTCGTGTCCATCGTGAACTCGCCGTTCTCGATCCAGTCGTAGTAAGTCGGCTCTTTTTCGTAGATTTCCCTGGCTGTTTTGCCCTTATGCTTTCCGAAATTAATCACAGCCTCATTGTCTTTGCCGTGAATCAGCCTGCCTGCGTAATCGATCGTGCGAGGCCTCCCTGCAACGCCAGAAAGGAATTCTACATCGTTCTTGAGAGCAACCTCATGGTATTTGTCAGGCTTCTGGTACATCTCCAGCTGGCCTTTCAGCACCTCATATGTAGCAATCGTGTCAGCCTGAGCAGTGTGGGCATTTTCGAAATCCTCTCCACCACAATAGAATCTGTAGGCTGCGCGAAGGTTTCTCGGCTCCATATAATGATAAATTGTCTGCACATCGATCATGCGCTTCTCGTGCAAATCAATATTCAGGCTGTCCAGAGTTGCTTGTGCCCTCTGCCTTGCTTCTGGAGAAAGCTTTGTATTGCCGAGCCTCTTCAGGCAGTAGGCTCTTGCCCTCTCGATCTCCTCCGAAAGCATCGGCAGATCGAATTTGGTCGAATTGAATCCGGCAAGGTCGCTATCCCTCAGCCAATCTATGACTTCAGTAACTATTTCAATGAATTTCGGCTCGTGAGCGACATCCTCGTCTTTGATTCCGTTCACTTCTGACGCCTGAGGGTCGATTGCCCTTTGCTTGCCAGCCACGTAGTCCCAAGGGCACATGCGCCATGTTTTCACCTTCGTGCTGTGATCGGGGAAAACCTTCACGAAACTAAGTTCAACGATAGAGTCATTCACTAGATTAAGTCCCGTGCTCTCTATGTCGAAAAAGAGCAAAGGCCTCTGTAGTTCAAGTTCCATGGCTAATCTTTCTTATGAGAATGTTTATGAATATTCCGTCTTGACTTTTAAGAAACCATGATAGGCATCAGGATGCCGCAAACTTTCTCTGTGTCAGCTTCTTCCTCTGAAGGAACTATCAACGCGGCCCTGCGAGCGTCCGCGAACTTCATTACCAAGGTCTCGCAAGTCATGTTGGACAGAATCTCGATTAGGAACGTGGACTTGAATCCGATTGAAAGCTCGTCTCCGGAATAGTCGCAATTTATCTTCTCGTATGCGGCGATGGCGAATCCGAGGTCTTGGGCGGATATCTCCAGCTGGCCAGGCTTCAGATCCAGTTTTATATGATTTGATGCCTTATTTGCGCAGACGGACACGCGCTTGACGGTGTTAAGGAGCAGTTGCCTGTCGATTTTCAGTATGCTAGAATTGTTCTGAGGAATGACATCGCGGTATTTAGGATATTTTCCGACTATCAGCCTGCAAATCATCGTTGTCTTACCGAAAGAGAAGACAACCGTGCTGGAATCGAATGTTATATTGATGTCCTCATCATCTTTGTCAAGTATCGACCTCAGCACTGCCGCTGGCTTCTTGTGAAGAATGAACGAGCATTTTTCCTCTGCCTTTACGTCATTCGTCGTGTAGCATATCAGTTTATGGGAGTCAGATGCCACCAGAGTAGTGGATTGTACATCGAAATCGAAGAATATTCCGTTCATCGCAGGGCGGATTTCATCATCTGCCGTAGCATATATGGTTCCGCTGATTCCGTCTGCAAGGCTCTGAGCAGGGAATGTGATTTTCTCGGCATCGTCCCCGGCCCCCTTTATCTCAGGATAGTCCTCAGCTGGGAAGAACGGGAGTATAGAGTTACCGGTAGCCCAATCGCATTCGATGGAGCTGTCGGAAGCTGTCTTGATCGTAAGCGGCTGATCTGGAAGCTCTTTTAGCAGATCGATGATATGCCTTGCTGGGACAGCGATTTTCCCTTCTTCCTCTGTCTTGTCTACTTCGATGCCCGTCCTCAAGGTAAGCTCTGAATCCGAGGCAGTGACCTCCAGAAGGTTGCCTTCCAATACGAAAAGAAAATTTTCGAGGATAGGCAGAGCCGACTTTGCAGGAATAGCCTTGGATATATCCATCAATCCTTTGAGGAGTTCTGTGCTTGATACGTTGAATTTCATATTCTTTGATTATTTAGTTCCTTTTTTCGCCTCGCCGAAGCGGCTTCAGCAATTACAAATATAAGAATATATTTGAGAAAACAGATGGCACATAATTTGAGATTTTATTATAGGCTCTTGAAATGCTTTAAACATGCTTTTCGAGAGTCATTTTGTCCTGAACTTGATTCAGGATCTATTTTGAAACTATGAAATATGAAATAATTTTATAATTAAATATGTCAACGATGAAAAAAAGTGTTATTACAATTCTGTTGTCCGTGGTCTTAAGCGTGCTGGCTGCGTATGGCGTAGTCAAAGCTGCGAATACCAGCAACGGCGACAGTGCTGGAACAGTGGAAAATGTCACTAAGACTGTCAATTTGGCACAATCTGATTATCCTGATTTTACTTATGCGGCAGAGTCCGCCGTCGAGGCGGTGGTTTATGTCGAAGTCACGATCACCCAGCAATATCAGATTTCGGATCCTTTCTTTCGCTTTTTCTTCGGGGATGAAGGCCCTCAGACCAGAGAACAGCAGGGTAGCGGCTCAGGCGTGATCATCCGTCCCGATGGCTATATTGTGACGAACAACCACGTTGTCGCAAATGCAACGAAGATTGAGGTTACCTTGAATAATAATAAGAAATATACCGCAAAGGTGATAGGGACAGATCCTGCTACCGATGTGGCTCTAATTAAGATTGATGCGACAGGCCTGCCAACGATTCCTTTTGGCGACTCTGACAAGCTTCGTCTTGGCGAGTGGGTTCTTGCTATAGGGAGCCCTCTGGGGTACGAGCTTAGGTCCACTATCACAGCAGGCATCGTCAGCGCAAAGGGGCGTTCGATGGGACGTGATCCTAGGACTCAGCAGAGTCAGCTTCAGATAGAGTCTTTCATTCAGACAGATGCGGCAGTGAATCCTGGCAACTCAGGCGGCGCCCTCGTGAATAAGAAAGGCGAGCTGGTCGGAATCAATACGGCCATAATTTCCCAGACAGGCTCATATTCAGGATATTCATTTGCCGTGCCTGTGAATATAGTAAAGAAAGTAGTCGAAGATCTCATCGATTTTGGCTCGGTTAAAAGGGCAGTCCTGGGCATCTCCATGAGCGATCTTAACGAAAATCTCGCTAAGAGCCTGAAATACAATTCAGTCGAAGAAATGACCGAAAAATTGAAACTTTCTGATTTAAACGGCGTATATATTGGTGAGGTTGTGAAAGGTAGTGCTGCACAGAAGGCTGGAGTGCAAGAGGGTGACATACTGATTGCCATCGATGGAGAGAAAGTCCATGGTGGCTCTTCAGTTCAGGAGAAAGTTAATTCCTATCGTCCAGGTGATAAAGCTAAGCTTACCGTAATCCGTGAGGGCAAAGAAAAGCAGCTTGAAGTTACGTTCAAGGGCAGCACTTACGAGAATGGCGCAGAGGTAGGCGAAGGCGAGATTGCATTCTATGGCGCTACCTTGAAGGCAGCGTCAAAGGAAACTCTCAGCAAGCTAGGATTGAAGAATGGGGTTGAGGTCGTTTCCGTTGGCACGGGGAAAATGCTAGACGCTGGCGCTTCCGAAGGCTTAGTGATCACTTACGTGAACGACAAGGCCGTGAGCACGCCTCAGGACGTTGTTAATGCCGCAAAATCTGCAAGCAGGTCTGTATACATTGAAGGTATCTCCGCAAATGGAAGGAAGACTTACTTCGGATTCGGCAAGGAATAAACTGAACTGTTTTTGACTGTGTTTCCCTTGCGAGGCCTGTAAAAACAGCTTCGCAAGGGAATATTTTCAAATTATATGAGACAACTTAAGATTACCAAATCAATCACCAACCGCGAGAGCGCGTCTTTGGACAAGTATTTACAGGAAATAGGACGAGAAGAGCTGGTGACGCCGGAAGAGGAAGTGGAACTTTCGCAAAGAATTCGCAAAGGTGACCAGAAAGCACTAGAAAAACTTACGCGAGCCAATCTGAGGTTCGTGGTTTCTGTCGCTAAGCAGTATCAAAACCAAGGGCTCAGCCTTCCAGACCTCATCAATGAGGGCAATCTTGGACTAATTAAGGCGGCTGAGAAATTCGACGAGACCAGAGGCTTCAAATTCATTTCCTATGCCGTGTGGTGGATTCGTCAGTCGATACTGCAGGCTCTGGCAGAGCAATCCAGGATAGTCAGGCTGCCACTCAATCAGGTCGGCTCCCTGAATAAAATCAACAAGGCTCTGTCTCAGTTCGAGCAAAAGAATGAGCGTGCTCCTTCCAACGAGGAACTTTCCGAGATGATCGACATTCCTCAGGATAAGATTTCTGATACGCTAAGGGTGTCCGGAAGGCATGTCTCCGTGGATGCCCCTTTCGTTGAGGGCGAGGATAACAGCCTGCTGGATGTCATCCCTAACGACGATTCTCCTAGCGCAGATAAAGGACTTGAGAATGAGTCTCTCAGCACCGAGATTGAAAGAGCTCTGCAGATTCTTACTCCTCGCGAGAGGGAAATCATCAAGAGTTTCTTCGGAATAGGCTGCCAGGAGATGACGCTTGAGGAAATTGGCGAAAGGCTCGATCTTACGAGGGAAAGGGTTCGCCAGATCAAGGAAAAAGCTATTCGTAAATTAAAGAAACCAACCGCAAGCTCATTGCTCAAAACCTATCTCGGCTGATGACTCCTGAAATATTCATTGCTTCAAAGGCTTCAGAAGCCATAAAAGCGCTTTATAATGCCGAGCTTGACGCGAAGGATTTGCAGGTCTCGGTCACAAGAAAAGAATTCGAAGGGGACTACACTCTTGTGGTGTTCCCCCTTCTTCGTTTGTCACATGCCGCTCCAGAGGCTACCGGGAATGCCATAGGCGATTGGTTGAAGGCGAATGTGCCTGAAATAAGTTCATTCAACTGCGTGAAGGGTTTCTTGAATATATGCTTCTCGAACCTATTCTGGAACGAGTTGTTCTCGGAAATCGCAGGCGAAGAGAATTTCGGCCAGCTGCCTTCCACGGGCAGGAACATCATGGTCGAGTTTTCTTCCCCGAATACGAATAAGCCTCTGCATCTCGGGCACATCAGGAACAACCTGCTTGGAGATTCTGTTTCCAGGCTGTTGAAGGCCAGCGGAAACAATGTCATCAAGGCTACGCTCGTAAATGACAGGGGAGTGCACATCTGCAAGTCCATGTATGCCTGGCTGAAGGTCGGTGGTGGCGCAACGCCTGAGTCCACAGGAAAGAAGGGAGACCACCTGGTTGGGGATATGTACGTGGCTTTCAACGATATATTCACAAAAGAGGTCGCTGCTCTCATGGAGAAAGGCATGTCGAAGGAAGAGGCTGAAAAGGAGGCTCCTTCCATAAGGGCGGCTCACGAGATGCTGCAGAAGTGGGAGGCTGGCGACAAGGAAGTGCGCGACCTCTGGGCTAAGATGAACAAGTGGGTTCTGGATGGCTTCGATGAAACCTACAAGGCGCTTGGGATATCTTTCGACAGGACATATTTCGAGTCTCAAACCTATCTTCTTGGTAAGTCACTGGTCCAGAAAGGTTTGGATATGGGTGTCTTCGTGAAGGATCCTGATGGCTCTGTTTGGTGCGACTTAACTGCCGATGGCTTGGACAGGAAACTTCTCATCCGCTCCGATGGCACTTCTGTCTACATTACACAGGACTTGGGTACTGCGGAGAAACGTTTCCAGGAATATAATCTCGACTCTCACATCTATGTCGTGGGAGACGAGCAGAATTATCATTTCCAGGTTCTGAAGCTCATCCTGAAGAAGCTGGGTTTTGCTTGGGCGGACAATATCTATCACCTGTCTTATGGCATGGTAGAACTGCCTGAGGGGAAGATGAAATCCCGAGAGGGTACGGTAGTGGATGCAGATGACCTGATCCAGAAGATGTACGATGAGGCCAAGGCTACTTCCGAGGAGTCTGGCAAACTGGAGGGAGCGCCTGAAGAGGAAAAGGAGAGGCTTTACAAGATGATTGGACTAGGTGCCCTGAAATATTTCATCATCAAGGTCGACCCGAAGAAGACGATGCTCTTCAATCCGAAGGAATCCATCGATTTCAACGGCAACACCGGTCCATTCATTCAGTATACTCATGCCAGGATTAAATCCATCCTGAGAAAGGCAGAGGAAAGGAATATATCATATTCAAGAACATCCATTCCTACGGTTGAACTTAGTGCCAAGGAAATCAGGCTGCTGAAGCTTCTGAATACATTTCCTTCGAAAGTTGCCGAAGGGGCAGCTGCCTATTCGCCTGCAGTCATAGCTAACTATGCCTACGATGTGGCTAAGGAGTTCAACCAGTATTACCACGACACGCCTATCTTGAAGGAGACGGATCAGGATGTCCTGATGGCCAGGCTTGCTCTCATCGATACCCTTGCCTCAGTCCTCCGCAATGCGATGGGCATCTTAGGCATCGAACTTCCGGAGAGAATGTAATGAATGGGCAGGCGGAAATGTTTCCGACCTCGAAGAAAGAGGTGGAGGCTCTGGGATGGGATTACATAGACATCATCTTCTTCACGGGTGATGCCTTCGTGGATCATCCGTCCTTCGGGACTGCGTGCATAGCTCGCTGGCTGCAGAAATTCGGTTACAGGATTGCTGTGGTGCCTCAGCCTAACTGGCGTGATGACCTAAGGGATTTCCGCAAACTGGGTGCTCCCAGGCTGTATTTCGCGGTGAATTCCGGTGCGATGGATTCAATGGTGAACCATTACACTGCCGCCAAACGCCTGCGCCACGATGATGCCTACACTCCTGAGGGACGTGCCGGTCAGAGGCCGGACTACGCTGTGAGCGTATACACGAAGATATTGAAAGAACTGTTCCCGGACGTGCCTGTAGTGATTGGAGGCATCGAGGCATCGCTGCGCAGGCTTACGCATTATGACTATTGGAAGGACGAGCTGCTGCCGTCGATTCTGGAGTGGTGCCCTGCGGACTACCTATGCTATGGGATGGGCGAAAGGACTATGCTGGAACTCACGAAAGCCATAGAAGCGCAAAGGAATATTAATTATATTCATAAAATCCCTCAGATCGCATTCAAAATGACGGGCCATCCGAAGGCAGCTGATGGTGTGCTTACGCTACATTCCTTCGAGGAGTGCAAGGCGGACAAGAGAGCCTTCGCTGAGAATTTCCATCTCATTGAGACTCATGCGAATATGATGCATCCGGCGACAATAGTGGAACCAGTCGGAAATGGCTACGTGCAGATTAATCCTCCGTATCCTCCTGCCACCTCCGAGGAGATGGACTCGTACTGGGAGCTGCCGTTCACCAAGCTGCCTCATCCGCGCTACAAGGGTAAACGTATCCCTGCATATGACATGATCAAGGACTCCATAATCACTCATCGCGGGTGCTTCGGCGGATGCAATTTCTGTACTATCGCGGCGCACCAGGGGAAGTTCATTCAGTCCCGCTCGCAGGAGTCCATCCTAGGGGAAATACGCAAGCTTGTGAAGATGCCTGAATTTCATGGGAACATATCGGATTTGGGGGCTCCTACTGCAAATATGTACATGATGCATGGCCGAGACATGTCTAAATGCGAGGTTTGCAGGCGTAAATCGTGCCTGTTCCCAGGCCCGTGTCCTAATCTCGACAGATCTCATAAACAGCTTCTGGAACTCTACAAGAAAGTCGATTCAGTGGCGGGAGTCCGCCATTCCTACATCGGCAGCGGAATTCGCTACGACCTGTTCCTGACCGAGAATGGTTTCGTGGATGAGTCTTCTAAGCCCTATCTTAAGACGCTTATCTTGGATCATACTTCCGGCCGATTGAAAGTGGCTCCGGAGCATACCGAGGATAAAGTCCTTAAATATATTGCCAAACCTTCGTTCAGGCTGTTCGTGCGATTGCGTCAGGAATTCGATAAGATCTGCCGCGAGAATGGCCGCAGGACTGGAATAGTACCGTATTTCATTTCCTCTCATCCGGGATGCACCATGAAAGACATGGAGAACCTATCCAAGAACCCTGACCTGAAGGGCTTGTACATGGATCAGGTCCAGGATTTCACTCCGACTCCCATGACGACCTCTTCCGTGATGTATTACACCGGCCTGGACCCGAGGAACATGGAGCCTGTATTCGTGGAGCGTGACATGGAGAAGAAGCAGCTCCAGAAATCTTTCTTTTTCAGAAAAACCACCAGGGAGCCGGCAAAGCCCCCTAGAACTCAATCTTCACGACATCGTCGGTGAAAGACCTGTCTTTGTCGCTTAAGGTGAAAGTGAGCACGCCGCTCCTGTAGGCGTACATTATGTCCTTCCCTGTCCTGAGGCATTTCACAGACTTAGGCTGTCGTCCGGTAAGCACGGATGCCTGTCCCTTGAAATTCCGCTCAAGGTGAGCGTACCAAATGTCTTTCCCCCTGGATGTCAGAGGAACATTGCTGAAACGCACTCCCGGGGTTACTTCCGCCCCCATCAGCGATTCCCCGCTGTGGGCAAGCCATGTCTTGAGGGAGTCAAGCTTGGAATAGAATCCAGGCATCATCCGACCGTCTTTATCGGGGCCGGCGTTAATCAGGAAATTGCCGCCGAATGACCGGGAAGCGACGAATTCTTCCATGAACCAAGACATAGGGCGGAACGAGCCGGTCTTGTCGAAGCCCCATCCGCCGCCTCCACGGGTCCAGATATGGCAATGGTCGAACCATTGGGAAGGAGAATAGGTGGGTTTCAAACCCTCGAAAGGAGTCGTGAAGTCGCCAACCCTGTAGCCATTCCCGTTCGGGTCATCCGGATTGGTCACATTTGACCAGCGGTCATTGATCACGATGTCGGGCTGCAAGGATCTTATCCATGAATATATGGCTTCGGTGTGCTGGTCCTCTATCCCGTCCCATCCCATTCCGTCCAGCCAAAGGACGTCTATTCTGCCGTAATTGGTGAGCAGCTCTTCAATCTGGGCCATTACGTATGCCAGGAACTTGGCGTATTGCTCGTCGTTGTCTTTCGGCAGCACGCGCTTCTGCCCTCTGGTGGCGACATCGAATTCTTCGTCCGGCATGGCTCCGGGATAGTGCCAGTCGCGAGGGGAGTAGTAAAGCCCTACTCTCAGGCCGGCTTCGCGGCATGCCTCTACGTACTCTTTTATGAGATCTCTTCCACCCATGTATTGCTTCGTCCCGATTCCATATTTCGAAGGCCATAGCGCATAGCCGTCATGATGCCTTGACGTGAGCACGGCATATTTGAACCCGGCTTCGCTGGCAGCCTTTAGATATTCGAATGGATGCTCG
>JALCSU010000063.1 GCA_022653735.1 Bacteroidales bacterium
ACAAAATCTTTGCCGGCACGGATGTGACCTATAAGGTATTGGATCGAAAAATCATCTTGACAAAGGCAGAAGGGAAGGCATCGCAGCAAAATGGCCATACTGTCACAGGTAAGGTAGTCGATAAGAACGGCGAACCCATCATCGGCGCCAACATCGTAGTCAAGGGCACGAATAACGGAACCATCACCGACGTAGATGGTAATTTCACTTTGGTGGCACCAGACAATGCGCGACTGGTAGTTTCCTATATTGGATATCTCACACAAGAGGTATCCATTAATAATCAGCATGAATTGTCAGTTTTCTTGGAAGAGGATTCGCAAGCCTTAAACGAGGTCGTGTTTGTCGGTTATGGCGCACAAAAGAAGGTAAATTTGACAGGCGCTGTGAATGTCGTGTCTGATAAGGATTTGAAAGATCGTCAAGCTACGACTGTCTCACAGTTGTTGCAAGGAACTTCTCCGGGCATGAATTTCTCCATCAGTGGAGAAAATGGTTTTGAACCGGGTGCGAGTATGAATATTTCCATCCGTGGAATGGGATCATTGAATGGTGGCTCACCTTATGTGGTGATCGATGGCTTTCCTGGTGATTTGAATAACTTGAATCCTGAGGATATAGAGTCCATCTCTATCTTAAAAGACGCAGCATCTTCTGCGATTTATGGAGCCAAAGCACCTTATGGTGTGATCTTGGTGACAACTAAAAAAGGAAAGAAGAATCAAAAGGTGAGTGTTTCTTATACCGGTAACTTGATCATCAAAACTGCCCAAAACATTCCGACAGGGTTGGATTCTTATACTTACACAAAAATCTTGAACGAGGCTGGAGATAACCGTGGAGGCCATCCATTTAGCAACGAAACGATTGATCGCGTGATTGCTTTCCAAAAAGGAGATTTTGATTTCATCAGGAAGTCTATTCCGAACTATCCAGCAGGAGCGAAAATTACAGGTGCCATGCCTGAAGGTGATGTGTGGAACAATGCCAATTTAAACTTCGCTAATACAGATTGGTGGGACATCTATTTTGGGCATAGTATCAATCAGAAGCATGATCTTTACGTACAGGGAGGATCAGACAAGGTTTCCTATTATGTTTCTGCCGGATATATTGATGATGGCTCTGTTATTAATTTTGGAACAGATAACTACCAACGTATAAATACTTTAGGCAAGCTTAATATAGCCATAACAGATTGGTGGGATATTAATTATGAGAATCGTTTCGCTAAGAAAATCAGAGAGAAGCCCAATATGACGAAAGAAGGTGACTATTCCTTCATGTTCCGTCATATTTCTCGTAACTATCCGATTACGCCGCTATATGATGGTTTCGGCCATTACATGTTTGAATCGCATATCCCCTCAATGGAAGCCGGGACAAACCGAGATGACGAGATTGACATGTGGAATAATTTCCGTACAGAGATCCGTCCGCTGAAAGGTTGGAAGATCAATGCGGATTTCGCTTATAACGTAGATCTTATCGAGACAACCAATGTGGACAAGAACATCTGGATCTACGATCTGAACAATGAGCCGTACGCACATGGCGTTGGCCTTCCCAATGGCGTCTTGCGTCAAAAATACACGAAAAAGTATTGGACAACAAATATCTTTTCTTCTTATAGTTTTGACATAAAAGACGATCATCATTTCACAGTATTGGCAGGAATGCAATTTGAGAAAGGAAATATTTCTTATTTGCAAGGCTACAAAAGCGATTTAATTTTAGATAAGATACCTTCATTCCAGACTGCTACAGGCACGTCTCGTTTGTGGGAATCGTTGCAACATAACGCCACGGAAAGTTTCTTCGCTCGCTTGAATTATGATTACCATGGACGTTATTTATTTGAGGCAAATGTGCGTCGAGATGGTTCATACGTATTTAGTAATGGAAAACGTTGGGGTACGTTCCCCTCATTCTCCGCAGGATGGAATGCTAACAATGAGTCATTCTGGGAACCGATTGCTCCCGTGATCAATACCATGAAAGTGCGTGTCTCATGGGGTCAGTTAGGTAATCAGAATATCACTCCCTATACCGATATGCAGTTGATGCCTATCTCCTCAGGTACGGTGAATTGGATCTATGGATATGGTTCAGCACGCCCTGTAGGTTATACCTCTACACCAGGATTAGTAAACCATAATTTAACTTGGGAGACCTCAACAACGACCGATGTCGGTCTGGATCTCTCGTTCTTGGATGGTCGTTTGTCTGCTACCGGCGATTGGTTTGAACGTAGAACAACCGATATGGTTGGACCTGCAACTGCACTACCCGGCGTGTTAGGCGCATCTGTTCCAAAAGAAAACAATGCGACTTTACGCACAAGAGGCTGGGAGATTGGTGTGAATTGGAAACATACTCTCCCCAATGGCCTATCTTATAATGTAGGTGCCAGCTTATATGATTACCGCTCGGTTGTCACTAAATACAATAATCCTACAGGAACGCTTTCCACTTGGTATGAAGGTGCTGAAGTCGGCGAGATTTGGGGTTACACAGTGAATGATTTGTTTCGCACAAAGAAAGAGGTAGACGATTATCTGTCTCGTGTTGATCTTTCTCACATCGCCGCCAATTGGCAAACGGGTGATGTGAAATATGAAGATATCAATGATGATGGCAAGGTGAACAATGGTAAGAATACGGTGGATGACCATGGAGATTATTCAATCATTGGTAATACTGAACCACACTTCCAATATACGATCAACTGCGGTGCTTCCTGGAAAGGTTTCGATTTCTCGATGTTGTGGAAAGGCGTAGCGAAGAAAGATATCTATTTTGCGAGTGGTTCTAATATGTTTTGGGGCTTCATGCCTGGTTGGTGGGAATCCTGTTTAACGCCAGAGCATTTGGACTATTTCCGTGATCAACCTGGAACGACGTACAGCGGTTTGTACGAAGGAGAAGCAAATATTAACACGGATGCCTATTTTCCTCGTCCCTATTTGAATCATAGTGAGGATCAAAAGAACAAAGCATATCCTAATACACGTTATTTGCAAAATGGTGCTTATCTGCGTCTGCAGAACTTGCAATTGGGCTACAGTTTGCCTAAAAACGTGATTTCTAAAATGCACTTGGAGAAATTCCGGATCTACTTCTCTGGAGAAAATTTACTGACCTTCTCTCACATGCCAAAAGGTGTAGATCCAATCGCACCGGTTGGATTTGGCACAGGTGGTAATTTCTATGGCGGAGGAGCCGTTGGCCGAATGACGTATGGAGCAGATCGTGTATTCTCATTTGGCGTGACTATAACTTACTAATTGTTGAATAATTGAAGATAATCAAAATATGAAACATACAATATTAGCGGTAGCTTCTTGCATGGCATTGCTTTGTTCTTGCGAGGATTTTATTGACCTAAAGCCGTTGGATCAAATCACGATGGAAGATTATTGGTCATCCGCAACAGAATTGGAATACTACACGCGTCAACTCTATCCAACATTTTTCGGGGAAAGCACGATGACTGGCATTTCATCCAATGATAATGATGATGCCATTATGTCAGGTGTAAGTACGATGATGAATGGACAACGTACAAAAGCGACAGGAAACTGGACTGGGGAATGGAATGCACTTCGAAACGTGAACACCTTTCTTATGAATTGGGAAAAATGTAAAAGCCCCTATTCAGATTTCAAGCAATATGTTGGCGAAGCCTATTTCTTCAGGGCCATGTTCTATTTTGATAAGGTGAAAAAATACGGAGATGTTCCATTGTATGACAAAGTGATTGAGGTGGATGATACCGAATCGTTGATGAGGCCACGAGACCCGAGAACAATGGTAATCGACCATGTTTTGGCAGATCTTGATGAGGCACTGAAGCACCTGGAACTACGTTCATCGGTAGGTAACAACCGAATCAATAAGGAATGCGCTCTGGCATTTAAAACTCGTGTTGCTCTGTATGAAGGATCATGGCAAAAGTATCATGCCGGTACAGATTATGCCACACCTGGCGCGGATCCAAAGAAATACTTCAAAATATGCGTAGATGCCGCAGAAGAGTTGATCAATGGTGATTACAAAAAAGGAATCTATAGCACAGGCAATCCAGATGAGGATTATTTCAAGCTGTTTGGTTTCGATGATATGTCAAATATCAACGAGGTTTTGCTCTACAAGGCTTTCAACGGAGCAGATGGTATGGGTTCCTGGGCACAAGTGTATGCCACCTACAATCCTGAAGGTAGAGGTATTACATGGGAACTCGTTTCTTCTTATTTGTCGCGTGATGGCAAACCCTACGACTACTTGGCGACAGCTCAGATGAAAAAAGGCAATGATTTCTTGACACAAATCTCTATGGACTGCGACCCTCGTCTGAAATCCACTATCTGGATTCCGGGTGATTTGGTGGCCTCCTCATTAAATGCTATTTTCAATGAACCCAATATTGATGCGGGTGCATTGCAGTTATGCACAACAGGTTTCCAAATCAAGAAAACAGCCAATCCCTATTCAGCTGCAGCTGGTCGTTCCTGGGAGACTCCTTCTGAGACAGGTTTAATTCTTTTCCGCTATGGTGAGGTGCTACTAAACTATGCAGAGGCGAAATATGAATTGGATGGAACAATCGCTTATGATGCCTTGAACCAATTGCGCAAGCGTGCTGGAATGCCGGATTTCGCAGTGAATCCACAGAGTGTAGACAAGAATAAAGCGGAATATGGCTACACCATCTCTGATGCTTTGTATGAGATCCGCCGTGAGCGACGAGTAGAATTAGCGTTGGAAGGCCAACGGGATGACGATTATAGGCGTTGGGCTGCCGGTGCTTTGTTCAAGAACAAACGTCCGAAGGGCTATCCTGTAGACTTGGCTTTGCATCCGAATTTCAGTGATAAGGTGGATGAAAATGGATTGATCGACTACTTCAAGACGGTGATGCCCAATGGTTATCAATGGAGGGAAAATCAAGACTATCTCTATTCTATTCCGCAAGATGAGTTGACATTGAATCCAAATCTGACGCAGAATCCAGGTTGGAAATAATCATTTCTTCGAGAGGTTTGACCCTTGTTTAGACGATTAGGGCCAAGCCTCTCTTGCATCCATTAATAAAAATAAACAAGAAAGAACATCATGAAACAGTATTTTCTCACTTTGTTGTCTGCCGTATGTATGGGGCTTTGGAGTTGTGCCGATACGGGAACGACAGCGAATCAAACCGCAAACTCAGCAACAGCCAAACAACCCGATTATTATGTAGCGGCCTACATCTGGCCATCCTGCCACGATGATTCTTTGGCTCATGCCTATCTTTGGGCGGATGGCGAAGGTGAATGGGAGGTGATCAAGAAGGGTAATCCTCGATTTGAGGGACACTACCAACCGCGTCAGCCGCTGTGGGGCTATGAACACGACGATGACCCGCAAGTCGTTGAGCGTTGGATCGATACGGCCTTGAAGCATGGCGTTAACACGTTCGTCTATGACTGGTATTGGTTCATGGATTATCCCTATCTCGAAGGAGCATTGAACGACGGTTTCCTGAAGGCGAAAAACTGCCAGAAGATGAATTTCTACATCATGTGGGCGAATCATACGGTGGCTCATAACTACTGGAACTATCACCGTTATGGCGATGATACCTCGATGCTCTTCGATCCCAAGGTGAACTGGGATCAGTTCAAGGTGATTGTGGATCGGGTGATCAATCAATATTTCAAGCAACCTAACTATGTAAAAATAGATAGATGCCCTGTGATGGCAATCTTCGATTACGACCAGCTGATCAAAGGCTTTGGTTCAATCGCAGAGACACGTAAAGCACTCGACTATTTCCGTTACAAAGCGAAAGAGGCGGGCTTCCCTGGTATTTATTTCCAGATGAACCCCGGAGGCGGATATTTTCTGAATCCTGACAACACAAAATATCTGAAAGCCATGATTGAAGGATTAGGTATCAATAGTGTTGCCTTCTACAACATGGGAGGTTTCAACTGTGACTATATGAAACATGGAGCCGATGCGATTCAAATCCGTAAACAATGGGATGAAGCTTTAGATATTCCGGTTTTTCCGACCGTTTCTATCGGATGGGATGATACCCCTCGTTTTCCGGCAAAAGGCGCACAGGATGTAAGCCGGTTCCATCAAACGCCTCAAGCTTTTGCGACCTTCTTGCAAGCTGCCAGAGAATATGCTGACGAACATTCTGATCAACCTAAGTTTATCATGATAAATGCTTGGAATGAATGGGTTGAAGGTAGTTATTTGTTGCCTGATCGCTTGAATGGCTTTGGATACTTAGAGGCTGTTCGTGATGTAATTATAGAAAGAAAGTATAATAAGTAAATCTCATCATACATAAATGGGTTTTTAAAGTTAAGTTTAGGTCAGCAAATGACCTGAAATCATCGCTGTCTGTCCACTCGGGGGATTGGAAGAGCGAGTTCCTTCCACTTCGTAAAGAGCAATCCTTCCTGCTTGGGGATAGTAATGACGCTTATGAATAATAGTTATGCCATTTGGTTTTTTAAGAAGAAAATTTTAGTAAATTTGTTTTCTAAAGCGAAGAGAAAGCGATTTATCATTAATAATATTAAAACTCAGCTTTATGGCAGAAAAAAGAAAAGGCAATGCGCTAGCCATTGCGATCATGTTCTTCCTGTTCATGATGATATCATTCGTGACAGGCCTTCAGAATCCTTTCGGAATAATCGTTAAACAGCAATTTTCGGCTACGAATTTCATGTCTCAGCTCGGCAATGCGGCGAATTTCATCGCTTACGCATTCATGGGCGTGCCTGCCGGCATCATTCTTTCTAAGAAGGGGTACAAATTCACGGCTTTGCTTGCAGTGCTTGTGGGTTTCATCGGAGTAGGAATCACCTTCCTTTCCGGTAAAGCCGGCAGTTTCGGGGTTTACCTTCTAGGAGCATTCGTGTCAGGCTTCTCCATGTGCATGCTGAACACTGTCGTGAATCCTATGCTCAATACCCTTGGTGGCGGCGGAAACAAAGGCAATCAGCTCATCCAGCTTGGCGGTTCCTGCAACTCTCTTGCTGCGACGATTTGCCCGGTGTTCGTCGGATACCTGATTGGCGACGTTACGAAGGATACTCAGATTGCAGATGCTAATCCTGCGCTTTTCATTGCCATGGGCATATTCGCACTAGCCTTCTTCATCATCCTCTTCTCTCATATTCCTGAGCCAGAGCTTGAGGCTGAGAAAGCAGCAGCGGCAGAAGGGAAGACGGCAGAGGAGAAGCCAAAACTCAGCGGTGCATTTTCATTCAGGCATTTCGTATTCGGTATCATCGCCATATTCCTGTATGTTGGCGTTGAGGTCGGAATTCCTAACTTCGCTAACCTTTATATGACATCTGAAGGCGTAGGCCTTTCTGCGGCAGTCGCTGGAACTATCGTCGGAATGTACTGGTTCCTCATGCTTTGCGGCCGTTTGATTGGTGGAGCGATTGGCGGAAAGGTATCCAGCAAGGCTATGCTTTCTGTCGTTGGTTCTGTTGCCATCATATTCGTCCTTCTGGGCATCATCCTTGGCGATTCTACTACGGTCAGGTTCCCTGCAATCACATCCCAGCTTAGCTTCTCGCTCGAGGCGATTCCTATCGGCGTGATGTTCTTCATCCTCTGCGGCCTGTGCACATCCGTAATGTGGGGCGCGATTTTCAACCTGGCAGTTGAAGGACTAGGCAAATATACGTCTCTCGCTTCCGGACTCTTCATGGTTATGGTTTGCGGTGGCGGCATACTTCCTCTTATTCAGGGAGCGGTCGCAGACGGAGCTGGCTATCTGATGAGCTATGTCGTCATATTGATCGGAATAGCATATATTCTTTGGTTCGCCCTTATGGGATCCAAGGTTCTTAAAAGAGCAGAAAATTAATTTATGAATATCATGGATAAAGATCTTGTTATTGGAGTAGATGTCGGGGGTCAGTCCGCTAAATGCGGCATAGTCGACATGATGGGAACAGTGCTGAAGCAGACAGTGATGCGTTCGGAAAATTACACTGATGCCCAGCAATATGTAGATGATCTCGCGACAACATTGAAACAAATCATTAAGGATGCTGATGTAGCAGGCAGGATTCGTGGAATCGGAATGGGTGTTCCTAATGGAAATTACTATACCGGGGAAATCGAGAATGCCGTAAATCTGAAATGGGCTAACAAAAGCAAAGTGAAATTTGCTGACATGCTTCAGAAGGCAATGGGTGGCATTCCTGTCAAGCTGACGAATGACGCAAATGCGGCTGCTCTAGGAGAGATGACCTACGGAGTCGCTAAAGGAATGAAGGATTTCATCATGATCACCCTAGGGACAGGCGTAGGAAGTGGTATCGTCATCAACGGCCAAGTCGTTTACGGCCATGATGGCTTCGCTGGCGAGCTTGGCCACACTACTTTAGTCCGCCATAATGGCCGTCTTTGCAACTGTGGCAAGACAGGATGCCTTGAGACATATTGCTCGGCTCTTGGAATAGCCAGAACAGCTCGCGAGTGGCTTGAGATGACAGATGAGCCATCTCTGCTCAGAAATTACGAGGAAATCTCGGCAAAAGATGTAAAAGACGCTGCTGACGAGGGTGATAACCTGGCCAAGAAGATTTTCGACTACACAGGCACCCTTCTAGGCGAGGCTTTCGCCGATTTCATTGAATTTTCTGCGCCAGAGGCTATAATTCTTTTCGGAGGCGTAGCAAGGAATAGGGAATATCTTGACGAGCCTATCAAGAAATCAATGAATGCCAATGTGCTGCCTCTTTGGAGGAACAAGGTGAAGCTGCTCTATACTGCCCTGAAAGAGTCCGATGCTGCCATCCTCGGAGCATCAGCTCTCGCATGGGAGATTAAATAAAGTCTTTTACGAATATATTTAAGGCGCGCCTTTAACGGGTGCGCCTTTTTGCTACAAGACTTCTTTTAAGAACGGGCCTGTTACCGAATCTGGGTCTGCCGCCAATTGTTCCGGAGTGCCTTTGGCGACGATTTGACCACCTTTCCGCCCGCCTTCCGGACCAAGGTCGAAGACGTAGTCCACGCTTTTGAGCACGTCCAGGTTGTGCTCAATGATGATTACCGTGTTCCCTTGATCGACAAGCAGCTGCAGTACGCCAAGCAAAATCTTTATATCCTCGAAATGCAGGCCGGTAGTAGGTTCGTCTAGGATGTAGAGCGTGTTCCCAGTGCCCTTCTTAGAAAGCTCTGCAGCCAATTTCATCCTCTGGCTTTCTCCACCCGAAAGAGTCACTGCGGACTGGCCAAGATGCACGTATCCTAATCCGACATCTACCAGAGCCTTCAGTTTCTGAGCGATTTTCGGAATCGGCTTGAAGAACTCGTATGCCTCGCTGATAGGCATCTCAAGTACATCACTAATGTTTTTGCCCTTATAATGAACAGCCAGCGTTTCCTCGTTGTACCGTTTCCCGCGGCACTCGTCGCAGACCACGTTCACGCTTGGCAAAAAGTTCATCTCTATAACCTTTATTCCGGCCCCGGCACAAGCTTCGCAGCGGCCTCCAGGCACATTGAACGAAAACCTTCCAGCCCTGAAGCCACGCACTTTCGCATCAGGGGTGTCTTCGAACAGGCTCCTTATGTCATTAAAAACCCCGGTGAAAGTTGCCGGATTCGATCTGGTCGATTTCCCGATTGGACTCTGATCAATTTCAATGAGCTTATCAATATTCTGAATGCCCTCGACTGAATCGTATGGAAGCGGCTTCTGCTTAGAATGATAATATTTCTGCTTCAGAATCGGCATCAGAGTGTCGTTGATGAGCGAAGACTTTCCGCTTCCGCTCACTCCAGCGATTCCTATGAAGCAACCTAATGGAAAATCAATGTCCACGTGCTTCAAATTGTTCCCGCTTGCGCCCCTGAGGCCGAGAAACAGCCCGTTGCCAGGCCTGCGTGTCACAGGAACAGGAATGGAATTTCGGCCTTGCAGATAGTCCAATGTGATAGATTTCCCGAATATGCAGTGAGATGCCGTGTCCTTATCTAGCCCGCTCGGAATCTTTACTTCATCATATTTCATCAAAGCTTTCAAAGGAGCGTTCAGACATATTCGTCCGCCTTCCTCGCCAGCCCCTGGCCCAACGTCAACAATCCAATCGGCATTCAGCATCGTCTCTAGGTCGTGCTCCACCACCATTACGGAATTTCCCTCGTCTCGCAACTCTTTCAGTGAATTGATGAGTTTGTGGTTGTCCCTCTGGTGCAGTCCGATGGATGGCTCGTCAAGAATATACAGAACGTTAACCAGCTTGGAGCCTATCTGAGTGGCCAAACGGATTCGCTGGCTTTCTCCACCCGAGAGTGAGCCTGTGGCACGATCGAGAGAAAGGTAGTCCAAACCGACGTCCAGCATGAATTTCACCCTTTCAGAAAGCTCCTTCAATATGTCCCTAGAGATGGTATTCTCTCTTTCCGATAGTTTGGAAGGCAGAGTCTGGAGCCATGAATATAGCTCCGTCATCTCCATCGCAGCCACCTCGGAGATGGTTTTCCCGTCTATCTTGAAGTACTGCGTATTCTCGTTCAGACGTGTTCCATGGCACACCGGGCACACGATTTTGTCGTCGATGTCATCCACGATTCCAGGAAAGGAAACCATCTCTGACATATTACCATCACCCACTCTGAACAGTTCGTCGCTTCCGAACACTATCAGTGAGACGACTTCGTCTGGCAAGGTGGCAATCGGATCATAGAGCGAGAAATTGTATTTTCTTGCTATAGACCGAATTATGTCAAATTTACGTGTCTCTCGAACCTTCCCGAGGGGAACTATTCCGCCATCAGCGATTGAAACATTCTTGTCCGGAATAATTGTGTCCATATTCACGTCCACGATCATTCCCAGGCCCTTGCAGTGAGGGCAGTAACCCTCAGGCGAGTTGAACGAGAACGAATGCGGAGCAGGTTCCTGCAAAGAGATGCCAGTCTCAGGATCCACCAAGTGTTTCGAATAGTGTTGCAGCTTGTCAGAACCGAATTCCATCATTGCTACAGAACCCTTACCAAGGTTCAGGGCGGTCATAACAGAATCTCGAACCCTTTTGAGGTCTCCTCCTGAAGGTTTCATCTTATCTACCACAAGCTCTATGAAATGCCCCTTGTAGCGATCCAAGGCATCGACTTCGTTCAGCGGTTTTATCTCCCCGTCAACCCGAACTTCTGTGTAGCCACGTTTGCGAAGCTGGTCGAAAAGCTCGCGGTAATGTCCCTTGCGGCCTCTTACCAGTGGAGCTAGCAGATAACATTTCTTGTCCTTGAAATTCGTCATGATCAGGTCCACGATCTGCTCGTCAGTGTAGCGGGCCATCTCTTTTCCTGTCACCGGAGAATAGGCACGCGATGCACGAGCATACATCAGTCTAAGGAAATCGTAGATTTCTGTAATCGTTCCCACGGTGGAGCGAGGGTTGTTCCCTGTGGTTTTCTGTTCTATGGCGATGATAGGGCTCAGGCCGTTTATGCTTTCGATCTCAGGCTTCTCCAATATGCCCATGAAGTGCTTGGCGTAGGTGGAGAGCGTGTCGATGTATCTGCGCTGCCCTTCGGCGTAAATGGTGTCGAAGGCCAGCGAGGATTTCCCGCTGCCGCTAAGACCGGTTACGACCACGAACTCATTGCGTGGAATGTCCACGTTTATGTTCTTGAGGTTATTCGCCTTCGCGCCGCGTATTTCGATATATTCTTTTTTATCTTTCATAGGATCAGCAAATTTAGCAATTCCCTTTTTTGCGGACAAATCCTTAACTTTACAAACTGAATATGAAAGCAGTAATTCAACGTGTGTCCCATGCTTCCGTCACGATAGATGGGGCAGTGAAATCCAAGATAGGCAAAGGCTATCTCGTGCTCGTCGGAATAGGCTCCGATGACGGCGAAAGCGATATCGATTATCTCGTGCGCAAGATCGTGAATCTGAGGATATTCCCTGACGAGCAAGGCGTGATGAACGTCTCCATTCTGGATGCAGGCGGGGAAATCTTGGTCGTCAGTCAGTTCACGCTCATGGCGCAATGCAAGCACGGCAACAGACCTTCTTACATAGGTGCTGCACCTCACGAAATCTCGATTCCGCTTTACGAAAAATTCTGCGAAAGGCTCTCTGCGGCTCTTGGAAAGCCTGTCCTGACAGGGGAGTTCGGTGCCGACATGAAGGTGGAGTTGCTGAATGACGGCCCCGTCACCATCTGCATGGACACGAAAAATATGGAATAGGTACAATTATTATATTTGCAAAAAAAAGACAATATATTCATGACAGAAGAAAGCCTCAATATAAAAATTTTCATCTGCAACCCTTTCAAGGAAAACTGCTATCTTGTGTGGGATGGCAGCGGGGAGGGGGTGATAGTGGACCCTGGGTGCTATGATGATTCTGAATATAAAATATTAAAGGAATATATTGCCTCGGTGAATGTTTCCATCAAGGCAGTCTGGCTGACGCATGGGCATTTCGACCATATATTTGGCGTAGCTCATGTCCTGAAAGATTGGAATGTGCCTGTATACATGGATGCTGCCGACAAGCTGATCCTCAGCCATGATGCGGAGTTTGCTTCCGGGGCTGGCCTGAATATTCCTGACGTCACTTTCCCGACGCAGGATATTCATGAAGGCGACATCCTTCGCTTCGGCAATTCTGTTTTCAAGGTCATTTCCACTCCTGGACACACTCCTGGCGGGGTCTGCTATAGCGGAGAAACCTGTCATGTCATATTCACTGGAGACACGCTTTTTGCTGGGGCGATTGGTAGGACGGATCTTCTTGAAGGGGATTATGACAAGCTTATCGTCGGCATCATGGATAAGATCATGGGGCTACCCGGAGACACCGACGTGCTTCCGGGGCACGGTGGGAAATCGACCATAGCGCGGGAGAGAACGAATAATCCGTTCCTCCAGCCGTTCAATGAGCCGGGCGAGGATGAGGATTTTGAAGATGAGGAAGGAATAGAATTGAATGGGAATATATAATATTCATTGATATGCATATTGGTGTTGCTGGAAATATCGGCAGTGGGAAGACCACGCTTACCAGGATGCTGGCCGAGCATTATGGCTGGAC
>JALCSU010000064.1 GCA_022653735.1 Bacteroidales bacterium
GATGCAGGATCTGTTCAAGAAAGCCGGAGCCCCTTACGATCCTTCCATGATAGGCGTTACAAGGCATGAGCTTAGGGACATGTTTCCTTTCGTTCAGCTGATGCGCTGGCGCTTCAACGTGCTGGACCTTGCGAAGAGATGCATGGTCTATGACGACTTGGTCGACTCTGTCTTCGCTCCGGGTGGTGCTTGGGACTTGAACGAAGAGATTCCAGTAAAATAATCGTAAATGCAGACAAAACATTCGTTCAAATACTGGCAGTGGAGGGTCATCATAAGCACGATGATAGGATATTCAATGTTCTATTTCGTGCGCAAGAACTTTTCCTTCGCCATGCCTGTGCTTGGCAAAGAATATGGCATAACGAACACTAGCTTCGGCGTAATCCTTTCTCTTGTAGGCATAATCTATGGCATATCCAAGTTCATAAACGGATTCATCGCCGATCGCACTAACGCTCGCTGGCACATGTCCCTGGGCCTTGCCGTGTGCGTGGTAGTGAACGTGCTGTTCGGATTCAGCGACAAGTTCGCCGCCTGGATAACGGGGGGCACTGAAGGAGGGGCCTTCGTGGCGGCGATGGTCAACATATTCGCAGTGCTGCTGATAGTCAACAACATATTCCAGGGTGCTGGTTTCTCGCCTTGCAACCGCCTCATGACGCACTGGGTTCCGCCGGAGGAGCTGGCTACGAAAATGAGCATATGGAACACCTCGCATTCAATTGGCGCTGGCCTTGCTTCGGTGATGTGCGGCTACATCATCTCAAAAACAGGCGACTGGAGGCTGTGCTTTTGGATTCCTGCTGCCATCTCTTTTATCGGTGTCATATTCATAATAGTTTCTCTTAGAGACACTCCTAAGTCTGTCGGGCTGCCGGAACTGCCGAACACCAGGACATCGCTCGATGGAAAAGATACTAATAAGGAATATAGGAAATTCGTAAAGGAAAAGGTTCTGAAGAACCCTGTGGTGTGGCTTCTGGCCATCACAGACCTTTTTGTTTACATCGTGCGTTTCTCTGTCTTGGACTGGGGACCTACGTTCCTCCAGGATCAGCATTTGTCTCCGGAGCTTGCCGGCTGGACGGTGGGTATCTTCGAGGTCAGCGGCTGTGTGGGCATGCTTGTGGCAGGTCGTATTTCCGATACGTTCTTTAAGGGTCGCTCTCAGAGAACTTGTGCTGTGGAGATGATTCTCACGGCAATATGCCTTCTCGCTCTCTGGCTGCTCCCTGATGGCTCCAGCCCAGTGCTGATGCTCATCTTGCTTTCTCTTGCCGGATTCTTCCTTTACGGGCCGCAGGCTCTGCTAGGAGTTGTCGCTTCAAATCAGGTGACGAACAGGGCCGCATCTTCTGCCGTTGGCCTCATCGGCCTTTGCAGCTATGCGAGCGTTATATTCACAGGCGCCGGCCTCGGCTGGTTCACCGATAAATTCGGATGGGGAGATGTCTTCCTCCTGATGTCAATTGTCGCAGTTATCGGTTCATTCTTTATTTTCCCACTCTGGAACCTTTCCAAGGACGGGTATATTCATGACAATGACGCAATGTGACCTTGGGCCATGCGGACACGCTTGGATTCCAGAAATTACAAGAAGAATCAATGTTTTGGATAATTGAGGATTTTTTATTTAATTTGCGGACGTTTTGTTGCTATTTTTGGCAATGGTGTAACGTATTAGTTTGAAAATTAGAACATTAATTTTATTAATTTTTTGATTATGACAGATGAAGAAATCGTAAAGCAAGTCAAAGCGATTATCGTTGACAAGCTCGGCGTAGAAGAGTCTGAAGTGACTGAATCCGCCAACTTCACAAATGATCTAGGAGCTGATTCTCTTGACACGGTTGAACTCCTGATGGAATTCGAAAGAGTATTCGGCATCAAGATCCCAGACGAGGAAACAAGCACTATTACCACTGTCAAAGATGCTATTGACAAGGTAAAAGAGAAACTTGCCAGCAAAGAGCAACAAGCTTAATTCCTGCGAAATATAAAAGAGGTGGTCATTTTGATGTGAACCCAGAAAGTTGGATGGATTAACATTGATGAGTCTCTTATTCGTAAAGAGTTCGGTACTACACCGGACTCTTTCCTTTTTGCGTCCGTTGTCGGAAAGTACCAAACGCAAAAAGGGGTCATATGTAAAACCCTGTGTTTAAGAATACACCTTGTCATCCTGATGAACGATAGCCTACATCATCCTGAATGCCCTCACCTCGTCATCCTGAACTTGATTCAGGATCTTTTTCCAACCATCTCGTCTCCAGAGCCGATTCTGTTCCTACGTTTGCAATTGGCGGGCAGGCATGTTTGCGTCAGAAGCCGCTGCATAACAATATGACATGCCCAGCCCCCTTTTCAGAAGCACCCCTGGGCAGGCATTAACTCATTACATGCCACTGCAATGAATAGCGCCCTGCCCGCTAATTGCGCGGACAAATCCTTCCGGTTCATAATTGTATGTTTGCGCTGCAATAGCATCAGGATTGAGTCCCATGAATTTGTCGCATGATGAACTTAGAGTATCTTTGCCCCCCGAGTGATTTGCATTGAGACTTTGCGACAGGGGCAGACTATGACCGTATGGCGTAGAATATCGAACATTAGCTAAAGCGCTGACGGCTAATAAGTTAATCGACATAAAGTGAGAAACTGAATTTCGATGGGCTTATAACTATTTAGGAATAAGTCTATTGCGTTTTGCAGAAGTGAAACTTTTTTTCATTGCGGAACCGGCTTTTCTGCCGAACTTTGCAGTCGGAAAAAACACATTTTTTATGAGAAAGTTTATACTGCTATTGTTGTTGGCATTGTTGAGCGTCAGCAACCCGATTTATGCCATATGCACAAAAATCAAAGTATTATTTTGTTATCATTCTGGCTGTTATTTTTGGGGATTATTGGCGGCGAAGGGCATTGCGTCTCAAAGCCTATTTGTCTCAAATGTTGAAGCTTTGATGAATAGTGAAAACTTTTATGGTGAAGCCTCGTGCTGGAATACTGTCGTATATAAAAGAGGAACCGATACGAGGGTTTGTCATTCTTGTTCGATTGAAATGAACATGCAGCCTTCTTTTCCAGAGTACGTCCTTCATTGCTATAATCCCAAATATACAAAATGAAACGGACTGTTGTATCATTAGCGGCAATTTGTCTGACTCTTTGTGGCTGCTCTTACAAAGATGTCACGTTGGCTGCTTTCAAGAATATGGAAAGGGTAGATGAGTTCCCTTACTCTTTCATGCTCGGAAAGGGAGAGGCCTTAAATTTTGTCCCAGTCGGAGCTCTAGACATTGCGGTATGCGGAGATTCTCTTTTGTTCTCTGTTCCTTCAGAAAAATTCATAAATGTGTATGATTTAAATGATGGGATTTTTTCAGGATCATTCCTTAAGAAAGGAAACGGTCCCTATGAGTTTCTGAATCCTCCATTTATGCAAGAAATGACATTCTCTGAGAGGATAGTTAGCATTTATCATCCAAACGGACATTTCTATGACTTTGATTTTAAACGCTCAATCTTGAGAGGTTCTCCGGTAGTCATTAATGACGCTAATAATTTACCAAAGAAATTGAAGAATTGTTTTAGAGTAGAAGACTCTTCTTATTATTGTCGTGAAGTTCGCTCGGATGCGAAAGGCCTGCGCCGATTTCTTTGGACTAGCGGAAAAGAGAGCCAGAATGCTTCAATCGAAACCCTGAATGAGATTCTCCTAGAAGGAAAAGAAGATGGGTACAGACATAATTTGCTCTCTTCCTTGATAGCTTATCATAACGAGCATGATATTGTGGTTGAGGCTGCAATGTATCAGGATGTCATCAACATGTATTCACTTCGTAAGAAATTTGCTTTGTCAATAGTGACAGGAGACAATGTCAATAGTATTGAAGAGTTGTCTACTCTGCCATTTGGTAATTTCAAAGATGCATACGTGGATTTGCGTCTATACGACAATTCTTTTGCATGTCTTAAGGCTGGGAATTGCGTGCAGTTCTTTGATTGGCAAGGTAATCCGATAGCGCAGCTGATGCTTCCAGAGAAAGCAACAGCTTTTGATGTTGCTTGGGGGGACAGATTCCTGTTCACGTACGATATCGAAACAGAGAGTTTATATAAATACAAAATACCAGAAGGAATCCTTAACGGTTAAAATGAATCAAACAAAGAACCAAGTCGTTTTAATGTCTGAGACATGTGATAATGTTGTTTTGATTATTTTATTACAATTGAAAAGTTTTCGCCATGACGAAAAAAGTTATTATTGTAGATTTTAAGAAGCATGAGAGCATATCCATTTATTCTTAGCGTCATTATTCTGGTTGCATGCGGCCAGAACAATGATAATATTTTCGATGCGCCTGTGCGCAACGCAAAGGCCATAGAGCAAGGCAGCGTGAAAGGAGAGCGGACATGCCTGAGTGGGGATACCATCGGCAATATCTCAGGGATTTATGCTAACGACTCGATTCTTTTGTTGAAAGGCGTCGAGGCGGATTCCCCATTTTTGATTCATGCGTTTTCCACTAAGGATGATTCTGCTGTTGGCAATTTTGTCGCCAAGGGGCGTGGTGAGAGGGAACTATTGGCTCCGATTATCAAAGGATGCCAGCAAAAGGAGGATCGGTCAATATATCTGTTTGATTTGAATTTGTGTGCTGCCTTCAGTTTGGACATTAAGAAATCAGTTGAGAGTCAGAAGACAGAACTGTCGCTGTTGCTGAAATTGCCTCCGCAAACTCTTGACGCTTATCCTATCGGCGAAGATCACATAGCTCTTGTTCCTCAAAAAGACGATTACATTTGCGAAATATTGGATAGAAATGGCGACCAGATCAAGAAAATCTCGTTGTTCCCGAATGTCCCGGGGTCGGATTATTTTGAAGGGTTGTCATCCGCTTGCGTGGTCAATCAGGACAGAAGGATGCTGGCCATGGCGATGTGTATGCTGCCACAGGTGAATATTCTGGATATCACCACAGGAGAGAAGTCGACGGTTGCGATCTCAAAGGATTACAAGAACTGGCACAAAATTCTGAACGACAGCAATGACGAACGCCGGATTTATTATACGGCAATCACTCAATCGGACAAAAATATCATTGCACTGTGCATGGACAGTTCATTTGAGGAGTGGATCAAAGGCACGAAGGCTCCTCACCTGCACATTTTCGATTGGGAAGGAAACTTCCTGAACGATGTGACCATTCAGGAGAATTTGAAAACAATATCTTTTGATGACTCAACTCAGATTTTGTACGGAGTGGATACCAATGATAGTGTTTTTAAATATGATTTGGCAGAGGTGAAATGAGTTTTTGAAAGCCATGAGGAAGATTTTGCTTACACTTGTTGCATGGGCGTTTATCCTGACATCGTGTCAACGAAAAGCGTATTTCGCATTCGATGATGTCATTTATGTGCACGATTTCCCTAATGAGTATGAGTTGGGAGATGCTGACACATTGGATGTTGACTTGATAGGGATTCGTGGAGTGAAAAGTTTCGGGGACTATCTTCTTGTATCCTGTTCTGAGCCGAAGGGCTGTTTGTCTACAGTGTCTTTGGAGGACAAAACAAAAGTGACAAACACCTTCTTGATGATTGGCTCCGGTCCTGGAGAAGTGCTTTATCGACCCTATATCTCTTGGATGAGTTTTTATGAAAAAGATGGACGACGTGAGGGAGGAGTATATGATTATACCGGGTCATTTCTTGAACTTGACATCTCTCAGGACTCTCTTTCGAATGCATATAGATACTTGTCGCGTTCTCTTCCAACAGCGTCGGGCTCCCACGATTTATGTGGTGGAGATGGTTTCTGAAAAAATTCTAAGATATAATTTACCCGATATCAGCATTTAAATATGAGGCTATTGGCCTCATTAATTCTGCATGTCTCATTGAGAGTTTGCTGAACGGGAATGGCCCCACGGATCATAAATTTGCACGGATGCCGCTATGAAACGCCAGTCTATTTCTTCGGTATGGCGTAAATAACTTTCAGCTTCGGGGTAGGTCCTGTAGTGGAGTTAGGCCCTCTTAGCACTGCCTTGTAATAACGGTCCTTGTCCAGCTCGTAACTGTATGAAGTCGTGGTGGCAGACTGGCTGGCGTATGCGGCCATCATCATGTAATTGTAGTAATTGCTGTAATAGCTTCCGTAACTTCCATAGCCGCCATAGCCTCCATAACCATAGCCCCCATACATGTCATTGTAGTAGGAATAGTAGGCCATCTGGTTATAGTAGTCGCTTAATTCCTGGGCCTGTGAGTTAGTCGAGGTATTTTGCTCTTTGGCCATATTCAGCATCCAGACATTGTAGTTGTCAAGATTCGTGGTGTCCGAGGTGCGGATTATCTCCTGTACATGATGGGTGATGTCCGGGGCATATTCGCAAAGAGACCGGTTGATGTCTCCTTGGTTTTCCGTTGACACGCTTGCATCTGTAAGTCCTGCGAAAGTCACTCTGCCTTGGCGGCTGATTCGAACCGTAGGGCTCAGCTCCGCAGGGAAGCGGAACATGGTTGTGTAATCATCAGGGAAATCGAATGGAAGCTTTATCGTAGCCTTCGTGATCACGGTAGTGAGAGGGTCCCCGCCATTCTTCAATATGTCGTTCCGCACGAGAGATTTTATCTCGCTGGCCATAATGACTGGCTTCAAGCCGCTGCCGCCTTCGACAAACAGCTTGTCATCTGCCAACCCGCCGATTTCGTCAGTCTCGTGGCTGTCAAGATTCAGGACGTACTGTGAAGGAAGGCTGTTCTTGTTGATGAGCGAGTCAAGGTCCTGGAAGTCTAACGGGCTGAAATAGAACATCAGCATCGTGTCCCTTCTCTCTCCGCTGAATTCGGCGTTATAGTATAGGACGGCATAATTGTCGGTTCTATAGGTCCCGTATGATGCAGATGTCTCCAATATGTTGAATTTGAACATATTGAATCTTCCTCCATTGCCAGATGGATCGTTCGTGGTAAGATATATTCCAGGAAATTTTTTCTGGTATTCATCGAAATCCTTCAAGTCATCGTTCGTCATGGTAAGAAATTTCTTCCCATAGTCTTCAGTGAAATAGAATATGAGGGAATCGCTGCCGTTCAGGATAGGAATATTCTTGGAGATTCTGGTATTTGAATATTCTATCTTCGACCTAGATGCGTAAGAAGTAGAGTCAAGGGCTTTCGTAAGAGGATAGACATTTACGTATTGCAATATGTTCTTTTGCGACTCATCCTCGACGGAAATGGAATCCAGGCAAGCCTGGAAGCGCATCCTCTCGAAGACAGGGTCGGTCCCGAAATCGATGGAATCCAGCACTGGCACCAACGTGACTGCACAGCCTCTTTTGAATAGGCCGTATGTGTCATCCCTGATGGAGCCCAGATTCATTCTTCTAGAGGAATATGCCGTAAGGCTGTCGATCGGCAAGCTGTAAATCTCGCTCAGGTCGAATTCGGCCTCGTAGATCTCGTATTTCTCGTTCGTGGCGATGAAGTCGCCGGCAAGTGTCTTATCTACATTCGTGCAAGACAGAGCGCATGACAGCACCACTGCTGCGAATAGGATTTTCTTCATTGTCTACAACTGTTCATAAAACTTGTCGTATTCGTCGATGTAGCTTCCATCCTCGAAAAGTTTCTCATCGTATTGCAGAACAGGAATCTTGAGTTTCTTGCAATACTCCACTGTCTGCTTGTCTACGTCTTTTGAGCTGAAAATGACGCCGTCAGAATACAAAGCCGCCAATTCCGCAAGATTTATGCCACTTAACGGATCCTTGAAAGGCACGTCGGAAGTCTTTATTCCATTGATTCTGACCATATTCGCAAAACCAGAGGCGAACGTCTCTTTATCAATCTCGCCATAGAGCGAAGACACAATCTTGCAATTCGTGAATATCGGATCCCCATGATATACTTTCTTAAGGTACATAGGCACGAGAGACGTAATCCATCCGCTGCAATGCACGATGTCCGGGGCCCAGCGAAGTTTTTTTACCGTCTCCAGCACGCCGCGAGCAAAGAAAATAGCCCTCTGGCCGTTGTCTTCGAAGAACTTGCCGTTAGCATCGTATGTGAGCTGCTTTCTCTTGAAGTAGTCGTCGTTGTCGATGAAATAGACCTGTATTCTTGCTGCTGTGATGGAAGCCACCTTAATTACCAGCTGCCTGTCTACGTCCCCGATGATGATATTCATTCCGGAAAGACGTATTACTTCGTGTAGCTGGTTCTTTCTTTCGTTTATGCACCCATATCTAGGCATGAATGTCCGAATCTCTCTTTTGCGATCCTGGATGCCCTGAGGAAGATAACGGCCTATTCTGGCGATAGGCGTCTCAGGAAGGAAAGGAACCGTTTCAGAATTAACGAACAATACTCTTTTTACGGAATCACCCATGATTAATAACTGGTTTCTAGAGGGAAGCCTCTCTAAGTATACAAAGATAAGAATTTTTTTTGATATTTTTATATTTCACTATCTTTGAACCTAATATAGAGTGTTCGAATGCTATCATGGCAGAAGGTGAGAATAAAATAATTCGGCGCAGGCTTGCTGGCGCATGGCTTTCCACGGTGATAAGCATCAGCCTGGTGCTGTTGCTCGTCGGCATTGCCAGCCTGCTTCTTGTGAATGCGAAGAGTGTCTCCGACTATTTCAAGGAAAATATGCAGGTCTCGGTGATGATGAGGCAAGAGGTGGATGAGGAGGAGGCAGGGAAGTTCCAGCAGCAGCTGGACAGCATGCCATTCGTCAGAGAAACGCGGTTCATCTCGAAGGCTCAGGGCTCGAAGGAGATGGCGGATATGTTAGGGGAGGATTTCCTGGACGTGTTCGAATCCACGCCGATTCCAGTTTCCATAGACGTTTCCCTAAAGGCAGACTACGTTTCAGCCGACAGCCTGAAGCTGGTGGAGAAAAAGATTATGGAGTCTCCGATGGTGGACGAGGTAGTGTACCAGCAATCTCTGGTGGAGAAGCTGAACACTAATCTGCAGAAGGTTTCGCTGATTCTGGGAGTTTTCATACTGCTGCTCCTGTTCATCTCGTGCGTGCTGATAAATAATACAGTGCGCCTGAACGTATTCTCAAAGCGATTTACCATTCACGCCATGCAGCTCGTGGGAGCGTCTAAGTCCTTCATCAGAGGGCCATTCCTGGTGCAGTCGGTTTTCCAGGGCTTGTTTTCTGCTCTCATTGCGAGCATTCTGCTGGTGGGCATATTGTTCTTCATCAGGAAGGAATTCGAGCAGCTGTTCAGCATATTCTCGCTGGACCTCCTGCTCATTGTGCTTGGAATAGTGGTGGCCGCCGGAATATTAATATGCTTCATCAGCACCTACTTCGTGGTAGGGAAGCTCCTGAGGCTGTCGAAGAATGAATTATATTATTAAATGAATATGTCAAAGTCTGAAAAAACTCAAATCCCGGATAATCCGAAGATGGCTATCACCAGCAGAGGAATATGGATGATGGTCATCGGGGTGCTCGTGATGATAGCAGGATTCCTCCTGTTGACGGGCGGCGGAATTAAGGATCCTAACGTCTTCAATTATTCGATGTTCGACTTCAGGCGCCTGGTCGCAGCGCCGATAGTTATTATCTGCGGAATCGTAATCGAAATCGTGGCCATCGTAAAGAGGCCGCGCAGTAACTCGGAGGAAAAGAAGTAATGGATTGGTGGCAGGCATTGCTGCTGGGAATCGTGCAAGGGCTTACCGAGTTCCTGCCGGTTAGTTCCAGCGGCCATCTGATGATAGCCCGCGAGCTGTTGGGCGTAGACACTGAAGGTTTCTTGGATTTCACTGTCACTGTGCATTTCGCTACGGTGCTGAGCACCATAGTCGTGTTCTGGAAAGTGATTTGCGATTTGCTGAAAGGTTTCTTTAAATTCAAGTACAACGACGAGACAGACTATATTCTTAAGATATTTGTCTCGATGATTCCAGTCGCCATTGTCGGTTTTTTCTTCAAGGATAAAGTGGAGGCTTTGTTCGGCGATAATCTGTTCACGGTGGCTGTATGCTTGATAATCACTGCCATACTATTATACCTCTCCGATAATGCTGGCAGGCGGAGGTCTTCCGCTGAGCCTGCCGTAGTAAATAAATATAGGAACGGAATATCTTATTGGCAAGCCTTCGTGGTTGGCCTTGGCCAGGCTTGCGCAGTGGCTCCTGGTTTGTCTCGCTCTGGCACCACGATCGCCACAGGACTGATCTGCGGAGTCAAGCGAGACGTAATGGCCCAGTTCTCGTTCCTCATGGTGCTGATCCCTATCATCGGTGAACAGTTGCTGGATTTGGCTAAAGGCATTTCAGGCGGATCTTTCGGCGGAGGAATCTGGACGGGAAGTATTATCTTAGGCTTCCTTGGAGCCTTTTTCGCTGGCCTATTCGCCTGCAAGGTGATGATTGCGATAGTGAAGAAGGCAAGGCTCTCGTGGTTCGCTCTCTATTGTCTGGTCGTGGCTCTGCTGCTTCTCATATTCTTTTAAATGGCTGACAGGACGCTGACATATTTCGTCTCCGACGTACATCTTGGCTTGGATGTGAAAGACCCTAAGGACAGGGAGCGCAGGTTCGTTAAATTCCTGCGGTCCATTCCTCCGGAGAGAACGGAAGCCTTGTACATGCTTGGTGACATCTGGGATTTCTGGTACGAGTACTGGGACGTTGTTCCGAAGGGCTATGTGAGGGTTTTCTCTACCCTGATGGACCTTATGGAGGCAGGCGTGAAGGTTTATTTCTTCCAAGGCAATCACGACATCTGGTGCTACTGGTATTTCAAGGAATTGGGAATGCAGATACTCCAGCAGCCATATTATATTAATATAGGAGGGAAAGCTTTCTGTCTTGGCCATGGGGATGGCCTAGGCCCCGGGCACAAGTGGTATAAGTTGATGCGCTGGGGGTTCCGTAAGCCGTTTTTTCAAAGAATATTCAGTCTGCTTCATCCGTGGCTGGCTTTCCGCTTCGGTCAGGGTTGGTCGAAGCATAGCAGGGTGGCGAAGAATGTTCCATATGCATTCAGAGGAGAGGATGAACCGTTGTATGTATATTCTCTGGAATATTCAAAGAAGCGCCATGTCGATTATTTCATATTCGGACACTTCCATTGCAAGGTGGATATGACGCTTCCTTCCGGTGCGAGGCTGCTCGTGCTGAAAGACTGGATGGACGCAGGCGAGGAGGATTATTTCTTGTTCAACTCGGCAGATGCTAGTTTAGGATGCTTCGGCATTTCATAGAATATTGAATAATAGAGGGCATCGAACTCACCTTTCTGCCATTTCTCGACGAGATATTCTGTCATCTTGTCTTCCCCTTGCGGATCGTAGTTTTTCTTCAGGTCATTCTTGAAGATCTTTGCCACTCCTTGCCAGAAGCCAGCCATAATGCCATTCTTGTATTGCTTTATTATTTTATAAGGAGTCTTCCCTATTTCTCGGTCTATCAGCTTGACTAGCAGCCGTCCTTGAGAAAAGGTCATATGGCGGAGCGGCTGCTCATAGGCATTGAACAGCTCTTTCTGCACGCTGTTTATGTATTTCTCCCTCTGGCGCCTGTTCAAGTGGTTGGCAGCCATGTAGTCGTCCGCCTCCTTGATCAGGTCTTTGGCAACCATGGCATACGGATAGACCTTGTTGAAATTGTAGACCAGCTTGTAATACTGTTTCAGCTCCTTAGAGCTGCCTCTGCCCTTGGGGAAAACCCATACGGGATCAATCGCATCATAATAGACTGTGTCACCTTGCTCTACCCGATAGCCCAAATACCCGGAATTGGAGCTGCCGCTTTGACGCTTAATGTCGTCCTGGGCGGCCAGGCTGATGGTCGTCATGAGCAGGAAGCATAAAGCCAATGAATATGTCAGTGCGTGTTTTTTCATCGTTTCAGCAAAGATATACAAATCCATAAATTCCATGCCATGACTTTAGGGGTCGGACGGGCGTGTCGAAAATGTGATGAAAATATTTTCGGCTACAGTCATAATCATTTGAAAATTATCAAGTTCATCGTTTGGTTTTCGTGACGAAAAACAATAAGAATTTTTTGAAATATGTTTGTTTTACATATTTTTTTGCTAAATTTGCAGTCCCCAAAACTAAGGGTTTATAGCATATATCGCTGATTCT
>JALCSU010000065.1 GCA_022653735.1 Bacteroidales bacterium
TGAAATTACCCATGGAATTACCCATGGCATGGGCATATTCGCATTGAATGAGAGGTTTCGTAGGATTGGATGTCGCATATTTCTCGCACCAGTCCGGGGAAGCGTACATAGGGCACTGTATGTCTGAATTGTCCCCACCTTGCGCTCTCTCGTACTGCACTGGCCTGGTGCTGTCATGTCCTTTGATCCACTGGTAGCAGGCTGTGAAGTTAGGACCGTCGCCAGCCTCGTTTCCAAGGCTCCAGATTATCACGGAAGGATGATTAATGTCCCTGAGTACCATCCTCTGATCACGAGAGAGATGAGCGGCCTTGTAGTCCTCCCTCTTCGCAAGAGTCTTGTCCCCATAGCCCATTCCGTGAGATTCAATGTTCCCCTCGTCCACCAGGTATATTCCATATTCGTCGCAAAGAGCTATCCATAGCGGTTCATCAGGGTAGTGGCAGGTGCGCACTGCATTGATGTTCAGGCTCTTCATTATGCGGATGTCGTTGATCATGTCTTCTTTGGACACGATGTAGCCTTTATAAGGGTTCATCTCGTGGCGGTTCGCTCCTTTCAGCAGGATCGGTTTGCCATTAACCAGCAGCTGGGCATTCTTGATTTCGACAGTTCTGAAACCGAATTTCAGCGATGTGCTCTCGGCGACTCCGGCTTTCGAAAGGCCCTCGACCTTCAGGGTGTAGAGGTTAGGAGTCTCGGCGCTCCAGAGCTCCGGAGAAGATACGCTCCCGGCAATCTCGGCTGCATTCTTCGAAGGAACCGTCTCACCTGAAGCGACCTCGTGGCCGTCTTTGTCAATAATGCTAACCCTCACGCGGCTTATTCGGCCGGCAGTCTTAACCTTCACTGAATATTTCCCATTCATGTCTGCGGCGATGTTCACATCCTCCAGGCGGTCCTTTTCGCGAGTGTAGACGTAAACGTCTCTGGAGATGCCGGCGAATCGGTTGAAGTCCTGATCCTCGAGGTACGTCCCATCGCACCAACGGAATATTTCAAGGGCGATCAAGTTTTCCCCCGCCTTAACATATTTGGTTATGTCGAACCTAGCCTCCAGTTTGCTGTCCTGCGAATATCCCACCATCTTTCCATTCACCCACACGCGAACGTTGGAAGTAGCTGAGCCGATGTACAGACAAATCTGCTTGCCTATCCAAGCCTTATCGACAGTAAAGGTTCGACGGTATTGTCCCACATGATTGTGCTCAGTAGGAACGTAAGGAGGGTTATTCTCGAAATTCCCTCTCCAGGCATAGCCTACGTTCAGATAAACCGGATCCCCGTAGCCATTCAGTTCCCAAAGGCCTGGCACTGGCATATAATCCCAATTGGAATCGTTGTAGTTCACGGCCTCGAATCCTTTGGCCTGTTGCCCAACGGAATCGTACCATTTGAATTTCCAAACCCCGTTCAGAGACAGGGTCTGCTGCTGGTCGGTCGTGAAAGTGGCCGACATAGGCATCCTATTCTCTTCGAACACGTTAGGATCCTGCCACGGCTCCATCGTCTCAGAGTTTTTCGCAGACAGCTCTATGGCTGCCATAAGCGCGAATGATATGATAGCTATTCTCTTCATGATTAATATAATTGGTTGATTTTCATTAGTATAACAGTTCCGTCCATCGTCGATGCCAGTAAATGGCCTTCACGAGTCGTGGTCATAGGGTTAACGAGAGCGATAGATATTTTGTGAGCCCATTTCCTGCGGCCTGTCTGGGAGTCGAAGCAGACTATGTTGCCCTTGTCAGTAGGCATGACTACCCCTATTCCACCCCATTGCGCTATAGAAGTCGGAGATATATCATACCCAGTCCCCGTTTCGGCCTGCCATTTAATATTCAAAGACTTAGCATCGATGGAAGTAAGAGTGTGCCACATGGATTTGCAATACACGGTGGAGCCATCCTGCGAAATGCCCACAGATTCCCTAGCGATGCCATCGAAATGCTTTATTTCCTTTCCAGAAGAAGCGTCAATGACATAGAGCCTTCTATCAGGAACGGCAATGAATATCTTGCCTTCGGCTTTCACTGGCCATACAGCGGCA
This sequence comes from Bacteroidales bacterium, assembly GCA_022653735.1. Taxonomy (GTDB): domain Bacteria; phylum Bacteroidota; class Bacteroidia; order Bacteroidales; family UBA932; genus Cryptobacteroides. Next base: position 2,051 of record JALCSU010000065.1, read on the forward strand.
GGGGAGTACATCCTGGAAGGCTTGGCGCATCTCCATACCCATTGGAGCGAGCCTGTAGAAGGGTCCAATGAATATAATTTATTGGCCCATGTGCCAAATACCACCTGCTGCCCATCCACGAATGGCTTGCATTCCACGAAGCCATCCACGCCGGCATATTCCCAGACGCTTTTCCCATTCTTCACGTTCAGTGCCCTGAACACACCGTCGGAGCTTCCTATATAGACAATTCCATTCCGTATTTCAGGGCTTCCAAGTACGGATTTCTTCGCTTCATGCTTCCATTTCAGCCTGCCGTTCTTGGCATTCAGGGCGTATATTCCCCCATCAGCGCAACCGAATGCTAGTATTTTCCCATCTAAGGCAGGCGTCGAGAATATCTTGCCTGGGAATCTCTTAGCCCATTTCTGTTTTCCGTCTTTCAGTGACACGCATTTCACCATGCCAGATTCTGTGGCATAGAAGGCATATTTATCATTTACGGCGAAACCAGAGGCTATATTTGCCTTCTCTTGGATTTTCCAGGCTTCTTGCACTGAGCCGTCATTCACGTCGTAGCGCATCCAAGGATAATCGCTCGGAAGCCCGTTCGCATCGTAGGTCACTGTGTCTGCAACCGGCTTTAGATCAGCCTGATACCAAGGCTCAAGCTGTACATGCATGTCCCCGAAAACCCTCATTTCCGATACTTTCACATGGCTATCGTCTATCGTTATCAAATTGTAGCCAGGAGCCTTTCCGGCAGAAAGGGATGAACGGCCAAGAATCCCAGGCAGACCGGAGTAGTTCATGGCCACGTTCCTGTGCCAGTGCCCTCCAATGACGAACTGCGTGCCGATTCGCTTCAACTCACGTGTGACGTCGAAATAATTCAGAACGGAAGTGTCCTGAGGGTAATGATTTATGAAAATAGTCTTTGTGCCAGGCTTCAGGCTTCGAAGCCATTCCATGCTCTCCTGAGGGATGAGCGCTGGGGCCATTCTCATGTCCGGCCCGCAGTTGCATCCAATGAATCTCCAACCCTTGCGCTCGAACTCGAAATTCTCGTAGCCGAATACCATCTTGAACGTGTTGCATCCGCTTTCCGACCATTTGGCATCGTGATTCCCAGCGACAACATAATACTTGTATTTAAGGGAATCGAGGATGTTCTTCACTGCTGCGATTTCTTCATCCGACCCGAAATCAGTCAGATCGCCTCCGAAGAGCACGAAATCCAGGCCTTCGAGATTGTTCACGTCCTTGATGCATTGGCGTAGGTCTGTGATAGATTGGCTACCTTCTGAATAGTGCAAATCTGTTAGGAAGGCGAATTTTAGCTCCTGAGCACCCAGAATCAGCGGGAGCAGGAAGAATGTCAGGGAAAGAAGGATTTTCTTTAAGTTCATGTGGCCATATTTACTGACAGAAAACAAATTTAATAAATATCTTCGCTTCTTGCGAATTTTTCTTTAACTTGGAAAATCAAATTCTAGTTTATGAAAAGGAGAGATTTCATAAAGACTGCCGGGCTGGCCACTGCGGCCATCGGAACTGCCAACATTGCCTCTGCGTGTGGTAATTCTACGAATGATAATGTTCCAAGGCCATATAACGTGAATATGAATGGCGGTGCCAGGATGAGGCTTAGCTTCGAGCCTTATGAACTGCAACTGCGGCACACGTTCACAGTGGCATCATATTCAAGAAAAACAACTCCTGACGTGCAAATCAAGATCGAATATGACGGATTCACAGGGTATGGTGAAGCTTCCATGCCGCCTTACCTAGGGCAGAGCGTGGAGACTGTCACGAAGTTCCTCCAAAAAGTGAATCTGGAGCAGTTCAAGGATCCCTTCCAGATAGACGACATCCTGACATACGTGGATGGCATAGATGAGGGCGACACGGCTGCTAAGGCTGCGGTTGACATCGCACTGCACGACCTCGTGGGCAAGCTTATGGGTGAGCCTTGGTACAGAATCTGGGGACTGAACCCAGGAAAGACGCCTAACACGACCTTCACCATTGGCATCGACACTCCAGATGTCGTGCGTGAGAAAACGACAGAGTGCGCTGGCAAGTTCAAGATTCTCAAGGTGAAAGTTGGCTTGGATAATGATGAGCAGATGATCCAGACCATTCGTGAGGTTACCGACCTACCGATTGCAGTGGATGCGAACCAAGGCTGGAAAGACAGGGAAAAGGCCTTGGACGAAATCTTCTGGCTGAAAGAACATGGTGTCGTCATGGTGGAGCAGCCGATGCCGAAGGAGCGTTTGGACGACAACGCCTGGCTTACCGAACGCAGTCCTGTGCCCATCTTCGCAGATGAGGCCATCCAAAGGCTTAAGGATATCCCATCCATCAAAGGGGCCTATACTGGCATCAACATTAAACTGATGAAGTGCACAGGCATGAGGGAGGCTTGGAAAATGCTGAATTACGCTCGTGCCGAGGGTATGAAGGTGATGGTCGGCTGCATGACTGAGACTTCTTGCGCTGTTTCGGCGGCAGCTCAGCTGTCTCCAGCTGTGGATTTCGCTGACCTGGACGGAAACCTGCTGATCAGCAACGACCGTTTCGAGGGAATGACTGTCGTGGACGGGAAGATAACCCTTCCGGACAGGCCTGGCATAGGATTAAAGCTTTTGTAACATGGCAAAGATTAAAAAAGGCGAGATAGCTCTCTGGGCGGCAGTGGCTATTCTTCTAGCATTGAACATCTGGCTTCCCAAGCAAATGAGGCACAAATATTCTTGGGAGAGGGACCTCAGCCAGAGGTATGCCGTTGATTTCGACAGGACGGAAAGAGATGTGAAAAATTATATTCAGGAATATATCCCTGATGTCACTGATGATCAGATAGAGGCTTGGACGGAGTCCGGCAAATTAGAGTCGATGGTCATAGGCAAGCGCAGGATGTATTTCCACAGCGCTGCTCCGAACCTTTTCAGGGTTGTTCCAGAACTGGCAGCCCTGAAAGCTGAGAAAGACAGCTCGAGCGGCTTGGAAGGTCATCAGGTCATCGATTCCCAAACTATCCCTGTCATAGAGAAAACGGTCGAAGATAATCTTGCCGCCGGCAAGCCAGACCCGTATTATGCTCTTCCAAAGCGCATGAAAGTGACATACAGGCTCACCGTGCCAGCGAATACGTTGCGCCCGGGGAAGCATCTCCGCTGCTGGCTGCCTTATCCTAGGAGCGATGTGGGACGACAGTCGGACGTGAAATTCATCGAGGCAGGAGTGAATGGCGTGCCATATTCAAAAGACAAGATCATTTTCTCCGACCCTGAGTGCGCCCACAGCAGCCTCTACATGGAAGCCGAAGTGCAAAGGTGGAAGGACATGACATTCTATGAGGTCTTTGAATATGTTTCCTGCGGCGAATGGCATCCGATCGACTCGTCCAAGGTACTGCCTTATAACACTGAATCTCCTGAATATAAGGAATATACCGCCGAGCGTGAGAAACATGTGATATTCACTGAAAGGATCCGCCGCACGGCAGACTCCCTGACGGCCGGCATAGAGAACCCTTACCTTCAGGCGAAGGCAATATATTCATGGATAGATAAAACCTTTCCTTGGGCATCAGCTAGGGAATATTCCACGATTGAGAATATTCCTGAATATGTCCTTTCGTCCGGTCATGGCGACTGCGGCCAGGTGACGCTTCTTTTCATGACGCTTTGCCGTGCCAAAGGCATTCCGACAAGATGGCAGAGCGGTTTCATGACACACCCTGGCGACAAGAATCTGCATGACTGGTGCGAGGCCTATTTCGAAGGCTACGGCTGGGTCCCTGTGGATCAGAGCTTCGGCATAACACCTTACGGCGGCTATTTCTTTTTGGGTGGCATAGAGCCTTACAGAATGATAGTGAACACCGATTTCGGCAGGGAAATGTCCCCTGCCAAGAATTATCCTCGCAGCGAGACCGTAGACTTCCAGAGAGGCGAAGTCGAATGGGAGCAAGGCAATCTTTATTTCAATTTGTGGAATTATGACTATGACATTGAGTATTTATAATTGAATATTCATGATTTTTGCAGTTAGCCTGAACTAAATGTAATTATCATGAAGAAATTCTTTGCTGTTATCGTCTCAGTCCTGCTTTGTGTTTCAGTTTTTGCCATGGACATAAAGGGTCTTGTCGTTGATGACAAGGGGCAGCCACTCTCTTACGCATGCATTTATATTCAGAGTGACCCTAATGTCGGAACTGTCACTGACGACAATGGAAATTTCGAGCTCACGGTAGATTACAACAAATATTATCGCGATACTCTAGTAGTCTCTTACATTGGTTATACCGAGAGTCGGAATTCTATTTACAACCTCTATGGCTGGATAGAGAAGTCCGGCCCTTCTGCGATACTTAAATTCAAGCTTCAGGGTGAGCCTCTTCAGCTGACAGAGGCGAGGCTTACTGAGAAGAAGGGCAAGAGCAAGAAAGGAGAGGTCAGCAATCTTCTGAAACTCGTCGGCCAGAAACTGGAGCAGGATTTCCCTGAAGAGGTTAGGCAGTACAAGATAAAAGCCGATTCCTACATTAAGAATAATGAAAAAATCATGGGCGTGGAGCAGGATGTCGGGATTGTCACTGAAACCCCGACGCCAGACGGCTCATTCCCGGTCAAGACAAAATTCGTGACTTCCATCCATAAATATAACGTAGATCCAAAGATAGACAGTTATTTGAAAGGGATGAGGTCTGAATATGAGGCTAAGAAATCGGCGCAAGCAGATTCGTCCGCTCAGAAGCTTTCAAAGAATGATGGGCCTACGACTGAAGAATATCTCGAAAAGTTAAGTTCCAATGACATAGACAGCAAGGATGTCAAAAGCGCAGCTAAGAAGGCTTCTGATGAGGACGTTCTGGAAAAGCATGTTCAGAGGCTAGACAGTAAAGATGTCGTGAAAGGTCTCGGGAATATGTGGCCGTCATGGTTCTTGCTCATGTTCGATGACTTCTCGAAAGACGTGGATGATTGGTCTATAAACAAGTTGAGCGACGATGAATATCTGCTTCACTATTATGATAAGAAGCGTTTCATTGGCATAGTCAAGGCTGAGCATGACGTGACTCTTCGAATTAACATGAAGGATTACAGCGTCAAAAGCTATTACCAGAACGTCAAGGTTCATGCGAATATCCCATTCGGGTACAAGCTTAGCAAGAAAGAACTGGATATTCTTAATGGCTTTACAGGCATGGACATGAACAAATTCAAGCTCAAGAAGATGGATGCAAATGTAGATCATAGCGCTTTCTTCGTGAGGAAGAATGGCAAGATGGTTCCTACCGAGAAAACCTATAACGCCGAAGGTTATGCATACGACCGCAAAGATAAGGGCGTTGAGATAAATGCGGCAGTGAAAATGAGCGTGCTTCAAGCACTATGAGACCCTCAGCATGCGCTTCCCGCAATACACGCTAACGACGCTTATTCAGAGAAAATCTTATACCGAGATTGAAAGCGAAATCGAACTGCCGGTCGGTGTAGATCGTGTTCGCATTTGAGTTGCTGTCGAAATGATAGCTGACGCCTGGCTCGGCATAGATGCCAACGAAATCGGTAATGTTGAATTGAAGGCCTCCGGCGGCATTAATTGACCACTCCAGACCGTCAATGTCAAGATCTTTCTTAGATGTCCTGACATTACCGGCCTTTTCGTCGCGGACAGATGTGGTAACCCTGCCGGAAACGCACTTCTCTCCCATTCCTCCAGCCATGGCATAAATGCGGAAGTATCTCGTATTAAGAATATTAGCCGTCACGTTCACTGGAATGCCGATATAATGCAGTTTCTGAGAATCTTCAGTCTCGGTTCTCGATGAAGTCGTCGTGAACGTGCTGTTGAGTATGGAATAATTAAACCCGGACTCTATTCCGAAAACCTTGCTGAGCGGATAATTCACCATGATCCCCATTCTCACGGGGCGTTTATGGCTGGCGTCATCGTAAATATTCTCTCTTGCGACATCCTTGGTTACGGCCCTGGTAGCTATTCCGTCGATCTTATTGCCAGTATAAGGGGATTTGCCGGCATCGAACATCATCGTGTTGAAAACTCCTGATGAATTGCTCTCGGTCGCTCCAGAACCGATTGACAGTCCAACGGAAATAGGATGGGCTGTCCTTTTCATAGCCCTATCCTCGGCTTCTGCCTGGCGCAAGAATTCCGCTGTTCTCCGGGCCTCTTCTTCTTCGGCCTTATCTTCGTCTCCTGGCTCACTGTTATCGAGTTTCTGTTCGGAAAGATCTTCCGTCCTTTCTGCAGAGGTTTCTTCGACGCTTGACGATGAAGGAATATCCTGTGGAATAATAGTTTCTTCTTTCATTTCACGCTGATGCTTTTTGGCTGATGCCAGCAGCAGTTTCTTCGCTTGTGCGTCTTCGGCAACGCTCACATCTTCTGCCGTTTCTTGCTTTACGGTTACTTTACTAACGTCTGTAGTCTCTTTCTCAGCCTGAGCTACTATGGGCGCAGGAGCATTATAGCGATGACCGATTCTGACTGTGGCAAAAACTCCGATCGCCAGAGCTGCGGCTATTGCGACCGATTTCCAAACCCATGAGATAGGGACCACATGTCTTTTCTTCGGAAGGGATGCCTCGATTTCATCCCACAAGCCTTCGGGGGCGGATTTTCCATAATCCTCCATCTTATCCCTCAGCTTGCCGAACCAATCTTCATTCATAAGGCATCTCCTTTTTTACGTTTATATTCATTAATTTCCTTCGCTAATATAGCTCTCGCTCTGTGCAGCTGCGACGCTGACGTGCTTTCCGTGATCCCTAGCAGCGAGGCTATCTCTTTATGGCTTTTCTGCTCGAAAGCGTAGAGGTTGATTAGTGTTCTGTAGCCATCTGGCAGCGCCTCTATCATGTTCTGAATCACTTCCTCCGGGACATTTCCAATGTCAGGCTCCTCCTCACTTTCATCTTCGATGTCTGGCTGGTCCCAAGTGTAGGAAATAGCGCTTCCAACTTTGCTTCGCCTCCGCCTGAGTACTTTCAGCGATTCATTCACGGCGACCTGCCTCATCCAAGCTTTCAGCGATCCTTCCCCTCTATAAGTGAATTTGTCTAAAGAAGAGAATATCTTGATGAAACTGTCCTGGAGAACGTCTTTCATCTCCGCCTTATCGGGCAGGAAACGAGAACAAGTGGCGGCAAGGTAATTCGAGTAGCAGTCGTAGATCTGCTTCATCGCAAGCCTGTCCCCACTTTTCGCACGCTCGACAAGCGAGCGCTCGTTCTCTTTGGTCAGCAGAGTCACTCTATCTTTTAGCAGGATATTTAAATGTCACATTTTTTTCGCCCTCGTATGAAAGCCACTGAAGGGTAAAAGAAACATCCTTAGCACTTACCTCTGGAAAGTAATCTCTCATGTTGAAGGCGACGATTCCATTGCCCCATTCAGTCCCGTAGTCACCATTCTTATCATGGCAGAATCGGAATACCATTGGGTCGTCGGAAATCTTTACGAGGTTCAGAATGTGAGAGGCCCCTGCGTTTCCCCACTGAGCGGCGAAATGCAATGTCAGATACCCGTCCTCGCAAACGGTCGTCCAGTCATTTAATATCTCGACAGGATCTTGTTGGTTGATGGCAACTTTGCCTTCGTCAGAGTCCTGCAGGACTGCTTTCTTAGTGAGGACCTTCTTGAATGTTTTGACAGAGGCTTTGACCGTATCCTTCTTCATGAAATCTTCTTCATAATCCAGATAGCATAGGGCCCTTGTCTCTTCTTTCATGACTTCACTCATGTTGGTAGGAATCACGATAGTGGAGTCAGTAAGTTGGAAATAGTTGCTTCCGTCAGAGGCGATTTTGACTGTTACCAAGGCGTTGTAAGGGCCTACGGAAGGGTCGTAGTAGATACCTGAGTCATCATCGTCGTTAAGGCAGGAAGATGCAAAGAATGGAGTTGCCGCCATCATAGGGAGCAGCAAAAATTTAGAAATATATTTTTTCATAGTCATACTTAATATTTCATCATTAATTTTAACACACGCTTATTAAATCCATGTACATTGAAATCTTGCATAAAATTCCGAAAAATTTTTTGTTTGCGGAATATTTTGCGGGATTTGACCTAAAATTCTTATTTTGGCTAAAATTTGATATATGGTCGATCAGAATGTCTTAGACATAGGAAGCATTAGGGTGATGCCAGATGTCTTGAATTACCAAGATGAATTCTTCCTTTACGATAACATAAGCGGCGGAGAGGAACACGATTCCTTCTTTTTCACAGGGCTTAAGGAATCTTTTCCATTGAAGACGAATCTCATGATATTCCAGATATGCTGCTCCGGCTCTGCGATATATGATATTGGCTCCATGAGATATATCTTGGAGGCCTCGCAAGCCATCCTCATCAATCCCTACAATGTGTTGGAAGACTTCCTTCCGCAGGAAGGATTCAAAGCCATGACGTTTGTCTTTTCTGCGGATAGATTCTTGAGCGAAGATGATGACAGCAGCTTCATGATGGTGCACAGCCATGTCATTCATCCATACGTGCTGGAGGGCAGCCAAAAAGAAATGGTAATAGCCACGACAATCTATGGCTTCTTGTGCGATGTCATCACTGGGAGGGCAGGAAACAATCCGTTCAAGGAAGACTCGGTCCAAGGCTCCCTCATGATACTCAGCTCCTTGGTCGCTCAAAAAATCTCCATGCTAGAGGAAAGCATCCCGGACATAGGGAAGTGGAATAAGAATGGAGTGATGAACCGTTTCCTGTCCGAGCTGAGCACGCATTGCAGGGAGGAGAGGAGCGTCACCTATTATGCTGCCAAGGTTTTCATCTCGCCGAAATATTTCGCCCAGCTGATTCTGAAAGAGTCAGGGAGGCATGCTAAGGACTGGATTGCCGAATATGTCATCCGGGAAGCAAAGATCATGCTCCGGAATGGAGGCCTGACAGTTCAGGAAGTCAGCAACAACCTTAATTTCCGAAATGCGTCGTTTTTCGGAAAATACTTCAAGAAGGCGACAGGACAATCGCCTAAGCAGTTTATGTCCTCCCTGTCTGCTGTGTGAGGAAACTATTTCTGCTCTTTAAGAATATCCCTTATTTCCTCTAGCAGGACCACGTCATCTGGCT
>JALCSU010000066.1 GCA_022653735.1 Bacteroidales bacterium
CTAACTTCGAACTGACTTGGACTGCAAAGGTAGGAAATTTTTTCGTTATCAAGGAATATAAAACATTCACAATTTCCACTTCTCCTTCGAAATGTCCTATGTCAATGACCATGAAGTCTTTGGGAGTAAAAAAATGATGATAGGAAATGTCCCCGCAAATATAGGCCTGAGCCCCCGTTTCCATAGCCTTCCCTATGAGAGAAGATCCGGCCCCTCCGCACATCGCCACCTTCTCGATAGGAATATCCAGCGAATGCGAAGCGCGGGCCACTTTAAGAGCGAATTTTTCTTTGACATATTCAATGAATATGTCGGATGCCATAGGTTTTGGCAGCACTCCGACGGCACCAAGGCCTATTCCCCCTTCTTCCTCATCCAACACGTGAACATCTTGAAGCGCCAGCCTGCGAGCCATGGCTCCGCTAACCCCATCCAGCACCTTGTCAGCGGTAGTATGAGCCGCATAAACAGCAACTCCGGCACTCACCGCCTTCATCACGGCCAGCCCAACGGGATCCTCCGGCTGAATTTTTCGTATCCCGTTGAAGATAAGCGGGTGATGAGTAACCACCATGTCGCAGCCCCTCGCCACGGCCTCATCGATCAGCTCCGGCGTGCAGTCAAACCCAATCATCACCCCATGCACATCCTGCTCCGGAGAGCCAATGCACAGGCCGCTATTATCCCACTCCTCCTGAATGCTCAGGGGAGCGAAATCCTCAATCACTGAAGCTATCTCCCTTACCTTCATAGCGATTTCTTTACAGACACAAGCTGTTTACGAATTGTCTTCAGGCTGTCCAGTACTTTTACCTTAGAATCCACCTTTTTCCTGTCGGCAGCCATCTTTTTCGCCGCTCCATCCAGCGTCATGCCCTGTTCTTTTACAAGATAGTGTATCTGCTTCAGCGTCTCCAAGTCTTCCTTGGTGTAGAGACGATTGCCCTTGGCGTTTCTCTTAGGCTTGAGGTATTTAGTGAATGAATTGGACCAGAACCTGACTAGAGAGGTGTTCTCGTCCAGAATTTCGGCTACTTCCCCAATCGTGTAATAAAGTTTTTCCATAATATTAATCCATTGACTGTCCGGTGTTGGCGGACAAGAATAACATCTTAGCATAATCGTCGGCAGACAAAGAGGCGAACATATAATTCGCCGGTTCCTGCCTGACGGTATCTTTCAGGACCTCGTAGTGAAGATGAGGCGCGAAAGAATTTCCAGACATGCCTATCGTTCCAATCAGAGTCCCTTTTTTAACCTTCTGTCCCTTAGACACTTTTATTCCATCCAAATGAGCATACCTCGTAAAGTATCCTCCTTCGTGAGAGATTTCAACGATGTTCCCGAGACCTTTCTCGGAACGCGTCACTCTGCTGACCACCCCATCGGCAGCCGTGTAGACCGAGTCCCCCTGCTGACCGAGAAGGTCCATCCCTTCATGTTCCACGGCAACCTTGAAGAAAGGATTGATCTTCTTCCCAACAGATGCGCCGACCCTGCGATAAGAGAAATTCTTTATGGGATTCGTGAGCGGCGGAATAGGCCTGGAGCCATCGGAAAGGGCCTCTGCTATCTTCTTGAAATTGGCCTCCGTTTTCTGGCTGAGCATCTGGGCAACGTCCAGCTTCCTTGAAGAATATTTCACGATATTATTCTCCGAGATAGAGTCAGAGGTGAATTCTGTTTGATCGGAGAAATCCGACATGCTAGGAACATCCGATTTGAAAATCTCGTAATAGATATTCCTATCCTTCATCTCTATGCCCTGTATCACGTCCCCGACTACTTTCTCTTTTGCGACCATCTCGGAATACAGCTGCTTGTACATCTGGTTTTCCTGTTTCAGCTTTTTCTCAGAGTCCGTGCTGATCACTAGCGAAAAAACGACATAGTAAACTATCGCAAGGGAAGCAGTCACGGCAAAATATTTCAGGATCTTGCCTACGATGCGTCCCGTAGAATTCGTAACCTTTATGAATTCGTTGCGCGTATTGTCGAATATGTAGTGATCCCGTTTCATTTACGCAGCCTGAGACTAAAGTTCCTCCTGGTGAGCACGGCCTGCGACTCATCCTCCCGCTTGTGCACCATAGTGAGATATTCATTAATCGGGACGGACATGTCGTAATAATTGTATGGGTTCACCCTCGTGCCCTTATATAATACTTCGTAGTGCAGGTGCGAGCCTGTGGTCCTTCCAGACCTTCCAACCTCGCCTATGCAGTCGCCTCTCTTGATTTTCATGCCTTCGGTGACAGTGATGGTATTCAAGTGAGCATATTTCGTCTCATAACCGAAGCCATGGCTGATCGTTACCATATTCCCGTAACCGAAGAAATCGAATTCGACTTTCTCCACTACCCCATCGCCCGTGGCATAGACAGGGTTGCCGACCTTCATGGCGAAATCCACTCCAGTATGCATTTTAACGGTGCCATTGATAGGATCCATCCTATATCCGAACGGGCTGGTGATTCTATACTTAGCTGGGTCTGGGACGACTGGTGAGATGGTTGGGATGCAATCGGCCATATTCCCTGCGTTCTGTGCCACCACAGCAACCTCATCGAAGGACTTGTCTTGCACGTAAGCCATCCTAGCGACATGATCCAGCCTGATGGCCGTGTTCTTCAGCAGGTTATCCTTCTGCAGGCCGTCCAGATAAGCGTATCTGTCCACTCCGCCTATTCCAGCATTCCTGACGTCTGCGGAGATTTCATCCATCCCGAATATCGATCTGTAAACATCATCGTCTCTTACTTGGAAAGCATTGAGAGCATCTTCATATCTGTCCAGATGAGTATTCATTATGTCCATCTTGCCGCTCCATTTCGCATTTTCAGCCTTCAGCAAGGCCGTCTTTGGCAGGTCGTATCCGAGGACGGAGGAGAACAGCCATGCGTAAAGGAACGCCAAGCCCACGCTTCCCGCAAAAAGCAGGAAGCTCTTCAATATTTTATGCTTCAAGGACACTTCCTTGATCTCGTAAATCAGAGTTTCAGGATTCAGCACGTATTTCCGCATAATTACAAATATACCTTTTTTGCGATAAATCGTGAAATTTGTTATAATTTTGCCAATTCCGTGCCTAAATTAAAACAGGGCACAGAAACAATATTTTGAATCTTATGTATACTTCGAAAGAGATTAGGCAGCAATTTCTAAATTTCTTCGCTTCGAAAGGGCACACCATCGTGCCTTCCGCACCTATGGTCATCAAGAATGATCCTACGCTGATGTTCACCAACGCAGGAATGAATCAGTTCAAAGACATATTCCTAGGGAATACAGTCCCTAAGATGAAACGCGCTACTGACTCACAAAAATGCCTGAGGGTAAGCGGGAAGCATAACGACCTGGAGGCCGTAGGACACGACGGAAGGCATCATACGATGTTCGAGATGCTGGGCAACTGGAGCTTCGGGGACTATTTCAAGAAAGAAGCCATTCAGTGGGCCTGGGAGTTGCTGACCGATGTGTATAAGATAGATAAGACCAAGCTGTACGCCACAGTTTTCGAGGGATCAGCCGAAGATGGAACCGAAATGGACTCGGAAGCCAAGGAGGCATGGCTGAGGTACATGCCAGAAGATCATGTCCTTCTGGGCAACAAGCACGATAATTTCTGGGAAATGGGCGAGACAGGGCCTTGCGGACCGTGCTCTGAAATTCACATCGACCTTCGTAGCGATGAAGAAATCGCCCAAAAGCCAGGGTACGAGCTGGTAAATACCGACAATGATCAGGTCATAGAAATATGGAACCTGGTGTTCATGCAGTACAATCGCAAGGCTGATGGCTCTCTGGAACCGCTTCCGGCAAAGAACATTGACACAGGAATGGGCTTCGAGCGGCTTTGCATGGTACTCCAAGGCAAGAGCAGCAATTACGACACAGACATTTTCACAGGCCTCATCCTCAAGGTAGAGGAACTCTCCGGCCATAAATATCACGAGAGCGACAAGACAGAGGTGGCGATGAGGGTCATCGCAGACCACGTGCGCGCCATAGCTTTCTCAATCGCTGACGGCCAGCTGCCATCAAACGTTAAGGCTGGATACGTGATAAGAAGAATCCTGCGCCGCGCAGTCCGTTACGGATACACTTTCCTAGGCTTCAACGAGCCATTCCTTTGCAACCTGATCCCTCAGCTGGTGGCAGACATGGGCGAGGCCTATCCAGAATTGGCACAGCAGCAGAAACTCATCGAGAGCGTCACCCGTGAGGAAGAGATGTCTTTCTTGAAAACACTGGATAGAGGAATCAAGATGATGGACGACTACATGGCCAAGAACGCAGAGACGAAAGTCATTCCTGGCGAGGATGCCTTCGTGCTTTATGACACGTTCGGCTTCCCTATTGACCTCACCGAGCTGATTGCCACAGAGAACGGTTATAAGATAGATCTGGACAGATTCAACATAGAGCTCCAGAAACAGAAGGACCGCGCCCGAAATGCTACAGCTAACGAGTTCGGAGACTGGGTGACTTACGATGAAGGCGAGGAAGAGGAATTCGTGGGCTATGACCTGACCAAGGTAGATGGCGTGCGCCTGCTGAAGCAAAGGACAGTGAAGCAAAAGAACAAGACCATGTTCCAGCTGGTGTTCGAGCGTACTCCTTTCTATGCCGAGATGGGTGGACAGATCGGGGACACTGGCATCATTATTTCCGAGGACGGCGAGACCATCAAGATACTCAATACAATTAAGGAGAATAATCTCACGATACATATTGCAGAGAAAATTCCGTCTGACTGCACAAAAAGCTTCACCCTTATAGTAGATGAGGGCAGAAGACTGAAAATCACGAACAACCACACCGCCACTCATCTGCTGGACTTTGCCCTGAGGGAAATCCTAGGCAAGCACGTTGAGCAAAAGGGTTCTTATGTTGGTCCAGACTATTTCAGGTTCGATTTCTCGCATTTCCAGAAAGTAACGCCTGAGGAGCTGAGAAGCGTGGAGCATAGGGTAAATGAGCTAATTCGTGCGAATTATCCGCTTGAGGAAAAACGAGATGCCACAATGGACGAGGCGAAGGCATTGGGGGCAATCGCCCTATTCGGGGAAAAGTACGGCGACGTGGTGAGGGTCGTGAAGTTCGGAGATTCCATAGAACTCTGCGGCGGAACGCATGCTCAGGCAACCGGCCAGATAGGTTATTTCAAGATCGTGAGCGAGTCTGCTATTGCCGCCGGAGTCAGAAGAATCGAAGCTGTAACCGGTGAGGATGCTGAACAAATGATGGACAGGGCTCAGGACTTGCTGGGAAGCATCCGGGATTTGTTCAATAATGCTCCTGACATCTTCGTCGCAGTGAGCAAAATGGTGGCCGAAAACACGGATTTCCGTCACCAAGTGGAAAGCTTCATGAAAGAGAAGGCTGCGAAATTCGCCGAGGATCTTGCGAAGCGCAGCGAGCAGATAAATGGAATAAATGTTGTACGTTTCGAGCGCGACATGGACCCAGGCATATTCAGAGAAGCCGTGCTGCATCTGCAGAAAGAGGCAAAGAACATGGTGGTTGCCGCTGCTTTCGAACACGGAGGCAAGCCTCAGCTAACGCTAATGTATTCCAATGACTTGGTTGCAAAGGGCAAGAACGCGGGGACGGATATTCGCCAAGCAGCGAAATGCATCCAGGGCGGAGGAGGCGGCCAGCCTGGGCTTGCTACCGCAGGCGGGCGCAATTCCGCAGGCTTGCGCGATGCTCTGGAAGCAATGATTAAGGCCGCTACGGAATGAATAGGTCCTGAATCAAGTTCAGGATGACGACGAGATTTGATCTGGATGACGAGAAGATTTGATCCGGATGACGACGAGAAGATTTGTTCTGAAATGACAAAACATAGAGGATGAAGAGAATCGACAAATTCATATTGACTGCCTTCATAGGACCATTCTTCATGATCCTTCTGGTAGTCATCTTCATTCTCCTGATGCAGTTTCTCTGGGTCTACATCGATGAGCTCGTGGGGAAAGGACTAAGTTTTAGTGTCATAGCCGAGTTCCTCTGGTGGGGCAGCTGCACCGTTCTCCCTCTGGCTCTGCCTCTCGCCACCCTCCTGGCGGCGATGATGACCATCGGGCAGATGGGCGAAAACAACGAGCTGATCGCAATGAAAGCTGCCGGCTTGTCACTAATGAGGATCATGACCCCAGTGCTGATTGCCTCGGCGGTAATCACCATAGGCACTTTCTTCGTCATAAATAAGCTGGTGCCAGTGGCCTTCAATCAAATCTATACGCTCCGAGATGACATCAAGAAGACAAAGAACGAGATAAAGATTCCGGCAGGAACATTCTACGATGGAGTGGATGGTTTCGTGCTTAGAGTAGAGTCAAGGAACGATCGCACGGGAATGATGCACGACGTGATGCTGTACGACCACAGTGAGAACAGAGGTGACACGAGGCTCACTCTGGCGGACTCTGCCATAATGCAGATGTCTAAGGACAAGACCTACATTACGTTCAAGATGTTCAATGGCATCAATTATCAGGAAGACAATCAGATAAACTTCAAAGACACGACCCTGCAGCTGCAAAGGATAGACTTCACTAAACAGGAAATGGTGATTCCGCTCGAGAATTACGCCTTCCAGAAATCTGACAGCGCACGGTTCGGCGACCAGGTTAAAGCCCTGCCGCTCAGGATACTGAAAGTCGAGAAGGATTCTCTCACTGTCGTTCGGGACAGTGCCACCAGAAGCCAGCTTAGATTTATGGCTGCGCCTTCTGCGTTCACCCTTCGAAACCAGCTGGACACGTCCGTTAAATGCGGGATAACGAGGGATTTCTCAGACCCTGACTTTCTGAAATTCTCCGACAAGGCAGCGATGTGCGAAGCTTACAAGAGGGCATCGGAAGTAACGAAGCAGATAGAAAGCCAGCTGGTGAGCTACCAGTTCGAATCTTACGACTACACGGAAAGACTAAGGTATGCCAATCTGGAATATCTCAGACGCTATGGCCAGGCACTGGCCTGCTTCGTGATGTTCTTCATCGGGGCTCCAGTCGGAGCTCTCATCAAGAAAGGAGGCGTGGGCGTGTCTGCCATCGTCTCGGTTCTATTCTTCGTTCTCTATTGGATCATCGACATCACAGGGGTCAAGCTTGCCAGAGATGGCTCCGTAAGCCCATGGGTGGGGGCATTCAGTTCCGCATTGGTGCTCTTTGCCATAGGTTTGTTCCTGACATGGAAAGCCGTGCACGATTCTGAGATATTCAATGGGGATAACATCAAGAACAGCTGGAGAAAAGTCAAGAGCAAGGTGGCCGGTTTCTTCAAGAAGACCAGGATCATCTACATGGGCACACCTGAATTCGCAGTTGAGCCACTGAAGGCACTGTTGGAGCAAAAGTTCAATGTGGTCGCTGTCGTGACAGTCGCAGACAAGCCAATCGGCAGAGGCCAGAAGATGGGAGAAAGCGCCGTGAAGGAATTTGCGACGGAAAGAGGGATTCCTGTATTGCAGCCACTGAAACTGAAGGATCCTGCGTTCTTGGAACAGCTCCGCAGTTACAAGGCCGACTTGTTCATAGTGGTAGCTTTCAGGATGCTGCCCGAAGAGGTCTGGAGCATGCCGAAGCTGGGCACTTTCAATCTGCATGCAGCCTTGCTGCCACAATACCGCGGAGCCGCCCCGATAAACTGGGCAGTCATCAATGGAGAGCAGCGCACCGGAGCCACCACGTTCATGATTGACAAGAACATAGACACTGGCGGAATCATTCTGAGGCAGAGCATCAAGATCGGCGAGGACGAAACCGCCGGTGACATCCACGACCGCCTGATGCAGATTGGGGCCGAGCTGGTGGTTCAGACTACAGAAGGCATAATAGAGCACACGGCGGACACCCGGGTGCAGAGGAGCTTCATCCAAGGTTCTGAAGTGCTGAAGCCAGCACCGAAACTCACCAGAGAGCTCTGCCACATAGATTGGAACGATTCCACGAAACAGATTTTCAATCTGATCCGAGGCTTGAGTCCTTATCCGGCAGCCTACACGGAATTGGCTGTCGAAGGGAAAGAGCCTGTTCAATTGAAGGTTTTCTCCGCCGAGAAGGCTTCAAATGATGATTTCATGAATATGTTGCATTCCGCCGGCCTCGGCGCAGCAACGCCTGGGACGATCCTATCCGATGGGAAGTCTTATTTAGCGATAGCTACTGCCGACGGCGCCATCTACCTTAAGGATGTGCAGCTCTCTGGAAAGAAGCGCATGGAAATCAATGCCTTCCTCGCAGGTTTCAGGAATATAGAGACTTACAAGACTACGGATGGAACTTCCAAGGCCGAAATAGCCAAGACGAAATCATGAAAACAGCTGTAATATTAGGGGCTGGGGACTTCCCAAGGGCTGAATATCCGCTCTACCTACTTCGGCAGGCAGACATAATAATATGCTGCGATGATGCTTTCGAGGGCTTTCTGAAGCACCGAGACAACATATTCAAAGAAAAACGGTTGCCTGATGCCATCGTAGGTGACATGGACTCACTCTCGCCGAAACTTCGAAAAGAATATTCCAGCATCGTGCATCATTTCACCGAGCAGGAACACAACGACCAGACCAAGGCTTTCCGCTTCCTGATGGAGCATTGGCCAAATGTCGGCATAGTCCATATTCTTGGTGCCACCGGCAAAAGAGAGGTCCATACCATCGGGAATATGTCGCTTCTGATGGAATATGCCCGTGAGTGCGGAGCCTGCGGTTTTCCCGCAAAAGGCGCCCCTTACGTGGACATGGTCTCCGACAGGGCAACCATATTCGCCGTCACCGATTCATGCTCTCTGCAAGTCGGGGAAGGCCGCCCTGTCTCCATATTCAGTCCGGACAATTCATTGAACATAAAGTCTTCCGGGCTGCAGTGGCCTCTGGACCACGTCGTCTTCGACAACTGGTGGAAGGCAACCCTCAACAGAGCCTCCGCAGACACGGTGACCCTCACCTTCTCCCACCCTTCCATCGCCCTCATCGTGCTGGAATAGAGCATATTCATAAAGGCATGTCCTTATTGGAATAGAGCATATTCCTAAAAAATTGGTATATTCGTGAAAACCAATTAATATTCTGATGAAAACTAAAGACGTCGCCCTCGTGCTGTCTAGCGGCGGTCCTAGAGGATTCGCCTACATCGGAGCCATTGAAGAACTAGAAGCCAGAGGCTACAGCATCACTTCCGTGGCAGGGTCCTCCATAGGTTCCCTCGTTGGCGGAATCTACGCCGCAGGGAAGCTTCCCGAATTCAAGGAATGGCTGTTCTCGCTCAATAATTTCAAGCTGATGAGGCTGCTCGACTTCTCCATCAACAAAAGATATGTCCTCAAAGGCATGAAAGTGATGGAGGCAATCGAATCCGTCGTCCCGAACGTAAAAATCGAGGATCTGCGAATTCCTTACGTGGCTGTAGGGACAGACCTCTACACCGGCGAGCCGGTGGCATTCCGGAAAGGAAAGCTTTTCGATGCCATAAGAGCCTCCATTTCAATTCCTAGCCTGTTCATGCCTAGCAAAAACGGCTGGCGCACTTTCGTGGACGGAGGGCTCGTAAGCACCTTCCCTCTGGGATACGTGCAGAGGAATGGGCACGACATTCTGGTGGGCTTCGACGTGAACGTCACCGACACGGACATAATCGAAGCATTCCTGAAAAGTGCATACAGACAGAGACAGGAAGCCGAAAAATCCAAAAGCGAGGCCCGTGACGTGGTCAGGTACGTTTCCGGTTTGAAAGACATATCGATGCTGGAAAAGGTAAAGCTGATTGGCAGCGAGAGCCAGAGAATGATCAAGAAAGCGCTCAACAGCGACAAAATCAAGTCGCCGGTGTCCGCCGATGATAATTATTTTTCCATCATCACTAGATCATTTGCCATCGCAAATCACACGATAGCGAAGCTGGAGACTCGGCTCTACCCTCCTGACATACTCGTGCAGATGAGCTTCGACTCCTACGGAGCCATCCCAGACTATGCCAAGGGAAACGAAATCTCCGAAAAAGGCCGCATGCTCATGGCCGAGGCTTTGGATAAATACGAGAAAGAGCATCAGGCCTGAAAAAAAATCAAATAATAAGTAATATGTAAAAGTCGAGGAAACGATTTTTTGCTATATTTGTCCAAAACGTTAACGATTTTTTCCCAATGCTCAGAAAAATCAGAATCACCGTGGCGGTGATCTTGTTCGCCGCAATCACACTGCTGTTTCTAGACATTTCAGGAGCTCTTCATCACTGGCTTGGCTGGCTGGCAAAAATACAATTCCTCCCGGCAGTGATGGCCCTGAATGCAGTGGTGATCAT